>NZ_CP108067.1:9678361-10316149 GCF_036178145.1 Streptomyces sp. NBC_00273 | reverse complement strand
CTTCGGCGGCAAGCCGCCGAAGAGCGACGCCCTCCGCTGCGCTCCGGGCAGGCTTCGCTGACGCTTCGCCAGATTCCCGCGCAAGCACGGGAATCGACGGCCGCAAGCGGCCGTCAAAGGAAAGGGCCGGCGCAAGCGCCGGCCTGGTGGCGCTGACGCGCCACCAGTTGTCCGCGCAAGCGCGGACAATGAAGGGATGTCCGCTGACGCTCCCACCCCTTCAGGTCCTTCCGGCTCCGCCTCCAGGACCAGGCCCGCTCCCGCGGGTCAGCTAGCGGCGGTGAAGGGCCTGGGTGGTCTGTCGGGTGCCGGCGGCGGTGTCAGTGGCCCCGGCTAAGGTCCACTTCGACGGGGTCGGTGGCGAAGCCTCCAGCACGGGAAACCCAACGGCATAAACCTCCCGGTCTGCGCTGGGGTGGTCACGGCCCAACCGGCGGCCGGGGAAAAAGGGCCGTGCAAACGCCTGCCAGCACCGACCCCGTCCCAACCCAGCCCAGAAAGCAGCAGGCGGCTACGCCTGCCCTCTCCAGGCTTGGGTCTCCGGGGCGGTCTGTCGGGTGCATGCCCTGATGGCGGCCATGCACCCGACAGACCGCCCCAGGGCTACATCCGCTCCCCGCCAGGGCAGGGAGTCTTAACTGCTTCTGCCACTGCGCACCAGCGCGGCGATAGCACCAGGCGCCACAACGATCGCTGCCCCGAGCGTCGCCAGCAATACAGGTGACGGCCCCTCATAGCCGATACCCACATCCGCCGAGGCACCGAAAAGAGCCGCGGCCAGCACGATCAGAACAGAGACACCCAGGACACCCCTCCCCCACGCCCTACGGGCGGAAGGACTCCGCATCGGTACCAACGCGATCAATAACCACACCACCGCGAAACCCAGCACCACGGGCAGACTGCCCATTGACCCTCCCCAAGTCACCTTCAAAACAAGCTAGATGACCATGTCACGCTCCCCGCCCGACGTCACCACCTCCACCCGAAGCCTCCAGAGCGCACCCCCAGGCCTGGACCCGCGGCAGCGCGCCAGCCAGGAGTAGTGGAGGGGGCGGGGCCGACTGTCGGCTGCAGGCGCTGCATGATGGACCGGCAGATGAGATGAAGAACAAGTGGGGGCGCCATGAGCCGGATCAAGCGATGGACGATCATCAGCGCGACACTATGCGTGGTGATATGGGCTGCCGTCGCCGTCATCATGCTCAGCTCTGCCGCCCAAGGCATCCAAGACGCCCTGGGGAAATGGATCAAAGCCCTGGCCGTGGCACCCGCAGTCATCTCACTGACCGGCTTCTGGGTCATCGGAGCAAGCGGCGGACCCCAAGACGGCACATGGGGCAGCACCCCCGGCCCCACCTACGACGGCAACGAGGGCACCCACTGACCGTCGCTGACACATCGTCCGGTGCCACGAAGAACTCAAGGGTGACAGCCATGACGGGATCATGGCAGGCGTGAGCGTACAGGTGTCGGGAGCGTCGATCGGCCTACCGTCCTCCTGCTGCTTCCTTCCCTCAAAACTTTCCGGGAATCTGGATGCGGAGGCCGTGCCTCTGTGGGAGGGGGGCCTGTTCATCGTGGGGCCGCGCAGTCCGGACATTGCTGTCGGCGGGGTCAGGCGAAGGCCGGGGCAGGGTCTTCGTCGGTCCATTCGCCGTCGAAGAGTGCTGCGACGAGTTGGGCGTGTTCGGGGTCGAGTTGGCCGGCGCGCATCTTGGTGCGGGTCTTGGCGAACCAGGGGCCGATGTTGACGGTGTCGCCGTCGACGGTGATGGTTTCGCGGGCCGTGGGGGCGCGGTGTTCTCGGTGGAGGAAGAGTTCGAGGAGCTGGACGGTCTGGGGGAAGGTGCGGCGGGCTGTCGGGCGGGGGGCCAGGCTGGTGGTGGTCGGGGTGATGCCGAGGGCTTCGAGGAGCTGGCGCTGGCCGGTGGCCAGGGTGGTCCAGTGGGTGAGCTGGCGGATGGCCCAGCCGCCGAGGTTGATGCTGCCGGTGGTGGTGTCGGGGGTGAGGGGGCGGCCGGTTTCGAGGTGGTGGCGCAGTTGGTGGTATTTGCGGTGCCAGTCGGGGCCGTGCGGGAGTTGCCAGTGGGGGTCGAGTGCGGTCAGGTCGGCGGCCCGCTGGGGGGCGAGCTGGTCCTTGGCGGCGTGGGAGCGCTGCTCGGCGAGCCAGGCGCCGATGGGGGTGGTGGCGGGGGCGGCGAGGTGGCCGTGGGTGTGGTGGTAGTCGGCTGCGGCGGTGAGGCGGGCGCGCCAGGCGGCCTGGTGTTTGTCCCAGATCATGCCGAGCGCGTCGAGTTCGGCGATCCACTCCGGGTCGAGGCGGCCGGCTGTCGCGGCTTCGCGCATCGTGTTGATGAAGCGGCCCAGTTCGAAGCCGGTCGGGTCGGTGTGGTCGGCGGGGACGTCGAGGTGGCCGTAGTCGTCGTGGAAGGCCTGTGCGGCGGCGAGGCCGGCGCGGCGTGAGCGGGTCAGCGGGCCGTGGGGGTTGAACGCGATCAGGTCCATGGCGCGGGCGATGCGTTCGGGGTGGAGGGTGAAGTCGAAGTGCCAGCGCTTGGCGACCAGCGTGCTCGTCTCTTTGGGGAGCCGGTTCGCTTTGTCCGGGAGGCGTTCGACGATGCGGTGGTCGTGGCTCGCCAGGGCTGTGGTGATCGCCCACACCGGCTCGTAGGCGGTGCCGAGGATGTCTTCGGGGTCGGCGCCTGGTGGGAGGTAGACGGGGACGATCAGGGAGGCGGTCTTCCCGGAGACGTCCAGGCGCAGGGCGCGGCCGAGGGCCTGGACACAGCGGATGACGCTGCGGGTGGGATCGGCGAAGACGATGGCGTCGACGCTGGGGATGTCGACGCCTTCCGAGATGAGCTTCGCGTTTGTCAGGATGGCGTGGTCGGCGGCGGCGAAGGCTGCGAAGGTGGCGGCCCGTTCGTCGGGGGTGTGGTCTCCGTGGACGAAGAACAGGGCCGGGTCGAGGTCCGGGCACAGGTCTGGGGCGTTGCGTTTGAGTAGGCGCAGGGTGTGGCCGAGCTCGCGGGTGAAGCGTGTGGCGTCCTCGACGAGGTGGAAGTACACCAGCACTCTGCGCAGGCTGTGCTGGGTCATGGCCTTCAGGACGGCCAGGTGCAGCGCGGTGGTCCGTGCTGCACCGTCCCCGGATTCTCCATGGGCGGTGCCGGTGTCCCTGGCCGCGGCATCGGTGTTGCCGGGCGTGGGAGGGTTGAGGGCGGCGCGGAGGTCGGTGTCGGTGATGGTGGGGACCACGATTTGGTAGTCCGCGGCTCGGCCGTCCGCGATGGCGGTCGCCAGGGGATATTCGAAGATCTTCCGGCCGTAGACGGCCTCGTTGTTCATCGAGTTGGCGGACGCGTCGGCCGGCTCGGCGGCGGGACGGTGGCGGCGCGGGCGGATCAGGCTGGCGGACTCCGCCACCTCTGGGGCAGCAAAGCTGCGCGGGGTCGCGGTCATGTAGAGGCGGCGGTCCGTGTGGATGGCCGAGGCGTCGTTGATGACCGTCCACTTCTTGTCCGCGCGGCCCGCGATCCGGTGTGCCTCGTCCATGATCGCCAGGTCGAACGGCGGCACCGGGCGGCCGGTGTGCTGGGCGTCGCGGATCTTGTCCAGGGAGTCGTAGGTGCACACCACGGTGAGAAACGGGATCCGGTCCGGGCCCGGGCCGACCACCGACAGCAGCGCCGCGAGCGCGGTCGGGCTGCCGGTCGAGCCGACCTGTGCGGCCGCCAGCTTCGTGTGGCCGGCGGTGTCCATGGAGGACACGATGATCAAGTGGCGCGTGTAGCCATCCGCCCGCCACGCCAACGCCGTCTGCGCCGCCAGGTCCAGCGTGGGCACCACCACCAGGACCAGGCGAGCAGACAGCGCGAGCGCGGCCCGGATCCCGACGACCGTCTTGCCCGTACCCGTCGCCGCCACATACAGGCCACGGGTACCGGGGCGCTGCAGGTGCCTGACCACCGACTCCAGCCCCCGGACCTGATCCGGGAACAGTGCGCGACCGGGCTCGTGGGACACGGACGACTTGACGACGGCGGTGGTACTCACCAGCCCATCATCACGCACACCCCACCCTGCACACGGCCAGATCCGGCAAACGCCATCCGGAACTCCCCATACGTCTGCGGGACTCCCCTCTAACCTGCGGCAGCACAGGTCAGGCCCGCTGGCCACCCACTGAAGCGACCACGCGGTGTCTCATCCGCTTGCGGCACCGCGAGTCAGAGCGACGGCTCCACCACAACATGAATGAGAACTGACATCACGCAACGACGGAACTGGGACGGTCTGACCGCGTCGGCGGCCGCGGGTGCCGGTTGCTGCCGGGTCGTGTCGGCGAGGCCGGCTGGTCGTTCATCGTGATGGTCGGCATGAGAACGACGTGGCCATTCGTCACTCGTGTCAGCACCAATGCGTCATGGCCCGTCAGTGTGAACTACCAGATCGCTGGGGCTACACCGCTGACAACCAGCCGACGAATCTCCACTGACACTCCCCCGCAGACCATCACCACGGCATGGGCATCGGACGATGGCTCGCCAAGCAGTGCCAGCACACGGTCTGGGCACGGCTCATGGACGGGCAACGCGAACGCCTGGAACAACTCGGCATCCAGCCCCTACCACCGGAACAGGAGACACCCGCAAAAGCCCGCAAGGGCGGTCCCGGGGCCTTCGAGCGCGGCGTTGCAGCCTTCGCGCAGTGCAAGGCCCGCACGGGCTCCCTGACCGTCCCCAGGGCACACAGAAGCCGTCGCCGTCGACGGCCAGGAGTATGCCGTGAAGCTCGGAGTATGGCTCACCAACACATAGACCAGGCGCGCCAAGCTCACCCCCGAGCAGCTCGCAGCGCTGGCCCGCCTTGGTTTTGAGTGGGCAGCGGTGTGACACTGCTCCATTTCCTCAACCCCAATATTCGTCATCGTGAGAAGGCCCCCGTGTCGGACTGCAACGATGAGGCCATGTGGGAAGGCATGGCCGCTTTGGCCAACTATGAGGCCGGCCGCAGGGACGACTCGTGAGCAGCGCAGGCGAGGTCGTGGCTGTCGGCTCGCCCCGGTTTACCCTGCACACTTTGGGCTGGCGGGCCTTCCAGGACTTGTGCGCGGCTGTCCTGCGGGAGGTATGGGGGCAGTCGGTGCAGGCGTTCGCCGACTCCAACGACGGGGGCCGGGATGGCGCGTTCTATGGCACCTGGCAGCCGCCTACCGCCCCTAATGGTGTGCGAGACATTCCACCCGGGCCGTTCGTGCTGCAGTGCAAGCACACCAAGAAGGCCGACGCCACGCTCGCCCCGTCCGAGCTTGAAGACGAGTTCGATAAGGTCAGCGCCCTGGTGAAGCGCGGCGTGTGCGGAACGTACGTGCTCCTGACCAACGCGAGGGTCACCGGCACCTCTGAGGAGGAGATCCGCCGTCGGCTGCTCGCGTGTGGGGTCGCGCATCCGCTGGTTCTGGACGGCCAGTGGCTGAGCGACATGATCGCCATGCACCGCGGGCTACGGATGTTCGTTCCCCGCGTCTACGGGCTCGGCGACCTGTCGCAGATCCTTGACGAGCGTGCATACGCCCAGGCTTCGGTGCTCATGGCGTCCGCGCCCGAGCAGGTGACCACGTTCGTCGTCACTGGTGCTTACCGCAAGGCTGCTCGTGCGCTGCGTGACCACGGCTTTGTGCTGCTGTTGGGCGACCCGGCGGTCGGCAAGTCCGTCATCGCGTTGATGCTGGCCATCAGCGCGGCTGACAACTGGGGCTGCGCGGCCATCAAGGCCCGGACTTCCGAAGAACTTGTGCAGCGCTGGAATCCGCATGAGAAGGGGCAGTTTTTCTGGCTCGACGATGCCTTCGGCGCTGTCCGCCACGAGGAACACCTCACCCATGCTTGGGCACGTGATTTGCCGCATGTAATGAGCGCGGTCAAGAACGGCGCCCGCGTGGTGCTGACCTCCCGCAGCTACATCTACAACGAAGCCCGGCCGCTGTTGAAGCCGTACGCATATCCCCGGCTAGACGAGCAGCTCGTCACCGTGGACGTCGCCGACCTCACGCCCACTGAACGGCAGCAGATCCTGTATAACCACCTCGCCGCTGGCGACCAGCCCGCAGACGTGCGCGCTCGGATGAAGCCCCACCTGGAAGCAGCTGCTGACGCCGCACCCTTTCGCCCTGAGGCCGCGCGTCGCCTGGGGCTGCAGGTGTTCACTTCCGGTCTGTCTCTGACTCAGCAGGGCATCACAACGTTCATGGTCCACTCTCAGCAATTGCTACGCGATGTATACGACCAGCTGGACACCCACGCCCACGCAGCGCTCGCGCTCACCTACGCCACGGCCCGAGACAAGGCGCTAACTGGCCTTCCGAACCCGATCGTCTTCGATGCCGGCAACAGTGACATCGTCGAACGGGCTGGATCCACGCCGGCTGGCGTCAGTCGAGCCTTAACCGCGCTCACGGGCTCTTTCCTCCGTCTCAACACGTCTTCCGACGGACAGGAGTACTGGACGTTCCATCACCCCACTCTCCGGGAGGGCTTCGCCGCCTGGCTGGCCACCCAGCCCCACCTCATGCCCATGGTCCTCAT
The DNA here is from genome assembly GCF_036178145.1 of Streptomyces sp. NBC_00273. NCBI lineage: Bacteria > Bacillati > Actinomycetota > Actinomycetes > Kitasatosporales > Streptomycetaceae > Streptomyces > Streptomyces sp. NBC_00273. The sequence continues at coordinate 10,309,559 of NZ_CP108067.1, read as the reverse complement.
CGGCATGACCGATCAGGCTCTTCTGTCACGCACCGACTGCCTCACGCCCGACAGCGAACAGCATCGAGGCACCCTGCTGCGTATCCCGCCCGCGCTGTACGCGGATGTAGCCCGCCGCGTGGCCGCCCTCCGCCAGCAACCCCGGGGACGCGAAGAAAACTGGCAGCAGTACCACGACCGCGAACGAGCGGTTTTCGCCTACCTACGGCAAAACACCGGTTCGGGATTCTTGCGTGTATACCTGACAGCTGATCCTGACATTTGCGCGACGCTCGTGAACTTCGATGCCCCGACCGCGTACGATCCTGGCCCGCCTGTGCTGGCCCGCCTCCACGAAGCGGGCCTACTGCCCGAAGACATCCGGCAGCAGACCATTGCTCGAATGACGGAGTTGGCTGTCGCGGCGCCTGACGCCGATTGGGCCGATACCGGAGGCGGCGTAGGACCATGGGACGTCCTCCTTACCGACGGGGATCGCGAGGCCATGTTGGAGCATGTGCGCCAAGAGCTTGTCCCGCACCTGAATGTCATGGTGGATGACTGGGCTGAGGAGTTCGCCGGTGACGAAGACAACGATCCAGTTGAAGATGCCCTGCGGTTGTATGAAGAGGTGTTCAAGGAAAGGCACGACACCGACACGGCCTCAAAAATTGACTGGGCGATCGACAGTTACCAGCAGATGCGCCAGCCGCCAGAAGAAGCCAGCGACTGGACGCCCAGCAATACCCAGAGCCTTCGCGAACGCATGTCACAGCTCCGTCAGCGTGCCGGGGAACAACGCAGCCTCTTCGACGACATCGACCAGTGACCGGCCCCAGACCACAACGACGCCCAAACCTGTGCTCGCACGGCAGGCCCGTTGCTCAGTCGACGAGGGCTACCAGGGCGGTAGCTGTGACCGGCAAGGCGGGCACTCCCGGCCCGGCAGCTCCGCCACCGCCTTCTGGCGCGTCGAGCACTCCCGCCACTGCACGGCGTCCGAAGCGGGATGAAGCGGACTGCGGAACGTTCACGCACGGGCCGCACCACCACCCCCGCCAGCAGGCTGACGATCACCGGGCGGGGACTGCAGCGCGGACCAGGCGCAGCAGGACATATCGCTGGAACTCTGGACGTGGGTCGACAATCAGCGCCGCCAGCCCGCGTCGCTGACCGCCGGAGCAGGTGGCGCAGCTGTCCAAGGTCGGGATGAGGTCGGCATATACGACGGCCAGCGGGGCCGGGCAGGGTGTTCCTGTCCGGCCCCACTGCGGTCGTCAGGCGCCCGCTCACTCATCTGGCGGCGCGTCTGCAGGCTGCGCGTCACCAAGTTCGGCAGTGGGCATGGGGACGAGTCGGTCTGTGTCGGACAGCTCCAGCGGCCGGTGAATGCCCTCGATCGGAGGGGAGTCGTTGTCGGTGACGATAAACCTGCAGGCGGTCGACGTGTTCGGTGGCAGTGCGTAGGAGGCTGGCGTACATCTTGCGCAGGCGTTCAAGGTCGACGCCTTCCTACCAGCAGGCCCACCGTCTCGCCGAGCACAGAGTCCTCGATGCCGCAGGCGGCTTTCCCGGCGCCGATGACCGGCTGGCCGCCTGGCTGCATGCCCAGTGCCTGCTGTTCGGCGAGCTGCGGAACCACTCCGCAGGTCTCCTGCTGACCCTGCTCCTCGCCGAACAGAGCAGCTCACACCCGTCCCTGACCGTGCCGGGCGAAGCGGCCGGGGAAGGAGCCGCCGGTCTGCACACCCGCATCCCCGCCCACCGCTGACGGCAGCATCCGGTCCGGGCGGGCACCCTTCGGTGCTCGCCCGGACCGGACCCACCCCGGGGCAAAGCCTCTTCAGGAGGCGCGGCACCGCGCCCTGGCCGCCTCACCGAGGACACCGGCCGCACGAGGACAAGGCCCACCGGGAGCCGGCCGACGCCACGCGCCGAAGCCCGTAGCTCTGCACCACGGCTTCGAGAACATCGCGTACCGGCAGCCGCAGCCCAGACCGGCGTACGCCCGGCCGCTGCCGGCTACGGGGACCCCCGGTCGCCGGCCCGCTCGGGCTCACCTTCGGTACGCCTCCGCGCCCGCGCCCACCGACCCCGCAGCGTGCTGCCCCACGACGCCCGGCACCTCGGGGAACTCCAACCACTCCACTCCAAGACCACCACCCTCGAACGCCCCAGTGAGGTTCAGCGTGCCCCGCATCACCACCGACCCCACCACCATCCAGACGCCCGCCACCCCTGCCGCCCCGCAGGAGACCGCCCCCGCCACGAACACCCCCACGAGGACCGTCAAGGTCATGGCGATCCTCATCGCCGTCCTCTGCGGAGCTCTCGGCGCACTCCTCGCCTTCGTCCTCACCCGTCACCTCGGAGCGACCGCGCTCGTAGCGATCGGCTCGGCCGGCGTCACCTTTCTCGACGTCACCAGCACGGTGAAGCACATCGAGGAGAAGCTCAACCTCTTGTGACGGTCCCTCAGAAGGCCGCCTGCAGGGAACGGGCGGCCCCGAATCCGGAGATGGGGCCGGGACCAACATGTCCGTACCCCCTTCGGTGGATCCTGGTACGCGGCCGGACCTCTCGGGGCAGCCTGGATGTCGCGGGTCGGCTGATGAGCGGCCGGTCGCACAGCTGGGAGCGAGGTGATCGTGGTGGACAGGGTGCTCTAGGCGTTGGGAGCCGCGCACGAGGGGTCGGTGGGGGTGCTGCTGGCCGACGGCAGCGAGCCCGGACCGGTCTACTTCGACGTGGGCAGCGGCCCGCATGTGCCGTCGTCGACCGAGTGGCACGCCTACGACGGCCGGTTCGGCCGACCGCGGGCCGCGGTCCTGCGGGGCAGCTGCTCCTGCGGCTGGCGGGGAATGGCCGAGTACCCGCTCGACTGGACCGTCCTGACCGCGGACGAGCCGCTGTACGAGGCGGACGTCGACCTGTCCGGGCCAATATCGGACTACGGCGCGCACCTGTCGGTGATCCGCGACGCCGCCGTCCCACTCCCCACGGAGCTCACCGGGCTCCTGACCGTACTCCTCCGCCGGCTCGACGGCCTGGCCGCCGAGCAGCCGCTGGTGGCGTTGAAGGCGCTGGCGGACCTGCGGTACGTCATCGCCCAGGTCGGCCAGGACGCGGCAGGCGAACTCGCCGCCCAGCAGGTACCGATCGAGCAGATCGCAACCGGGTTCGGCCCCAGCGAAGCCGCGGCCCGTACCTACCTCAACAGCTACCTCCGGCTCTGATCCACGCCCCTACGGTGGCCTGCCGCGCCTGACAGGGCGAGAGCGGACCCGACGCGAGCCAAGGCCCTGAAGCATCCGGACCGGCGCGAGGCCTCCTGCCCCGATCCGCCCCCGGCACCACGAACTGCCGGTCCTCGCGGTTCGGGGGCAGCCCGTCAAGCGACTGATCCGTGCGGGGCGTCCTGTCACGGGGGCGGGTGCTGCGGGGTGCTCGGCGACGTCGACAACGGTCACGTCCGGGCAAACGATCATGTTCCAGGGGGTGGGGCAGGCCGGCTCGACCGCGCGGGCGCGCACGGGTCGCCCCGCCAGGGCCGCCTGACGCGACGCCGACGATTCCACTCCCGCTGTCATCGCGGACGGGGCGGTTGACGGCGCAACGGGCAACACCAAGAGCATTGTTCGAGGGGCTGCAGCGTCTGGAGGTGTGTCGGACCAGCGGGGCTCCCAGGGGGCCGAGGGGTGCTGCGGTGATGCGGGGCCCCGCCACCGTCGTCCGGCTGCCCCCTCGGCCAGGGCCCTGCCTGGTCAGGCTGCTCGGGCGACGGCCGGGCCGAAGACGTTGTCGAAGGAGTGGGCGCGGTGGGTGCTGACCAGGTGGTAGGCGCCGCTTGAGTGGCGCAGGGCGTGGTCGGTGTAGTGGAGGACTTCGGCGGGGGTGAGGACTTTGAGGTCGCCGAAGACGTAGTAGAGCGGGGTTGGTGCGTGGGCGGCGGTTAGGAGGAGACCGGCGTTGAGGGTGGCGGTGCTGATCGCGTAGCGGTCGGAGTGGGTACTGGGCATGCGGTCTTTGGCGTCGATGGTGATGAGTTCGCTGCCGCGGGCGGCGATCAGGTCGGGGAACTGCCGCAGGGCGGAGCGGGTCCGGCGCAAGGCTTCGCGGACTGCATGGGGATAGGTGCCCTGTCCGCAGGGATGGACGGTCCAGCCTCTGGCGTGCAAGGCGGCGGCGACTCGCTGTTCGTGCAGGTCCCCGACAGCCTTGCGGTGCTGCCACTGCGTCACGGTGGTTTCCCCTCCGACGAGTTCCGCATGCGTGATACGAACAGCTGTCTTTTCGTATTCCCTCATCTCTGGCTATGATGCCGCACATGGCGGCATACGTTGACCCACGCTTTCGTCCCACGCTATGGCCCGGAACACCCGTTCCCGCACCGCAGTTGAGCCCCCTCACCGACGCGCGGGTGGATGGCGAGTGGATCGTCTGGAGCCCCCAGCTCCGCTCCCCCGGCGATGGCACCGTGTCACTGCCCGAGGACTTCTACCTGCGCGAATTCATGGAGCTCGCCCCTGCCGACCTGGAGGCGGTCGCCGCCATGATGCGCGCCTACGGGCATCTGGGAGGCCGCGTGGGGGCGTTGAGCCTGGACGTCGAGGAACACGAGCACTTCACCGCGCTGGCGGACAGCCTGCACCCCGAGCGCGGGCCGTTCGCCCTCTACGGCGAGCTGGCGACGCTGTTCGTCTCCGAGGCCCAGGACGCCATCGCCACCTGGCTGGCTCTGCGTCACGAGGGCGGACTGGACGCACTCGTCGAAGCCGAGGCCACCGAAGAAGAGCTCGCCCAGTGGCAGGCCGCCAACAGCGACAAGGCGGAGACGTGGCCGCGCGACCTGGACCACATGCGTGAGGAGCTGCTGGCGCTGAAGGTCAGCGACCTGGCCAGCACCCTCAACGCGGCCCTGGAGCCTTTCAGTATCGGCATCGGCGGCCTCGAGGACCGCTACCCCACACTCCTGGCCGTGACGTTCCTCCAGCTCTACAACCACCTCGCCGAGAACGCCACCATCCGCGAATGCGCCAACGAGAACTGCCGGCGGGCCTTCGTCCGCCAACGCGGACGCGCCGAATATGGACAGAACCGCACCACCGGCATCAAGTACTGCACCCGCGAATGCGCCCGCGCCCAAGCACAACGCGAACACCGGCGCCGCCGCAAACTGCAGACCGCCCCACACAAGCCCAGCTGACTACGAGATTCCGGCTGAACCCCTGAACTCCATGTCACCACCGACCGCCAGATGACCCCCGGGGCTGCTGCGGCCGGTCCCGGCCGTACCGGAGGAGGACATGGCGGGCCTGTTGTGGCCTCGTCGCGAGACCGCGTCACGCCTGGTGACAGCTCTCGTTGGGCATCTGTGCAGCCCTCGACACCCCCAGTGCCGGCAGCAGGCTTCCGGCTGATGGCCTGCGTTCGTTGCCTGGCACCGCTGTCAGGCTGCGGCGAGGGCCAGGAGTTCTGGGACTCCGGCTGCGGTGCGGTAGGGCTGGAATTCGGGCACGAGCTCCTGGACGAGTCGTTCGCAGCGCGGGGCACCGATTCGGCGGGAGAGTCGGATGGCTTCTCCGGCGGTGTGGGCTGCCAGTTCGGGTTGCTTGAGCTTCAGGTGGCTGGCTGCCTGATAGGCGAGGAAGACTCCTCGGGTCTTGTCACGGGTGGCAGGCAGAAGGGCTTGGCCCTCGCCGATGAGCTGGTGGGCGCGGGCGGCGTCCCCGAGGTCGAGGAGGGCTTGGCCGGAGTCGACGGCGAGGTCGGCTTCGGACATCCACGCGCACCATGCGGGCAGAGGCAGGCCGGACGATGCGCCGAGGTGGTGCTCAGCTGCGGCAAGGGCATGCAGGGCGGGCTGCTTCTCTCCCTGCGCGGCGAGGGTGCGGGCGAGGCGGAGGTGGAGGAGGGAGCGCGCGGCGGGGTGCTGGGTGCGTTTGAGGGCGTGCTGGAGGATTCCGGCGGCTGTGGTGTGGTCCTTGCGCCAGGCGGCTTGATAGGCGAGGTCGCCGAGCATGGCAGCGCCGAGGTCGGGGTCGTCGGTGGCGTGGGCGCTGTGGAGGCCGGCGATCCAGAGTTTGCTGGCGGCGGTGTGGTGGCCGTGGTCGAAGCGGTGCCAGGCGACGGTCTGGGCGAGGGTTGTGGCCAGGGTGTGGAGGCGTAGGCCGGTGATGCGGTCGTAGCGGCTGTGGGCGATGAGTTCTGTGACGGTCGTGAGGTGGGCGTCCAGCAGGGCTGATACGTGCTGGCGTTGCTCGGTGACCAGGCTGTTGAGCTGTCGGCTGGTGTCCTCCAGCAGGCTGACCGTGTCCTCGCCGACGAGTTTGCTGCCCTCCGACTGTGCGGCGAGCGCGATCCCTCCGCTGGTGGCCCAGGCGGCGGCCAGTGTTGTGAGGGCGGTGCCGGAGATGGTGAGGAAGGTGCGGCGTTCCATGGCGGTGTTGAGGGCCTCTCGCAGGGCGGTGACGGTGCTGGACGGGCCGAGGGGAACGACGCCTCCGTCGCTGCCGGGCAGCCAGTTCGGCCAGTTGCCGGGGTCGACCAGCTCGACGGGTAGCCCCAGCGCTTCAGCGATGTAGATCTGCGTTTCGGGTTCCGGGGTGACCCCTAGAACTTCCCACTTGCGGACCCGGTGCTTGTCGGTGCCCGAGCGCAGTCCCCGGCGCTGCGCCGCCGCGGCGATGAGGTTCGCCAAGTCGACCCGGGTCAGGCCTTTGAGCGCGCGCCGGTAAGCCAGCGGATGCGAATGCTCGGTCACGTAATCAGTCAAGCACTCCCTGTGGTTTCCCAGGGGCCGTTCCGGCGGGCGGGACCCCCGCGGGACCCCCGTCTGGCCATCGCATCGGACGTGCTGGTGCCCGAAACTCGATCCTCTGATCGGCCGAACGATCTGCTCGGCCTGGTGCCTGGCCTTGGCACCTGTCCCCCGACCCCTCGCAGATGAAGGGACCTCTCATGCCGTTTCGCGCTGGTGCCCGCTCGGGCGCCTTGTCACTCGTGCACGACGGTTGTCCGGACGGGACTGCGGCAGCCTCAATGCTGCAGACCTCCCCGTACCTTTCCAGCGTTCGTCCGAGCACCCGCTCCGACCTGGTGTATCTGTCGGACACCGCCGGGCCTGAGGCCCCCACGGGCTCTCCGCCTCTGGAGAGCACTGTGTTCGGGGTCGTGGGTCTGGACCGGGTGATCGTGTGGCAGGACGACGCTGAGGTACTCCAGCTCCTGCGGTACGCCTCCGAACGCCCTCACGACAGCACTGAGCTCTCGGCCCGGTTCGGGGCCAGCCGGGTGGCGGCGGCGGTGGCACGAGAGTGGCTACAGGATCCTGTAGAGCTGTGCCGGTCGTACCGGATCGAATCCGGGGAGATCGAGGTGACGGCCCACTGCAACTGGGGCTGCGTCTCCTGCCCGGTGGCGACCGACCCCAAGCCGCGTCGGACCATGCCGATGAGCCTGTTCGAGGAGATCGTCGGCAAGCTCACCGCGGCCGGCGCCTCGTACGTGACGTTCCAGTTCTTCAACGAGCCGACCCTGGACCGGTACCTCTCACAAAGGCTGGAGGTCCTGGCCCATCACGGGATGCCACTTGCTCTGTACACGAATGCTTCCGCGCTGACCACGGCGAAGATCGAGGATCTGAAGCGCACCGGGGTGCTGAAGGACCTGATCGTGAACATCCCCGCGGTCGACGAGGCCGAGTTCGCCAAGCTCACCGGGTCACGGAGCTACCACCACACGATGGGCAACACCGAGGCTGCCCTGCGCGCCGGGCTGCCGGTGCACGTCGTCGTCAACGGGGTCGGCGCGCGTCGGGAGCGCAACCTCGAAGAGGTCGAGCGGCACTTCGTTCCGCTTGGCGCGCAGGTGTACCCGAGCCTGACGTGTGACCGGGCCGGTGAGCTGGGCGGCGAGTACGCCCAGGGCGTCCGGGTGGAAGGGCGGCTGACCGGCTGCGGCTGGCCGGTGCAGCACGTGAACATCTCCGTGACCGGGGCCCTGTTCCTGTGCTGCAACGACTACTACCAGCGCGAGGTGTTCGGGCACGTCGGGGACGGTTCGATCGACGAGCTGCTGTCCGGCGAGCCGGCGGTCGCGCTGCGCCGCAAGGTGTTCGGCGTCGACGAGGCCCCGGAGGACTTCCTGTGTCGACGCTGCCACAACCAGCTGCCCGACTTCCCCGCCAGGGACTTCAGGCCGATCGCGACCTTCGGATAGAGGGAGGGCTCCCATGCGTGATCCGGTGCGGATCTGGTACGTGGCCGGCCAGCGGCTGTGCAATCTGGCCTGCGACTACTGCGTGTCCATCGGCGACTGGGCCAAGAGCCGTCGCCACGACTGGAAGAACCCTGAGGACCGCAAGGTCTACGAGAGGGTGGTGACCTGGATCGGGACGCGCCCCTACCCGGTGAAGGTCCGACTCGGCACCCTCGGCGAGCCGTTCGCGAGCCCCTTCTTCCTGGAGAGGGCTGCCTGGCTGACCCGGCAGAACGGCGTCGAGCATGTCGAGCTGGTCTCCAACGCGATCCTGATGCCCCGTCGGCTACCCAGGCTGGAGGCAGCGGCCAACTTAGGCAAGCTCTCCCTGTGGCTGACCTGGCACGATGGCCAGGCCGACCTTGGCCGATTCATCGCCGCAGCCTCCTTCGCACAGGAGACCTTCGGCTGCTTCGTCGTCGTCAACGCCCTGCTGTTCGAAGACAACGCGGACGCTGTGGCCCGCGCCGGGGAGGCCGCCCGCGCAGCTGGGTTGCGGTTCAACGTCGACCTCGGCTACGACCCGACCACTGCCACCGACCCGCAGGATCCGTCCAACGCGGTGCCCGCGCTCAAGGCCGGTAGTGCCCTGGAGACGCTGGCCGGCCTCGGCGGAAACCGGGCGCTCGCCGAGACGGCCCTGATCGCACTGACGTCCTGCCAGGGGATGTCCTGCCGGGCCGGCTACGACGCTGTGTTCATCGACATCCATGGCCAGGCCTACCGCTGCTCCAACTATTCAGCCCAGGAGCGCCCGGCTCTGGGCAGCGTCCTGACCGACGGCTTCGAGCTGCCGCTGCGTCCCGACCGCTGGGCTCCGTGCGCGGCCGCTGGCGGCTGCGGCAATAAGGAGGACTTCCTCAACCTCCAGATCGCCGCCCCTCTACGTCCTGAGACGGTCCCCAGCCTCGGCTGGACCGACGCCTGATCTACCGACCCGCTCTGGAAGGGAATCCGCTCTCGTGCTCATCAGCGACCTGGCCTGGCCCGACCTGCAACCCGGCCCGGAAGACCACGTCATCCTCCCCGTCGGCGCCCTTGAACCGCACGGCCCGCACCTGCCACTCGGCTCCGACACCATGATCAGCGACCACTTCGCCCGCCGGCTCGCTCACGACATCGGGGGCCGCGTCGCACCCACCCTCGGCTATGGCGTGGCCACTCCCTCCCAGCGGCTCGGCGGCACCTTCCCCGGCGTCATCAGCATCAGCGGCGACACCTTCACGGCCGTGGTCACCGAGGTCCTCGCCTCTCTGGTGCGTCACGGCTACCGCCGTCTGCTCCTGGTCAACTCGGCCATCGACAACATCAGCTTCCTGTGCGAGGCCGCCCGCGACCTGACCGAACGGAGCCCCGGCGTGCGGGTGATGATCGTGAACTGGTGGGACGTCGTCGGCGAGGACTTCCGTAACGCCCTCGCCCGCGAGAGCGGCACTGCCCGCCAGGATGACCACCATGCCGGGATGGTCGAGTCCAGCCTCGTCATGCACATCAGCCCGCACGCCGTCCGCACCGACCGGCTAACCGCCGACGGCGGCGTGGAGCAGCCCCGCCGGATCAGCTACCACCTGTACCCGCAGCCGGCCGACACCGCGACCAGCAGCGGCATCGTCTACACCGCGGCTGGGGCGGGCGCCGGGGTCGGTGAGCGGGTGGCCGACCAAGTCGCCCGGCGGCTCGCCGACGCCGTGCGCCGCGAGTTCGCCGCACCCCTTCCGTCATGACCCCGGACAGCGCCCGGGCCCGCCCGGGGACGTCTCGCAGAAGGAGAGCCACTTCGATGCCGTCTTCCGTCGACCAGCTGTACGTGTTCTCACCGTCGGCTTCCTACCCCCGCCCGTTCGCGTGCGTCATCGACAACCGGGCGCGGCTCGTCCACGCTTGGTCCAGCCCCATCGGCCAGCCCGACATCGAGACCAGCCCGCCCTCCTACCTGCGGGGCTGGAACCACGTCGAGGTCGGGCCCGACGGCAGCCTGTACGCGATGGTGCCGCTGCACGCGCTGCTCAAGCTCGCCCCGGACTCCACCCTCACCTGGCGGGCCGACCTCCCTGCCCACCACGACCTCGCCCTCAGCCCCGCCGGTGAGATCTACGTCCTGACCGAGGAACCCCGCCCCGTGCCCTGCACCGGCGGCTCCCACGTCCTGCTGGACAACTCCGTCACCGTCCTCGGCCCGGACGGGCTACTGCGGGCCGCGTATTCCCTGTACGAAATCCTGACCACCGACCCCCGGCTGGAGGCTCTGATCACCGGCGTGATCGACGAGCATCGCGTGGCCGGACGGACCGCTGATCCTGCCGTCCTCGCCCTGCGGCTGGAAGGAGCGAACGGTTGGAGGCGCGGCCGCGACGTCTCCCGCCTGCTGCGGGCCCGGCCCGGATCGCCCAGCGACATCCTCCACGCCAACACCGTCGAGATCCTCACCACCGCCCATCCCGCCGGGCTGTGGGCGGCTGGGAACGTCCTGGTCTCGCTGCGCAACCTGAACCTGATCGCCGTTTTGGACCTCGGCGCCCGTGCGGTGCGCTGGTGGTGGGGGCCCGGCGAACTGTCCGGCCAGCACCAGCCCTCCGTGCAGCCTGACGGCACGATCCTGGTCTTCGACAACGGCCGGGCCCTCAGCCGTTCCCGGGTCCTGGAGATCGAGCCGCTGACCCAGTGCGTCACCTGGCGGTACGAGCCGGGCCTGTTCTGCGAGATGGCTGGCGGCTGCGAGCGCCTGGACGACGGCGCGGTCCTCATCAGCGACGCTCAGGCCGGTCGCGCCCTGATCGTCGACCGCGACGGCCGCGAGCGGTGGACCGTTCATGTCTCTACCCGCGCCAGGTCCGCCGGGCGTTCCCGCGCGGAGTTCTACCGCCTGTCCGCCATACCCCGCCCCGCCGCCCGGTTCCTGGGTGCAGGTGACCGGCCGGCCCGTACCCTGGCCGAGTCCCAGGTCAGCTGCCACGTCGGCCAGAGCGTCCGGGGTGCCCTGTGATCAGCGTGATCGTCCCGACGCGGGACCGCCCCGGGCCGCTGCACCGCGCCCTGCGCAGCCTCGCCCGCCAGACCTACCGCCGCTTCGAGGTGATCGTCGCCCGCGACGGCGGCATGCCCGTCGGGCAGGTCATCGCCCGCTGGCAGCGCGAGATGCCCATTACTCTCCTCGACGGCGACACCCCGTACGGGGTCTCCCATGCCCGCAACCGCGCTCTGGCCGTGGCCCAGGGCGAGAACGTCGCACTCCTGGACGACGACGACGTGTTCCTGCCCCACCACCTTCAGGTCGCCGACGACGCCCTGCGCACCGGCCGGGCCGACACCGTCTACGGCCAGGCCCTCGTCAGCCCCACCTGGATCGAGGACCTGCCACGCGGCACCCACAGCCTGCCACGCAAGGACTACCCCTTCGACGCAACGTTCCTCGGGATCGCGAACACCATTCACACCGGCTCGATAGTCGCCCGCAACCCTGCGGCCTCCCCGGTTCGCTTCGACGAGACGCTGCAGCACTGCGAGGACTGGGACTTCCTCCTCGCCCTCCACCACACCGCCGGCCATCGCTTCGCCCGCCTCGACAGCATCACCAGCGTCTACCACCAGGTCCCCCGCCCCGGCGCGGTCACCTCCGCCTACCGGACCAGCCCCACCCCCTTCACCCTCGCCCGGGACACCCTCTACCGGCGCTGGCCAGCCGTCGGAGACCTCGCGGAGGAGTACCGGCAGTGGTTCCGCCACTTCGACCAGCGACTCGACGGCCGCATCGCCCTCGGCCTGCCCGCGCCGGCCCACGTCTACGAACAAGCCGTCCGCGGCCTGCACGCCACCTTCACCGCACACCGCCCGCCCGACCATGCCCTCCTCGACCGTCTACTCCCCAACGACCTCGCCTCCCGGACCGGGCAGATTCCCGAGGCCGATATCCCGCTGAAGGGAGCCGTTCATGCAGCCCGCTGACGCACCGTACGACGGCTTCGCCGACACCTTCGCCCGCGAGGCCGCCATCAGCCCTTACAACGCGCACTACGACCGCCCCACCGTCCTCGAACTCCTCGGCGACGTGAACGGCCTGCGCATCCTGGACGGCGGCTGCGGCCCCGGCCTGTACCTCTCCGAGCTCGCCGCGCGCGGAGCCGACACCGTCGGCATCGACCAGAGCGCGGACATGGTCCGCCTCGCCCGCGAGCGCCTCGGTTCGCTCGCCCGCATCCGCCAGCATGACCTCGACGAGCCTCTCACCTGGGCCGCCGACGCCAGCTTCGACATCGTCCTGCTCGCCCTGGTCCTCCACTATGCCCACGACCGTGTCCGCGCCCTGACAGAGATCGCACGCGTCCTACGGCCCGGCGGGAGGATCATCATCTCCACCAGCCACCCCACTGCGGACTGGCTCGCAGACGGCGGCAGCTACTTCGACGCCCGCCACGTGGAGGAATCCTGGTCCGACGGCATGACCCACCGCTACTGGCGTCAGCCCCTCCAGACATGGTTCGACGAGTTCACCGCCGCGGGCCTCGCCGTCGACCGCCTCGTCGAACACCGCCCCGCCCACTCGATGACCCGCCACCACCCGACCGAGTACGAGAAACTGGCCCACCAGCCCGGGTTCATCGCCTTCCAGCTCCACAAGCCGCCAGGCGCCCCCGATCTCCGTCCCGCCCAGCCGTGATTGCCTGCATCGGAGTGCCGCCCATGCAAAACCGTCCGACCCTCGTCGTAGTCAGCGGCCCTCCCGCCACAGGGAAGACCACGCTCGCCCGCACCCTCGCCCAGCAGCTGGGCTGCCCGGCGATCATCCGCGACGAGATCAAACAGGGCATGGTCATGAGCACCCCACATCACCAGACCGCCGGCGACGACCCCCTCAACATCCCTACGCTGGACCTCTTCTTCAAGACCATCACCGTCCTCCTTCAGGCAGGGGTCACCCTCGTCGCGGAGGCGGCCTTCCAGGACCGGCTCTGGCGACCAGGCCTGGAGCCCCTCCTGGACCTCGCCGACCTCCGCATCATCCGATGCACCACGCCCACCTCGACGATCACCGAACGCATCACCGAACGCGCCCGCACCGACAGCCACCGGGCGGCCCACGGTGATCAGGCCCTCCTCGCCGACATGGCAGCCGGCGCCTACGACCCCGAGCAGTTCAAGGCCATCAGCCTCGACGTCCCGACCCTCGTCGTGGACACATCGGAGGGCTACGCGCCCGGAACCGACGAGATCCAGGCATTCCTGCGGACACCACAACCGTCACTCAGCCCTCGGAAATAGATCCTCGGCAGAAGCTGACCAAGCGCGGGCACGGCTGCCGACGGCGCTCGCGCGTACGTTCATACCTACACGTTCTGAGCCCCTCGACCGATTCCAGTGATCTAGATCCTCGTAGAAGCGGCGCTCATCCGGGATCCACTGGCTTCCCGGTTTGTGGGCAGCTGGGTCGCACTGAACATCCGCGGCGCCGCCGCCTCGTTGGAACGCCAGGCGGCGGCCCACGCCGAGCTCGCGATGCCCGCACGAGGGGAACTGGGTTCGCCCAGGCGAGTGGCGTCAGCCGGGTTCTACCGGTTCATGGGCGCCTTGATCGCTCTGTGCGGGATCGTCCTCACCTGAGCGGCCTGCGTCTGCCCGGGGCGTGTGGGTGGTGGCGGTGGTAATGACGGACGGGGCGTGATTGGCCCGGGCTCGGTGGTCGATGCGGTGCGATGCTGTCGAGGACGCCGAAGTCGGCTGCGCCCTGCTAGGAGTGATGGGACACAGCAGCACTGCGTTGCCGCGCGAGTGCCGCACACGACAGGGCCGACCCGTACCCGCCGGGCCGAACCTGTCGCCATTCCCGACTCCCTGAGCCGCCCAGTCGCTCCGTAAGGCGCCTTACGGACCTTAAACCGATTACCCGTACCCGCCCAGGCTCCCGGGCGGCACGAGGACCCGGCGGGTGTGCGTACGGACGGTGCTCCGCCGCGCTGACCTTGGCGCACCTCGTCACAGCACGAAATGGGCAGCCAGAGCATCATGCGTCCGGCCCACCCTGGATGCAGCAGCTGCCGTTCTCGATGACGATCACATTGATGGGTGGCCGCGGGCGAAGGAGGAGCCTTGACTTACTTGGCTCGGATTGCCTTGGCGGACGGTGGCTCCCTGCTGGTCGAGGCTCCTACGGCGGCGTAACTGATGGGGATATTTGGATTTCCCCACTTGTCGCTCTGGGGTGGGGCAAACCTGCTCTCTTGATCTCCCCATCCATTGTGTGATCCTCCCGGCGTGTCGAGCTGGTGTCGGCGTGTCGTGGAGAGCCTGCGTGAGCTACGAGTTCGGCCTGTTCGGGGGCCTGAATGCTCACTCGGGAGGAAGACCTGGACGCTCATGCTCTGCGTCGTCAGGGATGGACGATCTCGGCGATCGCTCGGCATCTGGGCCGTGATCGCAAGACGATCCGTGCCTATCTGAACGGCGAGCGAACCCCCGGCGAGCGACGCGAGGGCCCGGACGCGTTCGTGCCGTTCCTGCCCTATTGCCGCCAGCGCCTCGCCGACGATCCGCATTTGTGGGCCTCGACGTTGTTCGACGAGGTGTCCGAACTGGGTTATGAAGGCGCGTACTCGACCTTCACTCGGGCCCTGCGCCGGTATCAGGTCCGGCCGCATTGCGAGCCCTGTCACGCCTCCACCGGCAGGAACGTCGCGGTGATCGCGCATCCGCCCGGCGAGGAGATCCAGTTCGACTGGCTGGAGCTGCCGAGCCCGCCGGAGGGGTGGGGAGTGGGTGAGGTGATCCCTGTGGTGTGGACACGCCTGACAATGGATCTTGTTGATCCTGGAAGGTGTAGATCCACGTGGCAAGGCCCTCGAAGTACGGTGCGGAGTTCCGGTCCGACGCGATCGCGTTGTGGCGGGCCTCGGCGGGCAGGCGGACGTATCGGGACGTCGCGGCCGATCTCAATGTCAACCCCGAGACTTTGCGGACCTGGGTGCGTGATGCCGACGCATCGCCGGCCGGCGCCGGAACGTCACAGGACACCGAGGTCGAGCTGACCCGACTGCGTGCGGAGAACGCCCGGCTGACCAAGGCGGAGAAGGAATGGCAGCTCGAGCGGGAGATCCTGCGCCGGGCAGCGGCGTATTTCGCCCGGGAGATGAAGTGAAGACCGCCGCTTGGGACTTTGTCTCCGCCCACGCCGACACGTTCGGCATCAAGCGGATATGCCGGGTGCTGGGAGTCTCCCGCTCGGGCTACTACCGGTGGATTGCCGGCGCCCAGGCGAGGGCGGAACGGCAGGCTGCCGAGGATGCCCTGGTCGAGGAGATCCGTGAAATCCATGCCGAACACCGCGGGAACTACGGCGCGCTTCGCGTCCATGCCGAACTGCGAGGCTTCGGCCACACGGTCAACCGCAAGCGGGTAGCCAGGCTGATGCGCAAGCACGGCATCGTCGGCCGTCACCTGCGCAGGAAGAAGCGCACTACGGTTTCGGACCGGCTCGCGCCACCGGTGGCGGATCTGGTCCAGCGGGACTTCACCGCCGGCGCTCTGGACGAGAAGTGGTGCGGTGACATCACATACGTGCAGGTCGGAGTGGCCTGGCTTTACCTCGCCTGCGTGATCGACATCCGCTCGCGCCGGGTGCTCGGCTACTCGATGGCCCCGCACATGCGCGCCGGGCTCGTCATCGAGGCGCTCCAGTCTGCGGTCGCGGCCCGCGGAGGTGACGTCGCGGGAGTGATCTTCCACGCGGACCGCGGATCGCAATATACGTCGGCCGCGTTCGCGCAGGTCTGCGACCGGTACAGCGTTCGCAGGAGCATGGGCAGGGTCGGCTCGAGCTATGACAACGCTCTGGCCGAGAGTTTCTGGCAGGGCCTGAAGCGAGAAACGATGCACGGGAAGCTGTTCTCGACGTTCCGTCAGGCGAGGCTGGAGATCTTCGAGTGGCTCGTCTACTACAACGCCCGCCGACGCCACAGCGCGCTGGGCTACCTCTCCCCGATCGAGTTCGAACAGCAGCACTACAAGACAGCTAAACTCTCACTCGCAGCATGAACCCTTGTGTCCGCACTCCGGGGGTCACCTCATCAGAGCTCGTAACACGATCTTGGTGAGATGTCCTGGTTGGGCGTGACCGGTGTGATGATTCGGCCGTTTGGGAGGGTGTGAGTACTCGGCCGTGGATCGTGGACGACGACTTGTGGGCACTGATTGAGCCGCTGCTGCCGCCCTGGCCGACGAGGTCACCAGGGCCTCGACCGGTAGCTGACCGGCTGTGTCTGCAGGGCATCCTGTACGTGCTCTGCAACGACATCGCCTGGCAACTCCTGCCGCCTGAGCTGGGATTCGGGTCCGGACAGACCCGCTGGCGAAGACTGGAGCGTTGGCAGCAGGCAGGGGTCTTCGACCAGCTGCACCGGATTCTCCTTGCCGAGCTGAACGCGGCAGGCCGGCTCGACTGGTCCAGGGCCTGCGTGGACGGCTCCCACATCCGGGCGAAAAAGGGGGCGCTGACACCGGTCCGTCACCGGTCGACCGGCGGAAGACGGGCAGCAAACACCACCTGATCTGCGACGGACGCGGCACCCCGCTCAAAGTCATCACCACCGCGGCGAACGTCAACGACGTCACCCAGACCCTCGCCCTGGTCGACGGCATCCCGCCGGTGGCGGGTCGGCCAGGCCGGCCCCGCAGGCGTCCCGAGGCCCTGCTCGGAGACAAGGGCTACGACTCCAACCCCAACCGCGATGAGCTGCGCAAACGCCGGATCCTGCCCGTAATCTCCCGCAAGGGCTCCCCGAACATCAAGGGCATGGGCAAGCTCCGCTACGTCGTTGAACAGACCTTCGCCCTGCTCCACCAGTTCAAACGACTCGCCGTCCGATGGGAACGCCGCACCGAACTCCACGACGCGTTCGTCTCCTTTGCCTGCAGCCTCATCTGCTGGAGACGCCTCAACAAGCCCGACTCATGATCGTGTTGCGAGCTCATAGCCGCGTGACCCGGACGGCACCGAGGCTGCAGCCCGCACCGACTGCGCGTCGATGATGCCTGCCGAAGGCTCCGCCTGGCGGCCCTCGCGCTCCCTCACCCGGCCGCGGAGCCGGTCGTGGAACTCGGTGATCAGTCCGTGCTCGCGCCACCGGCGGAAGAAGGCATAGACCCGGCCCCAGGCGGGGAAGTCCGCGGGCATCGCCCGCCAGGAGATCCCTCCCGCGACCAGGTAGCGGATCGCGTCCAACATCTGGCGGTGGCAGTAGCCCTCGGGCTGCCCGCCTCGGCCCTGAAGCCACGCTGGCACCGGTAGCAGCGGGCGGATGGCCGCCCACTCCGCGTCCGTCATGTCCGACGGATACCAGCGTTCCCGGTCCGGATGATCAGCCGCATTGCCGTACACGTGCGCGAGGCAATCGCACGACACGGCGGACGAGTTGAACTCGGTAGGCGCGGGCGAGTACAACAACGACAACAGGGCCTCCCGGCATCGCTCGGTCAGATTCGCATCCCCGAGCTACCGAGAGGCCCTGCCTTCATGCGCGTACAGCCGGAAGATCACCCGACCAGGAACACTGTTCGACCTGCACGTTCCATGATCGGTTGAGATACGGCTTCTCAGCTGCATCGTTCGCCTCACCACGGACTACGAGCCCCGCCATCATCATCGGCTGCTCTGATCGACGACCGGGGAGCACTGGTAGTTCAGAGAAGTGACCAGGCCAAACGAGATGGCGCCGCTCCAGATGGGTCGCACGTCGGAACCTTCCGCCTGGGCCCCTGAACCCAGGGTCGCACCAGCGGAAGACGGCTGCGGGGCGCGTACGCCCAGGTGAGTGCGGAAGCGGATGGGGGTGCGCGGGGTGCGGCCCCGTCGCGGCCTGGATGGCCAGGCCGCACCCCGCACCAGGGAACCTACCCGCCCGCCTCTGTCCCACTTGTGGTCGGGTAGCCGGGCCGCGGGCACTCGGTCGGCTCAGGTTTCCAGCATCCCCAGCCCGGAGTCGGCCCGGCAGATCGCACACGCCTCCACCCCTTGGGCGAGGGCCTGGACGGCCTGCTCGCGGGAGGCGGGGCGGGAGCGCGCCATGTCCATGGAGCAGTCCCCGGTGTGCACCATCACGGGCCGGCGTACCGCGCCGATGCCGTACTGGATCCGCCACTCGACCTCGGGCACGGGACGGTGCTCGGTCTCGGCCAGGCGCTGATCGCGGCGGGCCTCGGCGATCAGCGTGCGGACTTCGACGAGCAGCGCCTGGAGCTGCCGCTCCACCACCTCGAGCCGGGCCAGATCCGGTGGGAAGAGCGCGCGCGGATCACGCCCGGCCACGGCAGCTACCCCGCAGCCGGCTCGTGAGCCCGCTTGAGCGCCATCCGCGCGGCCACGACCTTCTCGCGTTCGACGCTCTGCCAGAACGCGTCCGTCATCACGACGCCGGTCAGCCGCCGCAGTCGTCCCTCCAGTTGCCCCAGCGCCGCCTGCTGCTCCGGGGTGTAGCCGGGGCTCGGCGGTACGTCGCCGCGCGGGGAGTAGCGGCCCTCCTGGACCGTCCAGCCGGGGAGGGGTTCCGCCGACCAGGGCAGGGTGGAGCACAGGGCGGTGTGCTCGGCGCGGACGCGGTGGAGCTGTGCCTGCAGGGCCCGCAGACGGGGAGGGAAGTCGAAGGACATGACGACATCGTACGTCTGTTCGAATTGACGCGGCCACACGCCACACCCGGACCGAAAATCGAACAAATGATGTAATCAAGCCATGGCGCAAAACCGTTTCCCGGAGGATTTGATCAAGCTCAAGCAGCAGCAGATCCGCACCTTCAACCGCCTGGCCCTGCAGCCGGCGACGGGAACGGCCGAGCTCCGGAGCGAGCTGACCAGGCTCTTCTGCCTCATCGGCTCCCACCCCCACTGGCGATGCGAGCCCCTGACCGGCCGGGCGCGCTCCGACCTGCACCACCAGGCCGTCGCCGCGCCCGGCGGGGAACCCGAGCTCGTCGTGGAGTACCGCGACGGCGAGTTCACGGTGCGCAAGCCCGAGACCCGCCCGCACTCCTGCGACTGAGTTCTCCCAGCACGCCGGGAGCGTCAGGGTGCGCTCTCGTAGACGACGGTGGTGTTCGGGCAGTCCTCCGCGACGCCGAGCAGGGCCTGGCGTTCGGCGTCGTCGGCGGCGAGGTTCCAGCGCAGCTTCGTCGCGGTCCACTGGGCGACGTACTCGCAGTGATAGCCGCCGGCCGGGGGAAGCCACTGCGCGGGGTCCTTGTCGGCCTTGGACCGGTTCGACTTCGCGGTGACCGCGATCAACGTCAGCGGAGACGCCTGGTCGTTCGCGTACGCCTCACGCCGGGCTGCGTCCCAGGCGTAGCCGCCAGCTGGCGGGGAGCGTCATTCGAGGTGTGCGGTATGCATGCCGGATGGTCGCCATCTTCCCCGTGGTGGCTCTTTGAGCCGTCGAGGGCAACTCCGTCCTCTTGCTGGCAAAGGCGCATGACCGGTGTCGGGGGTTCAGGAAATCTATCGAGCCGAGGAAACCGCCACGGCCCGGCTGGCGGCGACGGTCGGTAGGTCGTCGTCGTCGTCGTCGTCGAGGGAGGGGAGCCCTGGTGGAGGCTCCCCTCATACGCGGGTAGTCGGGAACCGCGCTTAGGGGAGGCCGGGCCAGTTGCCAGCGATCGGCTTCGGGTAGCCCTCGTCGACCTTGTCGGCCGCGATGTCATACCGCATGTACTCGGAGCCGCGGAAGAAGAACGCCTTGCCGTTGTTCCACACCACGCCGCCGTCGAGGTCCGACGCCCACAGGCCGGGCCAGTTGCCGGTGATCGGCTTCGGGTAGCCCTCGTCGACCTTGTCGGCCGCGATGTCGTAGCGGACGTACTCGGAGCCGCGGAAGAAGTACGCCTTGCCGTTGTTCCACACCACGGAGGCGTCGATGTGGTCCGGGAACAGTCCCTTCCAGTTGCCGGTGATCGGCTTCGGGTAGCCCTCGTCGACCTTGTCGGCCGCGATGTCGTAGCGGACGTACTCGGAGCCGCGGAAGAAGTACGCCTTGCCGTTGTTCCACACCACGCCTGCGTCGACGCGGGATGTGAACAGCCCTGGCCAGTTGCCGGCGATCGGCTTCGGGTAGCCGGGGTCTACCTTGTCCTTGGTGACGTCGTAGCGGTAGTAGTTTCCGCCGTCGAACAGGTACGCCTTATCTTTGTTCCAGAGCACTGGTGCGGTGACCATTTGCCGAACACCTCCTGAGTGTCGCGGTCGCGTTTCGGGCTTGCGCTGACAACGTTCCACACCCGTCGAGCGTGAGCAGGGGCCGCCCGGAGCTTGATCGTTCCTGCAATGGACATGACCACCCGCGCGGCCCAGTAGTCCGCCCGGATCGCCACGCTGTAGCACGTTCTTGATCACGCAGTGGGTTATAGCGGTACCCCTGCGGCCAGGGACAGGCCCGGAGGCCACAACTTGCCCGGCCGAGGGTCGGGTTTCACCGCAGAAACGATCAGGGGATGGGTCGATCGGCACCGGACAGCTACAGCGCGCTGCCTCCTATTACTGACCTCGGCTCATCAGGGTGAGGCCGGGTTGTCGAGGGTGAGGCCGGTGCCGGCTATGAAGCCGTCGAGGGTGTGGGGCCGGTATTGAAGGCGTTTGAGGCGGTTGCGGACAAGGGCTTCGAGGCGGTCGAGGGCCATGACGGCGAGGTTGGCGAGGCTTCGTTTGACGTGTGCCCATACCCACTCGACCGGGTTGAGATCGGGTGAGTAGGCGGGCAGCAGGAACACGGTCAGCCACTCCCGCTCGGCGACGAAGCCCTGCATCCTGCGGGAAACGTGGGTGTTGAGGCGGTCCCAGACCAGCACGATCGGGGCCTTGACCAGCTGGTGGACTCCGTCGAGGAGTGCGATGAAGTCCTGCTCGCCCATGCTGCGACGTGCACCCTTGGCTGCCGGGTGGGTCCGCAAGCGGTGACACAGCCGGGTCCTCGAGCCTGGTCGCATCGCGATCAGGCCGGCCACCGAGAGCCGGCCCGAGCGTCGTCCGCTGACCGTCACGACCGGGGTGATCCCTCGCCGGCCCCAGGTCCGTCCCCGGGGCGGCCTGCGGGTGAAGCCGGCCTCGTCCTCGAAGCAGACATAGCCCCCGCAGGCCGCCCTCGCCCTTTTACCTCCGCCCAGGTCGCCTCCTTCCACACGGCGACGGCCTGCTCGTCGCGTTCGGCAACCCGCCGGGCGGGGACCTGCGGACTGAAGCCCAGCCGGTGCATCAAGCGCGTGGCCCCCGAGACGCTGTAGGTGATGTGGAACTTCCGGCCGATCAGCGTGGCCACCCTCGAGGCAGTCCACACCTGGTCCTCCACCCAACCGTGCGCGGCCGGCCCTTCCTCCAGATACGCGGCCAGCTTCTCCAGAGACCGCGGAGACAGACGGCAACGCGACCCGCTCGGACCACGAGAGGCCAGGGCCTGGACACCACCATCCCGCCACAGCTGGTGCCACTGGTAGGCCGACTTCACACTCACCCGCAGCCGCCCCGCAACCTCCGACGGCTTGATCTGCTGTTCAAACAGTTCCGCCGCCTGCATCCGTACTGACTCCCGACGCCGGCGCCCCGTCGAAGTCAGCCCGCCCCCATCCGCATATCTCACACACCCACGGATACAGCCACCCGCCCACACCCGTCAGCGACTTCACACAGATTCACCCCGACGAGCTGAAGTCAGTAATAGAGTCTGGCGGTCCAGTCGGATGGTGAGTCGCGGCGCCAGACCGTTCTCACCCCGAGGCGACGGCTCGGCTGTCGCTGGGGCAGCTTGTCCGCATCACCTTGAACGTCACGTTAAGTCCAGAACCGGACACTTCCGGACACGAGTGCCTCATCGTGCCTGGAATACCAGCAGATTCCACGCCCGCTCCATGGTTGCAGTCGATGCAACATCGTGGCTTCAGGTACCACCACCCCAGGCGAGAGACGTTGTCGTCACCGGAGCAACCGACGGCGGAACGTCACTGACCAGGTCAGGAACGGTCAGGAGGCCGAGCGAAATAATGGCGTGCACCCCAACACCGCCCACTTCGAATCCCAGGCCTCGGCAAGCGGCACCATGTGGTCGATGTCCAGCGCACCGGCCGGCGTCACCTCCCGCTCGTCGTAGTAGCTCCACCACACCCCGCCGGTCAGGGTGCAGCCCGGCCCGATCTCCGGATACACGACAGCCTCGGCCAGGAGGACCTCCTGGCGGGTGTTGCATCCGTCGGCGGGGATGTCGCCGGCGTTCCAGTGGCGGAAGGAGGTCCGCTGGTAGCCGGTGCGGTCCTCGACCGCAAGGGGGAGCGCGGACACCGCGACCCCGATCGGCAGCACCTGCGGCACCAGACTCTCGGGGGCGGCGTGAGCGGGAGCAGCGGGAAGGGACAGGGCAAGGGCTGCTGCGGCCGCGGTGGCGGCCCGCACGATCATGATCATCACTCGGCGGTTCTACCGGCCTCAACCACGGCACAGCCAGGCCGCGAGGGGACGTTCACTCGTCTGAGGCGCTCGATTCACCGGCGAAACGCCACTGCACCCGCCACCCGCCCTTCGATAGATCCGTCATGGGGTGCGTGGCTGGTGTTGGCATCGGGCGAGGACATCACCAGCCGACGGCCTGCGGGCCCTGCACGCGTGAGTTGCCCCAGCTCGGTGTGGGGAGTAAGAAGGGGCAAATCTCCCACCCGGTACCGCGCGTCCGCAATGGACGACCTTCCCCGGGGGGCGACTACGACCTTCAGGCGAGCACGTGTGCACGCGACTGTTACTCGGCCCTCGCGATGTCCTCGGCGAATGCATCCATGTACACGCGGTGTTCCACGTGGATCATGGATTCTGGGATTTCTCCCAGTGGTGACAGGTCGACACCTTCGAGCTTCCCGCATCCGTCGAGATCGCTCAGCGCGTGCAGTAGGGCCTCTAGGGCCACTCGTGACTCTTCGCGCGGGGCCAGCATGGCGATCAGGTCCCCTACTACTCTGGCTTGGGTGACGGAGAGCAAGTTCACGAAGTCCTGAACGCAATTACTCGCTTGCGTGCGCACCGTTTCGTCGAGGCTCAGAAGGTCCCGGAGGAAGTCGACGTAATCCCTATTTTCCACATTTCCTACTTTCCGGATCAGTGCGGATATGGTAGCGGAAGGTGGCTGGGCCACGGAATGTGAGTATCATTGACCGCCGCCTCATCAAAGAAATCACTGTTCGGGTTTCCGATTTTCCTGTGGTAGAGCTGGCCCGCCTCGTCCTGGTATTGATTCCCGATCTGGATGCGGTAGATAGGTCCACTGCTGGCGTTGGGGCCAGCGTGTGGGCCGAGGTCGGCCTCGTGGACGCGCAAACGCGCCGTCAGCCCTGTGACAGGGTCCTTCCAGCTCCACTTGATGCCGTGCTCGACACCACCGGGGATCGGCCTCCACGCTTCCTGCACAGCGTCCTTCGGAAGGATGCTCAGCGGGTCTGCACCCCCACGGAGGTCCCAGCCTCCACCCGGGATCCGGGGCGGACAGGGACTGAGCCCGAGCGGGTCGCTCCACGTGTGTGGGTTGTGGACGTACGTGACCGGGTTGTCGGCGGGGCCGAGGCCGAGGGGGTCCTGGCTGAGGTAGCGGGCTGATTCGGGGTCGTAGTAGCGGAAGTAGTTGTAGTGGAGGCCCGATTCGGGGTCGAAGTGCTGGCCTGGGAAGCGGATGGGGGTGTATGTCGTGGCGTCGCGGTTCCACGTCGTCGTGCCCCAGAGGGTGGTGCGGGTTCGCCAAGCCAGCTCACCAGACTCGTCGACGAGTTCCGTCGGGGTGCCGATCAGGTCGGTGATGATGGCGAAGAAGCGTTCGTCGTCCGTGTCCGTGCGGCGTTCCGTCTGGGACAGGGGCCGCTGGCCCGCGTGGTCCCAGGTCAGGACGACGTTCGCGGTCGTCTGCTCGCAGAGGGTCGTGCCGTCCCAGGTGAAGTGGACGGTCTCGGAGGGGCACTGCTTGGATATTCGTCGACCCAGGGGGTCGTACGCGTACTGCCAGAGCGTGCCGTCCGGTGTCGTCACCGCGGTGAGACGGTCCTCCGCGTCCCACTCGTAGCGCCAGGTGTCGGGCTTCCGGGACAGCCGGGTCCTCTGGCGCAGCACGACCCGGCCCTGGCCGTCGTGTTCGTAGCGGACTGCACCCGCGCTGGCGATCCGAGTGCCCTCGTAGGTGCGGGCACCCGTCGCGGAGTGCGACGGGTGGGTCGCCGGCCACGAGGCTTCCGTCTGGTTTCCGGCGTCGTCGTACGCGTACCGCTCGGTCCATCCGTGCGCGTGGACGGCCGTAACGCGACCGGCCGAGTCCACGTCGAAACCGCGGGCACCGGACAGTGCGTCGCTGACGCCGACGAGACCGCCACCCGCGCCGTAGGCGTAGGCACGGTGCTGGAGGCGGCTGCCCCCGGATGTGATGGTCTGGGCCTTCAGCCGGTTCATCTCGTCGAAAGACGACGTCAGCGCCACGAAGTCGGATACGGTGCGCCCCACCTCACGGCCCAGGGCGTCGAAGGAGAAGGAGATGTCGCGCCCGGACGTGGTGAGCTTCGTCCTGCGGCCCGCGGCGTCGTACGACCATTCGCTGACCGCACCGCCGGGCGTCGTCCTTCCCACCCTGCGGCCCAGTTCGTCATATTTGTATGTCAGCGTCCGGCCGTTGACCGTCTCGGACTGCAGGTGGCCGTAGCGGTCTCGCAGGCGTTCCAGTTCGGCGTCCGGGCTGGTGGCCACCGCGAGTTCGTCGAAGATGTCGTATTCGAAGGTCGTGGCCCCGGTGCCTTCGACCTCTTTGCGGATCACCTGGCCGAGCGCGTTGTGCGTGAAGTCGATGCGCTGGCCCAGGCCGTTCGCCCGGGAGACAAGACGGCCCGAAGGGTCGTAGTCGTAGCTCAGCGCCCGGCCGTCGAAGTCCGTCTCCGTGACCAGCCGGCCTGCCGCGTCGTAGGTGTATTCCCAGGTCAGGCCCTGGGGGTTGGTCACGCGCGTGAGCCGCAGGTTGGTGTCGTAGGAGAACTCGTGGCGGATACCGTCTGGGGCCGTGCGGGCCGTCAGCAGGTCGAAGTCCGTGTACGCGAAGCGGGTCGTGCCACCCGTCGAGTCGGTGTGGCTGAGGCAATTGCCCTCGCCGTCGTACGTCCAGGACTCCACCGTGCCGTCGGGTGCGGTGCGCCGCGACGGCCAGCCCTCTACCGTCCACTCCGTGTGTGTCTGCGCGCCGAGGGCGTCGACGACCTGGACCCTACGGCCGAAGCCGTCGTGTTCGTATCGGGTCGTGGCACCCGACGGATCGGTGACCTCGACGGGCAGACCCCGGGGGTCCAGGACCAGTCGGGTGATGGACCCGAGAGGATCGGTCACCGCGGTGAGCCGGCCGGCCGCGTTGTAGGCGAACTGCGTCGTCGCCCCCGAGGGGTCGGTCACCGAGGTGCGGTTTCCGCGCTCGTCGAAGGTCTGGCGCGTGACGTTTCCATCGGTCCCGACGATGCGTATCGGCATTCCGTTGTCGTCGTATTCGGCGCGTGCCTGCCGTCCGTCCGGGCGTTCCAGCACTGTCATACGGCCGCGCTCGTCATGGGTGAAGCGGCTGATGTGGCCCAGCGGATCCGTTCGCGACAGCAGTCGGTTGTGGCGGTCGTACTCGAACTGGGTGACCGCTCCTAGGGGGTCGAGTTCGGCGACGATCTGGGAACGCTCGTTGACCATGAAGCGCTTCGTGTGGCCGAGGCCATCGGTGGTGGAAGTCATACGCAGGCCGGTCGCAGGGTCCGTCTCGTCCCAGGTGAATCGGGATTCGACGTGGCCGTTGGTGCCGGTCTGGTAGGTGCAGCGGTCCTGGTCGTCGTAGACGTAGTCGTAGCGGCTACCGTTGGTGTCGGTCCACGCGGTGATGCGGCCGTGTTCATCGCAGTCGAAACGCAGCGGGCGGCCGGAGGAGTTGGTGACCTCGGTCAGGTGGCCGTCGGTGTAGCCGTAGCGGAGGATCTCCTGGTCGGAACCGTCCGCAGCCGCTCCCGCGAGGTGGAGGGCCGTCACTCGGCCGTCACTCGTGGTGAGCTTCAGGTGGTAGCCACCATGGTGGACGATCGCGGTCGGCGCGCCCGCTTCGTCGTGTTCGAAGCTGATCGAGCGGCCGTTGCGGTCCTCGATCTGGGCCAGGAGCGCGAGCTCGTCGCTGTGATCGACGAAGCGCCAGACCCTACCGGTGTCTGGATCGGTGAGGGTGTAGCCGTCTTGGACCCGGTCCAGCGGCCACCGTCGGCCGTGTGTGGGCATGACCGGGACGCCGGGGGCCGGGTGAGGGTACGCCAACAGACTGCCCTCGTCGCAGCTGAAAACCACGCCTTCGGTGTCGATCTCCAGCCGCTGGTCCACCGTGCTCGACCAGGCCGGACCGAACCAGCGGCCCGAACGGTGCGAGGAGTCGAAAGTACGCTGGAACACGAGGGGAAGTGATCCGGGAAGTGTGATGTCCGTCTGCGGCAGCAGCATACGGCCGGTCGCCATGTCCACCGGGTCGCCGTGGCAGACGTTGTCGCGACACTTGTTGCTGTTGTGGTTCGGATCCTTCTCGTGATCCCCGCGGCTGCCGCCCGGCTTCGTGTCGTCCAGGTGCTTCGCCTCTGAGCCGAACCGTTTCCCGGCGCCCATGCCCTTGCCGCCGAGGAAGTCCGGGATCATCCTGCCGACGCCCTCGTTCGAGTCCTTCATGAACTCGTCGAGCATCTGCATGCCCGCGCCCCATGGGTCGTTGGCCATGGTGATCAGGCCCATGGCCGTCGAGTTCAGGTTTGTCCGGTACTCGGCGGGATGCGTGATGTTGTAGAGGTCAAGCGGGTTGATCCCGCGGGCGAAGTTGAGTGTGCCTGCCGTGCCCTTGAGGACACCGCCCACGAGGTGTGTCTTTGCGAGGTCGAAGTAGTCCAGGCCGTCGCTGAGCTGCTCCGCGTACGAGGGCTTCTTCGGGGCTTTGTCGCGGGCCGCACAGACGGCTGTACGGGTCGTCTCGGCGACCTCGTCGCGCTGCTTGCGGGCGCTGGCGAGTTTATCCCTGGCCGCGGCGATCAGAGGCTTGCCGGGGTCGACGAAGTCCTCCGGGTCGACCGGCCTCGGCGGCAGATGGTCCTTCTTCGCCTTCACCGCATCGCGGTAGGCATCGGCCTGCTTGCTGTAGGCGTCGCGAGCGTCGGTCGAAACCTTCTGCGCGTGGGTGTAGTCCTCTAGGGCCTCCTTCGCCTGCCCCTGCGCCCACTCCACCGTCTCGGCGAAACGGCCCATCGCGTCGGCGGCCTTGCCGAAGGCCTCCGCGGCCTCGAACCAGCGCGGCGGCTCCTTGGCCACCGCCGTCCGGAAGGCTTCCGCCGACTTGCCCTTGAGGCCGTCGGGCTCCCCGATGCCCTTCAGACCGTTGCCGACCTGCTCGAAGGAAGCCTTGAAGTCGTTCAAATGTGAGACCTGGGCGCGTATCTTGGCCACACTGCCGTAGACCAGCTTCTTCGGATCCTCGGTCTGGCCGAGCTCGAGTTCCCCCACGTCCGCGCCGAGCCGGTTGGCGGCGGAGCGGCTCTTGTCCCGGATCCAGTCGCCGGCATCGTCGAGGCCTACTTTCTCCGCCACGCCGGCCGTCTTGTTGCCGCCCCACTCGATGGCGTCGCCGGTCGCCTCGACGAAATCCTCGGCCAAATCCTCGGCCGAGTCGGGTATGTAATCGCGCCAGCCCATCAGTTACCGCCCCCGTTACCGTCCACCTGGTCCAACAGATCCCTCAAGGAACGCACCCTGCCGGTGGAGGTCACCGTGTCCTTGGTTTCCGACCAGGTCTTCCTCATGTCCTGATCGCCCTTCTCGAAGGACTCGGCGCTGTAGTCCGGCTTGTAGACGTCCCACCGGAAGAGGTCACCCCAGGCCTTCTTCTCGATCTCGTCCTCACTGGCATAGGGATTGCCGTACGCGGAGTTCACGACCACCTTGAAGGCACCCTGCGTGTACTGGTCCTCCTCCCAGACCGTGCCCGCGGCGATCCCGAGGGACTGGGCGAGAGTGCTCGCATCCTGTACGAGGCTGCGCACACCCCACTCCCAGCGCTCGCAGAAGTCCTCGAAGTCGGTGGCCAGCCCCGCGTGCCCGGCTTCCATCCCCGTCATCGACAGGTCGCTGAAACCCGCGCCCTGCGCAGCGCCCGCCGCGTCCGACGACTCACGCAGCTCCGAGATCGCCGCACGCAAACCGTCCTGGATGCTCTTGACCGCTGCCGGCGAGACCTCAAGGTCCCCGTCGCCCGCCATCAGGCCACCACCACTGCGTCAACAGCGCACGCATCGGGGACGATCCCCACAACCGGCGGGAAAAACATCGAACCGGCCTCGTCGGCGACGTCGACGGCTATGCCCGCAGGGCCGTCAACCATCGGGACCACGGCATCAACGAGTCGCGCGCCCAGGATGGAGAGGTATGTCCACTCCCGGTCGGCGTCGCCACGCGCCTCGGCAAACCGGGCCAACGCCTCCTCGTCCGTGAACGCGTACAGCCAGCGAATACCGCCCCGGACAGCGGACATCAGGCCACCATGGGAACCGGCAGAGGCAGCGGAACCTTCCGCAGGAGCAACGAGAGGCACGAGCAACACAGCCCGCCGGAACTCACCCATCAACCGCGCCGGATCACCCTTGCCATCCCGAACGGCTGCTATCTCCCCAGTCAATTCCATGATCCTCATCCCCCAAGTGCTGCTCAGCGCCCTACAAGAAACCCTAACTTGGGTGTTTGCTCCGCCTTCAGGGGGATCTCTGCCATGTTCCCGACAGCAGGCTGAATATCAGTCAGCAGTCCACGCCGCCGTACCCGGCGTAGCCCGCGCCCCGCCGCACCCTGTGAGGACCGACCGGCCAGAGCGCCGCCCCGCAGCCCAGGCCACCGTGCGCCCTACGGTCGGGTCAGGTGGCCCCGAACCGAAGGACGTACAGCTCACCCGTGCTGATAGGCCGCGCGTCGGTAAACCGGGCAGTGCGCGATGACAGCACCACCGAGCGGTAGAGCGGCCGTGCAGCTCCGTGCCGCCGGGGCTGAGCCGACGCGTGACATCGCAGGCACCCTTGGCGGGCAGGAGCCATCCGAACCACACCCTCAGCTGTCGGACGGACTCAGGCCCCCGGCTCACCGCGCAACCAGGTGGGGAACGCGAGCCGCCCTAAGCAATTTTGACGAATTCTCATCGCCCTGTCGTCGCCACCCAGTGCGGGCATGCTGGTCCTCGGCGACCACTGCGCTGGAGCACCCCGGTGGGCGCCGCGACCGTGCTGGCGGGCGACGCCCTCCCCCAGACCTGCCCGACACAAGGAAGGCTGCTAACCTCCGGGCGATCATCACACCACTCGGAAGCACCTTGAGCACAGCTCTCGTCCTGCTGATCGTCGGACTAACGCTCTTCGCCGCGGGCAGCTGGGTTGCGCTGAACATCCGCGGTGCCGCCGCCTCGCTGGAACGCCGGGCGGCGGCCAACGCCGAACTCGCGATGCATGCCCGGGGGGATCTGGGTCCGCCCAGGCGGGTGGCGTCCGCCGGGTCCTACCGGCTCGTGGG
Organism: Streptomyces sp. NBC_00273; assembly: GCF_036178145.1. Classification (NCBI taxonomy): domain Bacteria; kingdom Bacillati; phylum Actinomycetota; class Actinomycetes; order Kitasatosporales; family Streptomycetaceae; genus Streptomyces; species Streptomyces sp. NBC_00273. The sequence goes on along the minus strand of NZ_CP108067.1, from coordinate 10,279,754 downwards.
CACCTTGATCGCTCTGTGCGGGATCGTCTTCACCCTGGGCGGCCTGCTCGAGTCCCTCTGACGGGTCCAGGCTCCCGGATTGCCGGCACGACCGCGGCTCGGCACGAGCCCCGTCAGTCGTACCGCCCGCCAGCCACACCCGGCCGAACCACCATGGCACGCCAGCACGTGCGGTGCCCCTCGCCCCACTCGGCGCACGCTGTCACCTCCTCTCCCTCAGCAAGGTGGCCGGGGCGGGCAGAGCCGCCCCTATCCGGCCCTCCGCCCGTTCTACTGGACCCGGAGATAATTCCCGATTGCCTTGACGGCCTCAACAATGACTGCGGGGCCGACTGCGCCCTCTGTTAGGGGGCCTGCGTCTGCCCGGGTGGTGTGGGTGGTGGCGGATGGTACTGACCATTGGCCGTCCGGATATCGTGTCGCGCCGCGGACGGGGCTGATCAGCCCGGGCGCGGAGGTCGATGCGATGTGATGCTGTCGAGGACGCCGAAGTCGGCTGCGCCTTGCCAGGATTGATCTCCTGGCAAGGCGCTCGCGGTCACCGCTGTTCGTCCCGGCTATCCGATGGTCAGGAAGGCGTTCCAGCCGTCCTCGTCACGACCGGTGGGGTTCCCGATGGTGTTGGTTCCGCCCTGGAAAAGCCATTGGTTTCCGTTGTCTCCAACGGCCCAGATGTCGGGGACGCCGTCACCGTTGGCGTCGGGAGTGCCGAGGATCTTGGGGTAGGCGGCTCTGCCCCAGCCGGTGGTGCCGTAGGTGTAGTCCTGGCCTCCTTCAGAGTCGGCAGAGGAGGCAATGGACTTGAGGTCCACTCCGCCGTTGGCGCCAGGCTTGCCCTTGCGGAGGAGGAGGCCGCGGCTGGCGTTGGCGTTGTCGCGGAAGAGGAGGTCGGGGACCTTGTCGCCGGTGACGTCTCGGACTCCGATGAGGTCACGCGGCGTCCAGACCACACTGGCCAGCTTCTTGTAGGAGGTGAAGCTGGCTCCGGTGTAGCCGGAGAGGATCCAGAAGCCGCCGTCGGTGTCGAGGGCGAACATGTCGGCGAACCCGTCACCGTCGGTGTCTTCGCTGACGACGATCTGCCGGAATGTGGCTGGGTTGGGTGCGCCTGTCGGCAGCAGGATCTCCATGCGGCGGTCGACGTCGAACTGGCCTGTGCCGAGGCCTGGGTAGGCGTACAGCTTGCCGTCGGGCATGCGTGCGATGAGGTCGGTCAGTCCGTCGCCGGGGAACCAGTCGGTGGAGTGGCCGATGAGTGCGGGCGGCTTGCCGTTCTCGGACTTCCAGTAGCCGTTGATGGGCACGCCGTTGTGGACGGCGCCGAGGATGTAGTGGTCGGTGTCGCCGACCTGGTCGCCGCCGTAGGTGAGGAGGTTTCCATCTGCGTTGATGGCCAGGATGTCGGGGTATCCGTCACCGGTGACGTCGCCTGGCTTGTCCTGGCCCGGTCGTGGCTTGACGAGGAACTTGTAGAGGGTCGGATTGGAGATGTTGCCGAACTTGCTGACAGTGCGGGCGTAGATGATGTTCGGTCCGGCCGTGTCCACCTGGATGGATGGCTGGGCCTCGCCGGTCGCGTCCGGGACGACTTTCTGGTCGAAGACCGGCCGGTTCAGGCTCCACTGGTACTCGCGGATGTCCTCAGGCTTGGCGCCGTTGCCCTTGAACGTGATCGTCTGCCCCGGCGTACTGGCCGGCTGCACGCTCCACTCGGTGTAGTCGTCGCCGTGTGGGGGAAAGGCGGTGGAGCTGACTGCTGGGTTCTGCGGGACAGTGTGGCTGACGGTGAAGGTGCACCAGCCGCCGCCTCCGGAGTCACGTGGCCCGCTGCCGGGCGCCCCCCAGCCGTCCTTGTCTCTGGCACGGGCGAGCCAGTAGTACGTCTGCCCGTCGGTGAAGGTGTCCATTGGTACTTCTGCGGTGACGACGCCTTCGCTGTTGACCGGGAACCACTGGTCGTAGACCGGCGGTCCGCCGGCCGCATTCCATACCTCGATCTGGAGCTGGTCGAGGTTCTGTTGGCCGGGGAGATCGTCGCGGTCGGTGCCCTTGACCTGGAAGGTCACGTTCGTCTTGCCGATGCTGGTGCCTGAGCCGCTGGTCAGGCACGGGCCACCGGGGAAGGTCTGCATGTTCGCCGCGATCGGGGTGTCCGGTGGGGTGTGGTAGACGACCTCGATGTAGGGGGCGGTCTCGCCGTTGGCGATGAACTTCTTCCAGTAGTACGGATCCGACTCGTTGGGGGCGGCGAAGCCGAGGGACAGTGCTCCCCAGCCGCTGTTGGCGGCGTCGGTGACGAGGCCCTTGATGTCGGGTGCGATCCAGTTGTCGGGGCACGAGCTGTTGTAGCCGTATCCCGCGTACTCCGACGCGACCACTCTGCCCCAGTGGGCCGCGTCGTTGGTGCTGTTCCAGGTGCTCGACGACGTGATGTACGGGGTCGAGAAGATCAGCATCTGTTTGCGGTCGCACGACCACGAATACGTCTGCAGGGCCCGGACGACGGCCGAGTCGATCCCGACTCCATGCAGTTGGCTGCCGAAGTCGAAGTTGAAGATGGAGCGGGAGGTGCCTCCGGTCGTGGACTCGTAGCCGACGCGGGCTTCGTTCGTGCCGCTCGCGTTGTAGTTCTGCCCGTTGTAGAAGCTTGAGTTGCCCTCTGTCTTGTAGAGCAGGGTCCAGGCGTGCTTGCGCCCCTTGAACGAGGGGTCGATGAACACCGGGTACACCGTCTCCGCAGCGTTCAGCAAGGACACGTCGGGGGTGATGGAGAGGGTGTTGTCGGTGAGGGCCGCTGTGGCGGGTTTCAGGCGTGCGCCTTCCGCGCCGGCGAGGCCGGGCAGTGCCAGTGTCGGGTGCTGCTTCGCGGTATCGGTCGGTTTCCAGGCCGGCTCGTTGTCGGTGGTGGCGACCTTGCCGCTGGAGTCCCACATCATCGGGGTGGGCGAACCGGCGACTTCCTCGTTCTCGCCGTCGCGGGCGCTGACCGCACTGGACTTGGTGTCCAGTTGGAAGGTGAGGTCGGGTGAGGCGAGGCGGTACTTCAGCTGTTCGAGGAGCGGATCGGCTGCCACCTGCTTGTCCTTGACGACTAGCAGGTGTGAGTAACCGCCGTCCTGTGCGGTCATCAGCAGGTCGATGCCGGGGCGGACGTTCTCGTAGAGGGCGCGCGGGCCGTCGACGACGGGCGGTGGCAGGGTGCCGGGCCAGCTGACGACCAGGTCGTGACCGTCGGTGTTCAGTCGGACCAGTTCAGTCCATTCTTCCGTGGGGGCGTCCTGCCTCAGTGACACCCTATTTACGCCACGTGTAACGCGTTCCTGGCTGCCTGCACGTTGCGAACCTGCGCTGAACACCACGCGACCGTTGACCGCTTTGGCCGCATAGCCGTCTTTGACGCGTTCCAGGGTGGTGTCAATAGGCTTCCACCGACCGTCCACCTTGGCTCGAAAGGCTGAGCTGAAGATTTGCTTTCGGAAGGTGCCGTCAGGCAGGGCGTAGGTGGTGGTGTTCGCGCTGCGCTCTGCGGTGGCTTCCACCTCCTTGCCGGTCTTCTCTGCTGCACGCCTCGCTTCGTTAGCGGCGACGGGTACGTCTCTGTCTGGCTGGACCTGCGGTTTCGCGCTCCCGGTGACGTGGACGCCGACGGGTATCGCGACTGCTGCGGCCAGCAGAGCGGCGAGGCCGCCCAGGGCTCGGCGACGTCTGAACCACGGACGGGCCAGCATCGCAACATCTGGCGTCCTAGCAGCTGTTGGCGGTCTTTCGTCCATGGATTCACTGGCTGACACAGCTGTACTTCTCCCCCCTCGGGCAGGCTTCTGCGGCCCTCGGCACTCACACGTGGTCTCGGTCACTGGCCTGACAGCGTGAATGGGAGGTTGCCCTCCCCATCTGCCGGTCCCTCAGATGACTCGTGCCCCGAGCATGGACTATCCGTCCGGCATCCTCACCACTCCGCCGGCTGCCTCACCTGCCGCCAGAGTGCGATTTGTATCGATTGCCCTAAGGTATGCGGGTAGCAAAGTGATTAATTGCACACCCGATATCAGAACCGTGGTATTTCTGGTCCGGTGGCCGCAGAATCAGCTGGCTATTTGTCAGTTTCCTGTCGTCCGCGTGCCGTTGCCGCGGCGGCAGATCTTGGGGGGGTCTACATGTCGCCGTTTTCGGCGAACAACTTCCGCCTGCCCGGAAACAGAAAGGCGCGCGCAGCACGCGCGCGCCTGGCCGGGCGCGCCGGCATCACACTCTCCGTGGTGCTGGTGGCGACTCTTTTGCCATCACAAGCCTGGGCGGCGCCGCCAGACGACCGCGGCGGGATCACCCTGCCTGGTCTCCAGAAGGACCTCAAGGTCAAGCTCGACCAGATCGCAGCGGCTCGGATGGACGACTGGGCGCCGCCCATTGATCCTCCCCCGGAGTACGAGCCCAATGCGGTGGCACCACCCGGTCCCGCCTCCGTCCCGGTGCCGCTCAGCGGCAGTGAGCTCGTCCAGGTACCCAGCCTTCCGGTGAAAATCGGCAAGGCCACGGGGGCGACGACGGATCCGTCTGGAACCTGGACCGTGGCGCTCGATGCGCGTACCGCCAGTGAGGCCGCGGACATCGACGGCGCCCTCATCGTGCTCACCCCGCCGGCCGGCAGCGCCACACCGGTCGATGTCCAGCTGGACTACACCAAGTTCAAGGACATCTACGGCACCGAGTGGGCCTCGCGCCTGAAGTTCCGGCAGCTCCCTTCATGCTTCCTAGAGAAGCCTGTCCGTGACGAGTGCTCGGCTGCCAACTCCAAGACGGTTCCGAGCCGCAATGACCGGTCCTCGGGCACTGTCAGTGCGACTGTGGATCCGGCGACGTCTCCGGGCCAGGGCCTGCGCACCATGGCTGTCAGTGGTGGTGGCGGCCCCGTGGTACTGGCGGCCTCCGACAGTGGTTCCGGTATGGCCGGCAGCTACAAGGCGACTTCGCTCTCGCCTTCCGGTTCCTGGACCGCGGGAACCAGCGGCGGTGGCTTCTCCTGGACGTATCCGCTGAGCGTGCCGGCTCCGCCGGCCGGTCCCGCGCCCAAGATCGCCTTCTCGTATTCCTCCCAGGCAGTCGACGGCAAGACGTCCGTTGCCAACAGTCAGGCCTCCTGGATCGGTGACGGCTGGGACTACGAACCGGGGTTCGTCGAGCGCCGCTACCGTTCCTGCTCCGACGACGCCGAAGCCAACCCCGCTGGGGCGAACAACACCAACGCCGCTGACAAGAAGAAGGGCGACCTGTGCTGGGCCGGTGACAACGTGGTGATGTCGCTCGGCGGCTCCACCACCGAGCTGGTCCACGACGTCGCGACCGGCAAGTGGATCCCGGCCAACGACGACGGCTCCCGGGTCGAGCTCAAGACCGATCCCGCCGAAACCAACGGAGCCCGGGGCGGCGAGCATTGGGTCGTCACCACGCGCGAGGGCACCCGCTACTTCTTCGGACGCCACGACGTCGACGGCCCGGGTGGCAGCCGCCCCGTCACCAACTCGGTCCTGACCGTCCCCGTCTTCGGTAACCACCCCGGCGAGCCCTGCTACACGCCGACGTTCGCCGATTCCGCCTGCAACAAGCAGACCGCCTGGCGGTGGAACCTCGACTACGTCGAGGACGTCCACGGCAACGCCATGATCATCGACTGGGCCAGGGAAGACGGCCGCTACGCCAAGAACGAGAAGTTCAAGGCACCGGTCACCTACCACCGTGCGGGCTACCCCACGCAGATCACCTACGGACTCCGCAGCAGCAACCTGTCCGGTGCACCCTCCGCGAAGATCGAGTTCAGCGTCGATGAGCGCTGCCTCGAGGAGGGCAAGTGCAATGCGGCAAAGTTCGAGTCGAAGAACTACGGGGACAAGCAGTACTGGTGGGACACCCCCTCCACGCTGCACTGCAAGGCTGGCTCCGACTGCTTTGTCGGCTCGCCGACGTTCTGGACCCGCAAGCGGCTGACCGCCGTCACGACCTCCGCGCAGCGCACTGAGGGCTCCACAGCCCTGTCGTTCGTCGACAGGTGGACCCTGGCTCACTCGTTCCCCGAGCAGCGAACGGACACCTCCCCGCCACTGTGGCTGGACTCCATCTTGCGTACGGGCTACAGCACCGAGCGCGATAGCCAGAACAAGCAGCTGAGCGCGTCGCTGCCTCTGGTCTCCTTCCGCCCCAACGGGAAGGACATGCCGAACCGTGTCAGGGACGGGGAGGACGACCGCAGGCCCGACTTCGACCGTCTGCGGATCGAGACCATCGCGACGGAGACCGGCGGGGACATCCACGTCACCTACTCCGCGCCCTGTTCGGTCAGCGCGCCACGCCCGCAGCCCGCTGCCAATACCAGTCTCTGCTACCCCGTTCACTGGTCGCCAGACGCTGGCCTGGAGAACCCGCCTCTGGCCTGGTTCAACAAGTACGTCGTTACCGAGGTCACCGAGAAGGACCGCGTTGCCCTCCAGCCCGACGTCACCACCAAGTACCGCTACGAAGGTGACGCGGCCTGGGCCAAGGACTCCGATGAGTTCTCCATCCCCAAGATGCGCACCTACAGCCAGTGGCGTGGTTTTGCCTCCGTCGTCACTACGCGAGGTGTCACCACGACGGGCAAGTACGACGCGACCGAGCAGGCCGAGACCCGGACTCGGTACTTCCGCGGCATGTCCGGCGATGCCGGCCGCGCCAAGATCACGGTCACGGACTCCTCGGGTGCCGCAATCGCCGAGGACCTTCCCCAGTACCAGGGGATCCCGGCCGAGACCACGACGTACACGAAAGCGGGCGGCAGCCCCGCCTCGCGCATCCTGACCTGGCCGTGGCACCAGAAGAGCGGTGAACGGTCCAGGCCCGAGAACACCCCGCTCTACGCCTACCGCTCCGGTACCTCACGTACGGACGAGATCACATGGATCAGCGACGGCTCCACCCGTACGGTCCGTAAGCGCAACACCTTCGACAAGACCTACGACCCTGGCTTCGATACGTCCTACGGGCTCATCCAGGCCGTCCAGTCCGAGGTGGTGACGCCCAATGGCACGGGCGGCGAGAAGAGTAGCGACCAGAGCTGCGCCAGCACCACCTACGTCCACAACACCGGCGCGCACCTGATCGGCCTGGTCGCCGGCGTCCGCACGACTGCGGGTGACTGCTCCCAGAAGGCCACCGGGGCGCTGCTCTCGGAGACCCGTACCTCCTACGACGCACTCAACGCGTTCGGATCAGCCCCCAGCAAGGGGCTCGTCCACCAGGTCGACACCAACGACGGGGCCGGGACCGGCTGGATCACCACTGCGCGCACCGAGTACGACGCGCTCGGCCGCCCCACCAAGGCCCTCGATGCGGCAGGTAATCCCGTCACGACGACGTACAGCCCCGCCGCCGGTCCTGCGTTCACCGTGAGCAGCACCAATGCTCTGGGGCACACGGCCACCACCAAGAACGACCCCGGACGCGGAGTGCCGGTGGAGCAGGCCGACGCCAACGGGCGGAAGGTCACCATCGCCTACGACAGTCTCGGTCGGACCACGGCCGTCTGGACGCCCTCGCAGAAGCCGGGGAGCGACAAGGCAGCCCGCACTTTCGCCTACGAGATCAAGGAACATGTACCGCCGACCGTCATCAGCTCCACGCTGGAGGACGACGGCACGTACAAGCAGTCGATCGCGATCTATGACGGTCTGCTGCGCCTCCGCCAGGGACAGACCGAAGCCCTGGGCGGCGGGCGTCTGATCAGCGACACCTTCTATAACGCCAACGGCGCCGTCCGCCAGGCCAATAGCGCCTATCTCGCCGATGGCCAGCCCGAGAAGAAGATCTTCGTCCCTGAGTCACAGACCGCCGTGGCCAGCTCCACTCAAGTGGCATACGACGGTCTCGGCCGGGCGGTACGTAGCACCACCTTCCACGGAGCGACCGCGAAGGACTCCAGCACCGTCGAGTACGGCGGTGACTGGACGAGATCCCGAACCGGCATGTCGGCCGACGGCAAGACCCCCCTCAAGGGCAGCCGCGCGGTCAAGACGACCACCGACGCCCTCGGCCGTACCTCACAGGTCGAGCACTACACCACCACCAAGCTCGACGTACCCACACCCGCTTCGACCAAGACCAGCTACACCTACGACCTGCGCAACAAGCTGACCAAGGTCACCGACACAGCCAACAACACCTGGTCCTACACCTACGACGCTCGCGGCCGGATGACCTCGTCCGACGACCCCGACACGGGAACGACCAGCTTCACCTACAACAACCTCGACTTGCAGGTCTCGGTAAAGAACCAGGCCGGCCAGGCCCAGTTCACGACCTACGACGTACTCGGCCGCAAGACCGAGCTGCGGGACACCTCCGCCACGGGCCCCAAGGTCGCCACGTGGACCTACGACACCCTGCCCGGCGCCAAGGGCCAGCCGGTCGCCTCCATCCGCTGGGCAGGCACCAACGCGTTCACCAGCGAAGTCACCAACTACGACAGCGAGTACCGGCCCACCGGTTCGAAGATCACGATCCCGGACACCACGGGCACCCCGGAGTTCCCCAGCACCAAGGGGCTCGCCGGCACCTACACCTACAGCACCACCTACACGCCCACGGGCAAGGTCCAGTCGACCACCCTTCCGGCCACACCCGGCGGGCTCGCCGCCGAAAAGCTGATCACCCGGTACAACACCGACGGCATGCCCCAGACCATGTCAGGCCTGGCCTGGTACACCGCCGAAACCATCTACAGCCCCTACGGCGAGATTCTGCGCACTGCGTCGGGTAGCGCCCCGAACCGGGTGTGGACGACCAACACGTTCAACCCGAACACCGGTCGGCTCAGCGGTACCCAGAGCCACCGCGAGACCGCGCCGAACCTCCTGTCCAGCACCGCCTACACCTACGACACCGTCGGCAATCCCACCTCCATCACCGAGGCCCGGCCCGACACGCGGTCCGGCTCGACGGCGCAGTCGCCACCGGTCACCGATCGCCAGTGCTTCACCTACGACGCCATGGGTCAGCTGGTCAAGGCCTGGACCGGCAAGACGGAATCCTGCACGGAACCCACGGATCTGGATCCCACGCACGCAACCGCAGGCCCGGACGGCGACGGCTACTGGCAGGAATACCAGTTCGACGCGATCGGAAATCGAACCCAGCTCCTCGACAGGGACCCCTCCAACGGGTCCACCCGTGAGAAGACGACCTACACCTACGGCATAAGCCTCGGAGCCGGCGCCAAGAAGCAGCCCCATGCCCTCGCCCAGGCCGAGAAGACCACGACCAAGCCAGGCCTGACGGTCAACTCGCTTGCCACCTACGCGTACGACACGGCCGGGAACACCACGACCCGCCGCATCGACGGCGACACCCAGACCCTGAACTGGGATGCCCGCAACAAACTCACCTCAGCCACCAGTCCGGGCATCGGCGCTGTGGCCGTCACCGGCCTCGCAGGCAAGTGTCTCGACGTTGACAGCGGCGCCGCCCCTGACGCCGGAGGCGGTCTCCCCGTCCAACTGCTGACCTGCAACGAGTCCAAGACTCAGCAGTGGCGCCTCACCGGCGGCACCGTCCAGGCTCTCGGAAAGTGCCTCACCGCCGAAGGCGACAAAGCACTCCTGAAGCCCTGCAACAGCAACAACGAGGCCCAGAAGTTCACCTACCGGGCCGACAAGACCCTCTACAGCGACCAGGCCAAGGCCTGCGTCACCGTCCCCAACGACAACCCCGCCGAGGGCAACGACCTCGACATCTATACCTGCGCCGCGGGTTCCGCAGCCCAGCAGTGGACCTTCAGCAACACCACCCAGTACCTCTACGACGCTTCCGGCAACCGCCTCATCGAGGAAACCGGCAGCTCCCGCACCTTGCACCTCGGCGAAGCCGAGATCACCGTCAACAAGGCCGGCCAGGCCATGGATGCCGTCCGCTACTACAGCAGCCCCGGCGCCCCCACCACCGTCCGCCGTACCAACGGCAAGACCACGGGCCACAGCCTGTCCGTCCAGCTCACCGACCACCACAAGACCGCCACCACCAGCGTCGATCAGGCGGCTGGTCAGACAGCCACCCGCCGCAAGTCCGACCCCTACGGCAACCCCCGAGGTGCCCAGCCCGCCGACTGGCCCGGCAGCCGTACCTTCCTCGGCACCGGCAACGACGACAACACCACGGGCCTCACACACATCGGTGCCCGCGAGTACGAGCCCACCACGGGCCGCTTCATCTCCATCGACCCCGTCATCGACATCACCGACCCGCTCCAAATGAACGGGTACACCTACTCCAACGGCAACCCGATCTCCAACTCCGACCCAAGCGGCCTCAAATACTTCGAAGGTATGAGCGACGGCGGATTCCAGTCCGCCCCGCAGAACGTCGTCCAAGCCGCCACCCGATACGGCCACTACAGCGACGGAAGACAAGACGGACCAGTCAAATCAACTGGACCAGTCAAATCAACTGGACCAGTCGCATCAACTGGACCAGGCAAGACTGGCAAGGGCAAAGACTGCGGCTTCTTCTCGAAGTGCAACATAAATAAGGCTGTCAAGGGCGTCCAGGAATTCTGGAACGAGAACAAGGTGATGATCGTCTCGGTCACCACTGAAATCGTCGTCGGAACCGCATGCGTGGCCACAGCAACCGCAGCAGGTGTCGGAACAGGCGGAGCCGGATTCGCCCTGGCAGCCGGCTGCGGGGCCCTCGCAGGAGCCGCAGGCGCATCAGCAGCAAACTGGATGGACGACGACGCCGACCACAGCACGCTGGGCGTGCTCTCGGACATGGCCGAAGGCGCCATTTGGGGCGCCGCAGCCGGAGCAGCAGGCGCGGCGGCAGCACCCACTGCAAGGGCAATCGCTTCCAAGATCAAGTGCCTCGTCAACAGCTTCACCACCGGCACCCTCGTACTGATGGCGGACGGCACGACCAAAGCCATCGAAGACGTACAGCCGGGGGACAAGGTACTGGCCACCGACCCCGACACAGGTGAGACCGCAGCCAAGGAAGCCACGGCTACCATCTTCGGCGAGGGGGCCAAGAACCTTGTTGAACTAACCGTTGACTCCGACGGGAACGCAGACACGCCCGCTGAAAAAATCACCGCGACGGATAAACACCCGTTCTGGGTCGTCGATGACACCAAGTGGAAGAACGCTACTGACCTCCAGCCCGGCGAGTGGCTGCGCACCAGTGCTGGAACGCACGTTCAGGTCGCAGCTATCAAGCGGTGGACAAGCCAGCGCACGACCGTCCACAACCTCTCTGTCGCCGACCTCCACACGTACTATGTGCTCGCGGGAGCCACTCCGGTTCTCGTGCATAACTGCGGCACTAACCCGGTGCCAATTCAGGCTATTGAGTCCGTCGCGGATGATCTCGCTGGCAAGAAGATCACTACCGGACAGGTGATCGATGAGGCAGGCGCGAAGGTGGGGCCGACGGTAGAGAGCGGGGAAAAGGGATCCTGGTCGAATATCGCATCGTTCCTCAGATCGACCGGTTTGCCGCATCCGCCCAATGGACAAGCTTTCCCGGCCGCATCTCATGTTGAGCCAAAAATCGCCTGGGCCATGCGCAATAGACGCATCCAACGGGCAAGCGTTGTCATCAACAAAGACGATGGAGTTTGCTCTGTCGGCCCAGGAACCTGCTCCGCCGCCGTGCCCGAGATCCTACCGGTGGGATCGAGTCTGACAGTGTGGTGGCGAGGGACCTCGGGAGAAATCGAAGGAGTTACCATCCTAGGTAAAAATTAAGTGGCGATGTAACTCGTACACGAAATTTTCCCCACCCACCAGAGCAGACCCCAATGTCCGACCCTCGATAGATTCGCTAGCGATGTATTCCCTGCGGCAATCAATGCCGTGAACGTGTCGGGCCCCGTTTTCAGAAAGGGGCCCGACACGTCCGGCCGGAAGTTACTCACTTCGAAATGATAGAAATGAACGCAACTTGCAGATGTATAGTGGGATACTGTTGAAACATGCAGCACGCGAGCTTCGATGACCCCCAAGTCGCGTCTCGCATGGAACTAGGTTTCGAGGAGTTCGATTTGATTCTAAATATATTCACAAACGGCCAGGCCTACTATGCGGCGGAATGGTCAACTATTCGAAAAGTCCTTGATGAGCTTTTCGGAAGTTTCCAAGAAGTGCAAGAATACGACGCCATCCCGGCAAGTCTGCGCCTGACCGCCGGGTTCACTCTGTCCAGGAACCGGGAAAATGGAATCGAGGCAGCGCAGAGATTTGACAGCTACCTTCACGTCGCAGTCAATAATCAGACAGGATATGGGGCTCTAAAGTGGATGCTGTCTCCAGATTCCGCGGTTTCGGTCGATACCAACATCGCAGAATATGTTTGGATCTCCAACAATCCGACACCACCCGGCGACGATCCGTACGTAATTTCAGATCCAGACCTAGGCCGCTATCATGACCGACTGAGCACACTGCCAATTTCTACAATCCGTGACGCCGTGGAGGATTTCTGTCGGGCTGGAAATGGAAAGCGCCCTTCACGCATTGACTGGACTCCTGGCGACCTGAGCGGTAAGCGCCATGATTCCCTTAGGTCGGAAATCACTGCTGTCTATTGCGACGATCCGTGGTGTGAGATCGCGGAGTCCGATCACCTACAACACTGAGCTTCTTCAGGGTTGCCGCTCCAGCGCGAGGATGGGCCTTGGCGATTGACGTCATGCGGTTGGGGCTGCATCGGGACCTGCGGAAGATCCGCCAGGACTTCAGGCGGGCGACGCTGCGTTCGACGGGTGCCCGTGTCACGGCCAAGGCACGGTTGCGGGTCTTGTCGGTGGGAGTGAGTTCCTGCAGGGGCCTGCGTTTGATGCCTGTGGTCAGCCAGGGACCGCCGCCCTGGTAGGCGAGATCGGCCACGATTGGAACGCCCTGGCGCTCGCAGATGCGGATGATCCGGTGGGTGCCGAACCGGCCCTCATCGACCCCTGAACTCTCCTGTGTCGGGCCGGAGCTCGATACGCCACCCACCGGTGAGGCGGGAGGCTAGGCGGTAGTTCACCCCCTCTTTGCCGATTGCCCGTTGCAGGTGGTCAGCAGGCACGATGGCCAGAGCGGAGCGGGCCGCCACATCGATGATCTCCACCTTGCTGACGTGAGCGGGGGAAAGCGCGTTGGCCACCATCTGGGCCGGGTCGTCCGACCAGTCCACGACGTCAATCTTCTCGCCGTGCAACTCAACGAGCACTTTGCGCACGCGGCTGCCCATCGGCCCGATGCAGGCGCCTCTTGCGTCTACGCCCGACCGCATCGACCGCACGGCGATTTTCGTGCGGTGACCAGCTTCGCGGGCGATGGAGGCGACCTCCACCGAGCCATCTGCGATTTCAGGAACCTCCAGCGCGAACAGCTTTTTCACGAGATTTGGGTGAGAGCGGGAGAGCCAGACGGCTGGCCCCTTCGTGCCCTTCGCCACTCGTACGACGTACGACTGCAGATGCATGCCAGGCGTGTACTTTTCGTCGGCTTGTTCTTGTGTGGACAAGATGGCCACCAGCGTCCCGATGTCCACGAGGACGCCATTCGGGTCCTTGCTCTCCACTACACCGGCGACGAGATCGCCCTCTTGCGGGACGCTGTTCGGGAAGGACGGATCGCTTCCGGCCACGGGCAGGTGCCCTTCTGCGGTCGACGTGGCCAAGCGGGCAACCTGATTCCGTGGCTTTGGTGGCTCCGCTGCCTTGATCAATGAGGCCGGGAAGGCGGCCGGCTGATCGGTCTCGGCATGCGGGGGCAGCGGGTAGTCAAACAGTCCAGCTACCACTCGACGCCAGAGCGAGTAGCCCTCTACATGCCGCTTAGCCGACTCCGGGGCTGGCCCGAGCAAGGCATCCCAGGACCGCCGCAGCAGGGAGCCGTTCACGAGGCTCCCTCCTCTCCCGACGTTCCGGTTTCCACGCCGTCTGTGTTCAGCATGCCACTCGGGCTCTGCTCGGACTGTGTCTTGGCCTCACCGAGTTTGCGCAGCGTGGCTGGTGCAGCAGCGCCCGCCGCGATCATGGCGGCAAATCCGGTCACCTGCGTGTGGAACGCCCATCCAGCGATGCACCCGAGCAGCGCCCGCCAGAACATACATAGGGCGTCGCTTGGCGGGTCGTAGTAGTCCATCAGAGGCGGGCGATCAAGCTTTGTCGCTGCCTTCTGGCGAGCCTTCTGCCAAGCAAAGGCCTGGCTGCCCAGACGAAGAAGTTCGACGATGGCCCCTCCGGCGGCTCCGTAGAGCATGCCTGCCCACCAGTCCATAGAGCTCGTAACACGATCATGAGGTGGGCTTGTTGAGGCGTCGCCAACAGATGAGGCTGCAAGCGAGGGAGACAAACGCGTCGTGGAGCTCGGTGCGCCGTTCCCACCGGACGGCGAGTCGTTTGAACTGATGGAGCAGGGCGAAGGTCTGTTCCACGACGTAGCGGAGCTTGCCCATGCCCTTGATGTTCGGGGATCCCTTGCGGGAGATGACGGGCAGGATCCGGCGTTTACGCAGCTCATCACGGTTGGCGTTGGAGTCGTAGCCCTTGTCCCCGAGCAGAGCATCGGGACGTCGGCGGGGCCGGCCGGGGCGGCCCGCCACCGGTGGGATGCCGTCGACCAGGGCGAGAGTCTGGGTGACGTCATTGACGTTCGCCGCAGTCGTGATGACTTTGAGCGGAGTGCCGCGTCCGTCGCAGATCAGGTGGTGTTTGCTGCCTGTCTTCCGCCGGTCGACCGGCGACGGACCGGTGTCGGCTCCCCCTTTTTCGCACGGATGTGGGAGCCGTCCACGCAGGCCCTGGACCAGTCGAGCCGGCCGGCCGCATTCAACTCGGCGAGCAGGATCCGATGCAGCTGGTCGAAGACCCCGGCCTGCTGCCACCGCTCCAGGCGCCGCCAGCAGGTCTGCCCGGACCCGAATCCCAGCTCAGGTGGTAGGAGTTGCCAGGCGATGTCGTTGCAGAGCACGTACAGGATGCCTTGCAGACACAACCGGTCAGCTACCGGCCGCGGCCCTGGTGACCTCGTCGGCCAGGGCGGCAGCAGCGGCTCGATCAGTGCCCACAAGTCGTCGTCCACGATCCACGGCCGAGTACTCACACCACCACGAACGGCTGAATCGTCACACCGGTCACGGCTGACCAGGACATCTCATCAAGATCGTGTTACGAGCTCATAGGACCTCCTGGCCACAATCGAGATATTCCCCTCATTAGTATCTGATCTATGAAAAAGTTCGCGACCCAGATGGTCGTCGCACGGACTCTCGGCACCTGCTGCGGCGAACCGGCGACACCAAGACAACCGAGCTCCTCCTGCGTCACTGCTGGGACCAAATCACCGAGCGCGAGCTCGCCGAGCAGCAGAGGGAACTGACTGGGATGGGCCGGGCGCAGTAAGGTAGCCGCCCTGCGCGATCGTGCCTGGATCAGGGTCAAGGTGAGAGACCGTGAACGGGAAGTCCGACGGACCGTGCGGCCTCACAACAGGCGGCAGATCGGCAAGATCGACAAGGAAGGGCCACCCATCAAAGGCGCCAGCACCACCAGGGCTGGGGGGTTCGACGAAGATGCGGGGCGGGGTGCCCCGTGATTCCACGCGTACTTCCAGCTTGCTGATGATCACGGCACGATCAACCGTGGCCTCGACAACAAGATCCACAGTCGTTGACTCCAGGCAGACCTCCGGGGAGCCGAATTCCACCCAGTCCCGCACGCTCATCTCAGACCGAAGTCTGAGGTCTCCCCTCAAACCGCCGGACTGGTGAGCCTTCACGATGATGGGGGCCGGCGATGCGGGGTCCAGCACAGCGTCACGGCCCCGCTTGATGGCCTTATCGGCGCTGCGGGCCACGAGCCCGCCGAGAGCTGAGGCGAGGCCCGTGAGGACTGCTGCCACGATCCACTTGCCGACTCCCGGCACCGCGACAGCCACAGCAACTGCGGCAATCAGCAAGACAGCAGCACCAGCTCGAAACCAGTGTTGACGAGACCCCACGGCTCCCTCCTCGCTCCCCTTCCAAGCCCCATACTGCCTGGGCACCCAAGCCAACGACTGGATTGGAGGAGACACGCCTGGTTTCAATGAGAACGGACACCCGGCCGGAGAAGGAGCGGTCGCCCCGCTCCGTGTCCTGTGCCATCGAACCTTGACTTCGTGCCACCGAACTTTGAGTGCCCGGCACGGCAGAGTGGCCGTAGTCTGCTCCGCAATAGGGGGACGCGACAGGCATGGATGTGGAAAAGACTTTGATCCCGGCGCTCGCCATTCTCGCAACAACGGTGATGTCGATCGCCACGCTCTGGCACCAGCGGCGTTCAAGCGAGCAGGCGAGGCTCTGGGAGCGACGTACCCAGTTGTACGTTGACTTGCTTGCCAACCAGCATCCCTACCTTGCTGAGTCGGACATGGATCCAGCCATACGTTCCTACTTCGGCCCGCAGACGTGTGAGGAGCGGGAGCTTCTCGAGTCGCTATCCGCGCGTGCCGATGCGTTTGCCACTGAGCCAGTGGCCAGGCTGTGGCGCGACGCAGTGTTTCGCGTCCACGTCGTGAGCACATTCGTCACCGAGGGGATGGGCGACCCGCGCTCCCCGACCCCAGAGGAGAGAACGGAGATTGCGCCGCTGTTGGAGCAGAGAGCTGCCGCCAGCGACGCCCTGCGAAAGCAGATCCGCACCGACCTGAAGACCTACAGCAGGCGACGAAGTCTGTGGGGCCGTCGATCGAGAGCACTCCCTGATGGGTGACCAGGCACCAGGATCAAGATTCAGGGGCACAGACTCGCGGCCGTCATCGGTGGCACGAAGTCAAGGTTCGATGGCACAGGACACCTCCGCGTGAACACGCCGTTCCGGTTTCGCTTGCATCGAAAATCGAACAAATGGCCTAATCTGGGTATGTTGCGCTCCTTTCCCTCACGACCTACTCCAGCTCGAGCTCGACGCGATCCGCACGTACGAGGACCTGGCGCAGTTCGCCACGCTGTCCGAAGAAGATCTTCCGGGCGAGGCGGTGGGGGGCCTCGGTGATGTTCAGCTGCTTGCCGATCATCCGGCGGTAGCCGTCGTCGGAGATGAACTGCAGCAGGTGCAGGGTCTTGAAGATCCGTCCGTAGTTCGCGAACGCGCCCAGGCCGGTCGGGCGCCCGTCCCGTGACAGCATGCGGATCAGGTCGTGGCCTCGGACCTCGCCCAGGGTCAGGGAGCCGGCCACGCGCAGCATATCGCCCCAGTGCGCGCGGATCCGGTCCAGGCGGACCGTGTGCCGGGAGATGTCCTGCAGCGGCCCGTAGTCGGCGCTCGCGTGGGTGCGCCACAGGCGGGCGTCGGAGATGTCAGCGATCCGCGGGGAGAACTGGTAGCCGCAGATTACGAACAGGCCGAACACGATGTCGCTGTAGCTCGCGGTGTCGGTGACCACGGTCTCCGGCTTCGGCCCGCCGTCACGGCCCAGCAGCGCGTCCAGGATGAACAGCGAGTCACGTAACATGCCGGGCACCACCACCCCGCCCAGGCCCATGACCTGGTCGTTGACCACGTTCAACCAGGTGGCGCCCTTCTTGCGCAGCCCGAAGTGCAGCGGGCTGTAGCCGGCGTGCAGCGTCTGCACCGGCACGGTGAAGCGGACCCCGTCCGCGGAGGCGACCAGCCCGCCTCCCCAGGCCCGGGCGATGTCGACCTTGGCCTGCGCTGCGATGAGCATGCCGTTGGCGGCGCTGATGGTCTCGGCCCGCAGGCATCCCTGGTCAACCTGGATCAGGCGGGCGCGGGTGAGCGCCGATACGTTCGGCTTGGCCACCGGGGTCAGGCCGACGTTGCAGGCCTCCGCGAGCAGCAGCGCGCAGACGCTGACCTCGAAGTCGTCCATGTGCGGATCGGCGCCGGACATGTGGGTGAACGCGGTCGTCATGCCGGTCAGCTCGGCGACCTCCAGCAGCAGCAGCTCGGGGAAGTCGGCCTTCGGCAGCATGCCGTTGACCAGCTGGCGGAAGGCCTGCATCAGGTGCGGCTCGGGGGCGGGGCCGAGGCGGTCCAGCAACAGCCTGCCGTCCTTCACGATCACCGCACTGTTGGTCGGCAGCACGGCGACGACCTGGTGGTAGGCGCCGTGCAGGGCCGAGGCGAGTTCGGCCAGATGCGCGGCCAGCTCCGTCTCCAGCCCGAGTGCGGTCGGCTCGGCCGTCTCCCAGCGGTCGCCCGTCAGCAGCTTGGTCCGCGGGTCGCCCCACCGGTCCCCGTCCCTGGCGAACACGTCGCGGAGCCGAAGAGCGCGGTGCAGGTGCTCCAGCACGCAGAACGAGTACGCCGCCTTCTCCACGCAGCCCGGTTCGACGTCTGGGTTGGCGAACACCAGGCGCCGCCACGAGCCGGTCACCAGCTGCTGGTCCACCTCGGAGGCGGCGACCTTCCGGCGGCCGACCAGGTGCGGCAGCTGCTTGAGCGCCGTCACCACCGGCGCCCCGGCTTGGACCGCGCCGAAGTCAACGGTGTCCACCAGCAGGTCACGGCCAAGTCCAACCGGGCCAAGGCCGACAAGGACCCGGCGGAGTGGCTGCCCCCGACGGCCACCTACCACTGCACGTACGTGACGGGCTGGGTCGAGACCAAGCTCCGCTGGGGCCTGGCCTCTGACGAGCGGGAGCGCGAGGCGCTCCTCGGGCTGGCGGAGGACTGCCCCGGCGCCACCGTCACCTACGAGACCGTCCCGGTCGACACGAAGTAGACGCGTTTGCTCTCACATGGGCAGGGCCAGCCGGGACCCGATTCGGAAGCGCATCTCCCCGGCAGCGTGTCGAACCTTCTCGGGATGTGCGGCATCGTCCAGCAGCCCGAGGAGAACCATCAAGGCCCTGGCCTCATCCTCACTGATCAGCTTCAGGCGCGGCTCGGTAAGCCCGTCGAGGAGCACGTCCAGCATCTCGTCCATGCCGGGAACAACGCGGGACCGAGCCGCGCGTCACCCGCACGGCGCGGGGACTGGCGATGATGCTGTCCGGGATCGAATGCCATGGAGTGAATGGTGGAGGCGTCGCAGTCCCAGGACTGCCGCTCACCCGGCCGGACACACTCTTTAAGTGCGCAGCAGTACTTCGTTCGATCTCTGCTCGGCCGTCCTGTTCGGGTGGTGAAGGGCGGCTGCACGTGGTCTTGGATCCACGAGTGCCGAGGGCGTGTCACATAGGGTTGCCGGCGGGGTGGTCGTGGATCCACGCCAGGCCGCCGAGGTCGAGGCAGCCCCTGGCCCGGGTCACAGCGACGTAGGCCAGGCGTGCTTCTGCATCGTCGATGGGGCCGGGTACGGGGCGGCCTTGGGCATCGGGTTCCTCGGCGTCTTTAGGTGGCCTGAAGTCGTTGCCAATCTGGACCGTTGGCCATTCACGGCCCTTGGCCTTGTGGGCCGTGGACACAGTGACCTGCGCGTGTTGTTCGTCGACGAGTTGGCTGACTGCGGCGAGGAGTGCGTCGGGGGTGTGGGTGTCGATCAGGTCGACGAAGGGCTGGAGGTCGGCGCCGGCCGGGTCGTAGGCGGCGTAGTCCTGAAGTTCGCCCCAGGAGGAGAACAGGAGGAGTTCTGGGTGGCTGGTGGGACGGCCGTTCTTGAGGTCGCGGGCGGCGAGCGCGAGGCTGCGCAGGCCTTCGCCTCCGCCGGTGAGGGCGACCTGCCGGCCGGCCTGGAGGTGGGTGAGAACCTGGGTCATGGCGCCGATGTTGGTACGGCACAGGACGGCGTCGGGGGTCTCGACGGTGTCGAGCCGGGTGGGGATAGTGTCTGTGCCTTGGAGGCGGATGGGTGCGCCGGCGAGGGCGAGCCATCGGTTGGCTTCGCGGGCGAGGTGGGGGCCGAAGCGGAAGGACTGCGTCAGGGCCAGGGGGGTGCCGTCGAAGCGGGTCATGACATCGGTGGCGCCGCGCCAGCCGTAGATGGCCTGGGCGGAGTCTCCCACCATGACGAGCTGGGCGTGTCCGCGCTGGGCGGTGAAGACCTGCTCGAGGACGGGGTTGGTGTCCTGCGCCTCGTCCAGGAGGAGAAAGTCGGCGTCGATCTTCGGCTCGGACAGGGCCCACATCTTCAGGTAGTGATCGTGTTCGAAGCGGACGACGCCCTGTTCGGGGCGCTGCAGGTCCTTCCAGGCTTTACACGCGAACGGGAGGACGGCGGCGGCGAGTTGTTTGTGGTGGTCGGCGTTGTCCAAGCCGCGCAAGTGCGGGATATGCCGGCTGGTGATGGCGGGGTCTGCTGAGTAGCAGAAACGGGTGAGGGTCTTCAGAACGGTGTGGGAGAGGACTTTGACCGAGAGGTCGTTGTCTCCGACACGGACAGGTTTGGTGATGCCGAGGGCTTGTCCGGTCTTCCAGCTGGGCCAGCGTGCGCTGCCCAGACGGGACCGGTAGCGGTGGCCGACCGCGGCGTAGGCGAGGGAGTGTGCGGTCTTGCACGTGACGTGGGCGGGGAAGCGGCTGGCGGCGTCCAGGGCGATGGCTCTGTTGAAGGCGAGGTAGCGGCCGCAGCGTCTGGTTCCTGTGGCGAGCAGGGCCAGGGTGGTGGTCTTGCCGGTGCCCGCCCCTGCTTGGAGAGCGATGTGGTCGCCGGCGCGGAAGCGGTCGGCGGCGTGGGCCTGTTCGTCCGTGGGGTTGAGCACGTGGTCGCTCCATCGCGTGGGCAGGGGCGGTTGGGTGGGGGTGGTGCGGATTCTCACCGCAGGTCAGGGTCTTCCCCGTTGGCTGTGGTGCACGGCCTCGGTGTGGCCTTCACGCTCGTCCTCGAGGCCGGCCCTGAGCGCCGACTGGCAGCCGGGTGGCGACGTGCTGACGGTGGAGCAGGGGATCGAAGATCTCCCAGTCATCCCGGGCCATGTCTGCGGCTTTGGGAATCAGGGCGTGGGTGGGGCAGCGCTGGGCGCGCCAGCGCTGCTGCTCGGCGTGGGCCAGGTGCCCGAGGTCGTAGACGGCGATCTCGACTGCGGGCAGTACCGGTGGGCGGCCTGGTAGGAGGGTGGTGAGCCTCCAGGTGCCGTGCGGTTTCCGCGATGCGAGGACACGGTTCAGGCAGCGGGTGCCTCTGTGGGTCCGGGCCACGCATCGGATCTCCTGGATGGGCTGTTTAGCGAGGTAGCGGCTACCGAGGACGTCCACGACGGGCCTGGCGGGCCGACACGGCGGCATGGGCCGGGACCCTGCAGGGGCGTGTTGGCCGGGTGGTGTGAAGGCGCCGTCGTCGAGAAGGCGCCGGGTCTGCAGGGCAAGGCGCTGGCGCAGCCTGACGAGGGGCTGCGTCAGGTGTTCGGGGGTGTCGTGTGCTGGGCAGAGGGTGCGGTGGGCGATGCGGCACCAGGGGCTTCCGTCGCCCGCCGGATAGGCGACGCCGGCGCCGATGTGCCAGCGGTGGACTTCGGGGACGGCTGCGGTGGGCAGTTCGTGTGGGTGGAGGCGGACGGGCTGGTGTTCGATGCCTCGGTACCAGTGGACCTGGTTGCCACAGTCGGGGCACAGGCCGCCCTCAGCCGTTCGGAGCAGGCAGCTGGGACTGTCCGTGGCGATTCGCAGAGCGCGGTGGCGGTGCCGGGGTGAGCTACCGTCCCGGAGGTGGCCCAAGTGGGTGTTTGTGGAGCGCATGGCCGCGAAGATTCCAGCCGACACGCTGCGATTGTGGGGCCGCACCGCTGCTGTCGCCCGACCGGCCCAACCGTGGTGGGCATACATCCGAGCATCGCTTGTTCGTTCCCGCTGCGTCACCGGTTCGGGTGGTCTGCGGGCAGGAGCAGTCGGCGCCTAGGGGCTCTTGCCGCCGGGCGGTTCGTGGCCGTCGCAGAGTGCTACGAAGAGGCCGCCGAGCGGGACATCGAAGGCATGGCCGAGGGCATGCCAGGTGGGCAGGGAGCCAGTGGTGCGACCTTGCTCAATTTCGATGAGGGTGCGCCTGGACAAGCCAGTCCGGCTGGCCAGTTCGTCATAGCTCCAGCCGCGCTCACCCCTCAGGCGCGCGAGTTCCTGGCGCAGCGCTTCGAGGTTCGGTTCGGGCGGCAAGATCGTCACCACACCATCGGACGGTGCAGACCCCTGCCCTGTCAGTGCAGACCTCTGCCCTATTTCCGCAGGTGACACCGACCTCGCGCAGGGCAGATGTCTGCACTACGGTGCGGCCGTCACCTCGAGTCCCCGGTGGTGTCCCGTCTACGGCTCAGGCCTGGCGGTCGATAAGGAAGGCCGGCCGATGAGGCTCTGGACGCCCCACCTGGCAGTGCGGCGCACGTGGACCGTGGAACTGCGACCGCAGCCCCACGGCCCTCAACTCGCCTGCCCCCAGTGCGGTCCCGCTGCCGCGCGTGTGCGTAGTGCGACAGCCCGCTCGGCAGCACTCGCTCACCTGGCCGGGCACGCCAGACTCGAGGCTCTACCGCGACATCTGCGGACCTGCCAGTGCCACGAACGGGGCTGCCGCTGGCACCCCCGCCATCGCGGCTGCGGTGGCCCGGTGGTGCTGGCCTTGGCCCGCGAACGCGGCGGCCGCCTATGGCGGCTGGCTGACGTCTGCACCAGCTGCGCCGCCGTTACTCACGATGCCGCCGTTGTCCCCGAGACACCGGCTGGCACCCCGCCTCCACGGAGCGGGCGGCGCCGCTCCCCCGCGCCTCCGGGCCTCAGCCCTCATGAGCGAATCCGCGACATGCTCTCGTACCTCGCGGCCGCCCTCCCCCCGTCCACCGACCCTCAGGCCCGCCTGCTCGCCCTGCAGTGCGCACTGCGCGCGGACCGGCACGGACGCTTGCGTATGCCCAACGGTCTCCTGCGCGGCATGCTCCTGGCCGGCCGGGAGACCGGAGCGTGGCAGCAACTAGAGCAGGCCTACTGGCTACATCACACGCAGGAGCCTTCGGGCGACCGCCAGGCGCAACTGCTGGATGCGACGGTCCTCACCCAGGCCCCGGGGCGTGCCCTCCGTTCGCGGGCAGCCGGCCTGGCCCTGTGTTGGGCACACTGCCCTGCCATGCGCGCGCAGCCAGCCACGGTGCGACTGATTGCTGTCACGTTGGCTGCTCACCGCTCCCCCGGAAGTGCCTGCGGCACTGCCGATCTTGCCGACCTGGCCCGCATCTGCGCCCTTTCCGAAGCGCGCTTCAGGGCGGAAGTGGAGAGTCTGGTCGCCATCGGTGCGTTGGCTGCCTGGTCGTTTGACTCGGCTTCTGGAGAGCTGCAGTGGCGGGACGGCCGGCACGGATGCCTTCGAAGTGGCGGTGGAGCCCACCCAAACCCGGTCAGCCCGTCGACCCATCGGGTCCACGGCGCGATGGGCTGAGATCGGTCACGTGCGCGCTCGGCCGGGAGGCTTCCGGCGCAGGGATGCGACCGGGTCCCGATCCGCATCTGCCGCGTTCTTCCCGCGGACCATCAACTGGGCCTGCAATGACGTCAGATGGTCTTCTGCAAGGTCGGGACCCGGGCCCATACTGTCTTGCCTCCCGTTGGGGAGAAGGTCCACCCCCAAGCCGTGCTCAGCACGGAAACGAGCACGAGTCCTCGTCCGCTCTCGTCCATGATGTCGGGGCGGACCGGACGGGGAGGCTGGGGGTTCGGGTCCGAGATGGCGACCAGAATGGCGCTGTCCTTGCGGACCAGGCCGAGCCAGGCTCCGCTGCCCTGGTGGCCTTCACGAAGTGCGTGCCGGATCGCGTTGCCCACGAGCTCCCACGCAACGGTCAGCGTGGCGTCACGGCTAGGGCCGGGTCCAATGCCCCATTCACCCAGTACGGCCTCGATGAAGCCTCGGATGCGACAGCAGGTCCGATCGGAGTCGGTGAAGCTACGGGCAGCGAAGCCCGCGGTGCTGAGCCCCAGCGCAAGTCCCCAGTCCGGGGCGCCCGACACGGCCAGATTACCAATTTCGAGTGGGATCATTCCGGCCAGGTCCCGCGCCATTCGGCCATCGCTCCCGTCGCACTGCGTAATCGCGGCTGGTGTACGCACTGCCCATCTCCCCAGTCGGTGCACGTTTGTTCAGAGTCGGCGGCTGCCTGGTGCGGCTAGTATCCAGCCCACTCCACCGCCCGTGCAATTGCATCGGTAATTGCATGCACGAAAGAGGGATGTCAGATCTGCCGCCCACCGTGATGACCGCCAGGCATTGCAGTGGGACCGCACCAACACCGAAGGGGCATAGCGTCATGGCGAGCTACAGCAATGGAATTCCGGCCGATTCACTCGAAGGTGTGACGTGGGTGAAGAGTCGGCACAGTGGACCGACGGGTAACTGCGTAGAGTTGGCGGCGCTTGGGAACGGTGGGATCGCGATGCGCAACTCGCGCTTCCCTCAGGGGCCGGCCCTGGTCTACACGCGCGCGGAGATCGTTGCCTTCCTCGATGGAGCACGGGAAGGGGAGTTCGACTCCCTGATTGCATAACAGCCCTGGGAAAATAGGGGCGTTCGGATGTTGCGCTGGCTCCTGCGTGGGATAATTCTTGCACTCGTCACCGCGCAGGAGACCCAGTGTCCGCCGTTCCAGATCCTCTTGGCCATCCGCCGCTTGAGCGCTACCTCACGCTTCCCGGCTTCACCCCGACCGTATTGACGATGATCCTCGGCTATCGGCTGAGGGCGCTTCGTGAAGCGGCAGAGATTTCAGCCAAGGACGCGAGCGAGGTCCTCGACTGCTCCGAAGCGAAGATCAGCCGTCTTGAGCGGGGCGAGTCCCCACTCCGCGAGGGCGACATCGAGGTCATGCTGCGGATGTACGGCGCGCAGCATGAGCTGGAGACGGTCTGCGAGCTGGCCCGGCGGTCGAAGGAGGCGGGCTGGTGGGAGCGGTACGGCTCGGCGATCATCCCGAAGTGGTTCGACAAGTTCGTCGGGCTCCAGGAGGGTTCGAAGGTCATCCGCACCTTCGAGGTGCAGCTGGTTCCCGGGCTTCTGCAGACCGCGGAGTATGCGTACGCCGTAGCTCAGGGTGGTTTCCCGGCCACGGCTGAGGAAATCCGGGCGAAGGTGGAGCTGCGGTTGCGCCGGCAGGACCTCCTGGAGCGGCCCGATGCCCCTCACCTGTGGGCGGTGCTCGACTGGCCCGTGCTGCAGCGCCCCGTGGGCGGCCGGGAAGTGATGCGGGGCCAGATCCAGCACCTGATCACGATGTCGCGCCGGCCGAACATCAAGATTCAGGTCCTGCCGCCGGGCTGTGTGGCGATCGGCTCCCCTGTGACGCTGCTGCGGTTCGAGGAGTACGGCCTTCCCGATGTCGTCTATTTGGAGCATCCCACGGGAGCCAACTACCTCGACAAGCCGGAGGAGACGGGCCGGTATCGGCTCATGCTCGACGACCTGGCGGTGATGGCGCTCAGCCCGGCGCAGACGCGCAAGGAGCTGCGGCGGATCGCGCGGGAGCTCGAGTAGGACCTGGCCGGGCACTGGTTGAGAGCCCGATTCCGTGGGCCCTGTTCCAGGATCACCCTCGTTCTTGGTCGCGGTGGGGTGACCCGACCGCGCCGCAAGGTGCCGCAGCCCGCGTCCCCCGGCCAGGTCGCCTGGGCGGGTCTAGCTGCGTTTGCGGGCTACAGCCCCGAACTCGAGGAGTGGGCCGGGGACGACCCGGTCGAGTTCGGACTCGGACTGCCAGGCGGTGACGGGGCCCGGTGGCGGGCCGATGATGTCCATGTCTTCGAAAAAGGCTGCGGCTTCTCCTGAAGTGCGGACCCGGCCCCAGTGGCCTCCGGTGGAGTCGCGCATGAGACGGGTAACGCTTTCGCGCAGCAGGGCGTCTTCGCTGACGAGATGACTGGCGATGAGGTAGCTACCGGCTGGTAGCTGCCTCATCAGGTCGTTGACCAGGAAGTGGGGTTCGTCCCTATCGGGCAGGCAGTGCAGCACGGAGACGAGCAGGAGGGCCACGGGCTTCGTGAAGTCGATGAGGTCGGTGGTGTCTGGGTGGGTCAGGACGTCTCGGGACTCGCGTAGGTCGCCGTGGACGACCGCGCTCGTTCCCTCTTCTTCCAGCAGTGCCTGCCCGTGCGCTACGACCGTCGGGTCGTGGTCCACGTAGAGGACGGTGCTCGCAGCATGGGAGCGCCGTGCGACTTCGTGGGTGTTCTCCCAGGTGGGCATGCCGCATCCGAAGTCGATGAACTGTGTCACCTGGTGGTTTCGGGCCATTTCCCGTACGGCCCTCAGCTGGAACCGTCGCTGTGCGCGGGCCAGTGTCTGAATCTGGGGCGCGATGTCCATGAGCCGGTGGCAGGCTCTCTGGTCGGCCGGGTAGTGATCCTTCCCGTCCAGGAAGAAGTCGTACATGCGTGCCGTGCTGGCCACGAAGGCGTCTGTCCCGCGAGATGTGCGGGCCGGAGGCATTTCGACGGTCTTCGACAACGGTCTCTGCCCCAGGCCCATTAAGTGCTTCACCCGCGTATCCCGTTCGCCGACCCGTGATGGGAAAGCATCCCATGTCCGGTACACGGTGCGCAGCAGGTAAGCGGATCAATCCGTCTCCGATGGGGGCGGATTGACGATATCCATGTGTCTTTGGCATATGGCGTGCGCCGGCAGTGCGCCGGGGCTTACGTGAACACGGAGGTGCTGCCGCTCTCAGTGTCGGCGTCGGTGAGCCGGCTGATGCCCCTGGCGAGTTGGAATGCCACCTCTGATTCCTCCAGGCCCATCAGTTCGGCGGTCTGTGCCCAGCTCAGGTTGAGCCGGTAGCGCAGCAGCAGGACGTCGGCCTGTTCGGCGGGAAGCGTCGAGTGCATGGTGTCGCGGACCCGGTCTTTGCGCTGGCGTCGTGCCTGGCGGGTGGCGGCGGCGACCTGGGTGCTGAGCATTCGCCATGCCACTGAGGCCGGTCGGTCGCTGGCGATCACGGTGGGCCAGATGACGACCAGCGCGCTGAGCACCGACTCCACGATGCGGCGGGCCAGCTGTGCATCCTGCGAACGGGCTCGGGCGTAGGTGATGTATGCCTGCTGGTTGCGTACGCAGAAGGCGGTGTAGTCGGCGGGGAGGGTGACGGTGAGCGGGGTGTCGCGGATGGGGACCCCCGCCGCGGGGACCGCGATGGGGGCGGGCGGTGCGCTGTGGTGTGAGCTGGTCATCGCGTTTCCTCTTCAGGGTCGATGAGGCCGTGATGTTGGGAGGGCGGTTCGGGGTCGCAGGCGGTGAGGAAGGCGTTGTATACCGCCTCCCACAGAGGTCTGAAGTCTGCGGGGCAGCCGCCGACGGCGGAGATGAAGATGCCGGTCTTCTCCCATGTCGGGATCTGTCCTCCATTGAGGATGTCGGCGATGTCCTCGGCGTCGAGGTCTCCACGGGTTTCATCGCAGATGTCCTTTACGGGGGGACAGCCTGCCGACAGGTGCAGGCCGCGCAGCGCGCCGTTGAGGCGGACGGTCGTCTCCACCAGGTCCTGCGGCTGAGCAGCGAGGCCCTGGGTGTTCTCCCACAACACCCGCAGAGCCTCCGGGTCACCGCCGAACAGTTCGGCCAGCTTGCAGACGACCTGCCAGGACGGGGTCCGCGCCACCGACAGGATCCTGGAGACATAGGAGGGAGATCGTTCGATGTTGTCGGCGACCTCACGGATGCTGAGTCCGCTCTCCTTGTAGAGGTAGGACAGCGCGCCGGCTAGCTGGCGGGAGGCGCGGCTGACGGCCAGGGGCTCTCCTTCCGTGCCCCTGGATGGGGTCAGCACCGGCTGCGCCTGCCGTCGCATGGTGTTGCGTTCTCGGGAACGGGCTGCCATGCGCCGCATGACTTGAGCTTCGTTCCAGCGGGAGCGTGCGGTGGTCTCCCCGACGACGGCGGCGCGTGCGACCTCCTGCCAGCTGGCGCCGGCCAGGCGAGCGTCGTGGACGGCCGCGCTCGTGTAGTGCTCGGTCTCTCTGGCGATCGCCGATGCCTTGGTCATCAGTTCCTGCAGGGGGATTCCTTCGTACTCCGCGTCCAGCAGGTCTAGCGCCATGTTCACGAGCTCCTCGGCAACGGAGCGGGCGATGGGTCGTGACCCGCGGGGTGTCGTGTCCGCCTGCTGGGGGGCTCGTCCGGTGCGGTGGCGCTGTGCCCTGCTGCGGCAGAGCCGTCCGCAGTACGTCTTCCTGCGGCCTCGGCCGCTCTTCTGTTCAAGTTCCACGCCGCACTGCCTGCACAGAGCCTCGTGGGGGGCTTCTTTGCTTGCCACTTGCTCTCCCGCTATGCCTGATCGATTCGTTTTCTCTCCGCTGCCGCCGACCTGACCACCCCTCGACAGGGAGGAATCGGGCCTTTCGAAACGTGATGAGCGGACTGGCCGGACGCTGGTCCGGTTCCGGCCCGTGTGGGAGCGGGAACCGGACCAGGGCATGGTCAGCTGAGGCGAATCCGCTGGTAGCGGAAGTGGGAGCGGCGTACGGCCATGAAGACCATGCCGCAGAGTCCGACCGCGGCCGGGGCCTGCCAGGCTCCGGTGATCATGATCAGCGGAACGATGACGATGGCGATGAAGGCGCCGACCTGGATGGTGACATCCCAGGCACGGAAGGTTCGGGTTTCACCCACTGCAAGGTGAGGAATGTTAGCGTCGGGACCTGCCGCGGCCTGGAGACGGATTGCGGCGGGAATACGGTCGAGCCACATGTCTGGCACTTCCTTCGTGAGGTGTCGATCGGCTTGGTCAAGTAGTACGAGGGGGCCCTGTGTTGGTTCCTAGCCCGTCCGGGGCCCCACTCGCATCACGAAACGCTACTCCCCCGAAGCCCTCGCCTTGCCATTGATCCACGGAATCCGCAGAGATCTGGCCGCCGGGGCAGACAAATTAGCGGGAGTCCCTGCGGTAGCGATCCCGGAAGGCTTCGAAAGCGAACAAAATCGATCAACATTGCATGAGCGCTAAACACTCTCCGATGAATTCAGCAACTCATGCAATTGCACGCGCATGACGGCGTGTTGGAATTCGAAGTGACGAAGATCTCATCCGGCACTGAGTGCCTCGCATCGCACAGCACCACGTTCCCCCACCTGCACATTAAAGGGATGAAGAGGCACTGCGTGCCGCACCCGACGACTTCGGATGTCTGCTTGTCGGCTACTCGGCCACCGCAACCGCCCGGACCGGTAGATGCACATGACTGATCAGTCATGGCATCGCAGATCACGACGGGTAGCCGCCCCACCTATCCGACTTCTTAACTCACCTATGCACAACGGTAGTTCGCTGACGAGTGCGTCTGGAGAGCCTTGAAAGCACACCCGATGTCGCTGAGGACGAAACCTGCCGGTCGCAGAGGTAGGCCGGCCGATGAGACATTGGCCGGCCTACCTGGCGATGCAGCGCACGTGGCCCGTGGAGATGCTCCTACAGCCCCACGGGCCTCAACTCGGCTGCACCAATGCGGTCCGCGTGCTGGAGGCCACATCCTGCGGCCGCACTCGTCCGTCTGATTGGGTGTGCCAGGGTCGACGCGCTGCCGCCGCCTCTGCGGATAAGCGGCACGGCGTCATTGGCGAAGCGTCGGCTTCGTTCGTTGGCTCGGGACGTCGGCCGCAGTCACGCTGGTGTGGTGGGGCTCTGCGCGAATGATGCTGCGTTGCCTGATCGCAGGGGGTCGGTGCGGCTGGGGCCAAGCAGCATGTCGATGATGGCGATGTTCTCTTGGAAGACTCTGCCCTCTCCGCCGCCACGGCCGTGAGGGGTTTCGTGGTCTTTGTTTTCGCTGCTGGCGCATGGGAGTCGGCTCCAGTCGGGCTCGGACTCAACAGCGCTGCGATGTGCGGCATCGTCCATGGCGACAAGCGTGGCGCGGTAGCGAGTGTGGACGGTGGCGGCAATGGCGTGCCCCCATGGGTCGTGGTCCCCGGCGTAGTCGATGGAAAGGCCCCCGGCGTGGGCGAGGGCGAGCAGGGTGTGGTCGACGGCGCTGAGGGTTCCTCGCGTGCAGGCAATCGGTTTGGTGAAGCCGCGTTCCAGCGCTTCGTCGATGAGAGAGACGTTCTCGACCACGAGCAGCCTCTGGCTGGACTCAAGAGTCGGAGGATGTGCAGTGAGGTCGTGCAGTGTGAGGTGGACAGTGCGCCGGTCCTCGTAGGCAAGGTTCAGTGCTCGATCGCTGGGGCCGTCGCCGATGGCCTGGATGTTCAGCAGGAGAACGGTCTGGGACAGGCGGTCGGCGAAGATGCCGAGGCGGGCCAGGAGTCCGCGTTCACCCGCTGGAGTGTCGGGGTGTCCTGCGTTCAGGAGGTCCCGGGCAAGGAGAACGAGTAGCGAGCCGCGGCCGTTGTCGTTGAGGTCGAAGTAGTGGGAGTCGCGGGCGCAGTGATAGGCGAGCCGGGCCAGCGAGAGCGGCCTGGGCAGGGGCAGGAGTGCGCGAGCGCGCGCCAGGGCGTCGATGAGGAAGCGTCGTTCCACAATGCTGTCTTCGCTGATGCCGTAACAGCGCAGGCGTTCTTGGAGGAGCGGGGTATCGGGCAGGGAGCGTACGGCGTGTGCGTCGATTTCTCTTCGCAGGCGGCGGGCTGCTGTTCGCGTGTCGGCAGTGTCTGGGATGTGGAGCCCTGCAGCCTCAACGAGGTTGCGCAGGTCGTGGTGTGTGTATCCGAGGGCGGCCAGGAGTTGGGGTACGGGAATCGTCGTGCCGTTGGCACCGGTCCGAAGAGACCGGAGGCGTCCTCGGCTCGTGGTGTGGGCGAGCCAGCCAGCAACGCGTGCGCGGGCTGGTCGGGCGAGCGGGACGGTGACAGTCTTGATTGTCTCGGGGGCGTCTCCTTGGCCTAGGCGGTTTGCCAGGGACTGCCACAAAGGGCGGATGTCGGGGTCGAGGAGATCTGAAGGCATCAGACGCTCCCTTCGGTCTCAGACTGGTCGTGCGTCCGCGGCGTGGGAACGCTTGCGCAGATGCGAGTGGTGTGGGGCGTGCCTGCGCCGGTCCAGATGCTCGGGATGGTGTAGCGGGCGGTGCGGGTCTTGTGGATGCGGTGGATGCCGATGGACTGGGTCTCGGCGACCAGGAGCGGGCGCATGGAAGGCAGGGTGACAACGGCGTCGAGGTCCCAGGTCCGCAGCAGTTCGAGGAGCTTGCGGAGGTTGTTTGAGTCGAGGGCGGCATCGAGTTCGTCGATGAAGACCATGTGAGGTCCCTCGTAATCCTCGGTGGCGTAGAAGGCGTGTGCCGCTGCGAGCAGCGGCAGCATGGTGACCAGTCTCTTCTCCCCTCCGGAGAGGCTGGCGAGGGGGTTGTTGCGGGTGGTCAGCGTGCGGAAGACCTCCGTGTCGCTGCTGGGGTCGTCCCGGAAGTCGTTGTGGGTGAGTGCGATCTCCCATGTGAACCAGTTGCGGTAGTTGAAGACATGTTCTACTCGTTTGGCCCATGTGGGGTAGTTTGCTTCTTCGTTCTTCAGCTGCTCGATGAAGAAGTCGTACATGCGATCGAAGTTGCCGGTGAGGTCGGCTGCCTGGATGAGTTGGAGTGCTTTGGCAGCGACAGGGTCTTTCTTGGGCAGCCACTGGAGACGGATTCCGACGTTGGCTACGCCTGTCCGGACGCCGTCGAGGGTTCTGGTGATGTCGTCGACGATGCCTTGGGCCGTGTGGATGCGGGTGTTGATGTCTCTGCGGAGCTCGGAGAAGACGACGCCCTTGACTTCGTTCTGCACTTGTTCGCTGAAGTCGTTTTCCAGCTTGGTGATGGTGTGTGTGAGGCTGTCCAGAATGGCGCTGAGCGGCTGGATGTGGGGTTGAGCGGTGCCGGTTTCGCTTGCGTGGCCGAGGTGGGTGACGGTGATGCGCCGCCAGGTGGTGCCGGGGATGTCCTCGGAGACGACGTGCCGGTTGATTTCCAGGAGTCGGTTGAGGTTGTAGCGGATGCGGCGGTCGAGTTGTGTTCTGGCTTCGCTCTCGGCTGTGCTTGCCTGTGCGCGGGTCGGCGCGTTGCCAAGGCCTCGTTGCTCTAGGACGGCCCGGGCGATGTCGAGTGCCTCTCCGGGTTGTTCGGGTCGGTGGAGGCTTTCATTGTCTGGGAGTTCAGCGATCAGGCCGTGGTCAAACAAGGCTTGCAGTTGAGTTAGGGCCGCTGCTCGGTCCTGTGTCGCGGCCGCGAGACGCGTAGCGCAGGACTGAGACTCATCACCCTTGCGCGAGTGGTCAAGGCGGGCCTGGTGATCAGCATTGCGGCGCGCGGCAAGGTGGGTGTGAAGGTCGCTCTGTTCTTTGAGGCGTTGTTCGAGTTCGACGGAGAGCTGCTGGTATGGGCGCTGATGCTGGCGTACCTCCTCGTCATGGCGGTGGCGCGCGCGGTCGGCGGCGCGTTGATCGTCGTTGGCGCGCCGGCGAAGGCGGTCCGCCTGCGCTTGGGCGGCGGCTGCGTGGCGGAGGCTGTCTGCGGCGGTCTGGGCTGTGAACTGCGCGCGCAGGGCGGCATCGCCCCAACCGCTGAGGGAAGCGACGAGCGTTTGTAGGCGGCTGCGGTAGCGCCCCAGGGCTTCTGGTTCTACCGGGAGCTGGGCGAAGGCGTTGTGTGCCTGGGCGTGCAGGCGGGATGCTGATCCACTGAGCAGGTGTGTCTGCC
Source organism: Streptomyces sp. NBC_00273 (assembly GCF_036178145.1). NCBI lineage: Bacteria > Bacillati > Actinomycetota > Actinomycetes > Kitasatosporales > Streptomycetaceae > Streptomyces > Streptomyces sp. NBC_00273. The sequence continues at coordinate 10,247,233 of NZ_CP108067.1, read as the reverse complement.
GGCCGAGTGCTTCCTCGGCTGAGGTGGCTTCCTTCGCTGTCTCTTGTGCACGCCGGTGCGCTCGATCAGCCGCTTCCTGGGCTGGGCGTACGAGGTTGAGTTCGTTCGGGAGGTTTCTCTGATCTTCTTCCGTTTCGTGTGCGGCCTGACGTGCCTGGTTGAGCGCGTGGTGTGCTTGGACGGCCTCGGCCTGGGCCTTGGCTGCGTGCTCGTTGGCTGCGTGCAGTGTGCGGGTGGTTGTGATCGCGGACTTTGTGGCGACTGTCGTGGTGGTGATCTGTCCGGTCAGCTCGGTGCACAGTGTCAGGGCGGCTTCCGCGGCCTGCTGGCTCATGGTGAGGCTTGCTTTGGCGCAAGTCTGCTGTGCGGTGCGGGACGTGGATTGCCGGTCCTCCTCCGCGGCGGCGGCGGTTCGTGCCGCGTCGATGGCGGCGGAGTTCTTGGCATTGGCTTCGAAGACGGAGTTGGAAGCGGCTTCTTCAGCGCTGCGCCATGGTGTCGGGTCGGGGCTGGCCTGTTCGCGGTCGGCGTTGATCAGGTCGTGCTTGAGGGTGTCAACAAGCGTGCGGGAAGCGGAGAGTACCGTCGCCGCGTGGTGGCGCTTCTCGTTCAGGTCTGTGAGGAGTTGCTGACGAGCGCGTTCGCGGGCTGCGGCACCGATGTGACAGGCGTCCCAGGTGGCGGGGGACGTGGCGGTCAAGGGGCCGATGTATGCGGTGCCGTCCACACAGACAGCTGCCTGCCCGGGTAGAGGTCGTTCGCCGGGCTGCAGGAGGCGGATCCCGGCCAGGAGCCGGCGGACCAGTGCCGGGTCTACCGGGGTGTGGGAGTCGGGCACGAGGACGTCGGCCAGGGACGGTCCTTGGTGCTCGGGGGTGAGGGCGAGCGTGGTGTCACCGGCTGCCAGTTCGCCCGTGGGCGAGATCCAGGCGTCCAGGAGGCCGGCTGCGAGCAGTGCTCCTTCGAGTTGGCTGGCTTCGTCGGGCTGGAGGTGCTGGGCGAATTCGACGGCCTCCCATAGGGGCGTCCCGGCCCGGCCGTGTCGGGAGTCCCTCCAGTCCGGTGGGGTGGGAGGTGTGCTGCCCTGCTGGGCGTGGCGGATCTTCTCGTCAAGGTTTTCCAGGGATGCGCGGTCTGCGTTGAGGCGCAGTTCTGCTTCGGCGAGGCGGCCGGAGAGGACCTCCACGGCGCTGCGGTGAGCTGTCGCGGCGTCCTGGGCGAGATGGTGCGCCGCGTTGAGGTCAAGGGGAACGCCCGCGAGGTCCGGGAGGCGCAGGCTGGCTGGGTCGAGAACCTTCAGGTTGTGGGCCCATTCGTGAACATGGCGTGCCCAGGTGTGTGCTTCCTGGTCCGCGCTGCTTCGTGCGTCGTGGGCTGTCGCTTCTGCAGTGTCTGCAAGGGCTTGTGCCAGCTGGGCCTGGGTGCGTGTGGTGGACGCCCGGTCCTGGGCGCGTGCGGCGTCGGTGAGGTCGCGGGCGGCTTGCTGGATCAAAAGCCGACGGCGACTGAGGTCGCTGTGAGCAGTCTCCACAAGGGTGTCGAGGAGATGCTCCTCTTGCTCGCCGGGCTGCGTATGTGTCGTCGAGTTGGGGCGGGGAGATGCGATGCGGGCAGCCTGGCGGGCGGCGTGTACGAGGTCGCGCAGGGAGCTGGGCGTATCAGTCAACGCGTCGGCTTTGTCGCTCAGGCCGTCTGCGATGGACATGGCTTGCTGGGCTGCGTTGGCGGCGAGCTCGCTTGCTGCCGCGGCACGCTCGGATGCTTCATCTGCGGCCTGGGATCGGGCATCTGCTCGTTCCTGGCAGGCCCTGACGCCGAGCTTCGTGAGTGCGTCGGCGGCCTGGTCACTGACCCAGGTACAGATGGCGGCTGGGTCGAGCGGGGTCACATTGTACAGGTCGTCTGGGAGCGCCGGAAGTCGCTTGAGGTGGGTGCTGTAGTGCGATAGAGCGGCGCGGGTGACCTCTTCGGCTTGTTCAAGTGCGTCGGTCGCATCCTGTGCGCGTGCGTCTGCTGCTTCGGCGTGCTGCCGCTTGTTCTCGTAGGTTTCTTGAGCGGTGCTGTGCTTGTCCTGCTCATGCGTGAAGTGGTCCAGCGCTGCCTGGACACGTTCAGCTGCCTGGGACTGTGCCTGGCCCCAGGCGGCTGCTTGCTCGCGGGCGGCTACGGCGGTTCCGTTGTCGGCAGAATCCGGGTGCTGCCGGGTGCCGCCGAGGGCCCTGGCCAGCGGCTCGTGAAACGCTGCTGCACCCAGGTCCCGAGCGAGTGCGCCTAGGTCATGTGTCGTCTTGGCCCAGGCCGCCAGGGCTCGGTCGGCCGTCTGCTGGTCGGCCGCGCTTTGTGCCAGGCGCTCTTGGCAGTTGGCCCCTGCTTGTTCGGCGTACTGCAGGCTGTCGGTAGCCCGGTCTTCACACTCCTGGGCCTGGTGGCTGAGGTCTGCCAGGTTCGTTCCGGGATGCTCGGCGATTCGATTCTCAAGGCTGCGGACCGTGTCACGTAGGAGTTCTGCTCGCTCCTCGTCCTCCTGAAGGGCTGCGGTAGCCTCGTCTTGCCGCTGTTTCGCGTCAGTCTCTGCGCGCAGCGCCTGGGCGCGGGCGGTGACGGTGTCGGCGTGCAAGGTGTGAACGGTCTCGTATGCGGTGGCCGTCGTGGTGGCGGCAGCGGCGAGGTAGCGGCGGTAGCTCCCTCGGATGTCGGACAGGATGCCCCGCTCGGTGTGTGCGGCTTTCAGATGGCCCTGCAGCTGTTCGGCCTTACTCAGAGCTTCGGCAAGGCTTTGGACGCGGCGGGTCTCGAGGGCGGGCAGCGCGGAGGTGAGGGTCTCCTCCATGATCCGAGGACTGATCTTGTCTCCCGCCTGAACGCTGCGCAGGGCGCGCAGCACTGTGGCGAGGGCGTCGGTCTGTGTGCCGTCCAGCGGCTGGTACATCAGCTCTCGAACTGTCTCCGGATAGTCCTCTTCCTTGCGCAGCACGGAGGGGTGGTCCCGGCATTGTTGTTCCAGGCGGGGCGATGAAGTGAACAGCAGGCCGTCGAATGCCGCCAGCTGGGCGGCGAGGTCGGTGATGGTGACGGGCATGCCGTCCCGTTCGAGGATGAGCTGAGCGTGGACTCGGGCGGGGACGAGGAACCAGGCCCGGTCCAGGGAGTTGCGCTGGCCTCCCCCGCTGTGCAGCCACAGGCCGGCTGTGAGCCATCGTGTGCCGGTGTGCTGGCCGTCGGGGTCGGTTCGTCCGTACTCCTGCCACCAGGTGCCGCTCTTGGGTGGTCCTGGCCTGCCGAGAGTGTGGATGGCGGTCAGTGTTCCTGCGGCCTCTGCTGCCGCAGAGAGGTTCTTGGCGGTGACGTTGCCGTCGATGAAGGTCGGGAACAGCACGGCGCTGGTTAGGGATTTCCCGGAGCCGTTCATGCCGACCAAGGCGAGGCTGCCGTTGGCGTAGGCGAACTGCTCGTTGGTCCAGAGCCATGAATTGACCGCTCCGGCCCGGGTGGGCTGCCACCGCCCGCGGGCGGTGGGATGCGGGTCGAGGGTCGGTACGTCGGTGAAGGGTCCCGCCGCGTCGGCGAGGTGGCGGTGGCGGGGGGTGTCACTCATCTCGGCTGTGTTCCTCAAGGGCTTCGGTGGCCGGGTTCGGGCGGGGAGCGTCAGTGATGCTGAGTTGCCAGAGGTGGATGGCGGGTGTGGGCTGCCAGCCGATGCCGGGCGGCGGGTCGGCGGTGCAGGCGCCGATGGAGAGCAGGTGGTGTACCGCGGTGGTGGCAAAGTTTCTGGTCTTGCCTGTGCCTTGGTAGTTGCGGGCCCACCACGGCCGCTGTCTGAGGTGCTCGGCCAGTACGTCAGTGGCCCAGTGGAGGCCGAACCAAGCCATGGGGTCGTCCCGGCATGTCAGGGCCTGGAGCAGGAGCAGAGCCGCTTGCTGCTCGACGGTGCGGCTACGGGGGAAGGCCAGGTCTGTGGTGCGGCCGGCCGGGTCGGCGATGATCCACCAGTCCTGGCGGACCGTGCAGGCGAGACCGGCGGCCGCGGCAACATTCAGAGCCTGCTCGCGGCCGCTCCAGGAGGAGAGATAGGCGCCTGGCCCGGTGGCAGGGTCGGGCGCGAAGCCGGGATTGTCCAGCACGGCGCGCAGTGCCGTGTGGCGGTGGTGGCGTGCCGTGTCGACGGGGAGTGCGTCTGGGTGCGGGGGTGCCTGGTCTGGGCACAGGGTGGCGACGTGGCTGTCGGGGTCGTCTAGGTCGATCGGGAGGAGCGAAGGTGCTGGGCAAGCGATCAGCAGGGCGAGACGTTCACGACGTGCGGTGATGGCGAGGTCTGCGTCGGTGTCCTGTTCAAGGGCGTTCAAGGGCTGGTCGAAGGTGAGGAAGTGCCAGGACTCCAGAAGGCGCAGCGCGTCGATGAATGCCATGCGGTGTGCTGCGGCAGTGGCTTGCTTCTGTCCTGTGGTCGCGACCGGCTGGAATCGGGGTAGCCGGCCGGTTGGGGCTTCGGTGCCGCATGCCTGGATGACGGCGCGCTGGAGGTGGTTGAAGGTGGTCTGGGCGACACGCCACATCTGCTCGCAGATCAAAGCGGTCAGGACCTGAACGAGAGGTGAGACGGGTGTGCGGGCGGAGGGCTTTCCGCGGTGCAGGAGAGGGACGCGGCCGGCCGGGGGGTCGGAGTCGCGTTTGTAGAGGCGGCCGATGCCTGCCTGGCGTTCGACGTGGAACCGCCAGCCGGGGTACTCGCTGAACCAGCGGGTGATCTCGTGCCGGTGGTGGCAGACCAGGCGGAACTGTTCAGGGTCGGCCTCCTCTGCCAGGATCTGGTGGTTCAGCAGTGCTGCCACGACCGGCTCTACTTCGGGGCTGAGCGGTGGTTGGTTGCCGGTTAGGGCGGTGTGTGTGGTGGTCATGCCGCTTCCTCTGCGTCTCGCGGCGGGGTGCATCGGATGCGGATGCGGAAGTCGGGGGCGATGAGCTCTCCTTCTTCCAGCACGACGCTCACCGCGTGTCCTGGTGAGCCGATCCACAGCGTGAGCTCTGCTCCCACCGTCGCAGCTGTCCCCTTGCCTGCCGTGTCGTCGAAGCTGTTGAGAGCTTCCTCAAGCAGGTCCACGAGGACTTCGGCGTGCGCATTGCTCAGCCCGGTGAAGTGGGTCAGCGGGACCACGCCGGGCGTGGCCAGTGCTCTGGCGATCGTTTCCGTGCGCGCGATTTCGGCTTCGTTGGCGGCTTCTGCCGCGCGCCGCTGCTCGGTGAGATCGGCGACTTTGCGGGGTGCGCCAGTGGAGCGCGCACCTCGGTCATGGGGCCGCAGGACCAGCTTGATGGTGTGCCTGCCTGCGCTGTCGGCGGTGTGATGTGGGGCGAGAGACTCTTCGACGGTTTCCACGGGATGGCGAGCGGGCCAAATCCCGAAGGCTGCGGCGAAGACCTTCTGCGTGCCGGCCTCGGTTGGCTGTGCGTGGAGCATCCGGGCGATCTGGCGGAAGTCCTCGCCAACGTCGCTGCCCCGAGCACTCGCGTAGAAGCGTCGGTCGATGGCTCCCAGCAGGGCGTGGATGGCGTCCGCTGCGGCGTTGACCAAGCGCTCGACCGAGCCGTGGGGTACGAACCATGCCTCGAGGTCGGCTAGGTCCCGCTCTCGGTCGGCCGTCCATGCTTGTCGCTCGGCCGGGTCGAGGATGCCGGCGCCGGCAATCGCGCGATGGACGACGTTCTTGGTGCCGACCTCGTCCAGTGCGTCGAAGGCCGCCCGGACCTGGGTGAGGGACTGTTCGGTGCGGCGTGCGAAATGCTGCAGGGCCAGGAGAATATGCCGGCGGCTGGTGATGAACACAGTGTCATCGGTGACGTCTCCCTGTGCGAGGGAACCGACTGCACTGTAGAAGTCCCCGCCTGCTTCCTGTAGTTGTTCCAGGTGTGCGCGGATCTGGTCCAGGGTCGGGTCCAACATTTCAGCGTCCTCGTGGTACTGCTGCAGCAGGGCCTGCAGGGTCTGCTCGACGGCGTCGAGCAGACGTGGTGGAAGCCGCAAGGATCGGTTCAGCCGGCGGGCGATGTCCCGGATGCCAGCCACAACTACCCGGCCCTGTCGTGTGAGCGCCCACGCTTCACGGCGCCGGCGTCCGTCGCTGAGGCATTCCACGGCTGCGCTGTGGTCAACGCTCGGCGTGACGTACCCATGGGTCTTGAGGACCTCAAGTACTTCGACAAGGTCTTCATTGCTGACCGCGTTCTCGTAGTCCACCTCGGCCAGCAGCTTCCTGATGTCGGACAGCGTCCACATCGGGCCGCGGCTGCTCGCCACCAGCAGAGCCGCTAGAACAGCGCCGGTCAGGCGTTGTTTCCCAGCCTGTTTGTCGTCGGTGAAGACATCGAAAAGGCCGGTCTCCAGAACGCTCCACCAGTCTTCGGCCACCTGAGTTGCCCTTCTCCCTGAACACGTCCTGCTACGGGTGCCGTTCGCAGCTGTTCGCACCCCCTTCGGGCAGGGCAGACAGCCCCGTCCGGCAGTCCGGACGCGACGACTGCAACGACGGTAGACGAGAGGTCTGACAATCCATCTGAATGGAACATAATCCCGACATTTAGATCAGACGTGCGACGCATAGTTGAACTCGCTTTGCGGGCCAGGAGGCTCTGCTCTGCCTCCTGATGCCTACCGAACGAGTCCGGGTCAGTGGGCGCCGGCGCCGCTCGTAAGCGCCACGCCCTCCATCAGCGCCTTCCCGGGAGCACCGTTTCCTGGAGCACTGCAGCCATTGACCTGGAAAGAACTCCCTGGCCGTGGCGAGCAGCTCGATACCGCCACCGGCAGGACGCTGAGACGCGGACAAGGAAGGTTGGGAACTCCCTTGGAGGGATAGCGGCGAACCGCAGCAAGAAACGCCAGGGCCCACTCGCTATATGAGGCTGAGCGGATGGAGAGGGGTGGGCGCCGGCGGGTGACCCATGCAGAGCAGCGGCTGGCACGATTAAGCAGTTGGAAGCGCACGAACCCAGACCTGATAGAGGCGGCCCAGCTGGAATTGTGTCGGTCACAGCACGACCTCAAGATCGCAACCAATCTTGTCTTTGCCCTGCTGCACAGCGACGACAGGGAATCGGAGCGGCGGCTGCGTGAGCGCGAACGGAGCGATGAAGGTGAGGGCTTGGCCGTCTTCCGCAGGCCGACCATCGGGGTGGTCGATATGCGGGTGGTGCTGGCCGGGCCTACCGAGCAGTAACCAGGCGGACGGCGCAAGGTGTATCGAGGGGACCGAGCCGGCTGGCGAGAAGGGGCGGGCAGTTGGCTAGCAGCCTGGGAAGAGCCCCACAGCCACGTGTGGCGGCCAGTCCCGATGTCACGTACATCCGAGCGTAAGAGGAAGAGGCTGCGTAACCGTTGATCTGGCGCGAACCCCAGCCTGATCGGTGTGCACGTCAGCCGGTCTCCATCGGTTCCTCCCATGACTCTGCACTGGTCCACCATGGTTCATTCGCGTCGCTCGAAGTGGAGCTGGGGGGCAGTTCCCGGAAGAGGGGATCGGTGTCGATCCCCAGAGCGGCCAGGGCTGAGATCTGCGCTCCGGTCAACAGCGCGGTCTGTTCACGGCATTGAGAGATCCAACGCCCGAGACGGACAGGGTCTCCGTGAAGGTCTTCGCGGTGGGTCGACGGGACCTGGAGGTGGCCTTCCCGCTGCAGATACTGACGCGCCGCCCGCAGCCCACGGTGAAAGGCTCGCATGCGCGGGCTTGGGGCATGCCTGAGCAGCAGCGCGTGGGGGTGGGGGTCGGGATGCTGGTTGACGAGCTGGACGAGCAGGGCGACCTGTTGTGGGTGCAGTTCGCGCTGTTGGGTGATCTGCCGGTCGAGCCACGTTCGCGCGTCTTCGCCGGAGCTGGGTGTGGGGGCGAGGCCGGCGTTTCCACGTAGGGCGGTCTGCACGCAGACATGGGTGTAGTCGTGCTGCCAGTCGATACCCCAGAGTGGGTTCCACCAGGGGTCGACGGCGGTCAGGGCGTCCAGGCGAGCGGTGTGCATGCGTCCGCTGTCGTGGAGGGCTCTTTGGCGGTTGAGCCAGCGGATCAGAGAGCCGTCGCTGCTGCTGGGCGCCTTGGCGACGGCGAGAGTGCCGTGGGCGTCGGCGAAAACGGCAGCTTGCGCGAGGCGGTCTTCGAAGCTTCCCGGCGGGTGGGGCCAGGCGATGCGAAGGCTGGACAGGGCCAGAGCACGGTCGGGAGCGAGGATACCGTCGGCGTAGAGGGAGCGCTGTTGACCGATCCAGAGGCCGAGGGGGTAGCCGGAGGAGTCTTCGTATTCGCTGGGAACGTTGAGGTGCTGGTGGTGCTCGTAGTATCTGATGGCGGCGGTCCAGCCGGTTGCCCATACGTGGGTGTTGACCTCGTGGGCTCGCAGGCCGGTGAGTGGGGCGATCTCGGCGGCTCGCTCAGGTGCCGGAGGAAGCGACTCCTTGAATCTGACACGCTCTGAGGTGCTGCCGAGGCGCCGCCAGACTTTGGTGTCATGGTCACGCAAGCCGTTGAGTACCTCCCACAAGATCTTGAACTCGGATGATTCGAGGGCCTTCTCTGTGGTTTGCCGGCGGCCGACGTAGATGGGGATGATCAGAAGGGCAACCTTGCCGGATCCGAGTGGCTGGCGGAGCGCACGGCCGAGGGCCTGGATGATGTCCGAGGGGCTGCTCTTGGGGTCAGCGAACAGGACCGCGTCGGCGTCAGGTACGTCGACGCCTTCTCCTAGCACTCGGACGTTGGACAGCACTGCGCCGTCGACGGCGCCGGGGATTCTCGTGTGGTTGGCGAGAAGGGGAACGTTTTCAAACTCGGTAAGGCGGCTGGTGCGCTCGCTCAGAGGTTGGCGGCTGTGGAGGGGGTAGGTCCACAGCTTGCGAATACCCGTACTGCGCGCGGCTGCGGTAACGGTGGTCGGCAGGGTCCGGCTGAACTGATGGGCGTTGGCAATGCGGCTGTGGAAGCTGATGACGCGGCGCACTTTGTGGGTGGCCATGGCACGTAGAAGGCTTACCTGGAGAGCGGACAGGCGCAGTCCGTCGATGTGCTGTGTGGCGCCGCGGCGTTGGAGCACTTCGCGAAGTTCTTCATCATTGATGACCGGGACGACGATGCGGTAGTCGGCCAGAATGCCCCGGTCGATGGCGTCGGCCAGACCTAGGCGGTAGACAACGGGGCCGTAGATGGTGGGGTCGTCCATGGAGACGAGTGGCTCGGGTGTCGTCTGCGGGCCGGTGGTCGGTCGACGACGCTTCTTCTTGGGGTCGGGGAGCGTCCAGGTGCGGGGGGTGGCGGTCATGTAGAGGCGCCGCCGGGCGGGTATGACACTGTCTTCGTGGATGGCTGTCCACTGTTTGCTGCTGCTTCCGCTGCTGCGGTGCGCTTCGTCGATGATCACGATCGACCAGGGGGGCACCCGGTGCTGCTTGTGTGCGCGGGCGAGTGCCGGCAGGGAGTCGTAGGTAGCGAAGACAACCGTGGATCCGGTGTTGGACGTTATGTGGTGGGCAATTCGGCGGGCGTCGGTGGTCAGGGGGAGCCGGATGGTGCGTGCCTGGCTCGGAGGGAGGGAGCAGACACCGAGCATGTTCTCGATGACGCTATGCCTGGCCCAGTGGGATGCCGTCTGGCTGATCAGGTTCAGTGACGGTACAACGACGAGGATGTTGCCGAGCTCGGCAAAATACTCGCCGACCCGCATGGCAGTGAGCGTCTTACCGCTTCCGGTGGCGGAGTACATGGTCACGCGAGGCATGTGAGTCAGTCCGCGCACGACGGCTGTGTACGCCTCACGCTGGTGATCCCGCATTTGGATGCCAACGCGCTTCATGAGGTGCGGCCTTCGATCGGTTTCCTGCAGAGTCGGGCGTCTGGGGTTTGAGGACAAGATACTTCCCTGAGTGCCACGTTCGGGTTGGTCTCAGCGAAGTACTCTGTTCCATATTGAGCCCACCATTGCGGAGTTCACAGGACACGGGACCATAGATGGTCTGCGAGCGGAAATAGGAATGCATTTGGTGCACATACGTCCACTGCCACTGCAGATCCGGTTCATCGTCGGAGAGTCCACGGGTTCGTATCTGACACGACTCGCGTCCCGCAATGGGTTGACGGTAAGCCGGCTGCTGGACAGCCTTGGTAATGGCCGTTCCTCACCAGAGGTGGATCCACGCTATACAGAGCTGTACGTGAACCGGGCCGCCCGGGACCGTCTTGCCGCGCTGGTGGCACGGTCCGTGAAGGAGCTGGTCAGAGCACTGCCCAGCACTGGAGACGAGCACCTGCTGCGAGAGGGGGGTGGCCCGGCGTGGAGGTGGCCGTGGGCACCACACGGCGGGTTCCTGGTGAGGGGGTGTGCGCTGTGCGCCGCCTCGCGGGAGGCCGACGCACCTGTGTGGCTCATACGCCCCGACATGTGGCATATCTGTGTACGGCATGGTCGCTTCAGTGACAATTCGCGCGATGACAGTATCCCCTTCATCGATCTTTCCCCCGGCCCGCAGGTGGTGGCGGCAGAACGCCAACGCCAGGACCTCATCCGGCAGCTTGGGCCGGCGGGGCGGGTCCTGATGGCCGATGCCTTCGGCGTCCTCGCCCACGGCGCGACTCATCTGCCGCGCCTGGGAACCGACCGCACCACGCCCCTGCGCCTACTGCCCGCTGCAGTGAATCTGGCCGCTGCGATGGCATCGGTCGAGCGCCGCCGCCTTGAGGGACGCATCACGCCCAAGGACTACGCGCAGTGGGTTGAGCAGGCCCCGTCGCGGTTCGGTCTGTTCGTGGGCAGGGTCCTCGGAGTGTGGGCTGCGAAGCACCCCCTCCTCGACACGCCGGTTCCCAAGGAACAGCCCGGAACGTACCTGCCTCTTGCTGCTCCACACGAGCGAGTGGGCGGCATGCAGTCCGTCGACGAACTCACCTGTGTGCCGTGGGATGTCCTCGCGGCTGGCGAGCGCCCTTATGGCTGACCAGGGCAGTCCCGGCGCCCGCGGACTGGAGAAGCCCGGTCCGCTCGCATCGGACGAGCAGGGAGATCTGCCAGTGAGCATGGAAGTACGGGTGCGCTACCGCAGTGCGGCGGGTCGCACCGTTGTTAATGACCCGAGTGTCTTGCGCGGTGTCCCGCTCGAGGAGGGCACCCCCTTGTCCGAGCCGCGTGCTTACCGGGGGCGGCGGTCCATCCTGACTGACTGGTTCTCCTCAACGAGCGGACTGACTGTGTGGTGTTCGAGTACGGTCCAGATGGACGCGGCCATGCTCCTCGACTTTGATGCGGACATCGTCTGCTTCCAGTCCGGGGTCGCCGAGCTGCACTGGCGGCATGAGGGACAACAGGGAACGGTCCGGCCTGCGTTCTTCGCTCGCACACGCGATGGCCGGCGGCTCGTCATCCCTCATAGCTCCGTGGCCAGGCAAGCCGGTCTGGAGGAGCGGGTACTGCATCAGGCAGCTGCCGCGGCGAACTGGCAGATCCGTCCGCTTCAGGTACGCGAAGGAGTGCTTCAGTCCTCGCTTCGGTGCGCTGCCCACTTCCGCGGTGCCGAGTTCGCTCCTGGGGTCCAAGCCCGCCGGACGCTGCTGGACGTCTTCGCCGCGCCGCGCCCGCTGCTGGAGGGCGCGACCGCCGCAGGCCTGGGTCTCCAGGCTGCCGGTCATGTGTGGCACTTGCTGTGGACGGGAGCTCTGGACTTCGACCGGACCCTGCCGCTGCTCCCCACCTCGCGTATATGGGCTGCCAGCATCGGAAACGACTCTTCAAAGGACGACGGATGACCACGGCTGGACCGCAGACCGCAGCGGCGCAGCAGAATCGGCTACCGCTGGGTGCCCGGGTGCGGTGGCAGGGCGGTACGTACCAGGTCCTCGTCCTGCAGGGCGCGGAAGTGCAGCTGGGTTGTCTGGACGGACAGGGACACGACGCCCGTGCCCTGGTGGCTACTGTGGTCGGCGCTGACGACTACGCCCTGCTGGACGAGGGCGGGCAGGTGCAGGACGCCGTGCAGGTGGCGGACACCAGCGGACTGTCGTTGTTGTCGAAGGCCGAGCTTGCGGCGGTACGAGACTGGGAACGTCACCTGCGGGAGATCGACGACGGGATACCGCCGGATGCCGCAGAGGGCACGCTGCCGCGTCCCGGCTACGATCCGGCACGCTTCACGGTCCGCCAGCGCATCGCAGCCAAGGCCGCCGAGCTGAAAGCGCTGGGTTTCAAGAGCTCCTCGGTCAGCACGATCGAGCGTCGTCGGCGTGCCTACCAGGCACGTGGTGTATTCGGCCTGGTCCGTGACATCGTCCCCGGCTCGCCCTGGGGGCGTACGGACGAACGAGTGGTGCGGCTCCTGCTGGCCGAGGTAGAGGCGGGACGGGACGAGTCCGACGGACACGGCACCCGCCTGTACGAGCGGGTGCAGGCGGCCGTGGAGCGGGAGCATCCCGAGGAGTACGACCGGCTGATGATCTCCCGTGCCACCTTCTACCGGCTGCTGGAGCGGCTGGGTATCTCGGTGGACTCGCTGCGGTGGCCGACCCAGCGGCGGATGGACACGGCGAACGGCGCTACTGCCCCATACACGCCGACGTGGGCGCTCCGGCTGGGCGAACAGGTCCAGATCGACTCCACGGGTCTGGACATCATCGCGATCGGTGACGACGGCCGGCCTGTGCAGGTCGAGCTGACCGCGGCGATCGACGTGGCGTCGCGGTCCATCATCGGGGCGATGATCGTGCCGAAGGTTCCCGGTCGCGGCCCCAGGGGCCGGCGGCTGGGCGGGCGCGGCACCCGGTCCTTCGACGCGGTGCTGATGCTGGCGCAGGCCCTCGCGCCGATGCCCGGTCGGCCCGGCTGGTCGACATCGGCCATGGCAGAGAGATCTGAGATGCCTTATGCGGACCTGGTGGCCTGCGATCCGCGCATGGCCGGCGCCGCGGCCCGGCCGGTGATCCGGCCCCGGATGATCGTCGTCGACCACGGCAAGATCTTCAACAGCGAGCACTTCGACGATGTGTGCCGCATGCTCGGCATCAACGTGCGCCCGGCCCGAACTCGCACCGCCACCGACAAGGCCGTCATCGAAAGCACCTTCGGCGCGGTCAAGAAGCGATTCTCGCAGTACGTCGCCGGATACACCGGTTCCGATCTCGCCCGGCGCGGCAAGCACGTCGCCGAGGGCCCGCTGTGGAGCCTGAACGAGCTACAGGACCTGCTCAACGAGTGGATCGCCCTGGACTGGCAACAGAATCCGCACGACGGACTGCGCAGCCCCTTCCTGCCGGGGATCACGATCAGCCCGAACCGGATGTACGCGACGCTGGTAGCCGCCGAGGGCCACGTGCCGCTGCCGCTCACACCCCGCGAGAACCGCAAGCTGCTGCCATTCAAGCGGCTGAAGGTGACCGACAAGGGCATCACCATCGACAACCGCACCTACAACAGCGAAGCCCTGCAGGAGTACAGGAACCGGCACAGCCAGATCCCCGGACAGGGCATGAAGTGGCAGATCCGCTACAGCCCTTACGCCCCGCGGTTCGTGTGGCTCTACGACCACACCATCGACGACTGGGTGGAGGCCGAATTCATCCATCAGCGCCTGATCAGTGATGCCTGGACCCAGTGGACCTGGGAGCAGGCCACACTGCGTGTGCTGGAGGACGGCGGCCGCAAGGAGGACCAGCGACGCATCTCGCGTGAGGTGTCCGCGCTGCGTGAACGCGCCCGGCGCGGCCCCGACCCGAGGGCGAAACGGGTGCCTCACCTGTTCACCGGCCCCGTCCTGGACCTGAATGTGGACGTCCCCGATCCCTACGAAGGGATTCCGGACCCGGACCCGGCGACGGTCGTACGGGCACCGTCGCTGGCCATGGACGCCAAACACGTCCTGGCCGCGGGAGACACCACTCCCCCGGCTGCCCCGGCTATTTTGGAACAGTCGCAGGCGGCTGTACTCGCCGTCCCTGACAGCAGCGACAACGACAATCACGAGGACGAGCAAACCGACTGGTCTCGTCCGTCCGGTGCGGACCCGCTCAGCCTGCGCGGCAGTGCGGCCGACATCTTCGCCTTTGGCTACAGCCAACCTGCAACCCAGCCCATGACCAACAGCCCGAGACCCCACAGCAACGCATCCGACGATGACGCCGAGGACGGAGAGGTCTTGTGAGCCGAGAAGAACTGATCCGGGCTTTCAGCCCGGAGGTCGCTCATGCCGTGAGCCGGCCTATCGAGGCACCACTGCTGACCACTCGGGAGGGCTGGGACGCCGCTGCCTCACGCACGCTCAAAGCACCCGACCTCACGGACTGCGCTCCCAAAGGCACCCGGGTAGGGCCCCGCGACCCGCGGCTGATGTACCACGGCGAGATGCTGCCGGTGATCACCCCTGCGCTGCGCCGCGGTCTGCTCGACGCGCGGCGTCAGCTGCGCAAGAACCGCTTCAGCAGTGTCGGCCGCAGTACCAACATAATCATCGACGGGGACCGTGGTACTGGAAAGACCACCCTGCTCGTCCAGATCGGCCGCGGCTTCCAGGGGCTTATCGAGGCTGACCTCGGGCCCGACTCCAACCGCATCCCCGTCATGTACATCAGCGTCCCGCCCGAGCGGGAGACCAACCTGCACTGGTCTCTGCCCTTCGCCGAGTTCCTCGGCCTGAGCCACACCCTCAACCCAGGCGACCGCACCCGCCGACCGGCCGACATGACCGAACCCATCGCCCACGTCATGGCCCACGCCCGAACCCAGCTGATCCTCGTCGACGGTGTGGACCGCATCCAGGACCACGAGATCGTCGGCGCCTTCGACTACTTCGAGGCTCTCCAGGACCGCACCCGTACGACCTTCATCTTCTGCGGCACTGGGGCTCGAGAGATCGTGCACGACGCGCGCAACAGCAAGCGGCGCAAAAGCCTGCCGCCAGACGTCAAGGGCAGGAGCTCCTTCAGCGACCTTCCTGTGCTGTGGGCTGGCGCCATCCCCTACGGCGAGGACTGGCACAGCTGCGTCAAGGGGTTCGAAGAAGACCTGCGCCTACACGACCACCAGCCTCGCACCCTAGTCAGCCTCTCCCGCTACCTCCATAAGCGCACCGGCGGCTACATCGACTCCCTCAACGACCTGATCTGCCAGGCCGCCCAGGAAGCCATCGAAACCGCGCACGTGACTGGAACCGAAGCCATCACCAAGCATCTCCTCGACGACATCCGCATTGGCCGCGGCGACAGCCGCTGACCGCCCGGGTGCCGCGGGGAAACCGGCGGTACGAAAGACGATCGCGTCCGCTCTACTCCAGCCCCGATACGACTGCCGGCCGTGGGAGACAATCTGATCTGCTGGCCTGCCCAGAGGCCAACCCCCGGTGCCTGCCGACATTCTGGGTCATGAAGTGAAAGCTAGCCGTCTTCACTGGTGAGGGACCGATGCAGGACGAACATATCTACATGATCGGCGTCGTCCGTCCAATAGCCGTATCGGTCACCGAGCACACGGAGCAGTACTTCAGGTTTAAGGCTGCGTCGGCGGATAACCAGACCCAAGTTGCTGGCCGTAGCCAGGGCGGCACCGTGAAGATGTGATCTTAGAGCGCTTACCGTGAAGGCGTGGACCGGCACGGGCTCGTCATCGGGACGCTCGGCCGCCATCATGACGGCCCTGAGCCGCGTGCGGCATTCAGCGGAGTCGTTGAGGCCCGGCCGAAGGCCCTGCTGCTGAAGACGACGGTTGCCGACGAGATTGGCGATGGCAGTCAGAAGGTGCCAGTCCTTCCAGCCCTCTTCGCGTAGTAGCGCCGCAGTGCGGTTGAATTCCGGGTCAGCGCTCAGGCCCGGCAGTGTGTAGCGGATGATGGGCACCAGGGCCGCATAGCGGTGGCGGACATCCTCGATCGCGGCGCTGTGGTCGTATCCAGGACCCGGACCGGTCTTGGCTTCGAGGGCAGCAGACTTGGGCCGACTGTTGAGAGGTGCGTCGGCGCCGACGGCTAGATCAGGCAGTGCCGACATGGCTTCGTAGTCATCAGGCTTGAGGAAATCTGCCAGTTCGCCATAAGGGCGGCCGGCGACGAGCTTGTGCCACAGACCGCCTGCAAACCCCTCCTCAATGAGCTTCATGAACGCCTCGTCCGGGAGCAGCGACTGGGAGAGAAGCACACTCACGGTTACAGCGGTCAACTCCTTAGTAAGTGTTTCCAGTTCCTGGCTGCCGGCTGCGGCAAGTCGCACGATCCACCGATTGGCATCTGGGTCGGCGACCTGTTCACAGTCGGGATGCTGGTCGCGTGTCGCGACGGAATCAGCATGCACGTCGACTGTAAGACGGCCCGGCAGAAGCAGGGGGTCACGGGTAGCGAGCTCGGCAACGAGTACCTGCACCGCGGCGGTGAAGCCCTCGGCAGCCAGGACCGACAGCCGATCATTGGCACACGTGATCTCCCAATCGACACCGAGCGCGCTCCAGGCGTAGCGACGCCTCGGGCCGGCGTCGCTGAACGGCCTCCCCACTCCTTGAGTGTCGGCTTCGTCGATGTACACGCTCTCGGCCTCAGCGGACTTGCCGGGAATCGAGGCGACGATCTCGTCGATGGCGGCGTCGAAACCCACTGACGCCATGACTTCGCGGAGGAAGGGAGCGAAACGTGGGCGTACGGCGAGCGCAGCGCTCATCGTCAGGGCCTGGTTGGCCATCACGTCCCAGACGTACGGATAACGCTCAACGTTGAACGGTTCGTCAAGGTAGGCGTTTTGTGCCATCAGACCGATACGGAACAGATGGGTCGCTGACAGCGAGTTCCCGGCCTGATGGTCGTATTGGGCAGCAAGGATGATGCCTTGCGGGACGAAACGCGTCAGTTCCTGGTCTGGTGCAGACCCCGATGCAGCGGCGGCGGCCAGTGCGCATTGTTTGGCCGCCACTGCCAAGCCGAGCTCACTGTAGATCCGTGAGCACAGCAGCAGCATCGTCAGTCCCCCCTCCAGGGTTTCGCCGTGCCACCAGTTGATCTTGGCATCGTGGATCTCCCGCAGCGCGTCGAGGAGGCGGTCGCTCTTGGCCAAGGCCAGGCCGCGGGCCTGCGCCCGCTCACCTCGCGCCGACTGCCCGGCAACCCGGTCGGTTGCTGTATCGAGCAGGTCGCGAACCTCCCGGTACAGCGGATGGTCCACCAGCAGAGGTGCA
This sequence comes from Streptomyces sp. NBC_00273, assembly GCF_036178145.1. Classification (NCBI taxonomy): domain Bacteria; kingdom Bacillati; phylum Actinomycetota; class Actinomycetes; order Kitasatosporales; family Streptomycetaceae; genus Streptomyces; species Streptomyces sp. NBC_00273. Next base: position 10,230,067 of record NZ_CP108067.1, on the reverse strand, counting down.
AGCAGGTCAAAGAAGTCCGCGACATGCTCGACGGGAAACAGCGGGGCATCGTCCAGGTGCCGTCCCAGCCGTGCCAGCGTCTGCATGCCGGTTTCGATGTCGGCGAAAGCCGGCCGAGTGGTCTCAAACTCGGGCATACACTGCCTGCCCGCCATCGCCTCGCGAACTCGAGCGGTGACCTCTGCAATGGTAGGCAGATCCTGCGGGATCTCTCGCGGCTCAGCAGGCACCTCCGGATGCAGGGCCAGCCGCGCCCGCAGCGCGAGAAGGTGCGCTGTGGCGTTCGGTGCGGGGCTAGCCTCCAGCAGGCGGTCGGTCTTCTCCTCCAAGTTGCTTTGCAAAACCCGCAGTTCATCCGAGGTGATAGTGGTCAGGGCGCGTCTCAGAGCCCCGAAGGTGTACCCGAGGAGTACGACAGCATCCTCGAGCAGCCCGGGGTCGTCGAGCGAGTCGTCCGTTATCACCCCGGTGAAAAAGTCGCGGGCCAGATCATCCACCGGCCGCATCGTCTCAAGGCCGCGCAGTGTTGCGACCACGATCTCGTAGCGGGTGCGCAGCGCAGTATGTCCCCCGGACGTGGCATCAAGCAGAGCACGGGCGTGGCCGAGCCAGTCCGGCAGATCAGCACGGGCTTCGGCGTGGAACGTGGCGTGGCGCAGTGGCACCTTCAGGTCGATCAGGTCACCCAGAGTGGAACCTGGCTCCTCGCGCTCGTGCCACCGCTCGCGGGCCTGGATGTACCAGTCGGGAAGGGCCCCGGCGCTCTCCGGTCGGGCAGGGGCAAGGTCCGACGACAGATGCAAGTACTGCACGGCGAGGTAGAAGAGGTCGTGGTCGGCAAGATGCGCAGCGAGCGCAGGTGCATCCCAGATGTCCAGCTCCACCCGGTGTGCCCGCGCCGCCTCCTCGATCAGTTTGTGTTTCTTCCCGGAAGGGATAGGAGCCACCGTGAAGTAGATGACACGGTGAACAGCCGTGCCCTGGCCGCAGATCGACGCAAGGTCGTTGCGGATCTTCGACGGCACCTCAGCCTTCTGGATCGTGCAAGCCATCACGACACGCTCCATCGAAGCCAGTGCTTCGAAGACAGAGGTTCCCGGCAGCTCGCGAGGAATGTTCGTCCAATGGCTCTCAGCGTCCCGGCCCTGGTCGCCCCCGCTGCTGACAGGCCCCGTCGCAGGATGCATGTTGCTGGTGATCCGCCGACGCGCCAGGCCAAGGCACAGCAACTCGAACTCGTGGTGGCTGTTGGTCTCAGCAAGGGTGTCCAGTTCGAACCGGATACGTCGCTCGAGCTGCACGGCATCGTCGGCCATACCCCTACCCCCACATCGAACCAGTCACAGCACCGCTCCCCAGTGTCAGGCACGACACTGACAGCGCCTGAATCAGCATCGTCCGCTGACGCCGAACCCGCCCGGGACCCTAGGCGCCAAGGTAACGCCCCGCCCGCCTCAAGCCTCGGTGTTTGGCAACGCTCAACTAAAGAGCGAGGCACGTCAGGGGCGCTTACCTGTCTCTTGGACGAAACTGCACTTCAAGCCTGCGCTCCCTCCCGCCGTCAGCGCCCCGCCAACGGACCGCCACGGCTACACTCCCAGCATCCTGCCCAAACTTCTTCGACACATAAGGTCATCTCAACCGAGATGACGAGGCCTCTCATCCTTTGAAGTCGTGCAGTTCATGGGCACATTGCACGCGGCAAGCCCAGCAAATCACCCTGGCAACGCCAGAATTACGAACAAAGATCATCTTCTCAGTTTATGAAGTGTCGCAGGTCAAAGGATTAGAGCTCGGGAGGCTGCTTCAATCTCATTGAGAGGACACACCCGATCAGGGAACGCCGGGGCTCGTCGGGGGCTGTCAGCTTCCCGTTCGCCGCAGTGCAGGCGATCCACTGGAGCAGGGTGGTCTTGCCGCTGCCGGCCAGCCCTTTGATGAGCGTCGGGCCGCTGCGCCGCAGGGCCCGCTCGGCGCGCTCCACCCGCTGGCCCCGGCCGTCGGGCTCGGACAGTTCCAGGGAGAGGTATGCGGCGTCAAGCGGCCAGCTCGACGCGGCGGGCCCGCGGAGGTCCAGCCCGACCACGGTGAGGCTGCCGTGCCGGGTCTTGAGGTAGTTGCGGTAGCGGGTCTCGAAGTCGGCGTCCCCGGCGGGGGCCCGCCGGGCGGGCCGGGTCCGGTCTGGCGGCGGGACGGTGAGGCATGCCTGCCGCATGGTCAGCAGCGCCTCCAGGCTCAGGCCGAGCACGGGGGCGAGGGCGGCGAGCGTCTCCTTGCTGGGCACCGACTCGGAGTTGAAGGCCTGGCTGACGGTGGTCCGGCTCAGCCCGGACAGGGCGGCCACGGAGGTGGCCGTCTGTCGCTTGCGTAGCTTGGCGCTCTGCAGGACCGCGCGCAGGTTGGCCAGCGGGCTCTGTTCGTCCATCGGCCCTCGAACCTCCGGGTGTTCAGGACTGTTCATTCTGGACCGCCCGCACAGCAGCGCACAGCGGAACGCGGAAGGTGGTGGTCACGGGCGGTGCCGGACAAGCCGGAACCGCCCTCCACAGAAGGAGAGTTCCATGATGATGGTGACCTTCGGCGCCCGGGACGTGCTCTTCGGCATGGCCGTCCTCGTCGCACTGCTGCTCGCCCTTCTCGCGGCCGTCGCGGCTGGGGTGCTCGCCCGGTCGGACGGGGCCACGGTGCCGGCTGCGGTCTCCCGGGCGGGGGTGGCCATCGCCACGACCCTGGGGGTGGCGGCGAGCCTGCTCGCGCTCTTCAGGCGGTGAAGCGCCCAGTTGCCAGTGGGCGCCAGCGGGGGCGTCCGCCACCGCCGTACGGCCAGCATCCGAAGCGGAGCTCGCTTCCGCACGCTGACCAGAAATGACACGCCCCTGTACTGATCCCGGGATCAGCAGGGCGCGATGTCCTCAGAACCGCTGAGAAACAGGGCGTTTGGGTAGGAGGCGCCGGGGTCAGACGCGTGGGTGCCGCAGGCCGCCTCTGAGCACCCTCAGATGTCGGTGTACGGGGGGATCACGCGGACAATGGCGATGAGGTGGAGGCGGGGCAGGGGAAGGGCGTAGAACCATCCGTCGGTCAGGAGGGGGATGCGGCGCAGGCCTCCGGGGACGCCTTTGCGAGCCCCGTCACCGATGTCGGTGACGTCCACGCCGACGTCGGCGAGTGCGACGAGTTCGTGGGCCAGGCGCTCGACCTCGGCGATGACGTGGTGGGGCAGGCCTTTGACGACGTGTTCGGCATCCGGGTCGTACTCCCACCGCCAGCTGCTCAAGACTCCCCGCCGTGTGGCAGGCCGGCCTCGGCCGCGGCTTTGTCGAGGATCCGGCCGATTTCGGCCGCGATCATCCGCCCGTCCTCTGGGTCGGTGACGTGCGCGGCGCGGGCTTCAAGGTGGCGCAGCCGCGCGGCTAGTTCCGGATGCCGCTCGATGGCAATCTGCAGGGCCCACTGCCGTAGGAAGCGGTGCATGGGGGCGGAGCTGACCTGTTCGCGGGCGCGAGCGACGGCGGCTGCTCGTTCGGCGTCGAAGGTGGCCACCGCGTCCGGTGCGATGCGGGTCAGTGTGGCCCGCAGTTCCTCGACCGTGGTCGGCGGCTGCGGGGCCCAGCCGTGCGGATGCTCGGCTGCGGTACTCACGCGGCATCCTGCTGGTCGTCGCAGTCTCGGCGGCGGTGAGCTGCAGCGAGTGTGGACACGTGCTGGCGGGACCACCCGACCTGGGCGGCGACCGCGGCAGGTCCGCCCCGCTCGTAGCCGGCAGCAATCCGTCCAGCGGCCTCGCTCAGGGCAGCGCGTGCCTGGTCCAGCGTGGCCGCAGCCTCTTCAACTTTTTGTGTGAGCTGGTCCAGCTCACGTGTTTCATCCGGATCCAGCGCCAGGCGGGGCGGCCGGGGGGCAGTCGTCATGGACCGAGCCTGCCTCACCCCACCCACAAACGCAAGCGCACTTGACATTGACCGCATGGTGGCACCTTCCTCCGCACACGGTGCCATCCACCATGCTGCCGCGATCCACCCCGTCCAGGCCGCCCTCCTCAAGGCCGGCCCTCCCCGGACCTCCCCACAGCCGCCAACTACGAGCTCGGGCAGCACCACACCCGCCGCGCCCACACCGCACCGGACCCGGCACAGCCGGCCGCCGGGGGCCGCCGGCCGCCGATATGCAAGAACCGCAGCCCCCGCCAAGACCGACTGACTGGCAACCGGCTCGGACAGCGGCGGGTATCCGGACGTCATCAGCAAGGACTCCCTGGGGGTGGTGGTCAGCGGGTGTGGGCGGGACCCGGCCGGTACGGCGGACTCTGACCGGGACGCGGGCGGGCCGGTGCACCGGTATCGGGTCCGGCCGTCTGCAGGCCACGGCCCGCGGTGCGCGTCACCCGGCCGGTACGGGACTTCGTCCCCGGCGGCCGGGGCGGGGTACCCGCAAGGCCGGCGGCCTCGCGCACCCGCACGGCCGCCTCGGCGGCGGCTTTCGCCTGCGCCCGGAACTCCTGCGCGCGATGCCAGGCAGCGGCCCTCCACCGCCTCCACGAGCGCGATCAGGAGCGTCAGCACCACCGCGGCGCCGCCACCCCGGGCCACACGCGGCGCGTGCTCCAACGCCCGTGTGGAGGCCCGCCAGCCGGGGCGCGGCCCTCCAGAGCCCGGGCGCCGGGGGCGCGGGCGGCCTGCTCGAAAGCATCGGCAGCCGCCCGGACCCGGTCTCGGACAAGCGCCGGGAGTGTGCGGCTGCGACGGCCAGGAGGTCGCCGAGTGCGGCGACATCACCGGCACCCTCCGCTTGTCCGGCGCGGCCCAGCAGTGCGGAGGCCTCCCGGATCCGGTGCTCCGCTCGCGCCCAGTCCGCGGGGGGGCGACGTGTGGGGTGAAGCGCTCGCGGACCCGGGGCAGGGACAGGTCGTAGGCGAGGGTCGAACCGGCAAACCACACCGGACGGGAACCGCGGTCCGCCCGGTCACCGGGCAGGGCCACCGAGTACCCGACGAGGGTGCCGTCGTCGCCGTGTCGCTCGCGTACACGCAGGCCCGCGTCGCGCAGCCGGTCGAGGAAATCGGAGTCGCTCTGCGCGAGGGCGGCCGCCGTCCGGACGGTGCGCTGCAGCACCTCCCGGGCGGCCCAGGCGTGGACGAGGTTGGGCCAGATCTACCGGACGGTGATGGACCGGTCGCTCAGGGGGCGGCTGTACTTGGCGTCGACATGACTCTGGTCGACCGGGTAGATCTCCATGCGGCTGCCCCGGCCGTCGTTGTCAAGGTGGCGGACAAGCCATCCGGAGCGGATCAGGTTCTCCCGCCGGCGCCACCAGTACGCCCCCGTCCCTGGTGAGTCGGGAGCGGATCGACGCGGATGCTTAGACCGTGTCCTACATGGTGAGGTTGAGGAAGCGTTTGTAGCAGCAGATGGCTGCGGCCAGGCCGAGGAAGGCCAGGTAGTTGCGGGGATGGCGTTCGTAGCGGTGGTTGAGCCGGCGGTAGCCGGTCAGCCAGGACATCGTCCGCTCGATCACCCACCGCCGACGCCCTAATCGTTCGCTCGACTCGATGCCCTTGCGGGCGATGCGGACGCCGATCCGTTTGCCGCGGAGCCATCTCCGCAGTTCAGGTATGTCGTATGCCTTGTCGGCATGGAGGCGCTGGGGCTTGAAGTGGCGGCCGCGGTGGGGGTCATGTCTCGTTTGGTGACCGAGCACCATGGGCTTCAGCGCCTGGCTGTCGTGGGCGTTGGCGGCCGAGACGCCGACGACCAGGGGCAGTCCGGCCGCGTCCGACAGGACGTGCATCTTGGAGCCCGGCTTGCCCCGGTCCACGGGACTCGGGCCTGTGAGTTCGCCCCCTTTTTGGCCCGTACGTGGGCGGAGTCGAGGACGGCTCGGGACAGGTCGAGCAGACCGGCGTCGTCGAGCCGGTACATGATCTCTTCGTGCAGCTGGCCCCAGACTCCGGCGGTGAGGTCGACGGTCATGGGGCGACGCTGGCTGTGGCTCGGCGTGGCTGGGGACAGGGTGTACGTCCGATGGGTAGTGCCGTCCTGGTCACCCGTTGCTTTGTGGCAGTGAGTTGCCTGGCACGTTGACGCCTTCGATACCCCGTGACATCGGCATCGCCATCGAAGATTCTTATTCCTGAGAGGGCGCCACCAAAACGGCGCACTGCCACAACTACGGGAAGAGGTGTCACGGATGAACGAGAACGTGATTGTCGAGAACGAGATGGGGACCATCGAGATCTCCGACGAGCAGATCGAGGCCCTGCTTTGGCCGCGCTGCCTGTCGGCGATCCCGGCGGACGTCCTCTCTCGGATTTCCTAGCCTCATGATATGACGCTTGAAGGCGTCCTGAATCGGAAGGATTCTTCCTGATGCGCGTCACATACAGTGACAACACCTGTTTGGTGGTGGATGACTTTCTTGATCAGGACGCCTTTCGGCGTTTGAGCAAGAGCGTTCAGTACATTGATTACTCCTCTATCCATGGCACTGGATGGAACAAGCCGTATGGCCCGCCGGGACTCCCGATTATTCAAAGTGCGGGGGTGCTGCGCGGCGAGAAGGAGTCGACGCCTGCGGGCCTGGGGCTCATTGGCTCGTTCGTCGAGAACCTGCGCAGCGCGCAAGCGCCTCTGAGTAAGGGGCCGGGCGCTGACGTGGTGGGGAGCCGCATCCTGACGGGGAAGGTGGTGGCCATGGGGGCTGGTGCCGGCCTGTTCTGGCATGCAGACACCGATCAGGTGAGCGGTGCGTACATCTACTACCTGCATCCGCGCTGGGACTCGTCCTGGGGTGGCGAGCTCATGGTCATGGATGGCGACTCCCAGCTCGGCGTCGCAGCCCAGACCCAAGCCGCGGTCGACGACGGCGGCCAGCCGGACTACGAGGCCGTCGGTGCCGTGATCGGGCCGGACTTTCGCACCGATCCGGCCGAGGAGCGTCGCATGCAAATAGGTGCTGGCCGCTTCTACGCCGCACGCCCCAACCGTCTGGTAATCATCAACGGTCAGGCGGAGCACCGCGTCAATCCGGTTCTCCCCGCAGCCGGGGATAATTTTCGCTGCAGCCTCGTCGGATTTGCAATCAAGTGAACCAAACGACACTCGTCACGCGGCATGACCGTCTGCCGGTTTTCGACCTCACCGAGGATCCTGGTGATGTGTTCGCGGAAACTGCCTATCAAGCTCTCGCGTCCGCGCCGCCCATCGCGCGTACTTCGCGGGGAGAGTTCTTGGTGACCGGGCATCCCGAGGCAGTTCGGATTCTCCGTGACCCTCACGCCGAGCCGCGGTTCGACTATCCGACCACCGGAAGTCGGTGGAACCAGCTCGCAGAACGGTTCTTCGTCTTCCTCGACGGCCCTACTCATCGGCGCCTGCGGTCCGCGTTCGATGTGGAGTTCACGCGTCGGGCGATCGAGAAGGCGCCGCTGCAGACGATCAGTGAGTTTCGAGCCGCAGCGTTCATGGCACAGCTCGGCCGGCAGGGGACGGCTGACGCCATCACGGATTTCGCCGTGCCGTGCACGGTGGAGATTCTCTGCCGTGTTCTTGGCGTCGAGGACGCGGCGGTCCCGGGTGTGGTGGACCTGGCTGCCCGTGTTCGCTCGACTGGAGACCAGGACGGTGGCTTCCTCGATCGAGTGGCTTCCGAGCTGGAATCGGTGGCCGATCTCCTTGTGGAGGCAGGCCGAATCAATCATCGGATGTTGACACGTATCGAGGAGGCGTGCGGAAACGATCGCGCGCTCGTGCGTGCGACTGTTTCTCTGTTGCTTCTGGCAGGGTTCGAGACCAGCGCCAACCTGTTCGCGAACATCGTGTTCGCGCTCCTGTGGGACCCGCGCCGCGTGCGGACGCTCGTCAGAGCGGGGCCGGAGGTCCTGCATACGGCTGTCGAGGAGTTGCTGCGCCTGTACTCCCCCGCCCATGTGGTGGCACGCACGGCGCGCCAGCCCATCGAGGTCAATGGCACTGTGCTGCCGGAGGGAGCGCGCATCGCTGTGTTCCTGCGGCTGTGCAACACGGACGGTCGTGTCTTTCCCAACCCTCACCTGATGGACCTGCAAAGAGCCCCGAATCCTCACCTGAGCTTTTCCCACGGCCGCCACTACTGCCTTGGGGCGACGTTGGCGCGCATCGAGATGGCGGAGATGCTCCGGGCCCTCATGCCGTTTCTGGCCGGACTGGACCTCGCTGGATCCGCCCCTGCGTGGACCGAACAGGCCCTGGGGCGCTCGCTCGTCACCCTCCCTGTCCGGCTGAGGACGCCGGACACCGACGCATCGTTAGGAGATGGGCCGTGAACGTCGCTACGCACGTCACCATCGGCAACTTGCGGTCGGTGTATCGCGTCGGGCTGGGCGGCAACAAGCTCTGTGGCCCCGACGTCTGGGGTCCCCCGCGTGATGTCGACGGCGCGGTCGCCATGGTGCGTGTGGCCTGCGACAGCGGGATCGAGCTCATCGACACTGCGGGCTCCTACGGTCCCGGTTGGTCCGAGGAGATCATCGGCCGGGCATTGGACGGTTGGGCCGACCCGCCGCTCGTGGCGACGAAGGTGGGGAAGCACCGCGGGGCCGACCGCGGCTGGGTTCTCGACGCCACGCCGTCCAGACTCGTCGGGGAGGTCCATGCGTCGCTCGCCCGCCTGAAGCGGGAGCGTCTCGACCTTGTGCAACTCCACGGTGTCGATCCCCGGGTGCCGCTCGACGAATCGCTCGGCGCTCTGTGGGACCTGCGTGCCAAGGGCTCCATCGGTGAGGTCGGCGTCTGCAACGTATCGGCCGGGCAGCTGACGCATGCATTGGGCACCGGGCCCGTGGCGTCGGTGCAGAACCGGTTGTCCCCGCAACAGGTGGACTCGTCCACTCTTGCGGTACTGGACACGGCCGCTGCCGCCGGAGTCGTCTTCCTGGGGCACCAGCCGTTCGACCACGGGCGTGTCTTCTTGTCGGACGTCTTGGGGCACGTACCCCACCGATTGGGGCGTAGCGCCCCTGGACAATTGCTTTTGAGGCTGCTTCTGCAGCTCGGGCCCCATGTCGTCCCCCTACCCGGTTCGGGCGACGTGGCGCATGTCCGGGCCAATCTCGGTGCGCTGCGTCTCGCGCTGGCCGAGCCCGAACTGATGGGCATCCTCCATGAGTTGCCGGACTCGGTGGTGTTCCGGGAGCGGATCGGGGGAGGTCGCGGTATAACCGATCCCCTACCGCCTCGGTTGGGCGCGGTCCCGCGCACGACCCTCGAGGTGCCGCAACAGCAGATATCCCAGAACGGGGATCCTCGGGCCCGCGACGAACTCATCCGGCGCACGGAACAGCTGCCGGGGGTCCGTGTCCAGCGCACACTTCTGGCGATCCCCGGCAGCGTCGCCTTCCATGTGACCGGCGATCCCGGGCAGCACGGGCTCATGGCAGGGACGGAGTTCTTGCACTTCCACCCTCCCCACGATGGCTCCCTCCATGCTGTCTTCAGCCCCGAGGACCATGCCGAACTGCTCGCCAAGGGGTGGGCTCTGCCCCATCTCCTCGCCCGGCACGTCGTCCACGAACGGTCGCTCCTGATCTGGGCGCCCCGGGATGCGGCCGAGCTGGAGGTCTGCTGGCACATCGTCCAACGCGCTCATCGGTACGCCATGTCGGTCACGCGCCGGCAGGAAGCAGGGGCACTGCCATGAATGTCGGCATCATAGGAGCCGGCCCCTTCGGGTTGGCCCTGGCGGCCCGCTCGGCACGACACGGGATCAAGGTGCGGGCAACGACTCGGGACCTGGAAGGCGCGGCAGCACGCGCCCACGTCCATCCCGAGTTGGCCGGGTGCTCCTCGTTCCTCACCAGCATGGCCGAGCTGTTGGCGACGAGCGATCTGCTGGTACTGGCAGTTCCCCACCCCGTGGCAGTGCGTCTCAGCCGGCGCTTCCCCGCTTTCGCCGCAGGACGGACGATCGTCGATGCGACCAACCCCTGGAGCCCGGCGCCAAGCGCCCCCTTCACGGCGGGGGCCGGCTGCCTCGACATAGCCCGTGCCCTGCCCTACGCCCGGGTCGTCAAGGCGTTCAACACGGTGAGCGTCGCGAGCCTGCGGTCCGACACGGTCAGCACCGTTCCCTATGCCACGGACGAGGCCTCAGCCGCCCGGGCCGTCGAGGATCTGGCGCGCCGCCTTGCACTGCGTCCGGTGCCCGTGGGGCCGCTCGTTCATGCCACCCACCTCGAAAGCTCGGCCTTCATCCGTCACTTGATCTCACAGGAGTCACCGTCATGACCTCAACAGCGCCCGGGCGGCCGACCGACTGCACCCGCCGGATCATCGTGGTGGGGACCGGAATGCTGCCTCCCCGAGACCTCACCGCCGCAGGAGCGGAGGCTATTCGTTCGGCCGATGCCGTCGTGTACTCGGCCACCTGGCCGGGCATCAAGCAGTGGCTGTCGAACGTGGGCGGACGACAGATCATTGACATCTCCCACCTCTACCAGCTCAACGAAGTCGACATGGACAACTACGACGCCATCCTTCGCGCCCTGCTCGACCTGGCTCGTGAGCACCGGAGCGTTGCCTACCTCGTGCCGGGCACCCCGCACCTCGGTGTGTCGAACACCAGCACCCTCGTGCAGATCGCGCGCGACACCGACGGCTTGGAGGTCGAGGTGATCCCCGGTGTCTCCAGCTTCGACACCATCGCCACGGACCTCGATGTCGACTACCTGTCCCGCGGCACGACCGTCATCGATTCCAACCGTCTTCTGATGTACCGGGTCAAGCTCGACCCGACTTTGGGCGTCCTGATCTACCACCCCGCCTCGGTCGGCAACGCCCGCGTCGACTACGAGACGCCGTGGAGCTCGAACAACCTGGTACTGCTGCAGGACTACCTGCTGAACGCCTTCGACGCACAGCACCCCTACTACGCCGTGCTCTCCGCCTCTGCCCCCGGGCGCCACGCGGAGGTCACGCGGGGAGAGCTGGGCCGGCTGGCCGCTGATGCTCGGGTCTTCCAGTACGGTTCCTCGCTGTACCTTCCCCCGTCCACGGACTTCGACTTGGATGAGGAGTTCGTCCGTCGCCTCGCGCAGACCATGGCCGCCTAGTTACGGACCGGTCCTTCCCGCCCGTCCTGCGGCCACGACCCCATCGCCGGGACGCAGCTGTGCGATCACTTTCGTGGACCTGTGGCCACCGCCGTTGCGCAACCAGCAGTAGCCGTTCCGGGTCCCTGCGCCTCCCGGAACGGTCGTGCCGCAACGAAAGCCTTAGGCCAGCAGGCACCTGACGCTTTCGGTGGTCCCGAAGAGCCGCGTGTAGCGTCACGGCACGACCGTACAAGTTCGTCATGGGAGAACGACGATGTCAGACTCGACACACGATCAAGCAGCCTGGCGCGGGTTCCGGCGATTATGGGCATCCACGGCCACGTCGAACCTCGCCGACGGGATGCTGCTGTCCGCCACGCCACTGGTCGCCCTGACCATCACCCGCGACCCCCTGGCCATCACCACGATCACCGCCATGCAGTACCTGCCGTGGCTGCTGCTCTCGGTACCGCTGGGAACTCTGGCGGACCGTGTTGACCGCGTGCTCCTGCTCCGCATGGCGAGCACCGCCCGGGCCCTGGGCGTCGGCTTCCTGGCCGTGGCCCTGGCCACCGGGCACGTGCACATCCTCCTGCTGTACGCCTTGTCGTTCCTGTTCGGCCTGGCCGAAACCCTGTATGACAACACCTCCTCGGCGCTGGTGCCCACCCTCGTCGAGGACCATCAGCTCGAACGGGCCAACGGCAGGCTCCAGGCGACCTACACTGTCGCCAACAACTTCGTCGGTCCCCCGCTGGGCGGCAGTCTCTTCGCGCTCGCAGTCGCCGCTCCCTTCGCCCTGGGCGCGGCTGGGTATGCCGTGGCCGCAGTGCTGTTGACCGTGCTTCCCCTCACGCGCAGCAAGCGGGCGCACGGCAGGGCCACGACCACCTTCGCGGAAGACCTCAAAGCGGGAGTGCGTGGCTTCACCGGCTCGCCCCTACTCGTTGCCCTGTGTGTGCTGTTCGGCGTGGGGAACCTGGCAAGCTCGGCCACCTACAGCCTCATCTCCCTGGCCGTGGTCGAACGTCTCGACGCGAGCCCTTCCGTCTTCGGTTTCGTCCTCGCCGGCGGTGCGGTCGGAGCCTTCCTCGGCGGCGTGTACGGCGACCGCATCGGCAAACTCACGCGCCCCGGTACGACCCTGCTCTGGACCACCGTCGTGTCCGGCGTGGCGACCGTCGCCCTGGGGCTGGCCGACCATGTCGTCGTCCTCAGCGCCCTGATGGCGCTGGACGGATTCGTCGTGGTGACCCAATCGGTCATCGCCGTGAGCCTGCGGGCCCGGCTCATTCCGGACCACTTGCTCGGTCGAGTCATTGCCGTCTTCCGTACGCTGTCGACCGGCGCATCCGCCCTGGGAGCGGTCCTGGGCGGTCTCTTGGCCCGCGCACTCGGCTTGTCCTGGCCCTTCATCATCGCCGGCGCCGTCGTCGTCGCTCTCGGGCCGGTCCTTTTCCACTGGCTCAGCAACGATCGCATCGCAGCAGCCCTCCCCATCAAGCAAACGGTTGAGGAGAAGGTCTGATGTTCGAGGGTGCACCACCACGCACGCGCCCTCAGCAGCCACCGTGCCGCAGCGTTCACGCGCGGGGTCACTCGTACGTCGTCCGCCCCTCATACGCCTCCGCCGTCACGATTGGCTACCGCTGCGCCCAGTGACGCTTCACGTGCTGCTGGGCCTGCACCACCGCGTGTGGCGGAGCGCAGGCGGTGTCGGGAGCCGCCGACGGGACGTAGGGCAGCCGTGCGGCCGGGCCGCTGACGGGGTCTATCCGCACCGGCGTCCGCCACCACAGCTCGCACCTCAGGCACGATCCGATGGCCCCCGCTCCCACGCTGGTACACGGGACTTCAGGGGTGGGTGCCTGCCGCGGCGCCATGGGGCGCAACCCAGCCGGCGTCGCGCCATGCGCGGCCGCTGGCCCCCAGCAGCTGTTCGGATCAGGGGCTCAGATCCAGCCTCGTTTCGTGGCCTGGGCCCCGGCCTGGAACCGGCTCGTGGCCTCAAGGCGTTCCATCAACGAGGCCATCATGCGCCGGATCGTGCGCAGCGACACCGCCAGGCTGCGCGCCGCCACCTCATCCGTGTCGCCAGCGGCGATGATCTCCAGCAGCTGACGTTCCATCGGGGTGAGGCCGTGGTCGTCCTCCTGTGCCGACTCGCCAAACGGAGCAGCGACGTTCCAGAGCTGATCGAAGAGGGCCTGGGCAAGTGCCACCACACCGGGACTGCGGACTTCAAGGGCCCCGTCTCGGGGCTGCTGCGGGTTCAGAGGGAGTACCACGGCTTTCCGATCGATCACGACCATCTGCAGCGGCACGATCGGTACGGTACGCATCCGCCCACCATGATGCGTGAGCCAGTGCACATAGGCGAGTGTGCCGCTGTCGTTGCGGAAGCTATCCCGGCATATTGCTCTGATAGCAACACCTCGACGCAATGCCTCCTCGTTGAGAGGCGTCGCTGCAGCCCTGGCGTCCGGTCGATGGGCGCCCCCCGGATTGAGCGAAAGGCACTCGAACTGTGCTGAACGCTGCAGTTCCTCTAAACGGGCTCGAACGGCATCGATTCCCTGCAGGACGACGGCTCCCTCTCCGCTCTGCTCCATCTGGTGATCCGCTGCAATGACGGCTATGGCGGCACGCGCCGTCTCCACCTGTGCCTGCCGCATGGCCACGTCCGCTTCCATCGAAGCGAGGAGGGAAGCCAGTCCGACGCTCGGGCTCACCGGGCGCACGCCCCCCGCCACATCATCCGACGGGCGCAGCAACGCCAGTTGCCCCAACTCGTCCAAGGCTGCCCGAAGGTCTGCCTCGCGCAGGCCCGTTTCCGCCGCCAGTCCAGCCACTCTGTGCTTCGGATGACGGAGCATCGACAGGTAGACGGTCTCTGCCGTTTTCGACAGCCCCAGCAAGTGAAGCAACGTGCCCCCAAAGAGGTGATCAACAAACCTGCCCGATGAGGATCACTTGTAAGTGAAGGAGTCTTCAAGAGCAGATGGAGCCAGGCACCAGCCTGGCCTTAACACCTTGTTTCGGGTCTGGCACGAGTTCCGTGGTGGGGACACGTAGCGGCCGATGGGCTGCTTCTTCCACTGGTCCAGGGTTCCGGTGCCGGACGAGCCACGGTGTCGGCGTTTCGGTGTCCTGCCGGGCAGTAGGTCCGGCACGGAGTGCGTCTCGGCGTCGATCACCACCGTTCCGTAGGCATGGCTCCTGCGCAGAGCGAAGTCGTCAACGCCCACCGCCCGCGGCTGGACGGCCGGCGGGTCGGGCTGGTTTCTCTTCTCGGCGTAGTGGTGTCGTGCGGGCCGTGATCCTCGTCTGCCGTGCGAGCCGGGCCCCGGTGGGCCGGCAAGGGTGGCCCGATCGCACCCAGTAGCGAGCGGAGCCGCTCGGTCGCCCGGCCATGACGATGAGTCAGGCCCTCCGGGACCTGCTCAGAGGATCTCCGCCTCTGGCACGAGGCATCAGCGCAGAGGAATCGTCGGACGCTCGGCTCGTCCTGGCCGCATGGGGGTACTGGCCCGGACTGATGCACCACGCGCCCAGCCTCAATGGTTGGCTCGCGTCTCACGCCGGATCCTCGACAGTGTCTATGGCGACCCAGCCGGGGCGGCTCACGCCTCCCGTCATGCCTCGTTGTGCGACGCCGCCGCCCGGATCTCCCCCGCGCTCACCTTCCCGGCCTTGGGGAGGTCGGGGATCTCCTGGTGGGGGTCGGGGATCTCGTCCGACCAGTGCAGCGTGTGCACCGCCAGGAGCTCTTTGTCCACCTTCAGGGCGAGGAGGTACTCGCGGCCGCGCATGACGAAGGTGGCGATCCCGGCCAAGGGCAGGGCCCGCCAGGCCGAGGAAGACTTCAAGGACGCCTTCCGCCATTGACCGAACACGGTATGCGGCCGTCGCGTCGGCGGGCCCCGACCTCCTCACCCCGGGTCGGGGCCCGGCCACGTTCCGCGCCGCAGCAGCTCGGGTTCAGCCCAGACGGGAACTGAGGCGCAAGCGCATCTCCCCCGCAGCACGACGGACCTCCTCGGACTGCGCGTCGTCGTCGAGCATCCCGAGGAGAATCATCAAAGCCCTCGCCTCGTCCCCGCTGATCAGCTTCAGGCGCGGCTCGGTGACTCCGTCGAGGAGCACGTCCAGCATCTCGTCCATGCCCGGCACAACGCGGTGCCGGCCGGGGCGTCACGAGTGGGCACAGTCTCGGCCTCTGGTTCCGCATCGCGGCCGCACTCCGATCGCCGCCCCGTCAACTCAGGTGCCCCTTCCTCGCGTTCACCCGCGGACACGGAGTTCACAGGGGGTATGACGTCCGCCACATGGGCTTAGGCAAGCTTCACAGGGGTCGACGGCGACTCACCGCCTATCCGAGACCCACCCGCCGCCCGCAACCTTAGAAGAGAAGGGCAATGTCAACCCTTGACGGGTGGCGGCTCTCTGTCATCGTCTCCATCGCGTGAAGGAAACGACACGTCCGATCCTACTGCGGCCGCGCCGCAGACCTCGGCGTCCCCTACCTCCGGCCAGCGGTACCGGCGGCGGGTGAAGGCGTTGGTCTGGCGTGCAGCGCTCAGTGCTGCCGGCATGGTTGGTGGGCGTGGTCGTCGTGACCGCGCTCGCGAACAGGTTCGCCCCCCTCTTCTGAACCGCTTGACCTGCGGGAACGGGGCGCAGGGGTCCGTTCCTGATGGTCGTGAACCGGGCGGTCGGACGGGGTCGGGGTTGCCTGCGCGGGCGGAATCGGTGACCGGTCCGCGGCGGGGGTGGTGGCCGGTGGGCCAGATGTCGGGGTCGGCGGGGGCCGATGCGGGTGAGGATGTCGCCGACGGTCTCGGCGTCGAGTCCGCCCTGCAGGAGGGTTTCCCATCGGTCGTGCAGGCGCCGGTACGGGAACCCGTCCGGGTCGTCGTCGAGCCGGGCGTCCTCTTTCCAGCGGCGCCACGCGCGGACCGGGCAGAAGTGCGCGCGGGAGCCGAACGGGACCTCGGCCATGCGCGGGGGGCCTTCGAGACCCGCACGTCCACGATGAGTCCCCGGTCTTCGGGGTCCTCGGCGACGTCGCGTCCCCGGTCAGCGGCCGCCCGTTTCGCGTCGTTTATCGCGTTGGATCAGGGGAGCTCATCCGACGCGATCCACAACCTGGCGGGCCGGCGCCGCGGCTCGCCCCCGACTGGGCCGGATAGTGGTTGCCCGGGGGCCACCCAGCCCGGCATGCATGCCAGGACTGGGACGCCGTCGCCGACCTCGGCGCGGTGCTCAACCGTGGCCGACGAAGCGGCTCACCGGCGTAGACCTTTACGGGGCGGGGGCGGGGTGCAGGGGGGTCGAGCCGAGGTTCTGCTGGTCCTGGGTGCCGAAGGTGGACCAGAAGGCTGCGGTGAGCAGGAGGAGCGTGCCGAAGGCGAGGTAGACGGGCCTGCCTCCGAAGCGGTCGAAGAGGAAGCCGGTGGCGAGGATCGCCCCGGCACTGACGACGCGGATGACGGCGTCGAGGAGCCCGTGCCAGGTGCCGAGCAAGGCGGCGGGGGCGCGAAGCTGAACGAGGAGTCCGGCCGACCTGAGGTACACGGTGAAGCCGAGACCGAAGAGGACGAGGGCGCCCGCGAGGATCCACTGTGTCCCGCCGAGTAGTGCCGCCGTCAGGGTGCCGGCGCCCGCGAGGGCGGTAGCCCAGCGGAGGCTGGAGTAGATGCCTTCCGGGCCGGCCTTCGCGACGACGAGGCCACCGATGATGGCTCCGATGGTGGAGAACGCCAGGAAGGAGCCGGCGCGGGCCGGCGACATGTCGAAGGTCTCCCTCATGAGGGACAGCAGGGAAAGGATGACCGTCGAGAGGGCGAGCACGGTCAGGGCGTGGAAGGTGAGGAAGCGGCGCCAGGCCGGGCTGGTGGCAAGGGTTCGCGCCACCGCGCGGCGGGACGGGAGGGGGGCGGGGGCGGGTTCCTCTTCGGGCGCAGCGCTGGCGGTCTTCACGCTGGTCGCGGCGTCAGACCCCTGCGCGTGGACGGACTTCGGGTGCGCGGATCCTGGCTGTCGGGCCACGACGGTGATGAAGGTAGCGAAGACGGCTAGGGCGATGACCTGGAGGCCAGCGGCGACGAGGAGGGCCTGGGACCCGGGGAGCAGGGCGATGACCAGGCCCGCCACGACCGGGGAGAGTAGTTCGGCGGACGAGCGGATGGTTGCGCCGATGCCCTGCACCCGGACGAGGGTATTGGCGTCGAGGATCCGCGGCATGAGCACGAACAGGGCCATTTCCCCGATGTGGTGGACCATGTCCACCGTGGCCGCCGCGACGACGATCGCCCACAGGTGGGAGGAGAGGAACGTGGAGCCGATGCCGATGAGGACGAACACGCCGATCTTGACGAGGTAGGCCACGACCAGGACGGTCTTCGGGTTACCTCGGTCTAGCAGGGGGCCGGCCGCGATAGAGGCGATGACCTCCACGCCGTAGCCCACGCAGTACACCAGGCCGACCGTGCTGACCAGGCCGGAGAGGTCCAGGGCCAGGTTGGCGAACGCGATGTCGTAGATGCCCTCGCTCATGGAACGGGAGGTGACGAGCACCGCGAAGACCACGAGTAGCAGCGTCAGCCAGCGTGACGCGGTGGGGAGCACGGCGCGGCCGGTCTTCGGCTCTTGCTGGGTCGTCGTCACTGGTAGGCCAGCTCTCGGACGACGTTGCCCGCGAGAGCGGCACCCGGCGCGTCAAAGGTCGGCAGTAATCCGTCGGCGTGGACCGGGACGAAGAGCTCGGGCAGGCGCGCGCCGCGGGAGTCGTGGACCTCGTACTCCACCCGGTAGTGGAGCGTCCCCCTGCCTCGGGCCCGCATGAGCACACCCGGTTCGATGGTCAGGACGGCCCGCGAGTCCTGCGGGAAGGGGAGGATCTGGCTGGCCCCGAAGGTGGGAGAGTCCGCGCGGCGGTCGACGAGTTGGAGGTCCATCTCGGGATTGTCGTACAGCAAGGGGGATAGCTTCAGAGTGAGATGGGGATGGGAGCTGAAATACTGCGGCCAGGATGCCGGAATGTCGTAAACCATGGTGTCGGCCAGCCCGTTCTCGACGTTGGAGCCGATGCCGTACGAGTCATCACGGATCGACTGGTATGAGCCGATCCCGGTGGTGACGGTGGCGAGTTCCGACGCGGGCAGAACGGGTTGCTGCCCTGTGAGGTCCCGGTCGATGAAGTAGCGGTGGAGCTCGCCGCCGATCTCGGCGGAGGCGACGACGCCCTGCTCGGTCGCGCCGCCGAGCCAGCTGCGGGACACCACTTTGGAGATCAGGAACTGGGCCGCCGTCGGCAGCTCGACGGTGTTGGCGACGGTCCGGGGGCGCGCGCGGTCCATGTCGGCGACGGAGTAGGTGGCGTTGTCGTCGAGCGGGGACCACTTTGAGGCGGGGTCCTGTGGCGCGTGGAGGGAGTAGTCGTTGCGGGTGGTTACGGTGCCGAGCTGCTCGAACCAGTGCGCGTAGCCCGGCGGGATGGCCAGTACGCACGATCCGTCGGCCGGGACATCGATCTTCAGCTTCCGGTCGTACTCCGGTGAGTCCGCCCGGCAGTCGTACATGTGGACGGTGACGGGTCCGGCGCCCGCCGGGCCGTAGAAGGAGAGCCGGTCGTACTGGCCGAGGTGCACCGCGTACTCCTCGTACGCAAAGTGCGGGCTGTGCACCATGTAGTGGTACGGCCGGTCGTTGCGGGAGGACCGGATGTGCCGCGCTCCCGGGAGGCCGGAGTCCGCACCCATCGTGCGAGTCTTGGTCATGATCAGGTGCGGCTTGGGGAAGGCGGACATGGACGTTCCTCTCTGCAGTGCTGGGATCCGAAGTGGTCGCGCGTGCCTGGGGCGGGTACACCGGACCGGTGCACCCGCCCCCAACGACTACCGCGGTGATCAGACGGTGGTGACGACGACACCCTCCGGGAGGGCGGCCTTGAACTCCGCCAGGTCGCCGAAGGAGCGCGAGGTGATCTGCTCCTCCGTGTCGGCGTCGATCATTGCCGAGGCGATCTTGCCGAGGATGCTGCGGAAGTACTCCGGGGTCTCGAAGTAGGGCTCCAGCGCGGAGCTCAGGCTCTCCAGGGCAGCGCGGGCGGCGGGGTCCGTGACGTCACCGGACATGGCGGCGAGCTCGGTCTTCCAGGCGGCGGTCTGGACACTGGTGATCGACATGATGTGTTCCCTTCGGTGGGTTCTTCGGTGGGGTTTCAGCGGGTGAGCGATATTGCTTTGGCTTCCATGCGCGCCAGCGCATGGAGAGCCGGTCCGGGCAGGTAGCGGTCGCTGTCCTGCTCGGGCCTGCTGGCGCCGGCATCGGACGGATCGGTGGTGGTGACGTCGCGGCCGAGAGGGTGGTCCAGGGCCCAGGGTTCGAGGTCCAGGAGTTCCATCTCGGAGCGGAGCCAGACACGGCCGGTTCCGGTGAGCCGGTACCAGGTACTAGGGGGGACGCGGACCCCGATGGTGGGGTCCCCGAGGCGGATCACGGAGTGTTCGCCGTCCGCGGTCACCACCTCGATCTGCGCGTCCGTGCTGCCCGCCAGCCACGTGAGGCGGCGGCGGGAGTATTCGTGGCGGACGAACCGGCCGCCGGCGCTGCCCTCGCCTGCGTCGGGGCTGTCCTGGGCCCGGCTGCCGTCCAGGTCCACTTCGAGGACGTCGGAGGTGCAGCTGTCGGTGGAGGGCACGACGGTGAAGGACTCGGGGCCCGTCAACACGAAGTTGTTGCGTGAGGCCCACGGGTGGATGTCGCTCCCCGTTTCGGCGGCCCGCCACGACGGCCTGAGCGTCGCGTAGGTGGTGTTGCCGCCGATGGAAACGCGGTATCGGGCGGCGTAGGCGCCCTGATCCTGCGCGTTGGTCTGCTGGGACATCCGGGAGAGCAGCAGGTGCGCGGCGACCGGCAGCTCGTGGCGGTTGGTGCGCACCACTGGAGCCTGCTGCGAGGAGCGTAAGAAGGACACGAGATCGTTGTCCGGTTCCCAGTCGGGGTTCTGGTCGGCGTACCAGACGGGTTCGTCGCGGGTCACGACTCCGCCCAGGCCGTCGAGGGTGTGGGCGATGCCCTTGGGGATGATCAGGACCCGGTAGGGCGAGACGGCCATCTTGATGGTGATCTCGTCGCCGAGCTGGGGCGAGTCTTCGCGGCAGTCGATCAGGTGCACGGTGATGCGCTGGCCCTCGCCGAAGAAGGTGAGTCGGTCGTCCTGGCCTACGTGGATGCCGTAGGCGGAGTAGGCGAAGTCCTTCTCGTGGGTGACGTAGTCGGTGATGCCCGGCCCGTTCGAGATGCGGGTCACCCGGACGACGCCGTTCGTGCCATCGCTCTCGCTCACGTTCGTGGTCTCCAGCCGCGCTCCTGGCAGGCAGAACTCCATGGAGGTGACGTCGTCGGGAACCTGGAAGGTCCCGATGTGGCGGCGTTCGGTGGTGCGGTCGAGCGCCGTACGTGACCCTGCGTCAGCGGTTTCGAGCATGGTGGGTTCCTCTCTCTTGCCTTCGTGGTGGTGGCCGACGCGCGGGCCTGGGGGGTGGAGAAGGGTGGAGGCATGCGTAAGGGCGGGGCGGGTAGGCAGGCGGGTGTCCTGCGCCGTTACCAGAACTCGCGGCCGTCACCGGCGTCGGCGGTGTCCGACAGCCTCCAGGCCGCGAGCCGTGGTGTGTGGGCGATGGCCCGCAGACACGCCGCGCGAGCGGTCAGTAGGGCCTCGGCCTCGCATCCGGCCAGGACGAAGAAGACCAGGTCGATCCGGTCTCCGTCGCCGCGTGTCCAGAGGTGCTCGATCCGGTCCACGGGATCGAAGTGGGCGGTGAGGAGTTCCCTGAGGTCGTCGGGCGCCGCAGGCGTTCCGTGGGAACCGACCAGCCGCATTGTGATCATGTACATGGCGCTCTCGCGTGACCTGGCACCGTCGGACTCCGGGTGGGATCGGCGTCAGATCAACTGGCCTGTGCCAGCTCCCTGACCGGTGTCGGTTCCGCCCTGGGGTGTCACCCAGCCAAACCCATCGTCGGCCCTGATCTGGTGCGTCACCCATCCGAACCCGTCATCGGCCACTACCTGCCCCGTTCCCCAGCCGAACCCGTCGCCGGCGGACGCACGTCCCGCGTCCTGCGCTCCATGAGAGACGGCTCCGGAGGTTGCGACGGCGACGATGAGAGCGGCGGATGCGAGCAGGACTGCGGCGATCCGGGACATGGAAAACTCCACCCTTCAGAATCAGCTTCTTTGTCTTCGTTGTCGCGTCCACCCCGTTCTGCGGGGTGTTGCGTTCGATGGCATAAGGCTGTCCCACGGCGGTGGCGGTGTCACTAGCCGCAGACGGGCGTCAAAACGCCAGGCGACTAGACGCCACCTCGGATCGCCTGCGGGCTTGAACACGTCCTGTCATATGCGGAAGGTTGCGCTCATGGGTGATCCTGACCAAGTCCTAACCAAAGGGGGACCACATGCTGCAATTACTCGGGCTCTCGCCCCATGCCGAGACCGTTTACCGGGCGACCCTGCTGCACCCCGACCACGGGGTCACCGATCTGATGGCGGACACCGGACTTCAGGAGAGGGTGATCCGCGCCGCGTTCGACGAACTGGCCGCGCTCGCCCTGCTCAAGCCGTCCGACCAGCGCGGGGGAAAACTGCGTCCCGTCAGTCCGGAAGTCGGCCTCACTACGCTGCTGGCCTCTGCCGAAGCCGACCTCGCGGCGCGCCTGGCCCAGGTGGAGACCACCCGGGCCGAGATCGCGGCGATATCCGCCGAACACCTCGGCACACGCATGTCGGACAGTGCCACGCGACTCGAAGGTCTCGACGCCGTCCGTACCCGGCTGGAAGAACTCCAGCGGACGACCGAGTTCGAGTGCCTATCCCTCAACCCCGGTGGCGCGCACAGGCCCGACGCCCGCAATGCCGCAACCCCGCTCAACGAGGAGGCTCTGCTGCGGGGCGTGGCCATCCGGGCCGTCTGCCGCGACAGCTTCCGCAACGACCCCGACACCCTCGCCTACGCCCGCTGGCTCATCGAGCACGGCGGGCAGATGCGTACCGTCCCCACCGTGCCCATCCAGATGATCATCGTCGACCGCCGGGCCGCGATCCTGCCCTTGGACCCGGATGACCCGCGCAAGGGCGCGATCGAGGTACACGGCTCCGGCATCATCACCGCCCTGTGTGCCCTGTTCGAGCTGTGCTGGTCAGCGGGGACGTCCTTCGGCGAACAGCCGCCCGCCAACGACAACGGGTGCACCCCGACGGAACGCGCGCTGCTGGACATGGTCGCCGCCGGAGACACCGATGAGGCCGCGGCCCGCAACCTCGGCATCTCGGTGCGCACGGTCAGCCGGATGATGTCGAGCCTGATGGAACGACTGGACGCGGCCAGCAGGTTCCAGGCCGGTGTAAACGCGACGAAGCGCGGGTGGCTGTAGAGCCACACCCCGATCCCATCAGAAACCCGCCACGGGATGGTCTCGGAGCCCGAACAGCTCGCCCCGACTCGGAGGGCAGCCGGAATGCGCCGGAAGCAGGCGATCGGCGGGTTGCGGCTCAGTTCCCTTCTGCCTGGACGTCGCGCACGCTCACGCCGCCTCGCCGAGGACTGCCCCACCACCACCGTCGTCTACGAACCGGCGCCGTAGGAGCCGATCAACCGCACCGGGCGGTCAGCGAAGTGACACAGCCAGACCCCGGGGCGCGCGTCCCGGGGCCCCGTGCTGCTCGGGGAATGCAATGGGGGCTCCGCAACGACGTCAGCCCGAACAAGGACCGCATCTAGGGCCTCACGGCTCCCCCACGCCGAGGAGAACGTCACCCGGCCCACAGATGCTCCGGACCGGCCGCGGTGAAGTGCTCGGCAACCTACTGGGCCGCATCCGGGCGCAGCGGAACCGTCCGGCATCAGGCACTTGCAAGTACGGCCTTGTCCGGCGCCCCTCACCCCTTCCGTGCCGCCTTCGTCGAGCAGCGACCAAGCGCAGGCAGGGCACGACCATTGCACATCGGCCTCGAACCGGGGTGCGACGCCAGCGTGTTCCTGATCGCCGCTGCACGCTTCCTCGCCAGCGCCTACCAGGGGTGCTCTGCGGCACTCGCCAATCGGCAGCCCTCACCGTTCCAGCAGATGCGATCGAGGGCTCCGACCCCCGTTGGGGCTCGCGTCGTTGCACGGGAACGTCACGCGACGTCGAGCGCGGCCCCGCCGCCCACCCGCCGGACACGCACCCCGACGCGCCCGTTCCCCCGAAGCACGGGCGACCGGCCCCGAACCTTGGCAGACTATTCCGCAGGCACAGTGCGCATTGGGGGTGCGGATGGCGGGGATCGGTCTTGCCGCAGCGATCGAGGAACTGCGGCAGGAGCTCTATCGGGCGCAGGATCAGGGGGCAGAGCAGCAATTCGCGTTCGGCATCGAGGAGGCCGAACTGGAGCTGCAGCTGGAACTGCGCAACAGCGGCAAGGGGGACGGAAAGGTCAGCTTCGGTGTGGCGACCGTCGGCGCGGGCGGTGAGCACTCCACCATCCGCACCCACAGACTGACGCTGAAACTTTCGGTCCGGGACCGAGCCCGCGGCGGCTCCAGTCCCGAGATCAGCGACACCGAAACCGGGTCCTGGGACGAGGAGTGATGGACCCGCACAGACTGGTGCTGATCCGCAGCGGTACCACGGGGCTGCGCCATCGCGTCGGCTCTGGTTATCTCGTCGCACCCCGCCTGGTGCTCACCGCCGGACACGTCCTCCGGGACGGCGAGAGCGGCGCCTACGGGGAGGAGATCCAGGTCAGAGTGGGACACCCGGGCCGCGGTCAGACGCTCCGCACCAAAGCGGAGCTGATCTGGACCCATCCGCAGGACCTGGACGTCGCCCTGCTGCTCACGGACGACGAGATCGACGTACCGGGGCCGGTTCGATGGGGCCACCCCGTGGACACGGCCCCACTGCGCTACGAGGGACTGGGCTTTCCGCTGGCATCCGCGGAAGGTGGTCGTGACGCCGAACACCTCCGCGGCGTCCTGCCTCCGCTGTCCTCCGGGGCCCGCGGCCTCTACGTGCTCGACCAGGAGCCCGCGCCCGACCTCCGCGACGACGGCCGCAAGGCCTGGGGAGGCGCCTCGGGAACCGCAGTGTTCTGCGAGGACCACCTGGTGGGCGTGGTGATTCGCGATGACCGGTCCTACGGCAACCGCCGCCTGCGGGCCCTCCCGGCGCATCGCTTCGTCCAGGACGGCGGCTTCGAGGCACTCCTGCGGCAGTACGCCGACGGTCCGCCCCGCCTGACCGAGATTGGTGCCGCCCTCCCGACGGCCCAGCCCGCGGCGGAACGCAGCCCGGCCGAGCAGGAGACCGAGCGGCTCCTGTGGTCGCTGCTCGGCGGCCGGACGGCCTACGCGGCACATGCCCGCGCCCTCGTACGGCGGCTCGGATACGCCGTCCCCGACAGCCATGAACCGACCATGCCCGACCTCGCGGCACTCGTGGCGGCCCATCCCCGCGCCCTGCCTTCTCTGAGCAACACCCTGGCCCCGGCCCTCACGGGCCATGACGAGCGCACACGCCTGACGGACGTCCTCACCCGCGCCCGTGCCGGCGGACTGTGCCTGCTCCTGTCCTTGGACGAATGCGAGCACTTACTGGAACTGCTCCGCGGCATCTGCAAGGGGCAGCCCACGCTCATACCGCGCGCCGCCCGCGAGGCCCTGCGCTACGCCTGGCTGCCCGAACCGCTGAACCGCACGCATCTCTGCGCCGACGACCTCGAACACGTCGTCGAGCACCTGGAGTCCGTCTCCGACAGCGAGCGCGTACCGGACTGCACACCGCCCGTACCGGCCCTGCTCCGCCTGGTCGAATGCGTGGCTGCCGCCCTGGGAAGCGAAGCGGGAGCGGAGCTGCGCAGCTGGTCCGATCAGGTGGCCGCCCGGACCGGCATCCACCCGGCGGCGCTCGCCGAACGGCGCACCGACGCTGGCCGCTGGGCCGCCCGGCAGACGTCCCCCTTCTCCCGTGTCGTCGTCGAGGTTTCCCGCGCGCGGACCGAAGCACGCGAGAGTTACTACTGCCGCATCCTGCTCGCCCGCGCCGACGGCACGCACACCCCCCTCCACGAGGCGGAGAGCTCGCCGAGGACACCCGAGGAAGTGGCCCGGCGGGTCCGCGACGCCGTCGAGGTCGTCGCGGACGAGCTCGGCCCGACAGCCGCGCCCCACGCGACGGTTCTGGTGGCCCGCGACAGCCTCCATCTGCCCATCGACGAATGGAACCCCGGGGCACCCAACGAGTTCGTGCCCGACCAGCCGATCGGCGCCGAGTTCTGCATCACCCTGAGCTGCCCGGAGATGAGCGACCTGGTGCGCGGCAGAGAACGTGAGCACCGGCGGCGCTGGGAAAGCGGACATGCGGCCCCCTTGGTGGTCGACGACGAACGTGTCACTCGGCCACGGCTTAGGCGGCTGCTGCAGAGCACTCACCGTGACGTTACCCAGGTCGTGCTCCACGGTTCCCCGGATCAGCGGGACGCACTGCTCGAACTCTGCCTGGCGCTCGGTGTCCC
The DNA here is from genome assembly GCF_036178145.1 of Streptomyces sp. NBC_00273. Classification (NCBI taxonomy): domain Bacteria; kingdom Bacillati; phylum Actinomycetota; class Actinomycetes; order Kitasatosporales; family Streptomycetaceae; genus Streptomyces; species Streptomyces sp. NBC_00273. The sequence goes on along the minus strand of NZ_CP108067.1, from coordinate 10,204,440 downwards.
GGTCGTCCTCTGGGACCGGCGGGCCGACTCCCCCGCGAACGCGGCCGGTCTGCAACAGCTGGACCCCACCGGGCCGCTCGCCGATCTGCCTGAGCGGGTCCGCGTCTTCCGCGGGACGGCGTTCGACGAGCCGGAGACGCTCCCCGCGCGCCCCGCGCTCGTATGGGAGGAACACGGCCTGCGACCGCGGCCCGGATCGCTGACCCTGCAAGACCCCCCAGAAGGAGCCCACGCGTCATGACTGCCGCAGAATCCGCTGCCACCGGCCAGCCCACCCCGTCCGGCGACGGGGACTGGCGGCTCTTCCGGGGCAATGGGGTGCCCCGCTCTGTCGTCTTCCCGCCCGCCCCGCCCTGGCGACGGCTCCACCCGCAGGAGCCCGACGGCTCGCGGACCGCACGCCCGCGCCCGTACCTGATCGGCCCCGACGACGCGGACGTCGTCAGCGCCGCCCTCCACCTGCGCCGGCCTCTGCTCGTCACGGGACACCCCGGTACCGGGAAGTCCTCCCTGGCCCACGCGATCGCCCACGAGCTCGCCCTCGGCCGCGTCCTGTACTGGCCGGTCAATAGCCGTTCGACGTTGCAGGACGCCCTCTACCACTACGACGCGATCGGCCGGTTGCGGGAAGCGAACCTCCGCCGGGACGCGGTCGGCTCCGAACCCGGCATCGGCCAGTACGTCCGGCTCGGCCCCCTGGGCAACGCGCTGCTTGCCCGGGACCGGCCCAGGGTCCTGCTCATCGACGAGTTGGACAAGGGGGACGTCGATCTGCCCAACGACCTGCTCACCGTGTTCGAGGAGGGCGAGTTCGAGATTCCGGAGATCAGCCGCCTCCCCGAGGAGCACTCCACGGTCCACGTGCGGACTGACGACCCGGACGCGCCGGCACCGGTGGTCCGCGGCCGCGTCCGCTGCCATGAGTTCCCCGTCGTGGTCATCACCAGCAACGGTGAACGCGAGTTCCCGCCCGCTTTCCTCCGACGGTGCGTCCGTCTCGACCTGCCCGAGCCCGACGAGGAGCGGCTGCGGGACATCGTCGCCTCGCACCTCGGCCACGAGGCGCTCCACGACATCGACGACCTGCTGGAGGAGTTCCTCGGCCGCCGCGCGCCCGGAGAACTTGCGACCGATCAGCTCCTCAATGCGGTCTTCCTACGCGCGGGCGGCATCGATCTGGACGCTGGCCGACTGCTCGACGCCGTCCTGCACCAACTCGGCGGGGCGGTATGAGTGCATGTTCGGACGTCTGAGAGAGATCCTGGCCAGGAGCGGCGTCGACCTCGCCGACGAGGAACTCCTCGACGTCCTGTGGCTGGCCAGGAACCTGCCGAGCGACGTCCGTCCGCTGGCGCGACGTCCGGCCCCGGCCGCCCTACGGCAGAGCGCCGGGCAGGGTGAGCCCCGGGCCGACGGCGCCGACGATCCCGCGCAATGTGGCGCGCCCCCGCCGCCGGACCTCGCCCCGTACCGTCTGTTCCCCCTGCACGCGGCCCCGCAGGGGAGGGGGAACAGCAGGCCGGAGCCGGTCCCGCGCCGGGCGCACGCCGTACGCACCCCGGGCCCCCATGTCCTGCCCAGCCGTCATCTCACGCTCGGCAAGGCGTTACGGCCGCTGCGGCAGCGGCTCCCCGACCGGCGCCGTCAGGAACTGGACGTGGCACGGACGGTGGACGCCATGGCTGAAACGGGTCTGCCCGAGACCGTGACGAGCCCCGCCGGTAGCCGCTGGCTCTCCCTCGCTCTGCTGATCGACGACGGCGTGTCCATGTTGCTGTGGAAGCGTCTGGCCTCGGAGATCCGCACGCTGATGGAACGGGCCGGGTCCTTCCGCGACATCCGCGTGTATGGACTGAACACCCGTGGTCCCCGAGCCCCGTTTCTGAGCAACCGTCCCTACCGGCAGCAGGGTCCCTACCTTCCGCCGGCCGCGCTCTGCGACCCCACCGGCCGCACCCTTGTCCTCGTGGTCAGCGACGGCGTCGGCGACGCCTGGTGGGACGGCCGGATGAGCGAAGCGGCGGCCATGTGGGCCCGACGGCAACCCACCGCGATCCTGCAGGCGCTGCCCGCCCGGCTGTGGGTGAACTCGGGCATCACGACTGGGCCGTGGCACGTCACCAGTGTCCGCAGGGGCGGTCCCACCACCGCCTGGCGCGTCACCGACCCGAGACTGCCGGCGGATCTCGTCGGCTTCGACTCCGTCCCCGTCCCGGTGCTCGAACCCACACTGGCCGCCGTCGGCGACTGGGCCCGGTTGGTCGCCTCACCGAGCGCGACCGCGGTGCTGCCGCTGTGGAACATCGGGCGGTCCGTCACCCAGCCCTGGCGCGCCGAGAGCCGGCAGGGTCCGGACGCCGAAGCCGTTCTGCGCTTTCGCGGCGCGGCCAGCCCGGAGGCGTATCGGCTCGCCGCCCACCTCGCGGCCGTGGCGCCCGTCACTCCGCCCGTCATGCGCATGGTGCAGGAGGCGCTGGGCCCTCCGACGGACACCGGGCACCTCGTGGAGGTCTTTCTCGGCGGCCTCATGCACAACGCCGCCGTGGACACCACCGGCCGGTTGCCGCGGCCGGAGTTCTTCGACTTCTCCGACGACGCACGGCGTATCCTCCTCGGCACGCTCCCCGCCCGCGAGTTGCTGCGCACCACACGACTGATCGCCGACCGCCTGGCAGCGTGTGTCCGGCACTCGCCGAGCTTCACCGCCTGGGTGGCGCATCCGGGAGGCGCCGCCGCCGTCGGCGCACCCGAACGGTCCTTCGCCCAGCTGGAGGAGCGGCTGCTGAAACGCCTCGGCGTCGCCACGCACATCGGCGCCCCACCCGCCGACTGGCCTCCCCCGGCCCCGGAACCTCGGGAACGGGCCCTGTCACAGCCACCTGTGGCTCAGCGGACGGATGCCGGGTCCCCCGCGCCGTCCTTTGCGGCGGGCGGGAAGGCCAAGATCCTTCTGGTCGACGACCAGCCGGAGAACGTGCTGGCCATGGAGGCCATCCTGTCCACGCTCGACCAGACGCTCGTCGCTGCCTCGTCGGGGGAGGAAGCGCTCAAGGCGCTGAACGTCCACGAATTCGCCCTCGTTCTAATCGCCACCCAGATGTCGGGAATGGACGGCTACGAGACCGCCGCACACATCAAGCGTCGTGAGCGGACCCGCGACACACCGATCATCTTCGTCAGCTCGTACGGGATGGGTCCCCACGCCATCTTCCGGGGGTATGCGGCCGGTGCCGTGGACTTCGTGTCGCGGCCGTACGATCCTTGGGTGCTGCGCGCCAAGGTGACCGTCTTCGTCGACCTGTACCAGAAGAACGTGCAACTGCGCGAACAGGCGGTTCTGTTGCGCACCGGGGCCGCGAACGATCTGCTGGCGCAGCTGTCCACCTTGTTGTCCGGTGTCGAGACGCAGGCACGCGACCTGGCCAGAGAGCTCCAGGCACAGGCATCGAGCACGAGGGTGGGGACCACGACCGCCCGTCTGGATCGCGCGATCAGGAGCCTGCGCCAGGTGCTGCAGGGTGCGTTGGAGCTGCGGGAAGAACCTGGTGCTCCGCCGGCCTCGGCTTCCCTGCACTCACCACGACATCGAGACCAGTGAAGGCAGCCCGGCCGTGCGTCATCGTGCGCCGCTGTCCCCGCTCCCCGCTCCCGGCTGCCCGCCGGGTCGGCCGGGGCATGGGTCTTCCAGTACTCCAGCAGACTGTGGAAGGGCGGGGTCGGCGGCCGGGAGGGCCAAGAGGGCGGCCGGTTCCAGTTCACCGGCCGGGATGGTCTGTAGGAGCCGGGCGGCCCGCTCGGTGGTGGCCGGGTAGGGGGTGACGGTGCGGACCAGGCCGGGCACGGCTGCGTTGTGTTCGGTCGGGTGGGCCCCAGGCGGGGTGCGCTGGAGGCCTCTGGAAGATGGTCGGTCCGTGCCCCATGAGTTGTGCGTACCACCATGGGGCATGCGGTGCGGGCACGCCCTGCTCAGGGCCGGTGAGCTGGTGGCTTCGCAGCGCGGCGAGCAGCACTACGGCTAGGGCAGAGAGTTCTTCGGGGGACGGAGAGCCGGCCTTTACCACTATCAGCGGCTCGGGAGTGGGCCCGTCGTGCCTGGTGGCGTTCATTGCGGTTGGTTGCCGTGCTTGCGGGTGGGTAGGGGGGCGTTCTTGGCGCGCAGCATGGCGAGGGCGTCGATGAGGCGTGCCCGTGTCTCGGCGGGGTCGATCACGTCGTCGACGAGCCCGCGTTCGGCTGCGTAGTACGGGTGCATCAGGTTCTCGCGGTACTCCTCCATGTACTGCTTGCGGGCGAGTTCCGGGTCACCGGCGGCGGCGATTTCACGTCGGAAGATGACGTTGGCCGCACCTTCCGCGCCCATCACGGCGATCTCGTTGCCCGGCCAGGCCAGCGACACGTCGGACCCGATCGACCGCGAGTCCATGACGATGTAGGCACCGCCGTAGGCCTTGCGCAGGATCAGCTGGATGCGGGGGACCGTCGCATTGCAGTACGCGTAGAGGAGTTTGGCGCCGTGCCGGATGATGCCACCGTGCTCCTGGTCCACGCCGGGGAGGAATCCCGGCACGTCCACCAGCGTCACCAGTGGGATGTTGAAGGCGTCGCAGGTCTGCACGAAGCGTGCGGCCTTCTCGCTGCTGTGGATGTCGAGCACCCCGGCCAGCGCGGAGGGCTGGTTGCCGACGATGCCCACGACATGGCCGTCCAGTCTCGCCAGGGCGCACACGATGTTGCCCGCCCAACCCGCGTGCACCTCGAAGAAGTCCCCGTCGTCGACGAACTCCTCGATCACCTGGCGCATGTCGTACGGGCGGTGAGGGTCGGCCGGCACGAGTTCCCTGAGGGCCTGCGTGCGGCGGTCTGCCGGATCGGATGAGGGCTCCACCGGGGGCAGTTCGCGGTTGTTGGCCGGCAGAAGCGACAGCAGGTAGCGGACGTCGCCCAGGCATTCGGCCTCGTCGTCGTAGGCGAAGCCCGCCACTCCCGACACAGTGGTGTGCGTGTCGGCTCCGCCCAGTTCCTCCTGGCTGATCTGCTCTCCGGTCACCGCCTTCACCACGTCCGGCCCCGTGATGAACATCTGCGAGATGCCGCGGACCATGAACACGAAGTCCGTGAGGGCGGGCGAGTAGGCGGCGCCGCCCGCGCACGGTCCCATGATCACGCTGATCTGTGGGATCACTCCTGAATTGCGGACGTTGCGCTGGAAGATGCCGCCGTAGCCGGCCAGCGCGGTGACGCCCTCCTGGATCCGGGCTCCGGCACCGTCGCAGAGTCCCACCACCGGGGCACCCGCCGCGGCCGCCATGTCCATGATCTTGTGGATCTTCTCGGCGTGCGCTTCGCCCAGGGAGCCGCCGAAGATCCGGAAGTCGTGCGCGTAGGCGAAGACCACGCGTCCGTAGACCTGCCCCCAGCCGATGACAACGCCGTCGGTGTACGGGCGTTTGTCCTCCAGTCCGAAGCCGGTGGCCCGGTGTCGGCGAAGGCCCTCGACCTCGGTGAACATGCCGTCGTCGAAGAGCAGGGAGAGGCGCTCGCGGGCGGTGAGTTTGCCTTTGGCGTGCTGGGCCTCGGTGGCCCGCTCGCTGGGGCCGCGCCGCACGTGCGCGCGGATGTTCTCGAGTTCGGTGATCCGGCCGTCGACGGCCCGGAACGGGTTGTCCTCCAGAATGGTCATGCTTCCCTCTTCTCGTAACCGATGTCGCCAGCTTGGGACGTGTGCGTCGAGAGCTCTTCGAAGGACGTTGAGGTCCCGACGGTCACGGTGGTCACGACCAGGCCGTTGCGGATCAGCCAGCGGCCGGCGAACCGTCCGACGGGGCCGCCTTGCGGCAGGCACGCCGTGAACGTCCCGGCCCGCTTTCCCGTTGCCCGGGTGAGGGTCACGACCACATCCTGAAAGCCGAGCGGCAGCCCGGTCAGCGGCGACCACGCCTTGTACACGGACTCCTTGGCGCTGAACAGCAGGCATCCGCCGTGCAGTTTGGGTTCAGTGCGGCGGAGCCGTTCCAGCACCGGATGCTCCTCGGGACGGGTGATGCGCTCCAACAGTGCGGGCGGCAAGGGCCGATGCGGCTCCGCGTCGATGCCCAGGCCCATGAGGTCCTCGGCGCGGGCGAGCGCCGTCGCGGCGTAGCCGGTGCAGTGCGTGATGCTCCCTACCGTGCCCGGCGGCCAGGTGGGCGCCCTGTCACGTGCGGGCAGGATCGCAGCGGGGGGAAGGCCGAGCGCGGCGAGCGCCGCCCGCGCCTGCTGCCGAGTTTGGGTGAACTGCTGGCGCCGCTTCTTTGATGCGTGGCGCAGAGCTGCCTCCTCCTCCGGGAAGAGACCGCCGCGGGAGCCGGGCCATTGGCCGTCCCCCGGGCCGTTCGCGTGCGTCACAGTTGCCCGGTCCGGCGACCCCTCCCGTGTGGTGATCGAGTCGAAGGCCGACACGGTCGACGGCAGGATCTCCTCGATCACCGCATCCTCCCCGGTCAGGCGTGGCAGATGGGGAGACCACCGTGGAACTCCAGCATGTGCCCGAACGCGCCCATCTCGTCGATCTGTTCACCCAGCACACCGCCCCGGTTCTCTGCGTACGCCCGTACGAGGTTGGGCACCAGCCGCTCCGCGTCGATCAGCTCTGACCACTCCCCCAGGTCCGTGTCCCGCGCCACCTCGAGGGGCGACAGCTCGGCCGAGATGCCGTCCTCGGCGAGCCTTTGGACCCAGCGCAGATAGCGCGTACAGGTGTCGAACACTTCGGGGCCGCAGACCGCGCCGTGGCCGGGGACGACGACCGCGGGATCCAGCGCCCGCAACTGCTGGATGACACGCAGTGTTCCCTCGACGGAACCCATGAGGCAGAAGGGCGTGACGCCGTTCATCACGATGTCGCCTGTGAACAGGACCTTCTGTTCCGGCACCCAGACGACGGTGTCTCCGGTGGTGTGCGCGGGGCCGGGGTGGAGCAGTTCGACCGTGCCCGGGTCCAGATGCAGCGTCATCCGGTCGGTGAAGGTGATCTGCGGCGGCGTGAGGTGGACCTCTCCCCAGTGCACGTCGGGCCACAGCTGCTGCAGTCCCAGACCGGACTTCACGATGTCGCCGCGTGCGGTCTCGTGTGCGATGAACAGGGCCTGCGGGGCGAAGACACAGTTCCCGAACGTGTGGTCGCCGTGCTGATGTGTGTTCACCACGACCTGTCGGGAGTTGTTCCCGAGCCGGTCGACCTCCTTGCGCAGCAGGTTCGTCCGCTTGATGGTTGCCGCGGTGTCCACCACGAGGGTGAACTGCCTGCCGGGTACCACCCCCGCGTTGCTCAGGCACCACCCGCCGTCCGGCTGCACGAAGGCGTACACGCCGTCGGCGACCTCCTCCAGCCGGGTCTCGCGCACTCCTCGCAGGTCCGCGCCCGTCACCCCTCGCATGCCCACTCCCTCCAGCGCCGCTGCCCAGACCACACCTTCGCGGCCCGATGCGCGTTAAGCCTGCGACAACCGGGTCGAAGGCGGTTAGAAGTCCGGGCTGCGATACGTCCAGCGGGGACGGGAGGTGGTGGAGCCGGCCACGCGATTACTTCTCGTTCTCTTGTCGACGAAGGTGCGCGAGCCTCACCTGGAGCACGTCGTACAAGGCCTATCCGTCGTGCGTGTCATAGGAGTTGTGCGCGTCCCAAGCGGCGTACGCGCCAACGCAGTCGCCGCACATACGAAAGGAGGGCCCGCCATGAGCAGCAGCGCAGTCATCACGGGCGGAACCCGTGGGGTCGGGTTGGCCGTTGCGCGCAAGTTGTGTGCGAACGGCGCCGACGTACTGCTGGTGTACGGCCACGACGACACGGCCGCCAAGCACGCTGTCGACTTGCTGTCCGGGCTGCCGGGCACCGCATGCACGGTGAAGGCGGATCTGGCCGTCCCGGGCAGCATCAGCTCGGTACTGGACGTGGCGCGGGAACGATGGGGCGGGCTGGACGTCCTCGTCCACTCTGCCGCCGCCTGGCGGCCGTCGCTGACTCTGGAAGCCACGCTGCGCGATGCACGCGACGGCCTCACCGTGGCCCTCGCACCCCTGCTCGCCGCCGCACCGGCCCTCGTCGAGCTGATGTCCGGCCGGGCGGGCAGGATCGTCGCGGTCTCCAGCAGCGGTGCGCGGCAGGTGGTCAACCGCTACGCGACCCAGGGAATGGCCAAGGCCGCCCTGGAGAGCCTGGTCCGCTACCTTGCCGTCGATTTCGCCCGCTCCGGCATCACCGTGAACGCCGTGTCCAGCTCGAAGCTCGACAAGGGGGCCGCCACCGCGGGCCCGTCTGAGGTGGCAGCGGCGCTGGCCGCCCGTACGCCTGCCGGTCGGCTCACCACGCCCGAGGACATCGCGAACGTCGTGTCCCTGCTCTGCCACGCCGACGCCGGCTGGATCCATGGTCAGGTCATCACCGTCGACGGCGGGCTGTCCCTGCTCGGCTGACCTGCCCGCTCCATGAACTGGCCCATCAGCGCTCTCATTCCCCCAAAGGGCGCTGATGGGCCCTCTGCTGCCCCGAAAGCGATCAGGGCCGACTCCAACCCGACCCACCCCTGCGCACCCGGAATGCCGATGGGGACAACCGACTGGAAGCCTGGCGAAACCTGAGGATGTTGTTGCAGGCGGCCACGACGTTGGTAATGCCTTTGCGTAGACGTGAGGCGGGTGGTTCGTCGTCGGCAGCGATGCGCGAGCGGTGGTTGGCCGTCGATCAGGAAGTGGCGGCAGCCTTTCTCCGAGGCAAGCTGGGGCCACTTCTGGGGGTTCTCGCCCAGGGTGCGGTTGAGGAGGGTGAGGATGTGGGCGTACTCCTCGGAGTACGCCGTCGACGGGTCCAGGGGTCGGCGATCGTGACGGCTTCGATAGCCACTGGCTCGGCCTTGCTGATCGCGTACGCGACCTGGACCTCGCAGCGCGCGGCGAGACCCGCGGCCACCACGTTCTAGGCGACCTCGCGCATCGCGTACGCGGCCGAACGGTCCACCTTTGACGGGTCCTTGCCCGAGAAGGCGTCATCGCCGTGACGGGCCGTACCGCCGTACGTGTCGATGATGTTCTTGCGGTCGGTCAGGCTTGCGGCGCCCATGGGACCGCCGCTCTCGAAGCGGCCGGTCGGGTTGACCAGCAGGCGGTGGTCGTCCGTCTCCAGCGTGATGCCGTCGTCGGCGAGCTGTGCCAGTAGACGCTCGACGAGGTGTTCGCGGATGTCCGGGGCGAGCAGCCCCTCAAGGTCGTTGTCGCCCGCGTGCTGCGAGGAAAACACGACGGTGTCGAGGCGGACAGGGCGGACTTCCCAGGTACTCGACGGTGAGCTGGGTCTGGCCGGCGGGTCGCAGGTAGGGAACCGTTCCGTCCTTGCGTACCTCGGTTGGGCGGTGCGAGAGACGGTGGGCCGGCTCGATCGGCCGCGGCTGCGCACCGATGGACACCGATACGCTGCAGGAGGCGCCGTCGAAGCCAGGCGCAGCAGCGCATCGAGGATCGTGTCACTGGTCTGGTCAGCGATTTTGTCGGGGTGGCTCTCGGTCACGGATTCCGAGGTGAGTAGACGGCCGGGCATGATGGTCCCTCCTAGCGTGGGGTGAGGACTGCCTGGTGGGACAGCAGGCGATGGGGTACGGCGGTCGGCGGTCGTCAACGGGTGACGCAGTCAGGGTGGTGAGAAGGCGGCTCGTACCGGCGTCGGGTTTCGTCCGTGCCCTCTCCGGTATCTCGACGAACCCTTGAACCGGTTTCGCGACCATCGGGGCTGTCATCCGAATTCCCGAAGGGATGTGAGGAAGCTCCATGACCATCAGTGACACCACCGCCCGTCCTCTCGACGCCTTGGCGATTTCCCGGCTGAGCGCGTCGTACGCCGAGGCCCGTATCCTGCACAGCGCGGTCGAGGTGGGCCTCTTCGAGTTGCTCGGCCAAGGGCCGTTGGGGCTGGACGAGATCTGCGCGCGTCTTGGCCTGCACCCGCGCCTGGCCAGGGATTTCCTCAGCGCGGTGACCGCGCTCGGACTGCTGGAGCGGGACGGTGCGGTCTTTCGCAACGCTGTGGCGGCCGAACAGTTCCTGGTGCCCGGCGGTCCGGTCTACCTGGGTGCTCGCATCAAGACGGCGGCTCAGCGCCACTACCAGACCTGGGGCCGGCTCACCGAGGCGCTGCGCGACGGTGAGCCCAAAGCCGATGTAGGGGCTGACGCGTTCGCCACGCTGTACCGCAACCCGGAGGCCACCCGTAACTTCCTGATCCACATGGATGCCAACAACGCCCTGGTGGGCCCCCAGTTGGCGGCTGCCGTCGACTGGTCGCAGTACTCCTCGTTCGTCGATATCGGCGGCGCGCGCGGCAATGTCGCCTCGCAGCTGGTCAAGCACCATCCCCACCTCACCGGTGGGGTGTTCGAGCTCCCGGCAGTCCAACCGTTTTTCGAGGAGTACATGGAGGAACTGGGCCTTGTCGAGAAGGTGCTCTTCCACGCGGGTGACTTCTTCACGGACGCGATGCCGGAAACCGATGTCCTGGTCTTCGGCCATGTACTGCACGACTGGTCGGCCGTGCAGCGTCAGGAACTCCTGGACCGGGCGTACGCCGCGCTGCCGGCGGGCGGGGCCGTGGTGATCTACGATCAGATGCTCGATGAGGACGCGCCGGACCTGCGCAGTCTCATCGGCAGCCTGAACGTTGCGCTGATCACCCCGGGCGGTGCGGAGTACACCGTGGCCGAGGGGCTTTCCTGGGTGGAGAAGGCCGGTTTTACCTTCCGGTCCGCCACCCGGCTCAGCAGCGGCAACGACACCGTGCTCGTCGCCACGAAGGGCGTGTGAGGCGTCTGCAGCATCATGGCTCGGCCCCGGAACCAGGACGGTTCCGGGGCCGAGCGTTGGTGGACGCGCACCGATGGGGGTCCGGCCCGCGCTGTCATCGGATTGCCTCAGCGGACCGGCGCATACGGGCCGGACCGCGCAAACCGGGCGATCTGGTCGCGGACGTCGGCTTCGAGCTGCTCACGTGCCCGGGCTGCTTCCTGGGGCGAAGGCCTCCCGGAGAGCGTCACCGTCCTTCGGAGCCTGACGGTGGTGCCGTCCGCCTCCTCTGTGCGCCGGTATTCACCAGTGGAGGTGTGGAGGTGTGGCTCCAGTCCCGCGTGCTGCTTGAACACCAGCAGCCCGTCGGCGAGTTCAAGCAGCGCCCATTGCGCAGGGTCGCCGAGGGAGCTGGCCGCATTCTCGGCAAGGGAGGCGGCGGGCGCGTCCACGCGTACGGCCCGCTCGCTGGTGAAGGTGTTCGCGCGCAGCACGTCGATGTGGCAAGCCAGTGCGGCAAGGTTGTCCAGTTGCGCCGGCACATTGTCGTCCAGTTTCGCGCATACCTGCTCGGCTGCTTCGGCCGGGGTTGTGGTGGCGAGCTCGAAGGTGTGGCGGACGCGGACGTGGGTCCCGCCGTCGGCGAGTGCCTCGAAGGTCCAGTTGCCGCGCATGCGGGTCAGCGGCGGCTTGGGGGCCTCGTGTTCGAAGCTGATGGCCAGCGCCTCGGTGTCGCGGGTGCGCCACAGTCGCCAGCCCCGGACCGTGCCGTTGTCGACCACCCATCGGCCGACCAGGTCGCGGTGCGCACTTTCGATGCTGGCGATCTCTGCGTACAGGTGGGTGGGAAAGTACTGGGGGGCTTCGACCACGTCGGCGATCAGGTCGAACAGCTTTCGGGCGGGGGCCGGCACAACGATCTCATGGAGCAGTTCCGTCATCGGGTTTCCTCATTCCTCTCGTTCGGACGGCTCTTGTGTCTGGCGGGAATGTCGCGCGGTGCTCCCCTTCACAGGCGTGCGGCCGAGCCGAGTGGGTCAAGCGTGAGCGAGGGATCGCTGCGTACGACGGGGGTGACGGCGGCGTCGATGCGCTGGAGGAGGTCGTCGTCGAGAGTCACCTCGACCGCCTTGACGTTTTCGAGGAGCTGCGCGGCACGGGAGGCGCCCATGACCGTTGCGTTCACTCCCGGCCTGCCCAGCACCCAGGCGATGGCCAGTTGCGGCAGGGTCAGCCCGGCGTCGGCCGCGACCGGCTCCAAGTCGGCGACTGCCGCAAGTACCTTCTCGTTGAGGTAGTCCCACCGGCCGATGGACTTGGCGCCTCCTGCCGTGGCCTCGGCCCTGCTGCCGGTAGGAAGTGCCTGGCCTGCCCGGTACTTGCCGGTGAGCGCACCACCTGCCAGGGGCATCCACACGATCTGGCCGACGCCGGACTCCTGGCTGGCCGGCAGCACCTCGGACTCGATGACGCGCCACAGGATCGAGTACTGAGGCTGGTTGGCGATCAGTGGGACACCGAGTTCGCGGGCGAGCCGGGCTGCCTCGCGGATCCTGTCTGCGGGCCATTCGGAGACACCGATGTAGAGCGCCTTGCCTGCGCGCACGACGTCGGCGAAGGCCGTCAAGGTCTCCTCCAGCGGGGTCTCCGCGTCGTGGCGGTGTGCCTGGTAGAGGTCTACGTGGTCGAGACCGAGGCGGCGCAGGGAACCGTCGATCGACTCGCTGATGTGCTTGCGGGACAGACGCCCGGTGTTCGGATCGTCCGGCCTGGCCCACCGTCCCACCTTGGTGCAGATGACGAGGCTGTCGCGGCGCTCGCCCGCGAGTGTGCGGCCAAGGATCTCTTCCGCCCGGCCCCCGGCGTAGGCATCGGCGGTGTCGAAGGTGTTGATGCCGCTGTCCAGCGCGGCCCGTATGCATTCCTGGGCGACCGACTCGTCGACCTGGTCTCCGTGGGTAACGGCGTTTCCGTAGACGATCCGGCTCACCAGGAGGCCACTGTCGCCGACCCGCGAGTACTCCATCACGAGGATCCTTTCGTTTCGTTCATGGGGGTTGTCACTTGCGTCAGCGCCGATCGAGCTCGGCGGTGACGACGTGCACGGGCAGCGGGTCGACACGGCGGATCGAGATCTCTCGGTATCCGCTCGCGGTGAGCATCCGACGTGAGGCGGCACGGGAGTGCGCCTGTCCTGCGGGTGTGGCGACCAGCATGAGCAGAGACAGCACATGTGCCGCGTGCTCCTCCACCGGGTGCTTGTCTTCCACGGTGAAGCCGACGGTCACCAGACGTCCCCCAGGCTTCAGGGCTCCTGCCAGCCGGCGCAGCAGGCGTGTGCCTTGCTCCTCGGAGAACATGGGGAGGACGTTCGCGACCACGATCAGGTCGTACGGTCCGTCCAGGGGGGTGGTGAAGGCGTCGCCGGGGAGGAAGGTGGTACGTGCGGTCAGTCCCATGCGCTCCGCGTGGGCCTTTGCTTGGACGAGCACCTCGGCTCGATCCAGGCCGTGAAGCTCGGCCTGCGGGTGCTGCCGGGTGACTTCGAGACCGAACAGGGCGTGTCCGCAGCCGATGTCGAGCACCCGCAGATCGGGGCGTCCTCCGGCCCATTCGTCGATGTCTTCGAGCAGGGCCGCAGTGGCCGCACGGGTCACGAAGGTGCCTTCTGCCGCGAAATCGGTCCAGTAGGAGAAACCTTCTTCTGTGGCGTCGGGGACGAGTCCGGTGCCGCCCTTGCGGACCACACCGGCCAGATCGCGCATCGCTTCCCACTCCCACTCGCTGGTGTTCACTTTGACGGCGTGTCCGGCGTACTGGGGGCTGCTGCTCACCAGCAGGTCAGCGGCGCCTGGTGGCAGGGAGTACCGGGCGCCGTCGGTATCAAGCAGTCCGATGGCGGTGATGGCACCGAGCAGGATGCGTACCGCCCGGGCATCGCCGTCGATGGCCTCGGCCACTTGGTGGGCGTTCCTCGGTCCGTCGGCGAGGGCGTCGAAGAGGCCCAGTTCGACGGCTGCCTTGAGCAGGCTCGTCCGCTTGAATGCCTGGAGTGTCTCCAGCAGGCTGTTCTTGGTAACGGTGGGTGCGGGATGGGTCATCGCTTGATCCGTTCGTCCAAGTCGTCTCATGAGGGCGTCCCGGGTCAGATGTCGAGGAACCCGTGGGTGTGGTCTGCCGTGGCAGGTCCGGTCACTGGCGCGGGACGGAGGTCTGTTCCTGGTCCGGGACCATGGCTGGTGCTTCGTCGGTGGGCTCCATGCCGAGCCCGCCGAGGGTGTGGAGCAGTCCGTGCCGTCCGCTCAGCGGCCCCTTGCCGGCGAGGTGGCCGTCGGGCCTGATCAGGGCGAAGCCGCCCGCCTCGATGCCCAGTTCTCGACGTAGCGTGCCGTGCGGGTCCGGCAGTTGGTTCGGGCCGCCGCGGTCGTCCACGAGGTCGCGGACGGTACGGACGGAGACGGCGGTGCCGTATCGGCGGTCGACGTGGTCGAGGAGTTCTGTGGTCTGCGCGGGGCAGGGGTCTGCGGCGACGAGGAGGGTCCAGCGGGGATCGCGCAGTTCCTCGTGCAACCCGCGCAGGCCCTCGTCTTCGCTGGCGTCCTTCGAGGGTGCTGCGGCGCTCACCCGCTGCCCCGGCTGCGGTCCCCGCCGTGCGGGTTCCGTGCCGGAGGGGGCTGCGGCTCGAAGGCTCAGGGGGCTGCTGGCGTATTCCACGGTGAGGCCGCAGAAGCTGCGGATCATTTTCCGTTCAATCCGGTGCTTGAGCGGTGCGATGCTGTTGACGAGCCGGAGGGCGACCGGCAGGAGCACGGGCCCCACCGCGTTGCGCAGCGCGACGAGTGCGGTGGCTGTTCTGGTCGAGCGGAGCAGGCGCGCGCCGACGGGCACGCGCTCGGCGCTGTAGCTGTCCAGGAGTGCTTCGGTGGCGTGGCCGCGTACCACGTCGGCGAGTTTCCAGGCCAGGTTGTACGCGTCCTGGATGCCGGTGTTCATGCCCTGTCCCGAGGCGGGACTGTGTATGTGTGCAGCGTCTCCGGCGACAAAGCAGCGGCCTACCCGCATCTTGTCGATCATGCGCTGTTGGACGGTGAAGACCGAGATCCAGGTGGGCGCGGACACTGTGGCGGGGCGGCCGAGGGCTCTGGCGACCTTGGCTTCCAGGCGGGCTCTGACGGCTTCGGGGTCGTCTGCGTCGCCTGTGTCCTGGGTGTCGACCACCCTCCACTTGCCGGACTCGGGAAACGGTACGAGCAGGAGGGTGCCGCTGCCGGTATGGAGGAGGTGGTTGCTGTCACCCGGCAGGTCGATGTCCAGTTCCACGTCGGCGTTCAGCCAGGTCTCGGTCGTGTCCCCGGTCAGGTGCAGACCGAGGTTCTTGCGCACCGTGCTGTGGGCGCCGTCGGCGCCGACCAACCATGGGACCGAGAGGGCAGCGGGGCCGTCTGGGGTGGCGAGGCGGACGTCCACTTGGTTCTCGTGCGGGGTGAAGGAGTCGAGCCGTACGCCCCATTCCACCGTAACGCCGAGGGTGGCCAGCCGATCCCGTAGCACCTTTTCGGTCACTACTTGGTCGACCATGAGGCTGAAGGGGTAGCGGGTGGGCATGTCGGAGTAGTCGGTGTCGAACCTGATGAGGGTGCGCCCGCGTAGGTGCAGGGTGAAGTGCTCGACCTTGCGGCCCTGCGGCAGCAAGAGGTCCAGTACGTTCATCTGGTCGATGATCTCCAGCGTGCGCGCGTGCACGGCGAGCGCGCGGCTGGTGGTGGCGGGGCCCGGGGCGCCGTCGATCACACGGACCGCTACTCCGCGGCGGGCCAGTTCGTGGGCCGTGGTCAGGCCGACCGGCCCGGCGCCCACGACGAGCACCTCGGTGCCCGTCGTCGTCGGCGCGTCGGTCGAATCGTCAGCCATGGTGCTGTTCCGCGAAGGTCTTGGCGAGGGCGAGGGTCGCCGCGCTGTTCCCGCCGACCGCCCTGCGGATGAACTCCTTCGCTTCGTGCACGGTGGCGTCGGCCCCGAGTACGCCAACGATGGCGTCTTCGTTCAGCTGGACCCGGTGCCAGGAGGTCGCCCGCGCACCCTTGTCCGTCGGCACCACCGTCCACTCACCGATGTGGGTGGTCATCAGCGGGGGCGTGACCAGTTGCTTGTAGACGATGCGTCGGGAATCGGGGAAGCAGATGCGGACCGATTCTGTGGTGTGGGCCGAGCCGTCCTTGGTGACGGTGTCCATCACCATCCACTGGATGTTCTCCACGTCCTCGGTCAACCGCATGCGGGAGACGTGCGGCAGCCGGTCCGGCCAGGCTGCGGCCTCGTGCAAGAAGCGGTAGACCGTCTCCGGGTCGGCGTCCGCCACCAGGGTGGAGTCTTCGAAGTCGAAGACGAGTCCGTCGGCGGCGCCGATCCCTTCAGCGAGCGTCTTGATGTTCGCAAGTTCGGTGCCACTGTTGCGGTCGGTGGCCTTGGTGATCCACTCGATTCCGGCCGGATCGTCGTCGACGGCACTGAACTCATGTCGCAGGGTGAGCCGTACGGTGCCCGCAACGTCCCCGGGCGTCACGATCCACTCGCCGCCCATCGAAGAGACCGGGGGCGAGGAGACCTCCTGTTGGAAACGGATTCGGGCGTTGTGCGGGTCGAGCTCCCTCTGCGAAGTCCACGTCTTGACCTCGCCGTTGGCGGTGGCCCAGATACGCAGCCGTTCCCGTGCCTCGTGAGCGGTCTGTCCTGTCTGGGACTCCCCCGCTCCTTCGACGCGTTCAACGTGGAGCGTGGGGGCGAAGCGGACCGGCCAAGCGGGGGCGTCCGCGATGATTGCGTAGACGGTCTCGGCGGGCGCGGCGATGTCGATCGAGTGGGTGGTGCGGTGGGTTCCGGTACGCAGCATTGCTCAGCCTTTCTCGCGCCGGCCTGGGCCGGGGTCTGGGGTCAGAAGATGCCGAGTCCGCCGCAGACGTTGAGTGCCTGCGCGGTGATGGAGGCGGCGGTGTCCGTGACGAGGTAGTCCACGAGGCCGGCCACCTCTTCGGGTGTGGAGTAGCGGCCCAGCGGAATCTTGGCGTGGAATTCGGTGAGGACTTCTTCTGTGGAGATGTCGCGAGTGCGCGCGTAGGACTCCCGGACGCGGACTGCCATCGGTGTCTCCACGTACCCGGGGCAGACCGCGTTGACGGTGATGCCGACGCCGGCCAGCTCTTTGGCGAGAGCCTTGGTGAAGCTGATGACTCCGCCCTTGGCCGCCGAGTAGGGGGCTCCGAAGGGAACTCCCTGCTTGCCGCCGGTGGATGCGATGCTGATGATGCGTCCGTCGCCGCAGTTCTCCAGGCCGCCGTTGGCGAGTACCTCGCGGGTGACGAGGAAGACGCTGTTCAGGTTGGTGTCGATCACGTCGTACCAGAGTTCGTCGCTGATCTGCGAGGTGCGGCCACCGCCGCTGCGGCCCGCGTTGTTCACGAGCACCGTGATGGGCCCGTAGCGTTCGACGGCAGCCCGCACGAGGGACTCGACCGACTCCGCGGACCGTACGTCCGCCGCCTGGCCGTCGACCTCCAGGCCCTGTTCGCGGAGCTCCTTGACGGTGGCCGAGACGTTCTCGGCGCTGCGTGCGCACAGGAACACCCGGACTCCGCTGCGGGCCAGGCTGGTCACCACCGCGAGGCCGATTCCGCTGGTCCCCCCGGTCACGAGGGCGACCTTCGTGGACCGGGCCCGCTCCGCTGGGTCGGAAAATCCTGCACCTGTCATCTCGTCCTCCTCCGTGGAATGGCTGGAGCTTCCTGGAGCGGGTTCGAGATCGGGCCGAGGATGGTTCGAGGCTTCTGGGCGGTGTGGACGGGTCAGTGAAGAGGTCTCCAACGGTTCTCGAAGCCCTGGTGTCAGCCTCTGCGGAACACCACGTCACCGTGACCGGAGGGAAACCGTCATGCAGTTGTCGGAACCGCTCGTGGACAGCGCTCAAGGGAGTGTGCTGTACCAGGAAGTCCTGCACTTCTACGCCCGACAGATGCGCCACCTCGATGAGGGGAGGGTCACCGAGTGGGCTGAAACCTTCACCGAGAACGGCGTGTTCGCCGCCAACGCCCACCCGCTCCCGCAGACGGGCCGTGCGGCCATCGAGCAGGGGGCGGCGGAGGCCGTCCAGCGGCTGGCGGAGCAGGGAGTCCAGCGCCGGCACTGGCTCGGCATGCTGCAGGTGACGCCGAACGTCGACGGATCGGTCACGGCACTCTCCTACGCCCAGGTGCTCGCCACCGCGCAAGGTGGCCGGACCGCGCTGGAACTCAGCTGTTCCTGCGAAGACCTGCTGGTGCGTGAAGGTGACCGGCTGCTGGTGCGTAGGCGCCAGGTGTATCGCGACGACCTTCCCCGACCGTGACCGCGCCTTCCACGTCCGCGACGGCACAGCCTTCGCCGAGGTTCACAGGCGGACCTGGCTTCGAGAAAGGCCCCAGGCCATGACACCCTCCCCGTCGGATTCCGTGTCGGACGGCATCGCGACCGGTGCTTCGCTGGACACCCTGGCGGAGCTACTCGGCCCGGTGCAGGTCGGTGACCTGCTGCGGCGCGCCGCGCGCTCCGCCCCCGACCGCACCGCCGTACGCGTCCCCGAAGGGGACATCAGCTACGCAGAGCTGGCAGGTCTCGCCGTCAGCTATGCCGCCGCCCTGCGCGTGCTCCTGGACGGCCCGGGGGCGGTGGTGGCGCTGACCACAGCGCTCGACCGGCACTTCCCGCCGGTCTTCTTCGGCATCTCTCTGTCCGGGAACACCCCCGCTCTGGTCAACCCGCTGCTCAAGCAGGATGGGCTGGCGCATGTCCTTCGCATCAGCGGGGCGAAGTGCGCGGTGATTCCGCCCGCGCTGTACGAGCGGCTCAGTGCTGTTCGCGACCAACTGCCCGCGCTGGAGCACATCGTCCTGACCCACCGCGCCCCCGACTCTCCCGCCGACGTGCCGACCCTCGACGACCTGGCCGAGCGGCTGGGCACACGGCCCGGGCTCCCGGAATGGGACGCGACCTCGCAGCCGGGCACGGGCCCCGAGGAGGTGGCATGCATCCAGTTCACCAGTGGAACCACGGGGGCGCCCAAAGCGGTGCTGCTCAGCCATCGCAATCTCGTGGTCAACGCCGCGCAGTCCGCACAGGTGCACAGGGTGAGCGAGTCGTCGGTGGTCTTCGACTATTTGCCGACGTTCCACCTGATGCACCTGACCATTACGGTCGTGGTGGCGGGCACCCTCGTCCTGTGCGAGGAGCCCGACCCGGCTGAGGCAATGGACGTGGCTGAACGCTACCGGGCCACGCACTTTTACAGCTTGCCGGTGCGGCTGGCTCGGCTGGCCGTGCACCCCCGGTTGAAGGAGCTGAAGGGGTCCGCCCTGCGGGCCGTGCTCTCCGGCGGCTCGACGCTGCCGCCCGCAGCGGCCGCCGCGCTCAGCGCGCACTTCGGCGTCCCGGTGGTCCAGGGGTACGGGCTGCAAGAGACCTCGCCCTCCACTCACTTCAACAGCCTGGACGCCCCGCGGCCCCGTTCGTCAGGCCAGCCGGTGGCCGGTACCCAGTGCCGGATCGTGGAGGTCGGTTCTCGCACCGTGTGCCCGGTCGGCGAGAAGGGTGAGATTCAGGTCCGCGGACCCCAGTTGATGATGGGGTACCTGGGACGGAGCCTTTCAGAGGACACCGATGCCGAGGGGTGGTTCTCCACGGGCGACATCGGGCTGATGGACAACGACGGTTACCTCTACGTCGTCGACCGGATCAAGGACGTCTTCAAGCGCGACAACTGGCTGGTGTCACCGACGGAGATCGAGCGGGTCCTGTTGCGGCACCCCGCGGTCGCCGACTGCGCCGTTGTCGACCGTCCCCACGAGTTCAGCGGCGCCGTGGCGTACGGATTCGTGGTGCGGGATTTCGGCGCCGCTCTCGTCGATGCGGCCGACGTGGCAGCCGACGTGGCGGCCGACGTGGCGGCCGAAGTCAATGCCCAACTCCCCTATTACGAGCACGTCGAGCACATCGAGTTCGTCGACCGCATTCCCCGCTCGCCCACCGGCAAGGTGCTGCGCCAGGAACTCCGCGCCCGACTCGCGGGCGCCTCAGCCCCCCATGAACCGTCCCAACCCAAGGAGCAGGTCCCCATGCATCACTTCGTCAACCGCTTCACCGTCACCGGCGACACGGAGGAGTTCGAGCGTCTGCTCGACAAAATCACCGACTACATGGCCGAGCAGCCCGGGTTCCGCTCGTACCGCCTCTACCGGTCTGTCGGGGCCCCCAACATCTATGTGGAGACCGCCGAGTGGGCGGATGCCGCCGCGCACAGGGCTGCGGTCGGCGGAGAGGGCTTTCGCGGCCCGGTTGCGGAGATCAAGAAGCTGGCGCAAGCCGAGCCGGGCCCGTACGCCCTCGTCACCGAGCGGAAGACGGACGCGGCCGCGTAGCCGCCTCGGCAGCACCGCAGTCGCCAGCCCCGTTCCCGATGTCGGTGCGACGTTCCGTGCCGGCATCGGGAACTCCCCAGGAGGATCTCGTGTCATCAGCCGGTACGTCCGCGCGTTCCACCGCCCCCTCGGCAGCAGTGGCCCCGCCTCGGCCCGTCGCGCTGCTGCTGCCCGGCCAGGGCTCCCAGCACCCCAGCATGGCGCGGGGGTTGTACGGACACGAGCCGGTGTTCACGGCCGTCATGGACGAGTTCTTCATGTTGATGGAGCATGAGGGCAAGGAGCTGCGCGAGGACTGGCTGAGCGAGGAGCCGCGAGTTGCGTTGGACGACGCCTCGCGCGCCCAGCCGCTTGTGTTCGCCATCGGGTACGCCGTGGGCCGCACTCTGCTGGACCGGGGCATCGTGCCCTGCGCCGTGCTCGGGCACAGCGTCGGAGAGCTCGCGGCGGCGGCGCTGGCCGGTGTGTTCGGCCTCGCCGACGCCGCGAGGATCATGTCGGCGAGGTCGTCCGCGATGGCCACCACCGCGCCCGGCGGCATGCTGGCGGTGGCGGCAGGGCCGGAGGAGCTGGCCCCTCTGCTGCCTGCCGGGCCGGACGGGCGCCCGGGTGCGGTGGCCGTCGGGGCGGTCAACGCACCGGCACAGACCGTGCTGAGTGGTCTGGAGGCCGATCTGTCGGCAGTCGAACAGGTGTTGAGGGAAGCCGGGGTCATGTGGCGCAGAGTGCCCGCCCTGCAAGCCTTCCATTGCCCGGCGGTCGCGGGGGCCGCCGATGCCTTCGAGGTGGCACTGCGCGAGACGCCGCTGCAGCGCCCCTCGATCCGGCTGTGGTCGACGAGGACGGGCCTGCCGGTGCGGGGCCCCGAGGCTACCGATCCCGCTTTCTGGGCGCAGCAGCTGGCCGCGCCGGTGCTGTTCTGGCCTGCGCTGGACCACCTTCTGCGGCACGGGGACTTCACGCTCGTGGAGACTGGGCCTAGCCAGGGGCTGTCGATGCTGGCACGTCGGCATCCGCAGGTGCGGGCGCGACGCAGTGACGTCGTTCCCCTGCTGCCGCCCCGTGCCGGCGCAGAGCTGGAGTTCTTCGGCGCCGCAGTGTCCCGTCTGGGCGCCTGACCAGGGGTTCGGCCCCGTCAGGATCTGGTCGCCGACAAGTGCAACCGGCTGTACTTATTGACTGCGTCGATCCGGGAGACCGCACCCAGCTTGCCGAAAATGCTGTGTACGTGCCGTTTCACGGTCCCTTCAGAAATGGATAGACGACTGGCTATCTGACTGTTGGTGAGACCGTCCGAGATGCGCTTGATGACATCCTCCTCGCGTTCAGAAAGCTCGCCGCCACCTTCGGTCCGACCGAGTCGGGTAATGCTGGAACGGGCTACGGAAAGAACCACGCAGCCATCACGCGCAATGACGGCTCGAATAGCAGAGACAAGCTCAAGAACGGTAACCGCCTTTGCTAGAAAGCCGCTTATGCCGCACTGTAGTAATTCTTGGAGAAGCGCCGGGTGGTCCTGCGAGCTGAGCACCAGGAAGCGAGAATCGCTGGAGGCGTCCCGGAGTAGCGCAAATGCTTCCATCACTTCTTCTGGACGGTCCGCGTCCAGGATTATTACGTGTGGCTCCACGCTCTCCGCGATGCTCACGGCCTCGGCACCGAAACCGACGCAGCCGACGACCTGCATATCAAATTCACCGTTCAACGTCACGCCGAGTGACTCGCGAAACAATGCTTGATGATCGACGAGTAAGACTTTGATGTCCCGCGCGGTCATCCCTACGCCCCCCGTTGGCATATGAAGTACGTGCATCAGTCAATCAGACGGATCGCGCCCATCCTAAGCAGGCAGGGTTCAGATCAAGCAAGTCCAAGACAATGGGTTTGTAAACCTTTCGCAAAATACCTCATCCACCTAACGGTAGGTGCACAGAAAGATGGTTGGACACCACGCAGCGCACTCTCTCTAAATATCGAGATAGTGCTGTTGGACTTCGAGAGCTGGGCTACCTGAATATACGTGTGCGGGCAGCCGGTGCGCGGTCGCGCTCTCGGATGACATGTGAATGGCTCAAATGAGTGGTCGTCAATTCATCGTCTCCGGTTTAATGCCTGCGGGTGCGGTAGAGGCGTACGGCGAGCGGAGCGAAGACGGCGAGCATCGCCAGCGAACAGATCATGGTTGCGGCCTCGGGGTGTTGCATGGGCCATGCCGGGGCCGCGTCGGCCGGGTGAGGGGCGCCGAGCTGATTGCGGACCGCCACGGTCAGTACGTTGAGGGGATTCCAGTGCGCCACCGTCTTCAATGCGGACGGCATGTTGGCAGTGGGGACGAACGCGCTGGACAGGAGGGTCGATCCGAACGTCAGGAGGAGTCCGAACTGCTGCAGCCCCTCGGCGCTGCGGAACAGCATGCCGAGACAGGACATCCCCCAGTTGAGCGCGTACGCGAACAGTAGGATCAGGCCGAATGCGGCCGCGACGTGAGGGGCACCGGCGTGGACGCGCCATCCGATGGCCGTTCCGGTGACTGCCAGCAGAGCGGCGGCGACCGCTGTGGTGAGCAGGGCGGCCAGGCTCTGCCCGACAAGCACACCGGCCCCCGACATGGGTAGTGACCGGAAGCGGTCGATGATGCCGTTGGTCATGTCGCTGTTGACGGCAACCGCTGTGCCCGTGGCCGCCGAGGCCACGGTCATGGCGAACATGCCGGGCACCAGGTAGTCGTGATAGTCGATGCCCCCTGGCAGGCTGACCGTGTCGCCCAGGACAGCCGCGAACAGCAGGGTGAGGGCGACCGGGGTGAGGGCGATGCCGATGAGCGTCTGCGGCCGACTGAGCGTACGGGCCAGGAACCGGCGCGCGAGGACGAGAGCGTTGCTGATCATTTGACGTACCTGGCCCGCCGGAGGGCGGGGGTCCGGGTCAAGTCCGGTGCCGGATGGGGCGAGAGCAGACATCTGTGCGGCAACTCCCTTGGCGTGACGAGGTCAGTGGATGACAGCCGCGGCACCGTCGCGCGCCGTCGGATTCCTGTGCTCAGCGGTGAGGGCGAGGAAGGCCTCGTCGAGGGAGGGTCGGCGTAGCGCACAGTCGTCCAGGCTGATACCGGCTGCCTGCATCGACAGCACGACGTCCGTGGCCAGTTGGGGCCGTTCGTCCACGTGGACGAGAATGCGGCGGGTCACCGAGTCGATGGTGGCCGGCCCGGTGGTGAAGTCACCGAGCACGAACGCCGCGGTGGGCAGGTCGCCACCCGACGAGACGCACACCTCCAGTCGGCCGGGGCCGGCCGCGGCCTTCAGGCGGGCCGGAGTGCCGTCAGCGACGACGCGGCCCCGGTCGAGGATCACAAGGCGGTCGGCGAGTCGGTCGGCCTCTTCCAGGTGTTGCGTAGCCAGAACGAGGGTCGTGCCCTCGGCCACCAGTTCCTTCACTGCGTCCCACATGGCGTGCTGGCTGCGGGGGTCGAAACCAGCGGTCGGCTCGTCGAGAAGCAGGATCCGGGGGCGGGCGACCAGGCAGGCGGCCAGGTCCAGCCGACGCCGTGCAGCACTCGAGTACGACTTCACCGGCCGTTCGGCCTCGGCCGTCAGGCCGAATTCCCCGAGGAGCTCATCGGCCCGGTTCCTCGCCGCCGTACGCCCCATCCCGGAAAGCCTGCCGATCATGGTCAGGTTCTCCCGGCCGCCCAGAAACTCATCCAGGGCCTCCCGCTGCCCGGCGAACCCGATGGCCCTGCGCACCGCCGGTGCAGCACGGCACACGTCGTAGCCGCCGACGGCGACCCGGCCGCTGTCCGGCTTCAGGAGGGTGGCCAGAACTCGCAGCGTGGTCGTCTTTCCAGCTCCACCGGGGCCGAGTACCCCCACCACGCTGCCGGTATCCGCTGTGAAGCTCACGCCTCGCAGCGCCTGCGTTCTACCGAAGCGCTTGGTCAGTCCTTCGACACTGATGGCAATGTCCTGCCGGGTTGCATCAGACATAGCGGTTCCTTTCCATGCACGCCGTGTGCGGCACCGGGGACCTCGTAGGCCTGCGATGCGACCCGCTGACAACGGTGTGCTTCGCGATGCTGCGGCCCGCCCTGGATTCACGCGATGCGATCGTTGCGACCGGCCATCAGGTAGCAGGCTGGGGCTTGCCTTTCGGCAGCAGGAGAGCCGGGACGACAGCGAGCGAGGTCAGTGCCAGGGCCCACGTGAAGGTGTGAGCGAAGGCGGAGTCGGGGGTCGCAGCCGTGCCGACGGCCTGCTGGAGGAGAACGGCGAGGAAGACGGTTCCGAGAGTGCCGCCGACTTGCTGGAGGATCCGGCTGGCGCTGGTGGCGGGGGCGATCTGCGCCGGGGAGAGTCCGCGGTAGGTGCTGGTGAAGGCGGACAGGGTGACCGTGCCGAGCCCCAGGCCGGTGACGAACGTCGCCGCGCCGAGCAGAAGGGCGCTGGTGTGCGGTCCCACCAGAGCGAAGGGCACAATCCCGCCGGCAGCCAGCACCATGCCGGTGAGGGTGATGGTGCGTTCGGCTCCGGTCCTGTCGATGAGCTTGCCCACCTTTGACATGGCCAAGGCCATGCCACATCCGAGCGGCGCCAGCAGCAGGCCCGCGTGCAGGACGGAGGCGCCTCGGGCCTGCTGGTAGTAGAGCGGGAGCAGGAACAGTGCGCCGTAGAACGATCCGCCGAAGAGGAACAACATCATCGAGGAAGCGGTGAAGGAACGTACCTTGAACAGCCTCAGGTCGAGGATCGGGGTGATCTTCGTCTGGAGGGCGTGGAAGGTGTAGCAGACCAGCAGGACCGCGGCGGCGGCCAGGCCGATCAGCGCGGTTCCCGAGAGATCACCGCCGTTGTTGCCGATCTCGGAGATGCCGAACACCAGGCTGCCCAGCCCGAGCGGCAGCAGGATCAGACCCAGCCCGTCCAGACGGACGGTGGCGGTGTGCTCGTGGTCCCGGGGCAGCATGCGCCAGGACAGGGCCAGCGCGAGGAGGCACAGGGGGGCGTTGATGTAGAAGGCCCAGCGCCAGTCGAGCGAGTTGATGACCAGGCCGCCGAGCACGGGACCCAGAACGGGGGTGAGGCTGCCGGGGACCGCTACGAAGACCATCGCCCGGCCCATGCGTTCCTTGCCGGCGGCGCGGGCGAGGATCGTGCGGACCAGCGGCAGGAGCATGCCACCGCCCAAGCCCTGCAGGACCCGGAAACCGATCAGGCTGCCGGTCGACCAGGCCATCCCGCACAGCATCGAGCCAGCAAGGAAGACCGTCAGCGAGGTCAGCCACATCCTGCGGGCACCGAAACGGTCCACCGCCCAGGCGGTGAGCGGCACGATCATGGTCAGTGCCAGGAGGTACGCCGTACTGACCCACTGAATGGTGCCGACTGCGGCGTGGAAGTCGGAGCGCAGTGAGTCGATCGCGACGTTCACGATCGTGGTGTCCAGGCCAGCGGCGAAGCTGCCCAGCATCAGGACCAGCGCGAGGCGGACCAGGGCCGGGTCCAGGGGGTCCTGGTCGGGCTGTCGGCCAGCGGTTTTCCTGCGAGGGAGGAGTCCGGCACGGTTCATTGCGTCTCCAGGTTTTCAACTAGACCGTCTAGTCTTCTCACAAAGTAGACTGGACCGTCTGGTCTAGGCAAGTGGTACGATCAGGCCATGTCAGAGACGAGCGCCACCACCGACACGGGCCGCTCGCCGGCCAAGCGCCGAGCAATCCTCCAAGCGGCGAGCAAAGTGTTCGTGCGCGAGGGCTACAAGGGTGCGAGCGTGGATTCGATCGCCGCTGCGGCCGGGGTGGCCAAGCAGACGGTCTACGGCCACTTCGGCAACAAGGAACAGCTCTTCCTCGCCGTGGTCGAACAGGCCCGCAACTCCGGCGGTATCGGTCCGGAACGCCTGGCCACGCTCATCGCGGACACCGGTGACGCGCGCACGGACCTGGAGGCCGCGGGTGAACGCCTACTGCGGGCCATCACCTCGCCCGAGCAGGCCGCCCTGCACCGCCTGACGATTGCGGAGGCCCCGCTCCACCCCGAGCTGCAACGGTCCTGGCGGGACGACGGGGCCACCCAGGCGATCGCGGTGGTCGCCGCGTACCTGACTGCCTGCGCGGCACGGGGGGAGCTCAGCATGCCCGACCCGGCCCGCGCGGCACGCCAGTTCACGATCTTGCTCAGCGCGGAAGGGCAGGTGCGCTCACTGCGCGGCCTGCACCAGCTGACCGATTCCGAGCTCCGTGACATCGCCCGGGACACGACGGATCTCATCATCCGCGCCTACCGCCCGTAGGCACGGAGAGCAGAAGAGCACAGAAGACGGCCGGGGGCGTCTTCTGTGCGAGCCGACCGCGATGCGGGGCCGGAATGCGCGTCCACCGCGGAGCGGATCATTCCAAATGCTTGGCCGAAAGCGGACCATAACGGTCAATCGGCCTTATTCCACAGGGCCCCGTTACATCGAAAGGTACACAGGGGGGTACACCGTGCGATCGCCCACCGCACAACCTTCAGGACCTCCCATTGCTGGTGATCCTTGAAGAAGGTTAGCGTTCCGGGCACACCCCCCAGCAGAAGGACACCCGGAATGGAATTCAAAATTCTTGGCCCTCTCGAGGTCTCGCACAACGGGCATCTATGCACGCCACGCGCCCCCAAGGTCAAGCAGGTCCTCGCTCTTCTGCTGTTACGGGCGAACCAGGTGGTGAGTCTGGATTCGTTCATCGAGGAACTCTGGGGAGAAAAGTCTCCCCAGACCGCTGTCACCACCACCCAAACCTACATCTACCATCTGCGCAAGGCCCTGATCCGTGCGAACGACAAGAATCAGACGGAGGAGAAAATCCGGACTGCCGCACCCGGCTATATCCTGCGGGCGGAAGAGGAGAATCTCGACATCAAAAGATTCGATTCCTTCATCGCTCGTGCTCAGTCGTCCATGGCGGTCGGAGAGTTCGGACGCGCTTCCCAATACGCCAGCCAGGCACTCGCCCTGTGGCGCGGGGCCCCCCTCGCCGGAGTGGATTGCGGAAACATACTGCGCGGCTACACGGTCAACCTTGAGGAGCGGCACATCGCCGCGCTGGAACTCCGGGTACGGGCCGAGATGGAGCTCGGCAACTACCGCGAGATGATCGCCGATCTCCGCTCCCTGGTGACCGTCCACCCGCTCAACGAGTGGTTGCACGCCCAGCTGATCATCGCGCTGAACAAGTCGGGACGGCGCAGCGAGGCCCTGCACGCCTATCAGACGGTGCGGGACCTGTTGCGTCGCGAACTCGGGCTGGAGCCTTCGCTCGAGCTGTGGCGGCTTCACCAGGAGATCCTCGCAGCAAGCTCACGGTCCCACCCTGCGCACGGTCCGGTCCCCTCTTCGCACGGTCTGGTCCCCTCAGCGCCCCGGCGCAGCCCGGCGCATCGAGCGTCCGTACCCGCCCTCTGAGCGAGGGAGAACCGGCGGGCAGCAGGAAGCAGCGCAACGCCGCGAGGGGAAGGCGGCTGCAGCATGCGACCCCCGAGATGAGCGTGTGGATCGGTCTTCGAGTCAGCCTCGATCCCGCCATCGCATTCTCTGATCCAGCCCGTCAATTTGACCGCTGGAAGGCGTGGCCTGGGAATAGTCAGCGGAGGGAGTTATGGTGACTGGAATACCCGAGGGGCGCCGCGTCGTCATCACGGGAATCGGCGTGGTGGCCCCTGGTGGAATCGGCAGGAAGCAGTACTGGGAACTGCTCACGTCAGGACGTACGGCGACCCGCACCATCTCGTTGTTTGACGCGTCGCCCTTCCGTTCCCGGGTGGCGGCAGAGTGTGATTTCGACCCGCTCAGTGCAGGCCTCAGCCGTCGGCAGATCCGACAGTGGGACCGCACCACGCAATTCGCGGTCGTGGCCGGCAAAGAGGCGTTGGAGGACAGCGGAATCCTGGGCCAGTCAAATCCGCACCGGACCGGCGTGATGATGGGGACGGCTTGTGGCAGCACCATGAGCCTCGACAGCGAGTACGCCCTCGTCAGCGATGAGGGCAAGTCGTGGCTGGTGGACGAGTTCCACGGCTCGCCCTATCTGTACGACTACTTCGTGCCGTCCTCCATGGCCGCGGAGCTCGCCTGGATCACTGATGCGCAGGGCCCGGTGGGCGTGGTGTCCACCGGTTGCACCTCCGGCATCGACGTTCTGGGGCACGCGGCGGACCTGATCCGCGAAGGCCACGCCGACGTGATCACTGCGGGCGCGTCCGATGCGGCGATCTCGCCCATCACCGTGGCCTGTTTCGACGCCATCAAGGCGACCTCCGCGCGCAACGACAGCCCGGAGACCGCTTCCCGGCCGTTCGACCGCACGCGTAACGGCTTCGTGCTCGGTGAGGGCTGCGCGGTGTTCGTCCTGGAGGAGCTGGAGCACGCGCGGCGACGTGACGCCCATGTGTACGCCGAGCTCTCCGGCCATGCCTCCCGGTGCAACGCGTACTCCATGACCGGGCTGAGCGACGAGGGTCTGGAGATGTCGGACGCCATCACCGCCGCCATGGACATGTCCCGCTTCAACCCCGGCGACATCGACTACGTGAACGCCCACGGGTCGTCCACCAAGCAGAACGACCGGCACGAGACCAGCGCGCTCAAGCGCAGTCTGGGACATCACGCCTACCGCACGCCGGTCAGCTCCATCAAGTCGATGATCGGGCACTCCCTGGGCGCGATCGGCGCCCTGGAGACGGCGGCCTGTGCGCTGGCCGTCGAGCACTCGGTGATCCCGCCGACGGCCAACCTGCACGAGCCGGACCCGGAATGCGACCTCGACTACGTGCCGCTGGTGGCCCGTGAGCGCACAGTCGACACGGTGCTCAGCGTGGCCAGCGGCTTCGGCGGCTTCCAGAGCGCGCTGGTGTTGAACAAGCCGGAGCGGAGGATGGCGTGAGCAGCGCCACCGGCACGACGGTACGGTCCGTGATCACCGGGATCGGCGTCGTCGCCCCTACGGGGCTCAACACCTGCGACTACTGGTCGGCCGTGCTGCGCGGTGAGAGCGGCATCCGCCGGATCACCCGCTTCGACCCGTCCGGCTACTCAGCTGAACTCGCCGGTGAGATACCGCAGTACGAGCCCTCCGCGCACCTGCCCAGTCGGCTGCTGCCGCAGACCGACCGGATGACGCGACTCGCGCTCATCGCGGCGGAGGAAGCCCTCACGGATGCGGACGCAGCGCCCAGGGACATGCCCCCCTTCGCGTGCGGGGTGGTCACCGCGGCCTCGGCGGGGGGCTTCGAGTTCGGGCAGACGGAACTCCAGGCGCTGTGGGGCAAGGGCGGCAAGTACGTGAGCGCCTATCAGTCGTTCGCCTGGTTCTACCCGGTCAACAGCGGCCAGATCTCCATCCGGCACGGGCTGCGCGGCCCCGGCAGCGCCATCGTGTCCGAGCAGGCCGGCGGTCTTGACGCCATCGCCAAGGCCCGGCGCCATGTCCGCTCCGGCACCCCGCTCATGGTCACCGGCGGGGTCGACGGCTCGCTGTCGCCCTGGAGTTGGCTGTGCATCATCCGCTCCGGGCGCCTGAGCCTCTCCCGCGACCCGCGCAGCGCCTACGTCCCCTTCGACCGGCGGGCGCAGGGTTCGGTCGTCGGCGAGGGCGGTGCCCTGCTGATCCTGGAGGACGCCGCACAGGCAAGGGAGCGCGGCGCGGCGCACCGCTACGGCGAGGTGGCGGGCTACGCCTCGACCTTCGACCCGCGCCCCGGGTCCGGCCGTGAACCGGGTCTGCGTCGGGCGATCGAACTGGCCCTGTCGGATGCGTCGATGGCGCCCGACGACATCGACGTGGTGTTCGCCGACGCGTGCGGCGTCCCCGAGCTCGACCGGATCGAGGCCGAGGCCCTGGCCGCGGTCTTCGGCCCGCGCGGGGTGGCGGTTACCGCTCCCAAGACCATGACGGGCCGGCTGCTTGCGGGCGGTGGGTCCCTCGACGTCGCCACTGCCCTGCTCGCCATCCGCGACAAGGTCATCCCCCCCACCGTCCACGTCGATGCCCCCGCTCATGGGGAGCTGCTCGACCTGGTCCGTGACGTCCCGCGCGAGGGAAAGCTCTCCAACGCGCTGGTTGTCGCCCGCGGCCTGGGCGGTTTCAACTCCGCCCTGGTCGTACGCCGGGCCACCTGAGACCGGCTCCGCCTGGCCTCGGGACTACTCGAGGGCCACCTGCCACGGGCTCCCTGACAAGAGCCGCTTTCCTACCCCCCTTGAAAGGAACTGATTGACATGGCCGCGTTCGAAATCCAGGAACTGGTGCGGTTGCTGAGGGAGTGCGCCGGTGAGGAGGAGTCCGTCGATCTGGAGGGCGACATCCTCGACACCACCTTCGAGGACCTCGGCTACGACTCGCTCGCGCTCTTCAACACGGTGAGCCGGATCGAGCGGGACCACTGCGTCGAGCTGCCCGACGAGGTCGTCACAGAGGCCAGGACGCCGGGCGAGCTCCTCGGTCTGATCAACGCCCAACTCGCCCAGCGGGTGTAGGCGTCCACCTCAGTCGAATCGCTGTCGCAGGCACCGGCACCAGCACCGGCACCAGCACCAGCACCAGCACCAGCACCGAGCAGGCGCCGGTGCCTGCGGCCGGCACTTCACCCGAAGGAGAGATATCGCGATGTGTGGCATTGCAGGATGGGTCGACTTCGAGCGGGACCTCTCCCGGGAAGAGGCCACCGCGACGGCGATGACACGGACCATGTCGTGCCGGGGCCCGGACGCGGAAGGGCTGTGGATCCGAGAGCACGTGGCGCTGGGCCACCGCCGGCTGGCCGTGATCGACCTCGAAGGCGGCGTACAGCCCATGACTGCCGAGGACGGCGACAACCACACACTCGCATCGCTCACCTTCTGCGGTGAAATCTACAACTACCGTGAACTGCGCGCTGAGTTGACGGCCCTGGGGCATACCTTCCGCACTTCCAGCGACACCGAAGTGGTGCTGCGCGGCTACCTCCAATGGGGCGCGGACCTCGCCGTACACCTCAACGGCATGTTCGCCCTCGCCGTCTGGGACCCCCGCACCGAGGAACTGCTGCTGCTGCGCGACCGCATGGGCGTCAAACCGCTCTTCTACCTGCCCACTGAACACGGTGTGCTCTTCGGCTCGGAACCCAAGGCCATCCTGGCTCATCCGCTCGCGCCGCGCCGCGTCGGCGCCGAGGGCCTGTGCGAGCTCCTCGACATGGTCAAGACCCCCGGCGTCGGCGTGTTCAGCGCGATGCACGAGGTCCGCCCGGGGCACCTGGTCCGCATCAACCGGCAGGGGCTTGCCACCCGCGCCTACTGGAAGTTGGAAGCCCAGGAGCACACCGACGACCTGGACACCACGATCGGCACGGTCCGCGGCCTGCTCGAGGACATCGTCGCCCGGCAGATGGTCTCCGACGTCCCGCTGTGCCTGCTGCTCTCCGGCGGCCTCGACTCCTCGACGGTCACCGCGCTCGCCGCCCGCTTCTCGGCGGCGCAGGGCCTCGATACCGTGCGCTCGTTCTCCGTCGACTTCGCGCAGGCCGCCGACCGTTTCCTGCCGGACGCCGTACGCGGCATGCGCGACGCACCGTTCGTCCAGGACGTGGTACGCCACGTCGGCTCAAACCACACCGAAGTGGTCCTCAACAGCGGCGACCTCACTGATCCCGTGCTGCGCGGCGCCGTGCTGCGCGCCGTCGATGCTCCCCCGGCGTTCTGGGGCGACATGTGGCCCTCCCTCTATCTCCTGTTCCGGGCCGTCAAAGAGCACTCCACCGTCGCGCTCTCCGGGGAGGCCGCCGACGAACTCTTCGGCGGCTACCGCTGGTTCCGCAACCCCCACGCGGTACGCGCCGACACCTTCCCCTGGCTGACCTCGGGCTCGACCCGCTACTTCGGCGGACTCGGCCTTCTGGACAAGGGATTCCTCGACAAGCTCGACCTTCCCGG
Organism: Streptomyces sp. NBC_00273; assembly: GCF_036178145.1. NCBI lineage: Bacteria > Bacillati > Actinomycetota > Actinomycetes > Kitasatosporales > Streptomycetaceae > Streptomyces > Streptomyces sp. NBC_00273. The sequence goes on along the minus strand of NZ_CP108067.1, from coordinate 10,172,257 downwards.
CTACCGCCAAGACCGCTACCACGAGGCCCTCGCCGAGGTGCCGGTACTACCCGGCGAAAGCGCCGACGAGCGTGTGATGCGCAAGGTCAGCTATCTCAACCTGACCCGGTTCGTCCAGACGCTGCTGGACCGCAAGGACCGGATGAGCATGGCCGTCGGCCTCGAGGTTCGAGTGCCGTTCTGCGACCACCGCCTGGTCGAGTACGTCTTCAACACCCCCTGGGCCATGAAGTCGTTCGACGGCCGCGAGAAAAGCCTGCTACGGGCCGCCGCGTCCGACCTGCTGCCCGCCTCCGTCACCGAGCGGATCAAAAGCCCCTACCCCGCAACCCAGGACCCCCTCTACGAGCAGGCACTGCGCGCAGAGCTCGCCGACATCGCCGCCGACGCCAACTCCCCCGTCCTGCCACTGCTCGACCGGGCCCAGGTACGCAAGATCGTGGACCGTCCGCTGGGCGACGTCAGCCAGCCCTACGACCGGGGCGGCCTGGAGATGGCCCTGTGGCTCAACGCCTGGCTGACCGAGTACGACGTCAGCCTCGATGTGTGAGGTGCGGCAATGAGCGAAATACCCACCGACTTCTGCATCGTCGGCGCCGGCCCCGCCGGCCTGACGCTCGCCCTGCTCCTCCTCCGCTCCGGAGCCCGGGTCACCGTCCTGGAACGCTCCCGATCCCTGGAACGCGAGTACCGCGGCGAAATCCTCCAGCCCGGCGGCCAGTCACTCCTACACGACCTAGGAGTCCTAGACGGCGCCCGGGCCCGGGGCTGCTACGAGCACGACCGGTTCCTACTGGAGGAAAACGACCGGATCCTGATCAACGGCGACTACCGCAAACTACCCGGCCCCTTCAACTGCCTCCTCAGCATCCCCCAGCAGCACATCCTCCAGGAACTACTCGAACAGTGCCGCACCCACACGAAGTTCAAGTACCTCGAAGCAACCAAATGCTCCACCCTGATCACGGACAGCGCAGGGCAGGTACGCGGTGCGATAGGCCGCGGCCCCGCCGGAGACCAGGTGGTGCACGCACACTGCGTCATCGGGGCGGACGGCCGCTACTCCAAGGTGCGACGGCTGGCTGGCGTGGAATACGACCGGATGGAAGCCTTCGACCAAGACGTGCTCTGGTTCAAGCTCCCCACCGACAGCAACCTGCCCCACGACGTACGCATCTTCCGGGCGGGCGGCAACCCCGCCCTGGCCTACGCCTCCTACCCCGGGAACATCCAAATCGGCTGGACACTCCCCCACAAGAGCTACCAACAACAAGCAGCTCTAGGACTCGACCACATCAAGGCCCAACTGTGCAATGCCCTACCCGAACAAGCGGACCGCATCCAGGCCGAGATCACCAGTTTCAAAGACCTCTCACTGCTCGACGTGTTCTCCGGCACGGCCCGCGAATGGGCCAAGCCCGGTCTACTACTGATCGGGGACAGCGCACACACACACGGGCCGATCGGCGCCCAAGGCATCAACGTAGCCATTCAGGACGCCGTCGCCGCCCACCCCGTACTACTGGCCTCACTACGGGCCGGCAACGCCAGCACCGACTTCCTGAACCGGTTCGCCACCCCCCGCCGACACGACATACACCGCATGATGAAAATCCAGGCAATGCAGGGCAAGACGATGCTGTCCACCGGCACGATCTCCTCGATGATCCGCCCCCGAATGGCCAAGCTGGTCTCCCACACACGCCTCTACCACACCGTGCTAAACCAACTCGCCTTCGGCAACCAAACAATCCGCATCCGCCACGAACTATTTGAGCCCGGCCAACAAACACCCCAGTAACAACACCTGGACGACACACCACCAGGCCCCAGCCGCCGTCGGGGCGGCCCGGACCCGACGCAAACACCACTACGCAGTACAGCCGAACAGGTACCGACCCGTTCACTAGGCGCTACTCCGGACGCGAAAAGAGCAGTGCGCGGGCCAGTTCACGCTCCACCGCACTGAACGGCACATCAGGGCACAACCACTCCGGATGCCCGCCGGACGGCCCACACGGCATGCTCCGCAACACCTTGACCTTCCCCCGCCAGCGAGGACTCACCGAGCAAGCGGCCACTTCCGCGGTCGACCAGGCATGCAGGATGCTCCGGTTGCCCACCATCCGGTCCCAGTTCCCCGAGCTCGCCGCGACAGCCGAACGCGAGCAGATGTCCTACCTCGGCTTCCTCGCCGAACTCCTCCTCGCCGAGTGCGACGACCGGGCCCGTCGACGCTCCGAACGCCGCATCAAGGCCGCCGGTTTCCCCCGCGACAAGTCCCTCCGAAAGTTCGACTTCGATGCCAACCCCAACATCGACGCAGCCATGATCCACACCCTCGCCAAGTGCGAATGGATCAAGAAGAGCCTGCCGCTCTGCCTGATCGGCGACTCCGGAACCGGCAAGTCCCACCTGCTGATCGCCCTCGGCACCGAAGCCGCAATGGCCGGCTTCCGAGTTAAGTACGTGCTGGCGACGAAGCTGGTCAACGAGCTCGTCGAGGCTGCCGACGAGAAGCAGCTGACCAAGACAATCGCCCGCTACGGCCGCGTCGATCTTTTGTGCATCGACGAGCTCGGCTACATGGAACTCGACCGCCGCGGCGCCGAACTCCTCTTCCAGGTTCTGACCGAACGGGAGGAAAAGAACAGCGTGGCGATCGCCTCGAACGAGTCGTTCTCTGGCTGGACCAAGACCTTCACGGACCCTCGGCTCTGCGCGGCCATCGTCGACCGCCTCACCTTCGGCGGCAACATCATCGAGACCGGCACTGACTCCTACCGCCTCGCCACCACCCGCGCCCGCGCCGAACAACAAGCCGCAGCTGTGTGATCGCAGTTTCCGAGAGCATGCCAAGTCGGGGGTCTCTATCGGTCAGCGCTCTCGGATTCGCCACCACCACCAACGACCCGCCGTCCACTCGCTCATCCGGCCAGGGTTCGGCAGGGTGCGGCGCTCGAACTCGGCATCTATTCGCTGCACCAGTCGGCCCAGGTCATGCCGGGCCCCGCGAGGCAGGCGACGCATCGCTTCTTCCAAGGTGTCACGCGCATCTTCGACCTCCAGGCCGGGCTCCCACACCTGAGAAGCGTTCAAGTAGCGACCAGGCTGCTTGAACGCCCACTCAAACCGGGACAGTGCCTCGGCGACGGCATCCCGCTCCATCCGCTCGTCTTCCAGGCGCCGAACGGCAGCACGAGTAAGGGCGGAGACACCAGAGATCCGTGGCACCGGAACATATCTACGTGGCCGCCATCGCTCAGCGCGGACAGCCTTCGGACGCCTACGCGGCATCGGCCTTTCGGATCAACATGCCGTCATCCTGCCACGGGCTGGGCTACCTCCGCACGTGATCATCGAGAGCCTGCACCACTTCCGGTGCTCTTACTTCTCACCGACATTCATGCACTCTCGGGACGCCGAGTGATGCTGGAACCCACTGACAACTGCTCTCGCTTGAGACCTACGCAGCCAGCCACCAGACAGCGCAACACCACATACCAGCAACCCCGAAACACTCGACCACACCAACCGAAAGCATCCATCCCCAACTCCTCCGCCAGCTACCGACCGTGTCATCACACACCGCGCCAACCAACGTTCGGAGACAGATAGACGATCATCCGCACGTCGTTAGAGGGAGGAGCCCACATGCACGAGACATGCACCTCGAAAAACGAGCGGGTCAACGGCCCGGAACCATACGGACACCCGCCCCTCATCCCCGGCGAAGACGAGGAAGACACGGAGCCCGAGCCACACATCTGGCGCGGCATCGACTGACTGACACTCCCCCACACCGGCCGGAACCAGGCACCCACCGCGCCCCCAGCCCTACAGCAACGGCAAACCCACCGGCAGCTACAACCCAGACCACCACCCCAAGTCGCCTACCTCGGCGACGCCCTGGTCCGCTGCAGCACCGTGCGCCCGCCCACCGGCGACAACGGCGCGACCGCCACAGTCATCGCCCGCGTCCTGCCTGAGTACCGCCGCCGCGGCCTCGGCACCCGCCTCTACCAGCGTGCCCTGGGCCAGGCCCGCGCGCTGGACGCCCAGGTCATCGAGACCGTGGTCCTGGCTTCCAACCCGGACGGACTGCGCTTCGCCAAGCAGCACGGCTTCACCGAAGTCGAACGCTACCTGCTGCGCGAAGACAACACCGTGCCCTGGATCGACCTGCGCCTGACCTGACCCGCAGGACCGGAGCGCGGCGCTGGACGCTGCCGACCGGGGCGTTGCCGGCGCCGTGTGACGGCAGCCGGGCCTGCCCGCGGTCGACAGCGTCACGGGGGCCGGGAGCAGCCCGTCCGAGGGCGGCTCCACAGCAGTCGCCATTGCATCCTGTGTCCGCGTGGGACCGGGCGTTGCCGCGCGGGGCGACGGATGAGCCCCACCCGGACAGAGTGCTTCCTCGGCCGGTCGGGGCGACGCTCCGCAGATGTTCGATGCCTCCGCACCCGTCCGTGTTCCCCGCCCGCAGGGCGTCCGCCCTCACCCCGGCCCGGCCGGCCACGCATCCGCCGGCTGACGGCCCTGGGGCACGGCGGGCGCCGGTCAGCCCGTCGGCGCATCGACGTCCTCACACGCACTGTTGGCGGCCGTCTCGGGCGCAGTGGCGATCGCCTCCTGCCAGTGCTGCCGCTCCCCCGCCAGGCCCCGCGCGGCCGGTTCGGCGTACCAGGCCCACGCCTCGGTGCCCGCGGCACCGGCCGTCGATCCGGACTGGACCGCGATCACGTACCGGCGGCCGGGCTCCAGCACCGCGTAGCGGTCCGGGTCCTCGGTGGCGTACCGGCCCGGGCTCCCGCCGTTCTTCACCCCCTGCGTCACGTCCAGGACGTCGCCGAACTCGCCCTTGAGAGCCTGCAGGGTCTTCACCCGGGTCGTAAGGTAGGCGCTGCCACCGTCCTCCCGGTAGCGGGTGTTCTCGACCGCCTCCACCACGGCCACGGCCTGGGACCGGGCCGCGACGACGTCGTCACGGCCCAGGTCCGGGCCGCACACCTCGTGCGTGGTGCTCCCGGCGTCCGGGGCGATGGTGAACCAGGCGGCGCCCGCCGCGGCGACGGCCGCGACGAGGCAGCCGCCGACCCACACCTTCACGCTCATGATCATCCCCACAGCTTCTTCAGGCTGGCCTTGTCGACGTCCGTCGGGGCATCGGGGTACTGGGCGACGTCCGGCCACATCACCGAGGAGACCGCGCTCTTCCCGCTGCCCGACTTGTGGCACAGCCCGAGCGCGTGCCCGAGCTCGTGCGCCGCGACCATCCGGCGCGTGGCCGGGTCATAGGTGTCCATGCGCGCCTTGTTGAAGCGGATCAGATCCGTCGCCGCCAGCCCGGGACGTCGCGACCACACCCCGGCCGCAGAGCTCCGCGGGTCGGAGAAGTCCTCGTAGTCCAGGTCGTTGACGGTCGTCGCCGCATCCGGCGCAATCCTGATCCTCGCCCCCGGATACGACCACGCCCTGTTGGCGTGGGAGTACTCGGCCTTGTACTTCGTGCTCGCGGTCCACCGGATCTCACCGTCATCGACCGAGCTGTCCTCACGCGTCTCGGTGGCGTCACTCCCCGACCTCGCGATGCACGGCGCCGCCACCGCAGCATGCGCCGGGGCCGGCGCGAGAAGCAGCACCGCGGCGCAAACCGCCGGGCCGAGCAAGAAGTTGCGCATCCCATCAACGGTAGGACAGCCCCCGCCGAGGACGATCGTTTCAGCACCGCCACCGGCCACCCGAACATGCCTGCGCAGGGGCCCCTCGTGGGTGTCGGCTCCGCCGGAGCGCAGGCGGGGCCGCCTGGTGCGGCGGACTGCGGGTACGGGTGCCGGTGCGGTCAGTCGAAGATGCCGGTGACCACCAGGACGCCGGGGACCACCGTGAGGGACGGGCGGACCTCGGGCACCAGTGGCGGCCAGGCCGTACGCTCGGGCTTCTCGTTGATCAGGACGGGATCGTCGCCGATCTGGACGCCCAGGCCCGCGGCGGGCGCGCCGACGTGCCAGCCCCAGTGCTGGTAGAGGGATCCGGGATCCTCAGGCGGCCACGCCGGCGATCAGCTGCCTGCGGAGAGGTCCCCGTCAAGGAGCCGTGCCGTGAGTTCCATGCACCGCGTCCGGGCCGGAGAGAATCCGTAGGGCATCTTGGTTACCGCTTCGAAGGCACTCATCTGGGCGTCGTCCTCGCCGTTCGCCTCGGAGTCGTAGATCTCGAAGAGCTTCTCCTCGGCCACGTCCAGTCCGGTCGCTTCAATGGCCTGGAGCAGGGCCTTGTGGTGGGCGCAGTGTTGCGCGGCGAGTTCCTCGACCTGCGGGTCGTGGGCATCGACGGTGTCGTCGAGGGCGGCGTCGACCGCGTCAAGGCCGTCTGCCTCGGCCCGTAGGCCGGGATGGGTCGCCAGGGTGATGAACATGCTGGCCTGGATTGCGGCTCCCAGCGGCCCGAGGCTGGTGTTCAGCCGGTAGAGAGCAAGTGGATGCCTCTGATCTGGACCATCGCCACGTCGACCTCGGAGAGCTCTTCCCAGCCGTACTCGATCGACAGCCTCGAACGGTGCGCCACAAGCTCCAGCGGAGGCGCGAGGCAGGCGACTTCACGGAACAGGCCTGCGACGTACCACCACACACTCGTCTGCCACGCAGGGTTCGGGTTCGAGCACCCCGAGACGGGCGCCTCTAGCCAGGCGTCTTCCGGGTGTCGGCTTCGAGCTGGCGGGGCATGGCACCCCACCCGAAGTTCCTGGAGGTCGTAGAGGGGTGCGCGGGGAGACGCCCAGCAGCATGGCGATCGAGGTGATCGAGCGCCCCGAGTCGGACCCCTTGGGGCATCACCAAGACCCGCCAACGCGAGACGAGTCGTCTCGTATTGACATTCCCCGACTCTCGGGCCATGCTGATGCAGCAATAGCGAGACGGTTCGTCTCGCCACAAGTCGAAGGAGCGGCGCGGTGCAACAACGGATCATCCGTATCGACGACGAAGTGCAGCTATGGGCGCAGGAGCTCGGCGATCCGCGCAACCCCGCACTGCTGCTGGTCATGGGTGCCGGGGCCTCCGGCCTTGGATGGCCCGACGAACTGGTCGCGGCCCTCACCAAGGAATACCGCGTCGTCCGCTACGACCACCGCGACACCGGACGCTCAACCTATTCCTTCGACGACCACCCCTACAGCGTGCTCGATCTCGCCGCGGACGTGGTCGCCGTCCTCGACGCCTACGAGATCCAGCGCGCCCACGTGGTGGGCATGTCCATGGGCGGCATGCTGACCCAGCTGCTGATGGCCAATCACCCCGAGCGAGTGATCAGCGCGACCCTGATCGGAACCTGTGCCCTCAGCGGCCGCCCGCTGACCAACCCGGACGGCAGCAGCACCCCCGCTGATCAGCTTCCCGGCATCGACCCAAAGGTCCTCGATCTCTGGGCACGCCCCGTGGAGGATCACGGGCTGGAAGCGGAACTCGATCGCAGGGTCGAGCACTGGCGGCTGCTCAACGGCAACCAATCCACCTTTGACGCCGAGGAGTTCCGGGCACTGGAACGCCGCATCATTGATCACGCCGGTCGGTACGACTCCCCCATGACCCACGGCCGTGCCGACCACTCGGGCATGGACCGCACCGCCGAGCTGGGCCGCAACCAGGTGCCCACTCTCGTCATCTCCGCCGGCGCCGAACCGGTGTTCCCTCCGGCCCATGCCCGCCACATGAGCCAAGTGATCGGCAACTCGCGGATCGTCGAAGTCCCGGCGATGGGCCACGCCCTCCCCCTGGCCGTACTGCCCCGACTGGCCGACGCGATCCTCACACACACCGCCCAAGCGGACGACACACCGTGATCGACCCAATCGACCGGCCCAGAACGCCTGATCGGTCTTGTTCACGAGCCGCGATCGTGAACAAGACCGCCCGCCCCACACCAGAGCTCAACCGAGCGCCGGGTCGCCCGGGCCGCCGCGGCGACCTCGACGTCCTCGGCCGCCCGGTGGAAGGTGCCGTACTTGTCGATGACGGCGGCCGCGTATCCGGGGGGGGTGGAGCAGGCCGGGAACGACGTGGGAGCAGTACACGCGGAAGGCGCGGGTCCGCTCGACCAGGTGTCTCCTCCCCGGCCGCGATGTTCACCACCGCCCCGGCGTGGCTGTAGCAGGAGCACTCCAACACGATCCGGACCCGGCGCACGGACACCCCCCGCGCCGTGGTACGGCGCACCAGACCGGTCCAGAACACCCAGTACCCCGAGTCCGAATCCGTGTTCCGCCGGCCGGTGGCCAGCCAGCCGGCAAACCCCGATGACTCCCGAGCAGACCACCACCAAGCCCCGCCCGCAGGTCGCCACCTGGGCAGCCGGCAAGACCGGCCCCTGCGCCCGGTGGTCGGTTGACTGCACCAACTCGGTCATCGGGTCAGGGTCCGGCACCTTCGACCGTGCTATAGAACCACAGGTCGTCCAGTCGTAACCCTCTGGAACGATCAGTAAGAGAGCAGTGCCATCAGAGGTCTGGCCTGAGACCCAGATCCGGATGATGGGCCTCGACGGCCCGCCGGAGCCGCTCGCGGAGGTGGGGATGGGCCAGTACGCCGCGGGCGAGGGCGAGGACCGTGTCGCTCGGGAGGGCTGAGCCGTCTCTGCCGAGCATGTCGGCGAGCAGCCGGGTCACCGGTTCCCGGGCGGGTGAGTCGTCGGGCAGGAGCGCCACGGCGTGATCCACCCTGAGGTACAGCGCTGCCAGCTCATCGCCCGCAAGTCCGGCGCTGCCGCCGATCAGCAGCCGCAGCACATCGTGGGCTAGTGAGGTTGCCTGCTGTCCCTCACCGAGGGAGGTGAAGACGGTCACGGCCGGCCCCAGCCACTCCATGACCGGATCCATCGCATGCCGTACCACCAAGTCGTTCGTGCCTCCGGACACATCCATCTTGTGCCACACCGCCTCCCAGTAGGGCCGGGACCACTGCACGATGTCGCGCCGGGGGAGGCGGTACAGCCAGTACATGTCTAACGGGGGCGGCGGGGACAGCTCCCCCGTGCGCAGACGGATCTCCAGTCGTCGGCCGCCCTCCGCACGGCTACGGTGAACCGAGACCGACAGTGCGAAGTCCGCCCACTGCTGCTCGTCGAACGACGACCGCCAGAGCAGGGCATGCCGGTGCCAGGCATCGCCCGGATCCGATGAGTCCGGGAATAGCCTGTCCGCGGTGATGCCCTCCGACAGCAGCAGTAACACGACCAGGACGAGGTTGGCACCGTAGACGCCGTGTCGTGCCGACGTGCGGCTCTCTGCGGGCCGGTACGCAGGGTGGGGGTGGTCCGTCCGTGTTGCGTGCTGCTGGAAGACACGTACGAGCAGCTGACCCAGCCGCTCGCGTTCGCCGTCCGGCAACCGACGCACCATCGATTCCCCGAACCGCAAGATCTGCCGTGAGGAGAGCGGGGCGTACGACAGCAGCGCGTAGGCCAGGTCGTCGTTGACGCGGCTCGTGCCGAGCGACAGGGCCGGCCGGTCCGTGAGCAGGCCGGTCAGGACGTGCAGCGCCAGCCGTACGACCAGGTACTCGCCGAACGTGGCGTGCAGGAATTCGTACGTGGACAGTACGCGGCCGTCACGGACGGACTGGGCGCGCTGGACGAAGAAGAACCGACCCAGCGCCACCTCGGCCGCACCCAGGGGGGCACGGAATCCGAAGGTGCCGGTAGAACGGCGGCCTAGGAGCGCCGTGAGGTCCTCGTCGAGCTCCGCCGCCGACACCCACTGCCGACGCCGGTTGAGCTGGGCGAACGCGATCAGGGAAAGGCGCTGGAGCTCCTGCTCGACGCGCTCCGCCAGTCCGTCCTCCGGCGTGGCCCCGAAACCGGTCTTGTCCACCTCCCGGCGGGCGAACGAGGTGAGCAGTGCCTCGTACAGCTCGGCCTCGTCGAGCGGGGCGTCCCCTTCGTGGCCATCGCGTCCCTCGCGCCTGTCGCGTCGTAGGCCGTTGTCCGTGGCGTCGTACAGCGCCATCATCAGCAGCAATAGCGGCTGCGCGGCCAGCGACTCGTGCCGGGCGATGGCATCCCAGGGCAGCGGTTGCAGCCCCCGGGCCGCGAGGCTGCTCGCGTTGGCCTCGTTCCACAGCTCCAGCCAACGGCGGATCTGGGCGGGACGGAACGGTTCCAGGCGGAGGGCGACGACTCCCTCCGGGTACCGGGTGCGATCGGCGACGGCCGTACGGCTGGTGACCAGCGCTCGCACCGGGCGGCCCTGCTCCGCTTCGCGCTGCTGGAAACGGGCGACGCGTACGAGGAAGTCGCTGTGGTGGACGCCGGTGGTCTGCAGCAGCTCGTCGAAACCGTCCAGGAGCAGCACCGGGACCACACCGCCGGCCGAGCGGACCAGCTCCGGCCAGGACACCCGCTCCCCTGTGGCCGCCCGTACCGCCTGCTCGAGTTGCTCCTGCAGGTCGTCCTCGGCGCGTACGTCGCGCAGCGGCACCCGAACGGGAAGGAATCCGGCAGACGGCAGCCGGGCAGCGAGGACCCGGGTCAGGACGGACTTGCCGGCGCCGGGCTGGCCCAGCACGAGCAGCGGGGAGCCGACTCCGGCGGGGGAGGTGAGGGCACCTGCAAGGTAGCCCGTCAGGTCGCGGCGTACGGGCATCTCCTCCCACCAAGCCTCGCTCGACGGGGCGTCGGTGCCGGCCACTGCACGCACTCGGAAGTCCGGATCCAGGTACATGTCCTGGAGGGCGGGCACACTGATGCCGTCGGGCGCGGTCGAGGCGTCCAGCACGGGCCGGGTGAGCGCGGCCTCATGGGCGAGGGCGAGGGCGGCCGCGACGTCTGTCGGAGGGCGCATCGCCCGGGCTACTTCGGACAGCAGCTCCTCCACGCCGACCAGCGCGAGCCGTACCCGGTCTCGGGTGGCCTGGTGCTCAACCTGTGCCACCCAGAATCCGAACTCGGGTGCCTGCTGGGCCAGCTGCGCGTAGAGGCCCTCATATTGCTGGACCGCCCTGCGGGGTAGCTCGGTGGCCAGCACCCGCCGTGCCGAGGTCCGGTCGAAATCCGTCAGGTCGCCCCAGACCCGCAGCCCTTCGACGAAGCCGAGGAACCTCTCCGACAGCCCTCCGTACCAGAGCCGCATCTCCGCCGTCACGTCCTCGAACGGGCGGTGGGGTGCGGGGTGGGGCGCGTCGACCGCAGCGAGCGACTGCGCGAACGCCGCACCGCCCGGCGGATCCGGGGCGCCCGCGAGGGCGAGCTGTTCGCTGCGGGTCAGTTCCAGGTCATCGACGCCGAACGGCAGGTCCGACTCACCAAGCGCTTGGAACCATGCAACGACGACGATCACGGTATGGGCGGCCTGCAACAGTTCCGTGCGCTCGGAGCGCCCTTCTGACCGGCCCAGGCGCCGCCCCAGATTCCGTACTGCGTCGCGGCCCAGGCCGACGATGCGGCCCCGGGCGTCGGCGATTCGTAGCACCCCGTCCCCGATACCGCCCGTCGCGGCGTTCAGCGCTCCGCCCAAAGCCCGGTCCAGTGCGGCGACGGCGGGCGGATCGCCGCCGAGCAGCACCAATGCGTCCGAGAACGACAGCAGTCTGCGCACGCTCATCCTGCCCCCATGAAGACCCATCCGTCGCTGACACGCCCGCGCTGATCTCCCCACCTACGTGCAGGGGCGCTACCGCGTGGACCCTGCCCGGACACTCTCGCATGGGGGAGTCCGGGGGACCTGCGGTTCGGGACAAGACACCCACCACGGGGCTCGCGTTCGTGCCGGCTGGCACGCTGGGGAGGCGCTGGCTCCGAGGGGTGGAATCTGCGCCGGCCCCGGAGCCCGGTGGACGAGCCACTCTGCGACTCACCCCCTCGATGTCCTCCAGGGGCGGCATCTACAACGCGGGCAGGTGATCACCATGCACGAGGACCAAGCCGTGTGTGGCACGGCATTCATTGTCAAGGCTCAGCACCCTGCTGCTACACCCAGCTCATGAGACGAGCCGCACTTCCTGGTGCCGTGGTGCAGAGAAGGGTGCTGTGGGCGGTGGATGTCGGCTGGGAACAGGCGACCGAGGCGGAGACGACCGCTATAGCCGGCTGGCTGCGTACGGCGCCGAATCCGCAGCGGCGCCGCTCGCGGCCGGACTCGATGCCCGCGGGTGTGGCCATCCAAAGTCGGGCAAGTCCACGCTGCTGGATGGGTACGCGCCGAGGACGATCGCGCACGCGTTTACCGTGGTGCACGGCTTCTACGCCTTCCACCAGCACTACGGCCGGGGGCCGGCGGTCAACCCGGTGCCCAGAAGCCGGGACCGTCGGGCCCGGCTGCGGCCGAAGGTGCGCGAGCGCCAGCCCCGGGCGATTCCGGATCGGCTGTGGGACGAGCTGTTCGCGCAGATAAGATGCGATCGGGACCGTGCCCTGCCGGCCTGCTACGTCGGCTCCGGCGCCCGCGCCAGCGAACTGCTCGGGGTGCGCCTGGAGGACGTGGACTGGTCGGCCGGGCGCCTGTGGGTGATCACCAAGGGCACGGGTCAGCAGGGCTGTTGATACGCCCTTCGGGTGATGCGGTTGTGATGGGTGTGTCGCGGACGGTGCAGAAACGTTGATGCCTGCGTGGAGCCACGTGAACAATGGGAACGCAACGCGCTGCTGGCCGAGGCGTTCTGCAGCAGGGACGATCGGGTGCGTGAGGCGCAGGCAGTGATGGACGAGGCGCTGGCGAGCCGGACCAGGGCACTGGCCGCGTTGGCCGTGACGGTCGGCAGCGACGCCGCCGTGGCCGACCTGATGGGGTTGAACGAACGCGAGGTACGAGTCGCACGCCGCACGGTTGGCAAGGACGACGCCCGTACCGTCGCCGACCAGCTGCTCAACCCTCCTGCTTCGCCGGTCAGCCCTCCGGCTGAAACGTCTCCCCAGCCGTCCCCAGCTGAAACGTCTCCCCAGCCGCCCCCACCCGTCAGCCCTCCCGCTGAAACGTCTCCCCAGCCTCCCCCACCCGTCCCGGATTCCGGATGGGCGCCGTACACGGAAGCAGTGCGCGCGCATATGCCCCAACCGCGCCCGGAAGCGGTGGCGCCGGCCCATAGGCCTGTGATGGAGAGCGGTACTCCTGCTGCCGGGGTGACCTGGACGACCGGGATGGACTCCGTATTGCAGTGGAGCTGGCAGTCCGGCCTTGATCTTCAGACCGTGGCGGAAGAACTCGGCCTGAACCCCAAGGACCTGCTCCTGCGGGCACAGATGCTTGCCACCGAAGGACGACTCCAGCCGAAGGCCCCGGCGTACGACGTGAGCCAGCCCGGCCGCCACCGTCGGCACGACTCCATGCAGTACAGCTTCATCCCCGACAGCCCGGAGACCCTGTACACCTCGTACAGATCGGCAAGCCCCTACATCTGAACCGCCACCGCATCGCCGCCTCGGAAGGACCTGCCTCTTCGGCTCGCGCACCGCTTGTCTCGACCGCCCCGGCGCGACCGGCTCCGGACTATCGGACACCGCCACCGGGCACCCTCAGCTCACTTCGGCGACAATCCTGTTCCTCACCGCCCAGCCGAGGTGCACTCGGCTGGGCGCACCCAAAGACGTCGCAAAGCACCGCCAGCACCGGCAGCGACCGCCATGAGGGTTCAGGTGACGAGCACAGCTGCAGGCGCCTCGCGGACCTTGACGGCTTGGTGCAGAGAAGTGGATCTCCCTGCGCACGGTACGGCGCTCCGGCGTCACCGCTCTGCGTTCCCTGTAGGCAGGCCCGGCAAGAGCTGCTGGCCCGCCCCTGACCGTGTCCGATGCCTCTCCGTCGGCCCCGATCACTCTGGTCCTCCCCGACGGGCAAGCCATCGAGCGGGTACCGCTCTACGAACGCCAGCAGCTCGACACCGGACTGTGGATGTACCGCATAGGCGTTCCCCTGTGGTAGACGGCCGCCGGCGGCGGGGTCGAGCCGGCCGAGTACAGCACGTGGGTCACCGCCGCACAGCTGCGCCTGCTCCCCGGAACCGACCTCGGCCGTATCCCCGCCCACCCCCGCACCCACACCTCGACGCCGACCCGATGGGCGTGGCTGCTCGACGGCCGCACCCACGGCCGGCCCTCCACCGTCCACGCCGAAGGCTGCTCCGGCGCCACCGACCGCGCACCCGCTGGGCACCATGCAGGCACTCGACGCGCTCGCGCGGCCCGGCACCATCGCCTGCACCGTGTGCGACGCCGCCGAGGCGCTGCTGCCGATCCTCACCCACGGCCAGAACGAGGGACCGGCCTCCGGAGACTGATCAAGTCAGACGGTCGGGGAAGCGGTGTAGTCGTGGCGTTGGTAGCCGCGTCCGTCGCCGTGCCAGTCCAGGAACAGAACCGAGTCACCGACGCCGCGCCGGCCCGGCCGCTGACAGTCTCGGGCCGGTAGGTATCGGACCGCGACCCGCCAGACGTGCTGTCCTCCAGCCGCGCCTCCAGGCCCGGGAGATCCCGCTCGACCACCACGGGGTCGGTGCCCTGCCAGAGCATCTACCGGGCGCTGATGGTTGCCGACCAGCCGCTGCGGCTGAGATGGCAGGTGCCGTCCGGGTCGATGCGCACCGCCGCGCCCGCTACGGGCAGGTCGCCGTCGATGACGAGCCAGGTGCGGATGCGGTCCAGTTCGTCCCAGAGCCGGCGCGGGCCGCCCTGGTGAACGGTGGGGACCTTGCGGGCCCCGGGGGCCGTGGCGCGGGCCCAGGAGCCGTCCGGGTGCAGCATGTAGGCGGTACGGGTGCCGTCCGCGGCCGTCTCCATGCGGTGCTCGATGCCGGGGACCGTGAGTTCGAGGGTGGAGCGCACGTCCCAGGTGCGGCTGACCCGGATCACGGGGTAGCGGCCGGTGGTGACGGACTCGCCGTCGGCCTTCCGTGCGGTGGCCCACAGGTCGGCGTTGTCGGGCGTGGGGGGGTAGTCGTCGCCGTGGCGGGTGCTCATGAAGGCGGCGGGCTCGGGGGCGACCTTGCCGGTGGCGCCGCCGTCGGTGGTCTTGTCCGCGACGATGAGCAGTCCGGTGCCGGACAGGGCGGTCACCATGCGGCCGCTGGGGGCGAGCGCGGTGAGCCAGGAGGCGGGGACGGCCGGGACCGAGACGGTGGAGACGATGCGGTCGTAGACGCCGGGCAGCTCGCCGGTTACGTCGCAGACCTCTAGCTGCGGCCGGTGCCCGGCCGTGGTCAGGCGGTCCCGCGCCGCCTGGATCAGGTACGGGTCGACGTCCACGCTCGTGACCCGC
Organism: Streptomyces sp. NBC_00273; assembly: GCF_036178145.1. Taxonomy (NCBI): domain Bacteria; kingdom Bacillati; phylum Actinomycetota; class Actinomycetes; order Kitasatosporales; family Streptomycetaceae; genus Streptomyces; species Streptomyces sp. NBC_00273. Next base: position 10,157,019 of record NZ_CP108067.1, on the reverse strand, counting down.
GCCTCGCCGAGGCGTCGGCACGCCAGCGCGGTCGAGTAGCCGCTGCCGCAGGTCACCATGAGGCGGGAGGTGTCGGTGAGGAAGGCGTGCTGGTACATCTTCACGACCAGCGCGGGCAGCGTGGCCGACGAGGTCGGCCACGCCTCCGGGACCACGGCTGCGTGGTCAGCGTGGTCGGCGTGGTGGGGGCCGACGCGGGTAATCACGCTGAGGCTCTTGTCGTAGGCGCTGCTCATCCACACGGCGGGGTCGTCGGCCCCGTCGTGGAGCTTGTAGACCCATGTGCCGTCCTGCTCGGCCGGCGTCCACCAGCGGGGCACGAACAGGTGCCGGGGCACGGTGGCCAGGGGCCCGTGCCAGCGGGACTCGGGTCGTACGGTCGCGTTGGCCATCCGTGCGGCATGGGTGTCCCAGCCCGCCGGTGTCCTCTCCATCAGCAGGGCCCCTTTCAGAGGAGCGTGGGCACGGCGGCCGCGGGCGCGCCGAGCGTCGCGGGTGCGTAGCCCATCGGGTCGCAGGGGTCGTTCTTGCCGGGGTCGCAGGAATCGGAGTTGGAGGGCTGGCAGTCCGGGTGGCAGGCCGTCGGGTCCGTCCGCCGCGGGATGCTCGCGCTCGCCTCGGCCCACCGCGGGCTGGACAGAACCGAATCCAGGCCGGCGTTCAGGACGTTGCCCGCGGTCAGGAAGCGCCCGATCTCGCAGACCGCCACATCCCCGCCCGGCAGGACCGTGGCCCGTTGGTCCCCGCACCGCCCGCACAGCTCGGCGGTGGACGGCAGCGCGGTACCCGCCGCGTTGCCGACGGCCCGCACCGTTCCGACGTGCACGTCGCGGACGCCGAAGGCCTCCAGCTCCGCGCGGGCCCGCTCGGCCCGCTCCTGGTCGCCGGCGTGAAGGACAGCGACCTTCAACGCGATGCCGCGCTTGACCGCCTCGACGATGTTGGCGCGCGTCGCCTGGTGCGAGCCTGGGCGGCCGGTGACCTCGTCGTGCTCGGCCGCGACGCTGCTGTGGTACGTCGTCGCCAGCCGGACCCTGGGGTGCTCCAGCAGCCGCCAGTGCTCGTCGCGGATACGGAAGAGGTTGCTGTAGACCCGGACCCGCAGGCCGGAATCGACCGCGTGCCGGGCGATCGAGGCGAAGCCGGGGTGGAGCGTCGGCTCGCCGCCGATCATCTGGACCTCCTCGACGCCAAGAGCGACGGCCTGGTCGATGGTCCGGAACCAGTCGCCGTCGCTCATGCTGGCGTGGCTGCGCGTCGGCCCCGAGCCGGCGTAGCACAGCGACGGGCAGGAGAGCTGGCAGCGACCGGTGATCTCCAGCGACAGAAACCGCAGCCTGGTAGGGGCCTCACGGGTGCTCGTCATGCTGCGATCGTAGGCCGCGGGCCGTCAACCCGTCCTGCAATGTGGCTACTTCGACCGACAGGCGCCCTTCCCCACGCCCAGACCAGATACCGGCTCATCGTGCGGTGCCGGGAGACGCGGCCGCCTCCGGCCCCCGCCACGTCAGCCCGTTCACCAACCGCGACCACGATCCGCGGAGGTCAGCCGGCGGCCGTCCGGGCGGCGTCGACCTCGCCCGTGGGGCGGGGCAACTGGCGACTGTGGAGCCCTCGCGATCACGGCCCTTCCAGATCGAGTACACAACGGTTCAGACGTCCTCGACCGCGGTCGTCACTCGGGTGGTTCTACGAACGAGGCGATAGGACACCGCGGGCGGGGCGTGCACCCGGCACCACTCAAGTCGTTCCAAAGCCTCGTCCCGCTCATCACAGGCCCCTGAAACCGAACGCCACTGCCCGTCTAAACCAGACTCGACCGACCAGACAACCTGGCAGTCCGTCTCGGTCTCTCCCCCGTCACCTCCAACCATGCAGCAAGGCTATCCCCGCTCGACCGGGCCCAGTTCGAGAAATACTCGCCAACGAGCGGCTCGCGTGACGCGATGTTCTACCGATCCTCCGAGCACGTACGGGGCGCGAGCAGAGGCCGGAGTCCGGGTGGGCGGATGGGTGGATGGGCTGGATGCTGCCGACCGGGGCGGTGTCGGCGCGGGGCTGGGACCGGCTGGGCGAGGAGCAGCGGAGCCGGCTCGCCACGCTCGGCGTGAAGCCCCAGAAGGCCTCACAGGCCCGCAAAGCGGCGGCGAAGACGACGACGGCGTCCCGGCCGCGCGCGGGCGGGGAAGCCTTTCAGAAGGGCCTTCAGGCCCTCCAGCAGTACGTGGCGCGTACGGGGTCCGTGGCGGTCCCCAGGGGCCACGTCGAGACCATGGACGTCGGCGGCCAGGAGCACGCCGTGAGGCTCGGAGTCTGGCTGAGCAACACCAAGAGCAGGCCCGACAAGCTCGACCCAGCGCGGCTCGCCGCCCTCGCCGAACTCGGCATCCACTGGGCCCGGCGAGGTGGCGCTGTTGCGTGAATCCGGTACTGATCCGGTGCTCCGGCCGCCTGAACGGCCCCCTGGTGGAGGCGGCCGGTCAGGCGGCACGTAGGGCTCGGCTATCGCAGGATCACGTCGCAGGTGGACAGGAAGAATTCGCCCGTCTTGCCGCCGTTCTCGCCGTTCGGGGTGTCCGGTCCTCCGTGGCCGCCCCAGATACTCACGATCGCCGCGCGCCCGGTTCGGCGCGGGAGTGACGCGAACTCCCAGCTGGTGGATTCGTCTTCACGGGGCGCGCCGTGCACCTCGACCAGGAACGGAATGGGCTCCAGGTCGTGCCAGCTCAAGTGCTCGGAAGGCACCCAGTCGGCACGGGTGATGAACCACCGGTGGGACCAGCTCTCGCCCTGGTGGTACGCCATGTAGTCATAGGTGAAGGTCTGGGTGGGGGCTGAGGTGTCCAGCTCCGTCAGGGGCCAGTCCCCGAGCGTGTCGTCCGGTGCCAGATCCAGACCGCGGAACGCCGGGTTCCCCGCGGACGCAAGGGTGCCCTCTCCGAAGAACTTGCGGTACTCGAGGTACTTCTGGGCGTCGTTCCACGGATAGTCGGCGAGCATCCGGGCAGCCCCCGGCACCACTTCGTGCCAGTCGGTACTGGTGTTGACGCGGCGCGCCTCGACACAGATCCGTGAGGGGTCCTCGTCTCGGATTGCGGCGCCGGCCCTGCTGCGCGGGTCGTTGGCCGTGCCGTGCCGCGGGTCCGCCATGGCGGCGGCCCTGGGGGCCCGCCGGCGAGGCTGGCGCGCCGCCCACTTACGGGAGTAGACCTGATCCGAGCCGATGGTGACCAGGTTGGTGAACGGGGTGAACTGATCGCCCACCTTGGCGCGGATCTTCACCTGGAACTGCCCTTCCGGCTCCTCGTCGCCCAGGTCCACCCAGTGGGAGTTGGACTGGATCCAGTTCCATGCGGACCAGTGGAGGAAGACCGTCTGCCGTAGCTCGTTGTTGAGCCACACCTCGTACTGGTGCGGGTAGGGCGCGTTGCCCTCTTCCCAGTCCGCCGGAGGGGGCCAGGCCCCCTGATCGGGGGCGTTCTCCCCGATCTTCCATCGCAGACTGATCCCGTACATCGTGTACTTGCCGTCATCGCGGTACCTGATGTCCGCGCGAAGGTCGGACGGAGCAGACAACCGGGTTGCGCTCACAGCGTCCCCTTCTCCTAGATCGAATCTATCCCTGAGGCCATCAACCACGGAGCAACGCGCACAACCGATAGTTACAGGCCGTGACAGAAAGTCACTGTAGATCATGCGGGGCACCCGGACAGACGGATCGCAGCCACCGCGCGCCGGTCGTCCAGCCCCAGCGGGCGGCTGTTCCAGAAGTCTGGAACAGCCGCTCTCGTCCCGGGCCGGACGACCTGTCAGCGCCCGCGCCCCGCTCCCTTGGTGGGCGCGGCCTGCTGTCGGTGGGCGGGGACGGCGGCTTCGGCCGGAGCCGGCCGGCCGCGACCGCGGGGGTGGTGGAGCGGGAGCGGGCCGCCATCGGGGAGACCCACAGCCGGGAAACGGACGCGGGCGACGCGGACGGCGGCGTGGTCAGAGAGTGGTGGGCCGCGTCCACGACGCGTCCCACCAGAGCCGTGCCCGTGGCCTGCTTCCAGGAGGTGTCGGCCGTCAAGCGGTTCAGGTGCCGGGCCACAACGTGTGTGCCCTCGCTCTCGCCGATCTTCTGCATGCAGGCGGCCAGCAGCGGCCACTGACGTGAGCTGACCAGGAGGCCCGCTTCCCGCTCCGGCAGGATGTCCATGACCACAGTGAGCCGCCCTCCGCCACCCCGAACAGGCCAGCAGCAACCCTCACCACGTCAAGAACTGGGCACGTTCATTGGCTCTGTCGCTGATCTTGTGATGCTGTGCGGCTGAACTGGGCAGCCTCCCGGTGTGCGGTTCTGGGGGTTTGGTGCGGTTGTTTCCGCATCTGTCGGGTGTGGTGGTGGAGTCGATCTCACGGGACGCGGGTGTGGTCACGTTTCGTACGCGGGCCCGGGCCGACGCGGTGAGATGCCCGAGGTGCAAGTCGCTGTCGTGGCGGGTGCACGGCCGATACGAACGGCGTCTGGCGGACGCCGCCGTGGGGACCACACCGGTGGTGATCCGGTTGGTGGTCCGCAGGTTCAAGTGCCTCAGCTCCGGCTGCCCGACGGTGACCTTCGCCGAACAGATACCGGGACTGACCAGCCCTCACGCCCGACATACCCCGGTCCTCCGCAAGCTGCTGGCGCGGGTCGCAGAGGCTCTGGCCGGCCGGGCCGGAGCCCGCCTGGCCCGACGGATGGGGATGCCGGTGGCGAAGGACACCCTGCTACGGCTTCTTCGAGCCTCTGACCTCGAGGAACCCGGCGCGGTGCGGGTCCTGGGGGTGGACGAGTTTGCCCTGCTCAAGGGGCACAACTACGCGACGCTGCTGGTCGACCTCGAAGCCCGCCGGCCCATCGACGTCCTGCCTGGCCGGGAGGCCGGGACGGTCGCTCGGTGGCTCGAAAGCCATCCGGAGATCGAGATCATCTGCCGCGACAGGGCCTCCGCCTACGCCGAGGCAGCCAGGGCAGCCGCGCCTCAAGCGGTCCAGATCGCAGACGTGTGGCACCTCTGGAACAACCTCGCCAAAGCCGTCGAGAGGACCCTCACCAGCCATTACGCCTGCATCCGCGCCGGCCACGAGGCCGCCAGGCAACCTGACGAGGACGCTCCCGTGGCACCACCGGACGGAACGCTCGACGTCAACGGGCGCCCACGCCGGATCGTCGGACGGATCCGCGAACGACACCGCCGCGTCCATGAACTTCTCGCCCAAGGCCGATCCCTCCGTGGCATCAGCCGGGACCTCGACCTGGACTACTACGCCGTCCGCCGATACGCCCAAACACCGGACGTCGACCAACTGCTGGTCAAGGTCACCCAGCGCCGCACCCTGCTCGACGACTACAAGCCCTACCTCTACGAACGCTTCACCCAGGGCTGCCGCAACGCCAGCCAGCTCTTCCGCGAAGTCCGTGACCAGGGATTTCGCGGCGAACGCACGGGGGTCAACCGATACATCCGTCAGCTGAAGCAGGGCATCGAGACCGCCCCTCCAGCACCCGCCCTACCCAAACCGCGGCGGGCACTGCGTTGGGTGATGACGCACCCCGACCGGCTTCGGCCACATGAAGTCCTCGGCCTCAAGTTGGTCCGGGCCGCCTGCCCTGAGCTCGACACGGCCGTCGAGCACGTTCGAGACTTCGCCGCCCTCATACAGGAACGACGCGGCCAGGACCTCTTCGACTGGATCGAACAGGTCCACAACAGCGGCCTTGCATCGCTACAGCAGTTCGCCCGCGGCCTCCTCCATGACCAGGACGCCGTCGTCGCCGGCCTCTCCTCAACCTGGAGCTCAGGACAAGTCGAAGGCCAGGTCACACGCGTCAAGTTGATCAAGCGAGCCGGATACGGCCGAGCCAAACTCGACCTCCTGCGAACCCGGATCCTCCTCAGAACCTGACCACCAGCCGATCACAAGATCAGCGACAGAGTCCGTTCATGTGTACGCCGACACCGTTCGATGGAAGCCTGCCTCAGTCCACGACACGAGCCCTCGGCGCCTGGCCAGCAACAGCCAGCGCCTGCGGAGCACCCAGAGCGACCCACGGCAGTGAACACACCCCGAACTCGCCCCCATCTCTCTTCCTCTCCCACGCACAGGGGTAAGTCAGCGCAGTCACCACCCGCCGGGCGGGTGGTGACCTGCAAGAACGGTCAGCCGCCGGCGGCTGACCTTCCCCCTCAACCTCCCCCTCAGGTTCCCCCCGAGTTTCCCCCCCAGCTTCCCCGTCAGTTTCCCCCACCGCGATACGAGGCTTCAGCCCCTTGCGATCTCTCGCTTCCATGTCAGTACGTGACCTGCACGTCTCTCACCCGATGACAGTGGACCGATCCCGGATCCCTCACTTCGTGACAGTCAAAGCGGCAGCCAGCACCTGGCCCTGACCAACGCCGCAGGCCCCTACCGGACACACCCGCCGCTGACACTCAACTCACTGACACGAAACCGAGAGATCGCACCCAGTGATCGGGGTGGCGCCGGTCGCCGCGGCGGACACTTCCCAGAGCCGTGCTGCCGCGTCCGGGTCGATGGCGTACGCACGGACGCCGCCGGCGTCCATGGGCTCGTCGGGGGCGCAGACGCGGGCGACGTCGCAGTCCTCCAGGTAGAGCCCGCCATGGCCGTCGAGGAGGGGGGACGTGGCTGCCCAGAGCCCGGTGGCGGCACCTTGGGAGGGTGTCTTGAAGCCGGCGCCGATCACGTTGCCGTGCTCGTCCACCCAGCCGCGTTCGATCTGCTCCCGGAGGGTCATCTCTCGCTGGAGACCGGCGATGATCTTCCCCGGGTGGAGGGCGAACGCCCGGACGCCGTCGTTGCGTCCGAGGACGTCGAGCTGCACGGCGAACAGGGCGTTGGCCGTCTTGGACTGGCCGTAGGCCAGCCACTTGTCGTAGCCCGTGCGGAAGTGCGGGTCGTACCGGCGGATGCCGGTCAGTGCGTGCCCTGCGGAGCTGTTGACGACGACGCGCGCACCGTCGGCGGCGGCCAGGAGCGGGTAAAGCTCGCAGGCGAGTGTGAAGTGTCCGAAGTGGTTGCCGGCGAGCTGGCCTTCCCAGCCAGGTCCGACGCGTCGCTCAGGGGTGGCCATGACTCCGGCGACGGCCATGAGGAGGTCGAGCCTGTCGATGGAGTCGCCGATGTGCGCGGCGGCGGCACGCACGCTGTCGAGGTCCGTCAGGTCCATGGGGACGACTTCGCAGCCGTTCACGTCCGCGAGAGCGGCGCGGGCTACCCCGGGTCGCCGTGCCGGAACGACGACCCGGGCCCCGGCGGCTGCCAGGCCCCGGGTGGTCTCCAGGCCGAGTCCGGAGTAGCCCCCGGTCACGACGGCGGTCGCGCCGGAGAGGTCGAGGCCGGCCAAGACCTCCTCGGTGGTGCTGGTGGCGGAGAAGGGCGAGCCGAGCGGTTGCTGAGCAGTGGTGGTCATGCCGACGACGCTAGGTTCTAGAGCGAGGTCTAGAACAAGTCCTAGGCTGGGCAGCATGACGACTGCCGAGACCCGCGCGGAATTGGCACCTCCCACCGGACCGTCATCCAGTAGTTGAAAGGCCGGGTCGACGGTCCGTCACCCCCCGGCCTCCCAGCAGCTGTACGTCGCTCTGGTAAGCGTTCCGAACTCTACTCCGGCCGGGTGACAGATCACGGGCACTGACCGGTACGGTCGGGCGTTGCAGAACCCGGAGTCCGGACCAACCACAGGTCTCTGACGTCAGGTGCGGGGGCCGACCCCGAGGCTGCGCCGTACCGTCACGGGCTCAGCCTCGATCTGAGGGGCGGGCGGGGGTAGCTATTCCCTCACCGCGCCGGCCTGGCAGGCGTACTTCAGCACCAGCACGCCCCAGCACCTGATCGCAGCCTCCGCAGGATTTTCGGCGTCGTGCCCTACGAGCCAGCCTGCAGGCGTCATGCTGGTCGTTGGGACAGCGCGAAGGGAACGATGTTTTGCGGGGAACGAGTGCGCGGGCCGGGTCGGCGGTCGCGGTGGGCGCGGCGTTAGTCGCGGCTGGGATGGGCGTGATCACGAACTACGTGACGGCAGTGGTTCCCACATGGGCCCAAGATCCCCGGCTCGTGTGGCCCGCATTCGGTGTTCTGATCGTTGCGGCGGTCGTACTTCAGTTCTGGGCCAAGAGCCTGGACGCCAGCGCGGGACGCGCGAATCCGCGGCAGCTTCCTCTGGAACGGGTACTGCCCAACAGGCACGGGTCTCTCGCACCCGCGCACACCGGGGGGCCGGTGCGCGGCCGGGACGCCGACCTCGCCACGCTGAGAACGATGTTGCGTCGTCCCGACGGCCGGTTCGCGGTGCTGTGCGGCACGGGGGGAATGGGCAAAACCACCTTGGCCGCCCTGCTGGCTGACCAGGCCATTGCCGAGGGGACGCCGGTGTTCTGGGTACCCTGGCGCGACGAACGGGACCTTGCCGAGCAGATGACCCGGGTTGCACTCGCCTGCGGGCTTTCGGAAGAACAGCTGGAATCGGTCCGGTCGGGCCGGGCAAGCCTGCCGGACGTGGTGTGGCAGCAGCTCGCCCTGGAGCGTTCATGGCTGCTGGTCGTGGACAACGTCGATCAGCCCGCTGCCGTGGGTCCCGACAGGGAGCTCGTTGCCTCCTACCGGGGGTGGATCCGCCCCGGCGGCAGCGGCCTCCTGCTGATCACCAGCCGCGACACCGACCCTGACACCTGGGGCGGCCGCGCCGTACTGCACCGCCTGGCCCCGCTCGACCCGGATGCCGGCGCCCGCGCTCTGCTCGACGGCGCACCCGAGGCGGGCACCCTGGAAGACGCACGGCTCTTGGCCGACCGGCTCGGCGGTCTCCCCCTCGCGCTCCACACCGCCGGTCGCTACCTGGCCGCCGTCGCCAGCCGACACCGTACGTTCACCGCCTACAGGCAAGCCCTGGACCACGAACTGTCTACCCTACTCGGTGCCGAACACCCCGACGCCGCCGACCCCGACGTCGCCCGCAGCCTCGTCCGCCATACCTGGGACCTCTCCCTGGACCAGCTCACCGCCAGGGGCACCACCCGGGCACGCCACATCTTGCGCCTGCTCTCGCTGTTCGGCACTGAGCCCATTCCGTTGTCGCTCATCACGCCGAGCCTGGTTACGGCGGCCACCGGCCAGGCGACGACCGCGACCGACGTCGAGGCGGCGATCAACGGCCTGCACACCTACGGTCTTGTGGACACTCCCGCAACCGGTCCGGCCAGCTCGGACATCGCCCAGGTGTCACTTCATCCCCTGATCCGTGAGATCTCCGCCCTTGCCCTGACCAGCGAGTCCCCTGACCCGAGCCGCTGGTACCGGGCTCTCGCCGATCACATGGTGACCACAGTGCGAGGCCTGAACGACATGGGACGTACGGGATGGCCCATCGGCAGGCTTCTGGCACCCCACGCACTGGCCCTCGCCGAGCTCGAGGGATGCCGTGACGACCTCGAACTCGCCGGCGCACTGTACTCGTTGGCACGTCTTCTGGACGATGCCGGCGAGGCGACCGAAGCCCTGCGTCTGGATCGTCAGGCAGTAGCCACACGCACCCGGCTCCTGGGACCGGACCACCCCGACACGCTGAGCAGCATCGACGGCCTCGCCGTCACACTGCAAAGTGTGAGACAGCACGCAGACGCCGTCGAGCTGCTCGAGCAGAACGCCATCGATCGCGCACGCGTTCTCGGACCGGACGACCCGAACACCCTCCGCAGCCGCCACAATCTCGCGAACGCGCTGGGCGGTATCAACCGTCATGCCGAAGCAATCGATCTGCATCGGCAGAACCTCACTGACCGAGCACGCGTTCTCGGGCCGGATCATCCCGACTCCCTGGAGACTCGCAGCGGTCTGGGGCGTGAGCTGGGCTGCCTCGGCCAGTACACCGAGGCGTTCGAACTGTTTGAGGTGAACCTCAACGACCGGACCCGGGTGCTGGGTCCGAATCACCCCGACACCCTGGAGAGCCTCGACAACCTCGCAGCCGCGCTGGTCAGTCTCGGTCGACTCGAGGAAGCGGCGAATCTGTACGTGCGGATTTCGCTCCACCGTATGCAGGTGCTGGGACCGGACCATCCAGACACCCTGCTTAGCCAGAGCAAGCTCGCTCTCGTACTAGGCCTCCAGGGCCGGCATGCGGAAGCAATCGACTGGCACCGTCGAAGTCTCACCGACTGCACACGGGTGCTGGGACCGAACCACCCCGACACCCTGAGCAGCCGCAACAACCTCGCCAACGCCCTCAACGAACTGGGACGGCACGCGGAAGCAGCTGATCTGCACCAGCAGAACCTCACCGACCACACACGCGCTCTGGGCGCGGACCACCCCCTCAGTCTGACCAGCCGCACCAATTTCGCCATGGCACTGAACCACCTCGGCAGGCACACGGAAGCAGTCGAGCAGTTCCGGCAGGTCCTCGACGACCGCACCCGTGCACTGGGCCCGGACCACCCCGACACCGCACGAAGTCGCAACAATCTGGCCGTCGCGGAGAGGCACCTGGCATGGTCGCGCCGCTGGTACGTCAGGCCGTGGCGCCGCCTCGGCGCCAGCTGACCGTCACCGGTACGAATGTCGAGGCAGCCGACGCCTGCGCCGCTTATCCGCCCGTGAAGCGCCGAACTTCACGCCCGTCCACGGGTGTCCGGGCGCGGCCGCAGTGAGATGTTCGGCGACCAGCCGGGCAGCGTCCGCGCGCAGCGGTACGGTCCGGCCGACCGCGCGGAGCCGGCCATCATGGTCGCGGCGGCCGAGGACAAGGAGTTGCGGGCGGGTCAGGGTGCCGGTGATCGCGCCGACGACGGCTTCGGTGGTATCGCGTCTTCTGATCTTGGTCCACCCCCGGTACCCGGGCAGGTAGCGGCCGTTCAGGGGCTTGACCAGGATCCCCTCCACCCCGGACACGTCCGTCCAGGTCTCCAGCCACTCGCGCGCCTTGGCCAGGTCCGTCGTCTGCGGGCAGAGCGTCCAGGGGGCGGTCAGGGCATGTTCGGAGAATAGGTTCTCCAGGAGGGTGCGCCGCTCGGCGTACGGGCCCGCGAGGAGCTCCTGGCCGTCGTGCTGCAAGAGGTCGAAGGCGACGAAGTAGGCCGGCCACCGGGCGGCCAGGACAAGGCGCCGCGCGCGCGGGTGGCGGCCCGGCGCTGCAACGCCTCGAACGACAAGCGCTCCGCTTCGGTGTCCCAGACGACCAGTTCGCCATCGAGGACCAAGCCATACGGCAACTGCGCCTCGGCGGCCGCCACCAGGTCCGGCCACCGGTCCTGCACCAGCGCCCCGCGCCGGGTCTGCACCACCACCGTGCCACCCGGCCCAGCCGCAGTGAACAGCAGCGCCCGGTGACCGTCCAACTTCTGCTCGTACGCCACCCCCGCCCGCACAGCGGCCGGGCCGGGCACGCCTTCCGCAGCCTGCGCCAGCATCGGCTCCACCGGCGGCCTGAGCATCACGAGGGCCTCCCTCACAACGTGCGCGTCCCCCTTCCAGGGTCCGCCAGACCAGCCGGAGGCGACTACCCGCGCGTGATCAAGTTCGCCGGAACAGGGCCGATGACAGGCGTGGGCACTCGCCGAGAAAATCGAACACGTGTTTCACTTGAGGTGTGAGACCACCGTTCCGCTTCCCCGAGGACCTGATCACGCTCCAACGGGCGTGGCAGCAGACCTACGCCGAACTCGCGCAGGCACCCGCCGGGGCCGGTACGACCGCGCTGCGGCGCCGGCTGATCACCCTCTCCGGGACCCTGTGCACCCATCCCCACTGGGCGGCCCCCGCCGCCTGGCGGGCCGGCGGCGTCGAGCTGCGGCGCGCCGCCCGCACCCACACCTCCGCACCAGCGGAAGGGGAGGCAGCAGCATGAACGAGCAGACCACCACGCCCCGCCCGCAGGTCGCCACCTGGGCAGTCAGACCGGCCCCTGCGCCCGGTGTCACGTTAACTGCACCTTTGGGCGCGTCAGAGCCGTCAGCTGACCAATGGGCCTCCGGACGATCTCTGACACTTGATCGTCAACGCCGGTGGTGCTTGGGGCGGGTGTCTGGGTGGAGCCACCTCTCGGTGTCACACTCCTCGGGTGCTGTCTTTTCTGGAATGTTCAGCGCACCTTTGAGGTCTGTCTCAGAGAAGCTCGCGCAGTCCAGGTTCGCGCCATCTAGGTTCGCGCCGTTTAGGTTCGCGCCGTACAGGTTTGCATCTCGCAGGTCCGCGTCGTACAGGTCCGCGTCTCGCAGGTCCGCGTAGCCGAGGTACGCGTCACGCAGGTCCGCACCGCCGAGTGTCGCCTGGCGCAGGTCCGCTCTCGCCAGGATCACGCCACGCAGGTCCGCTCGGCTCAAACTCGCGCCGGACAGGTTCGCGTCGCCCAGTGTCGCGTCGTACAGGATCGCTTCACGCAGATTGGCTTTGCGCAGGTCCGTCAGGTTCAAGTTGGCGTTGCTCAGATCACCACCAGTCAGGTTGACCCTATGCAGGTCGGCTTCAAATAGGTTGACGCGCGTGGTGCCGTCATTGCGGCTGTCTCTGGATGCGAGGACAGCAGCTGCCGCGGTGACGTCGCTGGTCAGGATCGTCTTCAGGCTCGTCTCACGATCTCCTGACTTCGGCTTCTTGCTGTGGGCACGGATGAAGGATGAGAGGACGTCGATCACGGTGGCCTGGTCACGCGGGGAGTCCTGCATGAGGCGTTGGAGAGCGTAGACACCACCGAGACGCATATCTTCGGATCCCTTGTTGCCGAGGTCCTCGACGGCATCGGTGTACCGATCGGTGATCTGACCTTCGCGGGTAAGGGCCTGCTCGTTGTTGACCTGTGTGATCGATTTCCAAGTGAAGCCGACAACGGCAATTGCACTCAAGGCCGCCAGAAGGGTGGCGGACCGCTCCAACCGCGTCAACCAGGTCGTACGCTCGCGGGGCGCGGCGCTTATGGTCGGCCTGCCGGAGACGGCAGGCGCCCGTTCGGCTGCCCCTCGGCGCTGTCCGCGTTGCCTTGACCCCAACGGAGCACGGGCGCGGGGAGGCGATCGCCGCCCTTTCCGGTCCGCGATCCGATGTAGCTGCTTGCTGCGTGCTCCGGCCCGGGTGGCCCCCGTAGTAGCCATATGGTCATTTGACCTAACTGATACAGGTCGCGCGATTTGAGACAGCCTGAAAGTGCAGAGAAGCCACACCCCCACGTGTCGATACGGGGTCGGCGCGTCCCCTCTCTGCACGTCGTGCCGGCAGGCTCGGCAGGAGCTGTTCGCCCGCCCCTGACCGTGACCGAACCCCCGCCACCACCTGCACCGATCACGCTGCTCCTGCCCGACGGACAGGAAATCGGGCACGTACTGCTCTACGAGCGACAGCAGCTCGACTCCGGACTGTGGATGTACCGCATCGGCGTCCCCCTCTGGCAGACAGCCACCGGGGGCGGGGTCGAGCCGGCCGAGTACAGCACGTGGGTCACCTCAGAGCAGCTGCGGCCGCTGCCCGGGGTCGACCTCGGCCGTATCCCGGCCCACCCCCGTACCCACACCTCGACGCCGACCCGGTGGGCGTGGCTGCTCAACGGCCGCACCCACGGACGGCCCGCCACCGTCCACGCCGAAGGCTGCCCCAGCGCCACCGACCGCGCACACCCGCTGGGCACCACGCAGGCACTCGACGTGCTCGCACGGCCCGGCACCATCGCCTGCGCCGTGTGCGACGCCGCCGAGGCGCTGCTGCCGATCCTCACCCACGGCCAGAACGACGGGCCCGCCCCCGGCGACTGATCAGGTCAGACGGTCGGTGATGCGGTGTAGTCGTGGCGTTGGTAGCCGCGTCCATCGCCGTGCCAGTCCAGGAACAGCACCGAGTCACCGAGGGCGGACGGACCGGCCCGGTGGCTGATGGTCGCGGTCCGGTAGATGCCGGAGCGCGCCCCGCCGGCCGTGCCGTCCTCCAGCCGCGCCTCAAGGCCAGGGAAGTCACGCTCGACCACCACGGGGTCGGCGCCCTCGCGGGACTGTTTGATCTGCACCCGGACCTTCGCACCGTCGAAAATCGTCGGATCGTCCACGGGGTAGAAGCTCGCCCCGTCCCAGCGCACTTCGGCGTACGCGTACACGGTGCCCCCGGCCCGGGCCGCGCACGTCTTCACCGTCACCTTCCAGTTGTCCGGCCACGGCCCGTCATAGCTGGTGTCGTCGATGTCCTTCGTGCTGGACGCGCACTTGTAGGCGTGGCGGCCGTGGCAGTGGGGGCGGCAGGCGCCGCCACCGCCGCCACCGCCAGCGCGGCCACCGCCGCGCGAGCCGCGAATCGGGATCTGACCCGCGCCCTGAACCAGCGCGGATATCCCGACACGGGTGAACCCGGGCACGGTCCGCCGCATCCTGTCGGCCGGCGATCCGTGCCCGGGTTCCGTGGCTGGTCTGGCGGTTCAGGCCAGGGCTTCGGCCGCGTTCTGCACCTGGTCGCTGAGGGCGGCGAGGTAGCGCTCGGAGTCGAGGGCTGCGGCGCAGCCGGAGCCGGCTGCGGTGATGGCCTGGCGGTAGGTGTGGTCGACGACGTCACCGGCGGCGAAGACGCCGGGGATGTTGGTGCGGGTCGAGGGCGAGGCGACCTTGATGTAGCCCTCGTCGTCGAGGTCGACCTGTCCGGTGAACAGCTCGGTGCGCGGGTCATGTCCGATCGCGATGAACAGGCCGGTGACGTCGAGGTCGCGGAGTTTGCCGGTGAAGGTGTCGCGCAGGACGACACCGGAGAGCATGTCGTTCGTGTCCTTGATCTCGGCGATTTCGCTGTCGAAGGCGAAGGAGATCTTGTCGTCGGTGAACGCCCGGTTCTGCATGACCTTGGAGGCGCGCAGGGTGGAGCGTCGGTGGACGACGGTGACGGAGCGGGCGAAGCGGGTGAGGAAGGTGGCTTCTTCCATGGCGGTGTCGCCGCCGCCGACCACGACGATGTCGCGGTCGCGGAAGAAGAACCCGTCGCAGGTGGCGCACCAGGAGACCCCGCGGCCGGAGAGCTCGTCCTCCTTGGGCAGACCGAGCTTGCGGTAGCCGGAGCCGGTCGCGATGATCACCGTCTTCGCGCGGTGGACGGTGCCCTCGGAGTCGGTGAGTTCCTTGATGTCGCCGGTGAGGTTCACGGAGACGATGTCGTCGTCGATCATCTCGGCGCCGAACTTCTCGGCCTGGGCCCGCATGTCGGCCATGAGGTCCGGGCCGTCGATCCCGTCGGGGAAGCCGGGGAAGTTCTCCACCTCGGTGGTCGTGGTGAGGGAGCCGCCAACGAAGATGGAGCTGCCGAACAACAGCGGCTTGAGCTGGGCGCGGGCGGTGTAGAGGGCGGCGGTGTATCCGGCGGGGCCGGAGCCTATGACGATGACGTCGCGGACGTCGTCGGTCGGAATCGTCTCGGTCACGTCAGGTGCCTCAAGCCTTCGACTTGGCGTCGATCTCGGCGATCAGGCCCTCAATGAGGGACTTGATCTCGTCGCGGATGGGGCGGACGGCCTCGACGCCCTGGCCGGCCGGGTCCTCCAGCTGCCAGTCCAGGTAGGTCTTGCCGGGGAAGTACGGGCAGGCGTCGCCGCAGCCCATGGTGATGATGTAGTCCGATGCCTGGGCGGCCTCGGGGGTGAGGACCTTCGGCTTCTGGTCGGAGATGTCGATGCCCAGCTCGGCCATGGCGGCCACGGCGGAGGGGTTGATCTGCTCACCGGGCACGGAGCCGGCGGAGCGGACCTCGACGCGGTCGCCGGCGAGGTGGCGGAGGAACCCGGCCGCCATCTGGGAGCGGCCCGCGTTGTGGATGCAGACGAACAGGACGGAGGCGGCAGGAGCGGAGGACATCTGTTCTTCCTTGGGGTGAGGCGACTGCGCTGGGGATCTGTGGGGCTTCAGGGGGCGAGCTGGGTGAGCAGCTCGGTGATGCGGGCGTCGATGTCGTCGCGGATGTTGCGGACGACGGCGATCGGCGCCCCGTCGGGGTCGGCCACGGGCCAGTCGAGGTAGCGGCGGCCCGGCACCACGGGGCAGGCGTCGCCGCAGCCCATCGTGATCACGATGTCGGCGGCCTGGACGACCTCTTCGGTCAGCGGCTTGGGGTAGGCGTCGGCCAGGTCCACGCCTGCCTCGGTGAGAGCCTGCGCGATGTGCGGCGCCACCTCGCCTGCGGGGTGGGTGCCCGCGGAGGAGACGGTGACCCGCTCGCCCGCGCGGTGGGCGAGGAGAGCGGCGGCCATCTGGGAGCGGCCGGCGTTCTGGCTGCACACGAACAGCACCCGCATCGGCCCGCTCACCAGTCCCTGGGTGTGGGCGAGGGCGCCGAGGCGTTCGGCGGTGAGCCGTTCCGCGAGCACGACCAGGTGCGTGTGGACCCGGGCGTGCTCGGCGAGACGCGTGTAGGAGTCGGCGAGCAGGCCCAGCACGGTTTCCGGCGCGAAGTGGCCGGCGTATCGGGTGGCGAGACGGGCGGCCCCGGCGGCCAAGCGTTCGTCCGGCAGGAGGGGCGAGGAAGGCGAGGGCATGGCGATCCCGTCCAAAGGAGCCAATAGGATCAGCTCGGGCTGGTGTCAGCCCCAACTGATGTGACAGTATCAGTCCATGATGACGTCAGTCGACACTGATCTGATCCGGGTTCTAGCCGACCCGCTCAGGCTCCAGATCGTGACCCTGCTCGCCCGCGAGACCCTCTGCACCACCCACCTCGTGGAGGAAACGGGCGCCAAGCAGACGAACCTCTCCAACCACATGAAGGTGCTGCGGGAGGCGGGAGTCGTGGATACCGAGCCGTGCGGGAGGTACATCTACTACCGCCTGCGCCCGGAAGTCATCCAAGCCCTCGCCGGTCAGTTCGCCGACCTCGCCCAGACCGCGCGAGCCACCGCCGAAGCGAACCTCAAGCGGTCCTGCCCATAGCCTTCCGCGCTTTGCTCACCTGCCCGAGGAGAACCCGCCTTGACCGCCACCGAGCCCGTCGCCGCCCCCGCAGCGGAGAGCGACATAGCCGCCGACGCGCCCCAGCCCGCCCCAGGCGCCACCCCGCCCCGCACCCCGCTGATCGCCCGCGCCGCCGCCGAGCTCGTCGGCACCGCAACGCTCGTCGCGGTCGTCGTCGGCTCGGGCATCCAGGCCACGAAACTCACCCAGGACGTGGCCCTCCAGCTCCTGGCCAACTCCACCGCCACCGTCTTCGGGCTCGGCGTCCTCATCGCGCTCCTCGGCCCGGTCTCCGGCGCCCACTTCAACCCGGCCGTCACCCTGGCCGAATGGTGGACCGCCCGCCGCGGCGGCGCCGGAGTCACCGCCCGCGAGCTCGCCGTCTACGTGCCCTCGCAGATCGCCGGCGCTATCGCGGGCGCCATCCTGGCGGACGCGATGTTCGGCGAGCCCCTGGTCAAGTGGTCCACCCACGACCGCTCCGCCGGCAACCTGCTGCTGGGCGAGGTCGTCGCGACCGCCGGCCTGATCCTGCTGATCTTCGGCCTGGCCCGCACCGACAGGCTCCGCTTCGCGCCCGTCGCCGTCGCCTCGTACATCGGCGCCGCCTACTGGTTCACCTCCTCCACCTCCTTCGCCAACCCGGCCGTCACCATCGGCCGCGCCTTCACCGACACCTTCGCCGGCATCGCCCCGGCCTCCGTGCCCGGCTTCATCGGCATGCAGCTCGTCGGCGCCGTGGTGGGCCTGGCCCTGGTGGCGGTCATCTTCATGCGCGGCAAGACGGACAGCGGGACGCCTGCGGCATGACGCAGCGCACGGACGTGGTGGTGATCGGCGGCGGCCAAGCAGGGCTCGCCGCCGGATACCACCTGCGCCGCCTGGGCATCGAGCACGTCATCCTCGACGCCCAGGCGGCGCCCGGCGGAGCCTGGCAGCACACCTGGCACTCCCTGCGCCTCTTCTCCCCCGCCCAGTACTCCTCCCTGCCCGGCCGGCTCATGCCCGTCCAGGAGGGCGAGCTCTACCCGGACGCCGCCCACGTCGTCGACTACCTCACCGACTACGAGAAGCGCTACGAACTCCCCGTCCAGCGAGGCACCTGGGCCGAGAGCGTGCACCGCGACGGGCCCCGCCTGCGGGTCGAGACGGACTCCGGATCCTGGACCGCGCGGGCCGTCATCAGCGCCACCGGCACCTGGACCCGCCCCTTCCTCCCGGCAGTTCCCGGCCGGCGCGACTACCAGGGCCGCCAGCTGCACACCGTCCAATACCGCAGCCCGTCCGAGTTCGCCGGGCAGCGCGTGATCGTGGTCGGGGGCGGCAACTCCGGAGCCCAGATCGCCGCCGACCTCACCCACGCCGGCATCGACCTGACCTGGGTCACCCAGCGCCCGCCCCGCTACCTCGCCGACGACATCGACGGCCGAGCACTCTTCGACGCGGCGACCGCCCGCCGACGCGCCCTCGACGAAGGCCGCACCGACACCGGCGGCGTCGCCTCCCTCGGCGACATCGTCGCCGTCCCGCCCGTACGCGCCGCCCGCGACACCGGACTCCTCAGCGCCCGGCCCATGTTCGCCCATCTCACGGCGACCGGGGTCGAGTGGGCAGACGGCACCCGGGCCGAGGCGGACGCGGTCATCTGGTGCACCGGCTTCCGTCCCGCGCTCGCGCCTTTCGCCTCCCTGCGCCTGCGCGGCACACGCGGCCGCATCGCGACCGTCGGCACCCGCGCCGCGGACGAGCCGCGCCTGCACCTGCTCGGCTACGGCGACTGGACCGGCCCGGCCTCCGCCACCCTCATCGGCGTCGGCCGCCCCGCCCGCGACGCCGCCCGCGAGATCGCCGAGCTCCTTCGACCATGAAGACGGGCTCCCCGGTCAAACGGCCCGCCGACCTGCTGGGTATCAGCATCGACGTTCCGGAGCCGGTCACGGTCGCGTGAGGATGGTGCAGATCTCGCCTTCGGAGCAGGTGTCGGGGTCGGTGACGGCGGCCCGCCGGGCGAGCTCGCGCAGCGCGGTGCGGGTCTGGCGGAGCTCGGCCATCCGCTGCTCGATATCCCCCAGCCGCTGACCGATGAGGCGTGTGACCTGCCCGCACGGGGCCTGCCCGCTGTCTCTGATCTCCAGGACCGACCGGATCTCGGCGAGCGTCAGGCCCGCGCCCTGGGCGTCGCGGACATCGACGCCCTCGGTATTTCCGCGATGCTCGGCCAGGACGTGACCGTCTCCTCCACCGATCCCGTCGACGGCCGCCCAGTGACAGTCACCTTCAGCAACGGCGCGCCAATCTGGGAGCCTGCCGCGGCGGTCGTATTCGTCGGGCGTCGCAAAGGTGCAGGCCCGGCCGCCACGGTGTGCTGCGACGCCCTCAACTTCTTCACCGGCCAGTCCTCGGCCGAGCAATGGCAGCTGGCGCACCCCGAGGTGCGCGGTGAGATCGTCGGCCAGTCCCGCGCCACCCAGATCGGGCAGCAGACCTTCGGCCCGCTCCTCCAGGACGGCTGACCATTCGGCCGCATCCGCCTCCGTTACGCCCCGGCCTGCAGTGGGCATCATTGCCACCCCGGCCGACTCGTCGAGTGCGGCCCAAAATGGCAGGCCATGATGAACGCGATCGCGATGGACCGGCAGGCCGTGCACGAGGACTATGAGCGTGCCCGCCAGACCTTCCACCGCCTGCTCGACAGTGCCTCCGAGGAGGAACTCTCCAGTGCCACCCACGACACCAGGTGGACCAACGAGCAGCTGCTGTGGCACATGCTGTTCGGCTACATGCTCATCTTGCGTCTGCTGCTCCTGGTCCGCGTCTTCGGCCGGCTGCCACGGCGCGCGAGCAGGGCTTTCGCCCGAGTGCTGGACGCGGCGACCGTGCCGTTCGACTGGGTCAACTACGTCGGCCCACGCGGGGCGGTGAAGTTCTACGGGCCGCAGCGGATGGGTGCCGCATTCGATCGCATCATCGACTCCCTGCACCGCCACCTGATCTCGGAGCCGGATGCCCGGCTCGCCCGGGGCATGCACTACCCCGTCCGCTGGGATCCGTTCTTCAAGGACTTCATGACCCTCGCGGACATCTACCGCTACCCCACCCAGCACTTCGACTTCCACCGCCGCCAACTCACCCTGCACGACGCTGACTGACGCCCGCGGCCAGACCGGCAGTGTCAGACAATCTGTGGACTGCGGCGCTCCAGCAACACCACGTCCCGCCACGCCCCGTGGTGCCGGCCGATGCGCTCACGCGTGCCGATGACACGGAACCCGGCTCGTGCGTGGAGGGCCAGGCTGGCGGTGTTCTCGGGGAAGATCCCGGACTGGATGGTCCAAATGCCGTCCGCCTCCGTCGAGGCGATCAGAGCGTCCAGCAGGGCGCGGGCGACGCCGCGGCCACGGCCATCGGGGTGGACGTAGACGGAGTGCTCGACCACGCCCGCGTACGCGCACCGGTCCGAGACGGCACTCGCCGCGACCCAGCCCAACACCCTGCCGCCGTCGTCGAGGGCGACGAAACGGTGGCCAGGCAGCTTGGCCTTGTCGAACACGGCCCACACGGGGGCCTGCGTCTCGAAGGTCGCTTTGCCCTCGTCGATCCCCGCCTGGCAGATACCCAGCACCTGCTCGGCGTGCGCGGCAAGCAGCGCCTCGATCCGCACCACGGTCACGCCGTCTTCGCGGCGCCGGCCAGCAGCGCGCCCATGGCAGCGAGCACGGACGGCTCGACCCGGTAATAGACCCACGTCCCCCGGCGCTCGGAGGACAGCAGACCCGCCTCCTTCAGCTTCTTCAAATGGTGGGAGACGGTGGGCTGGGAGACCCCGACGTCGGAGATGTCGCACACACATGCCTCCCCGCCCTCGTGGGAGGCGACAGCGGAGAACAGGCGCAGGCGCACGGGGTCACCGAGGGCCTTGAACATCTTCGCCGCGACCTCGGCCTCCTCGGCCGACATCGGGCGCTCGTTCAGCGGCGGGCAGCAGGCCGCGACGACGTCGGGCTCCAGCAACGGCAGAACCTTCACATTCGACATACGTCTATGTTGACACACATCGAACTAAGAGGGGAGTGGGTCAGGCGCGGGCCAGGTGGGCGGCCAGTCGGCGGGCCGCCCGGGCGGCATCACGGCCGACGCCGCGCAGCGTGTTCGAGGACAGGCTGCGCTGCCACTCCAGCCCGACGAACGCCAGGCTCGAATAGGCAGGGGAGGCGCCGCCGCGGTGGTGGGGGTGTCCGGCCGGGTCGAGGGCGCCTTCGAGTCCGGCGAGGTAGGGCAGGTGGGGGCGGTAGCCGGTGGCGAGGATCAGCGCGTCCAGCCGCTCCGTGATGCCGTCGGCCCACGTGACCCGGTCGTCGGCGAGGCGGGTGAACATCGGGCGGCGGTCGGGGGCGCCGGCGGTGAGAGCGGCGCGGTAGCGGCCGTCGTCCAGGACCGGCGGGGCGGGCGGAGTCTTCAGCAGCCATCCGAGCGGGGCGGTGTCCAGGCCGGTGCGGGTGAGCCAGAAGTGCAGGTCCTTGCCCAGCAGGTGCTGTCGGGTGAACCTCACCGGCGCCCGCATGGCCAGGCTCGTGCGGCTTTCGAGGGCGAGCTCGGCGGCGATCTGCACCGCGGAGTTCCCCGCCCCGATCACCACCACACGCTGCCCGGCAAACTGGGCCGGGCTGCGGTAGTCGGCCGCGTGCAGGACCTGGCCGGCGAAGGTCTCCAGGCCCGGCAGGTCAGGGCGGTGCGGGCGGCCGAAGCTGCCCGAGGCGGCGACCACCGCCCGCGCCCACAGCTGCCCGCCGCCCTCCAGCTCGACTTTGAACCCGGCACCGTCGGCCCGGATCGCGGTCACGCGCCGGCCGGTGCGGATGTCGGCCTGTAGGCGGGCGGCGTAGACGGTCAAGTAGGCGACGACCTCGTCCCGGTGCGGGTAGCGGTCCGGATCCCCGCCGAACAGCAGGCCGGGCAGAGCGCTGAACCGGGCCGGCGAGAACAGGGTCAGGCTGTCGTAGTAGTGCGGCCATGAGCCGGCTGCCCGCCCCGACGCCTCCAGCACCACCGGCTTCAGTCCCGCCCTGACCAGCGCATGCGCAGTGGCCAACCCCGACTGCCCGCCCCCCGATGACGACGGCTTCCACCTGCTCCACGGCAACCCCTAAGAATTAGATGAACGTCTATGTTGACGTCCATCGATACAGATGCCATGCTGATCACGCAAGCCATAGACAAACTTCGAAACACAAGGGAGTCGTCATGAACGAGCCGATCAGCCCCACCAGCCCGAACCGCGCCGCGACGACGGGCTCCTGTTGCGGCACCGCCCCCGTACCCGCCGCCGAAGTGGCGCCCGCCCAGTCCTCACCCTGCTGCGGCACCAGCGAGGGCGCGGAGGCGGCCGGAGCCTGCTGCGACCCGCAGGCCAAGCGCGAGGCCGTCGCCACCGGCGCCGGCTGCTGCTGACCATCCGAAGTCCCCACCCGCCCGCCTGCACGAAGACCCGGAGACATGCCATGAGCGAGACCACCACCGAGCTGCCCGTCGTCGTCATCGGGGCCGGCCCCGCCGGACTCGCGGCCGCCGCCCACCTCCTCGACCGCGACATCGCGCCCCTCGTCCTGGAAGCCGGCCCGCTCGCCGGGGCCGCCGTGCGCGAGTGGGCTCACGTACGGCTGTTCTCCCGCTGGGGCGAACTCGTCGACCCGGCCGCCGAGAAGCTCCTGGCCCCGACCGGATGGACCAAGCCCGCCGAGGACACCTACCCCTCCGGGGGTGACTGGGCAGAGCGCTACCTCCAGCCGCTCGCCGACGTACTCGGCGAACAGATCCGCTACGGAGCACGCGTCACCGGCGTCTCCCGCACCGGCCGCGACCGCATCGTCGACGCCGACCGCGACACCCAGCCCTTCGTCGTCCACTACGAGAACGCCGACGGCCACGAGCACCGCCTCTTCGCCCGCGCCGTCATCGACGCCTCCGGCACCTGGTCCACCCCCAGCCCCGCCAGCGGCAGCGGACTCGCCGCCCTCGGCGAGAAGGCCGCCGCCACCCGCATCACCTACCGCGTCCCGGACCTGAAGGACCCCGCCATCCGCGCCCGCTACGCGGGCAAGCGCACCGCGGTCATCGGCTCCGGCGCCTCCGCCTTCACCGCCCTCGCCTACCTCGCCGATCTCGCCACGTCCGAGCACGGCCAGGGGACTCACGCCACGTGGATCCTCCGCCGAGGGATCTCCGGCTCGACCTTCGGCGGCGGCGAGGCCGACCAACTCCCCGCCCGCGGCGCCCTCGGCCTGGCGGCCAAGGCGGCCGTCGACAACGGCTACGCCGACGCGATCACCGGTTTCCGCACGGACGCCTTCGAGCGTGACGGGGAGGGCCTCGTGATCCTCATCGGCGAGGACGGCCGCCGTCTCGACCCGGTGGACGAGGTCATCGTCCTGACCGGCTTCCGCCCTGACCTGTCCTTCCTGGACGAGCTGCGCCTCGGCCTCGACGAGCGCCTCCAGGCCCCGACCGCGCTCGCCCCGCTGATCGACCCCAACCAGCACTCCTGCGGCACCGTCTACCCCCACGGCGTGAACGAGCTCTCCCACCCCGAGAAGGACGTCTACCTCGTCGGCATGAAGTCCTACGGCCGCGCCCCCACCTTCCTCGCGATGACCGGCTACGAGCAGGTCCGCTCCATCGCCGCCCACCTCGCTGGCGACCAGGAAGCCGCCGAGCGCGTCGAACTCACCCTCCCCGAAACCGGCGTGTGCGGCGGCGCGGGCCTCTTCGACGAGCCGGAAGCCTCCGAGCAGAACGACGGTGGTGGCTGCTGCGCAGCTCCGGCCACCCTCACCATCGGCGCCGCTCCCGCTCCCGCTTCCTCGGGCGGCTGCTGAGGTGAGCGACCTTCAAAGCGGCCTGGCCGCGGCCGG
Source organism: Streptomyces sp. NBC_00273 (assembly GCF_036178145.1). Taxonomy (NCBI): domain Bacteria; kingdom Bacillati; phylum Actinomycetota; class Actinomycetes; order Kitasatosporales; family Streptomycetaceae; genus Streptomyces; species Streptomyces sp. NBC_00273. The sequence continues at coordinate 10,133,174 of NZ_CP108067.1, read as the reverse complement.
GACGGGGGTCCGGTCGCGGCCACGCGCCGTCCTGCCCGCCCTGTGCCTCACCCAGATCACCAGCTGGGGCATCGTCTACTACGCCTTCATCGTCCTCAACCCGGCCATCACCGCCGACACCGGCTGGAGCGCGGGCGCGACCACCGCGGCGTTCTCCGCCGCCCTCGTCGTCTCCGCCATAGCGGGGATCTACGTCGGCCGCGTCCTGGACCACCGCGGCCCCCGCACCGTCATGACGGCTGGCTCCGTCCTGGGTTCGCTGAGCCTGCTGGTGATCGCCGCGGCCCCCAACCTGGCCGTCTTCTTCGCCGGATGGCTGCTCGCCGGAGCGGCGATGGCCGCGATCCTCTACCAGCCCGCCTTCGCAGCCCTCACCCGCTGGTGGGGCCCCGACCACATCCGCGCGCTCACGATCGTCACCCTCGCCGGCGGGCTCGCCTCCACCGTCTTCGCACCCCTGACCGCGATCCTCGCCGACCACATGTCCTGGCGCGCCACCTACGTCGTACTCACCGGCATCCTCGCGGCCCTGACCGTCCCGGCCCACGCGATCGCGCTGAAGGCCCCGTGGCCGCAGGCCCCGCCGAGCCCGCCGCACGTCACCGGCGGCCACGAGCAGGTCGTGCGCAGCCGGGCGTTCTGGATGCTGGCCGTCACGTTCACCCTGTCCGCGTTCGCGATGTACGCCGTCGTCATCGGCCTCGTCCCCCTCCTCCTCGAACGCGGCTACACCATCACCCAAGCCGCCTGGGCCCTCGGCCTCGGCGGCGCCGGCCAGACCCTCGGCCGCACCCTGTACGCCGCCCTCGCCCGCCATCTCGGCGTCACCGCCCGCACCGTCACCCTGATCGCTCTCGGCGCCCTCACCACCGCAGCCCTCGCCACCGTGGCCGGCCCCTACACCCTGCTCGTCGCCGTATCCGTCCTCGCCGGAGTGATCCGCGGCAACCTCACCCTCCTCCAGGCCACCGCCGTCACCGACCGCTGGGGCACCACCCACTACGGCCGACTCTCCGGACTCCTCGGAGCACCCGCACACGCCGCAGCCGCCCTCGCCCCCTTCGCCGGCGCAGTCCTGGCCAGACCCCTCGGCGGCTACCCCGCCCTGTTCACCCTGCTCGCCGTCCTCTCGGCCGCGGCTGCTGCCACCGCGCTCGGGGCACGCCCTGGGTGTGGGTCCGTAAAGTTAACGGTGGTTTTGGAGTTGTTGGGGTTTCAGCGGCGGGCGGCTGAGAGCCGGCCGTCGAAGGTGATGTCGAAGGCGTTCAGAGCGGCCTTCCAGCGCTGGGTCCAGCGTTTGCCTCCCTGGCCGGTGGGGTCGAGGCTCATGATGGCCATGTAGACGCACTTGATGGCGGCCTGCTCGTTCGGGAAGTGCCCACGGGCCCGGACGGCCTTGCGGATCCGTGCGTTCACGGACTCGATGGCGTTCGTCGTGCAGACGATCCGCCGTATCTCGGTGTCGAACTGCAGAAACGGCACGAACTCGGCCCATGCGTTCTCCCACAACCGGACGATCGCGGGATACTTCTGGCCCCATTCCTCCTGAAACTCCAGGAACCGTTCCATGGCGGCGTCCTCGGTCGGCGCCGTGTAGACGGGCTTGAGCGCCTTCGAGATCTTGTCCCAGTCCTGCCGGGCCGCGTAACGGAACGAAGCCCGCAGCAGGTGAACGACACACGTCTGCGTGATCGCCTGCGGCCAGACGGCCCCGATCGCTTCAGGCAGCCCCTTCAACCCGTCACAGACGACCATGCAGACGTCTTCCGTGCCGCGGTTCTTGATCTCCGTGAGGACCTGGAGCCAGTACTTGGCACCCTCGCCCCCGTCGCCGGCCCACAAGCCCAAGATCTCGCGAGTGCCCTCGACGGTGACCGCCAGGACCACGTAGACCGGCCTGTTCGCGACCTTCCCGTCCCGCAGCTTCACGTGGACACAGTCAATGAACAAAACCGGATAGACCGAGTCGAGCGGCCGGTTCTGCCACTCGTTCATGCCGTCGATCACCTTGTCCGTGATCGTGGAGATGGTCGTCTTGGAGACCTCGGCGCCGTAGACCTCCGCTAGACGAGTAAGTCCGAAGTGCTGGTCAGTGGTCGTAGGCGATCAGTGATCGTGCGACCGGTGTTTCGTTGGATCGGTTGTGCCAGATGGCTGCGGTGAGGGCGAGGATGCGTTGTCCGACGCGGGCCAGGACTCCAGCTGGGGTTCTGGCCCCGTGTCGTTCGAGGTCGAGCTGGCCTTTGAGGGTGTCGTTGACCGACTCGATGAGCTGCCGGATCGGCTTGAGGAGGTGCTCACCCGGCCGGGGCTTCTTGTTGCGGTAGCTGGGCCGCAGCAGGGTCAGGCCGTGGTCGGCCATGAAGGCGTCCAGGTGCTTGGAGACGTAGCCCTTGTCGCCGACGATCGTCTGCCCGGGATGGGTGGCCAGCAGGTCCTGGTCGCCTGTGAGCATGTCGGCCAGGACCTCGCGTTCGTCGGTTTTAGGGTTGGCCAGGGCCCAGGCGATTGGCAGGCCGCCGGGTGTGCAGAGCAGGTGCAGGCGCAGGCCCCAGAAGAACCGTGAGTGCGAGGGGCAGTAGGAGTAGGCGGCCAAGCCGGCGAGGTCGGATCGTTTGACGGTGGGCCGGGAGCGTGCACATTCGACGGGTGTGGAGTCCACGACCCATACGTCGTCGTGCCACAGGTCGGTGTCGCGGGCGAGGGTGCGGATGAAGCGGCTGAGCAGGGTGTTTGCGGCCCGTAAACGCTTGTTGTAGCCGGACTGTTCGGGCAGGTAGGGGAATTCGGCGGCTAGATGGGTGCGGGCGAACCGCAGCCAGCGTGCCTCAGAGACGAAGCCGAGCAGGGCCTGCATGACCGCGAGTGTCAACAGTTCGGCGTCCGTCAGCCTCGGCGGACGGCCTGTCCGCCGCGTTCCTGCCAGAGAGTCATCGATCCTCACGTACAGTGCAGTCGCGAGGGTCTCCAGGTTTGTCGTCACAAACGAACCAACGAGACCCTCGCTTCATGCGCCCGAAGACTTCGGACTTACTCGTCTAGGTGAGCGGAGATCTCCCCGTGGGTCAGGCCGCGGGCCGACAGCGAGAGCACCATCTCGTCGACGCCGGTCAGCCGGCGCTGTCGCTTCTTGACGATCTGCGGCTCGAACGAGCCCTCCCGGTCCCTCGGGACTTCGAGAACGACCGGGCCGACCTCGGTCACCACGGTCTTGGACCGGGTCCCGTTCCGGGTGTTGCCCGAGCCAGCCTTCTCATGCTTCTCGTGCCCGAGGTGGTCGGTGATCTCGCCTTCCAGGGCCGACTCGAGGATCCGCTTCGTCAACTGCTGCAGCAGACCACCCTGGCCCGTCAGCTTGATCCCGTCAGCCTTGGCCCGGTCCACCAGCTGACTGATCAGCTGGTCGTCCAGAACATCCGGTGCCAACCCGGACGGCTGCACCTCCGCCACGGCCTCCGCCGACACGGTCACGTCTGTCATCAGGTGTCACTTCCTGTTCGAAGATCCACCGTTGACCGTACAGACCCCTGAAGGGTTCTCGGTAGGAACCCAGGGGTCCGGCAGCTGATTCTGCGCGAGAAGGCCTGGGTTCACGACGAACCTGGGTGCGGGTCCGCCTACAGGGGTCGGTAGGCGCCGTAGTTCCCGGCAAGGGAGTTCGTGGCGGCTTCGGCGACATCGGATCGAGGGCTGGAGACGCATGAGGTGAGGAAGTGGTGGACTCGCTGCCCCGTCCAGCCGGCCGCGGCAACAGTGGGCCAGAAGTAGATCCCATCCTGTGGGGACCTAGCTTCGATGAAGTCGATGATGTCGGTCACGGTTTCCTGGTTGAGGCCAAGCCGGAGCATGGCCACGGCCTGCAACGCTCCGCCCACAAGAGTCTCGTTACCGGTATTCAGGCACCAGCGAATCGTCTCAGTGTGGGAGTGCTCCATGTAGCTCAGCCGGACGATGGCGTCGCCCCCGGCAGTGTGAACCGCATGGAGAGTTTCGCGCTGAAGGACGAGATCTCGCAGGTAGGGAAGGTCGGAGGGGGAGCCGCATGTACCGAGCGCCATCGTCATCTGGTACTGGGTTTCCCAGGTCCGTGAATCCCTCACCTCGTTCTTCAGGGCTTCTAGCAGGGCAGGGCCTGCATATGAGTCGCCCAGTTTCCGAAGTCGCTTCGCGGCTGAGCGGCGCTTGGCGGAACTGCGGTCTTGAAGCTGGCGGATCGCCTCAACGGTGTCGAGAGCCACGGTCTCTCCTACTGGATACGGACGTCACTGGACCCTATTCGGCTCCTCTGACAGTTCCGCCGAGGGTCTCGCCGGGTGAGACCAGAAGCAGCTGACGGGCCGAGTCGGCGTAACGCATCGCGGTCTTCTCGTCGAGGCCGAAGACCTCGGCAAGGTGGAGTGGGTCAGGGCCGTGAACCATGGCCTCTTCAAGCTGTCGGTCGACGCGGAGCCGCTCCAGGGTGGCGTCCTGTGTCCGCGCATCGGCGCGCTGATCCAGTGGTTGCTGGCCCGGCTGGTCGTGTTGGCGGTCTGGTTGTTGATCAGCAGGTGGAGGTTCGCGGTGCTGGGCCACCGGCAGCGCCGGTGGCCCAGCCAGTCCGTCAGGAGCTTCAGGGTGAGGTCGTCAAGAGGCCGGACGCGTCCGGCGATGGTCAGCCGGCGGTTGCCGAGGTCGACGTCGTCGAGCGTGAGGGTGGCGATCTGGGCGACCCGGGCGGCGTGGACCGCCGCGAGGGCGAGGACGAGCCGTGCCGCCGGGGTGGTGGCCGCCGCGACAGAGCTCTCGACCTGCTCCGGAAGGAGCGGTTGGAGCACGCTGTACTCGTTCTGCCCGACCTTGATGCGGCTGGTGGGGTCGCGGAAGACCAGCCCGTGCCGTTTGGCCCAGGTGAACAGCGAGCGCAGGGCGACGTGTTGGTCACGCCGCTGGTGACCGTGCAGTGTCTTGACGTAGGTGAGGACGTCGTCGCGGGTTACTTCCCGCAGGTGGTGATAGCGGTTCGACCACTCCAGCAGGGCAGGGCGGACCTGGTTGAGGGAGAGCCAGACCGTTCCTTCGCGTCGTGGGAGACTGCGGGGGCCGCCGTCGCGCAGGACGCGGGTCCAGCGCTCGGCTTCCGAGCGGATGCCGGGTGCGAGTCCTTCCAGGCGCCCGACGAGCCAGCGTTCGAAGGACGGTTCGCTGTCGTCCTCAAAGATCCCCATCTCCTCCAGGACCGTGACGACGTGGCCGACGGGCAGGTCCAAGGCCCGTAGCGGGGCGAAGATCTCCGTATGCCGGATCACGTCGCCTTCGACGTGGCCGGTGAGGACGACGGCCAGGCCCCGGTTGACGGCGAAGCGGATGTTGCGTCCCCAGCCGCGGGCCTCGGCGAATCGGTGGGCGAGGTACTTCGCCCAGGCCAGCCACGGGCTAGCCAGGTCGGCGTCTGCCGGATCGAGTCGGCCGAAGTCCCGAGGGATCTGCTCGAACAGCGGCGGCTGCCGCCAGCCGGCATCCGGGCGCCAGGCCGGCGCGGGAGGTGGTTTGCGCGGGGCTCCACGCCGTCCTCCCTTCCGCCGGGCCGGGGGCGTCGGTCTCCTGCGGTAGTGCATGCCGACGAAGAACAGCTGGTGATGTCGGACGACGGCGAGCCGGTCCCGCACGTCCGTCTCGTCGGTGGGATGGCCGATGACGGCCTTCGCGCTGAGGCGGGCCTGGCACCAGCACAAGCGGCAGTAGTCCCACTTCAGCGGCTGGACGCGACGGCAGCCGGTGCATTCCGCCGCGTCGTGTCCGCGGCCGAACATGTAGCAGGTGTGGCAGAGCCGTCCGCGGAAGTCGCCCCAGGCCAGGCAGCCAGGGCAGGAACTGGTGGGCTTGACGTAACCCTTCGGGAAGCGTGTCACCGGATCACTCCGGGGGCAGCGACCGGCCGTCCCGGCGCTTGGGGATCACCTTCGGCGCGGCGGTCCCCGAGCCGACAGCCGCCCGGACCGTCTCCTCCTGACCGGGGCGGTGCACCTTCTCCGGCTCGGGGATCAGGAGGTCGCCGATCTCGCAGCCGAGGACGACGCAGATGACGTCCAGGTCCTCCAGCTTCAGGGAGACCGGCTGGCCAGACCACAGCCCGGACATCTTCCCGGCCGAGATCACCAGGCCGTGCTCGGCGAGGCTCCGCTGGAGCTCGGAAGCTTTCCAGATCCCCTGGTTCGCGGCGGTCAGCCGCAGATTCCACTTCATTGCAGAAGTCCTTCCAGACGCTTCGCGGCCCGCTGCTGCCCGGCCACCCAGGCGTCCTCGACCCGGGTCTGCTGGACGTGGACGTATCGCATGGTCGTGGCGATCCAGGAATGTCCGAGGACTTCCTGGATCGCGATGAGGTCGAGTCCACCCAGGTAGAGCTCGGACGCGCAGAAGTGCCGCAGGACGTGCGGGGTGAGCTTGTCGCCCCAGCCCGGCAGGTGCGCCGTGGCCGCGGCCTTGAGCCCACCGCGCAGAGCATCGTCGCCGACCCGGCCCGAGGAGCCGTCAGCGCATCTGCGTTCGGAGGGGAACAGCGGGGCGCCGGGGCGGGTGTGGTCGTCGTCGAACTGGCCCCAGACGTCCTCGATGAACCAGCGGAGCGTGCGGTCAGCGCCGTTGATCAGGGGGACCATCCGCTCGCGCGGGCCCGAGCCCCGGGCGCCCTTGCCGTGGCGGACGTGGAGCTTGCCGAAGCGGCCCAGGTCCCACTTGATGTCCGCCAAATCGAGCTTGCACGCCTCGCTGACCCGCAGCCCGACCTGGGACATCAGTTTGGAGGCGGTGTAGTTCCGGGCGGTCGGGGCGAACTTCCGGCAGGTCGCCAGCTCGCCGCCCCACGCGGTGAACAGCGTCCTGACCTCCGGCCCGGACGGCGGAATCCGCAGTGCCGCGTCCTTCGACCCGCGCGGCCGGTTCATCTCGTCGATCGGGCACTCGATCACCCGACCGGTCATCCGGTGGATCTCGACCTTGTGCCGCAGCTCCAGGAACAGGAAGTACGTGGTCAGCGCCTGAGAGCGCCCCAGCCGGGTGCCGCTCGGCGATGCCCGCAGTACCTTCCCGAAGTACGCGTCGGCGTCGGGCGGCTCCATCTCCCACAGCGGTCGGCCGAACCAGGACCGCATCTGCTCCAGGTGCCCGACGTCCCCGCGGATCGTGCCGTCCGCCAGCCCGGCCGAGGCCCGCGCCAGCACGAACCCCGCCAGCACGTCGGTCTCGAACTGCTCCAGCTCCTCCGCCGTGGCCAGCGGCCGGACATCGCGCAGGTCCCGTACGACAGCCAGCGCCAACCCGAGCCCCCTCACCTTCACCCCGATCGTGAACCGATCAGGCATGGTGAGAACGCTTCAGGAATCCCGAAGTTACGTCAGCCCGCGAACCGCTGCCGGAGAGAAGACGAATCCCCTGGCCACGAGGTCGAGGACTCAGCGCGGCTCAGAGCAACCCACGGGATGTCGCACACCTCAACCAGACAAAGGAGCGACTCACCCGAACCGGCGATAGCACCACACCTGTTGCACCAACTACGGTGAGCAATCCGCGCGTCGAGCTGCACAAACGCTCCGTCCGCTGCCTCGTGCCACAGTCGTAGCCCCAGAGAACCCCCTTTGTACGGCTTGTCGAGAGGCCCGGCAGGAGCAGTTCACCCGCCCCTGACCGTGACCGAACCCTCCCCTTCGGCCGCGATCACGCTGGTCCTTCCCGACGGGCAGGCCATCGAGCGGGTACGGCTCTACGAACGCCAGCAACTCGACTCCGGCCTATGGATGTACCGCATCGGTGTTCCCCTGTGGCAGACGACCTCCGGGGGCGGCGTGGAGCCGGCCGAGTACGGCACCTGGGTCACCTCCGAGCAGCTGCGCCCGCTCCCTGGGGTCGACCTGGACGGCATCCCGGCTCACCCGCGTACCCGTACCGCGCCGGCCCGGTGGGCGTGGCTGCTCGACGGCCGCGCCCACGGCCGGCCCGCCACCGTCCACGCCGAAGGCTGCTCCGGCGCCACCGACCGCGCGCACCCGCTGGGCACCATGCAGGCACTCGACGCACTCGCGCGGCCCGGCACGACGGCGTGCACCGTGTGCGACGCGGCCGAGGCGCTGCTGCCGATCCTCGCGCATGGCCAGAACGACGCGCCCGCCCCCGGCGACTGATCACGGGTCAAACGGTCGGGATGCGGTGTAGTCGTGGCGTTGGTAACCGCGTCCGTCGCCATGCCAGTCCAGGAACAGCGCCGAATCGCCGAGCGCGGCCGCGCCAGCCCGGTGGCTGATGGTCGGCGTCCGGTAGATACCGGACCGCGCACCGCTGGACGTGCTGTCCTCCAGCCGCGCCTCAAGGCCAGGGAAGTCGCGCTCGTCCACCACGGGGTCGGTGCCTTCGCGGGATTGCTTGATCTGCACCCGTAGCTTGGCCCCGTCGAAGATCGTCGGGTCGTCCACGGGGTAGAAACTCGCCCCGTCCCAGCGCACTTCGGCGTACGCGTACACAGTGCCCCCGGACCGGGCCGCGCACGTCCGTACCGTCACCTTCCAGTTGTCCGGCCACGGCCCGTCAACGGCTGACAGTCCTGGCAGCCCCAGGGGCCTCGAACGGGCGTGCGGGGCAGGATGGCGCGATGGCACAGCAAATCTTGCCCCCGTGGAGTCCTGGGGCGTGCTGCGGGAGATCGCCCGGTACCTGCTGCTGACGTACTGGGGGTAGCAGGACCCGGAAGGAGGTGTGAACGGCAAGGGCGACGGTGGCCCCACCGCAAGCCCCGGCATGCGCTGGCGTGCACCTTTGCAACGGCTGCTGGCCAGGCTGATCACGGCGGTGGTACGGCGGGGAGCCGGGTTGGCGGTGACGTCCGGTGCGAGAGAGCGCTGGCGGACGAGGTGTAGGCCGATGCGCAGCGGCCTGCTGACCTGGCCGAACGTCGACGCTCGGGGGCGGAGAAGCAGGGGTACAACCGAGCCCACCTCCTTGCCGCGCAGCTCGGCGGATCCAACTGGGATCCGGCGAATTTCGTCACCATGCACGCCTACGCAAATTCCCCCGTCATGCGGAAAATCGAGAACCAAGTAAGGGCCGCAGTGGAAGCCGGGGAGACAATCCAGTACAGCGTCACCCCCCGATACAACGGGACCGATAAAATCCCCACCGGGGTATACATCGAGGCTTATGGATCGAACGGCTCACGTTCACCCAGCACTGGAGCACCGGAATAACTGAATCAGGCAACACCGCATTCATTCCCAATCAGCCGAAGGAATGACGAGAGTAGTCGAGTAGGTGCGACTCGCCGCCACCTGCCCGCCTACTATCATCCCGTCCGTCCGGACTCGCCAACCTTTAGAAACAGGACCCCCGCCGTGAACAACGCCCTTGCACGTCTTCTCGAAATCGCCCCGGCGCCGAGCCAGCCCCGCGACAAGGATTGGGGCGAGGTCGAACGCGCCCTCGCAGTCGAGCTCCCCGACGACTACAAGGAGCTCATCGGCGTTTACGGGGGAAGCTACTGGGACAACTACCTTTACGTCCTGGAGCCCGACTGCCCCAACAAGCACTACGACCTCCTCAAGTGGGCCAAATACCAGTTCGAAGACCTGCAAGACCTGTGGACGGTCGAGAAGAAGCCGGCGGAACTGGAGACCGAGGAATCCGTGCTCATCCCGTGGGCGACCACGGACAACGGGGAATGCCTGTACTGGCTCGTTCTTCCGGGCCTTGCGCCGAACGAATGGACCGTCATGGTGAACGAGGTGAGCGACCGATGGGAACATTACCCCGTATCGTGCACGCAATTCCTCGCGTCCGCCCTCACCGGAGAGCTGCAGTCGAACATTCTCTCGTCACTGTTCCCCCTGGCAACCCATGAATTCAGCCGCCTCGATGAAGTGTGATGATGCGACGCTCGGCCGACACGGGCACGCGCGGCCTGGCGGGACATCAACAAGTGGTTCAACCGGGACGTCTGGACGGCCGCCCTCAACGACACGGGATACGGCGTCACCCGAACCTGATACCCGTGCCCTCATGAGTCACGTGCCAGAGCGTCCGTCTGCCCTGCGAAGACTCGCCGGATGGGCCCCTTGTTCTCAGCCCCGCGAGCGACGCTGACGGTGGGCGCGGAGGGGCGGCGGTGCCCCGGTGAGGGATCAGGAGCGGCCTCCGGTGAGGAGAACCCGCCGGGCACCGCGGCGCGCTGCGCCGGCTGCTCCACGGCCGGGGCCGCGGGGATGAGGGCGGCCAAGGGCCCCGACAGGGCGGGCCGAGGGCTGGGGGCGGCGACGCCTAGTGTTCTGCGCCAGAAATCTCAGGGTTAAGTCTGCGCCTGGTTGCCCGGGTTGGATGGGGTGATCTTGGTGAGGTAGTCGGCAACGGACTTGAGAATCTCGTCGGCGGTCTTCGTCCAGGCAAAGGGTTTCGGGTTCTCGTTCCAATTCTCGATCCAGGCCCGGATGTCGTCTTCCAGTGCTTTCACCGAGGTGTGGACTCCGCGGCGGATGAGCTTGTCGGTCAGCAGACCGAACCACCGCTCGACCTGGTTGATCCAGGAGGAGCCTGTGGGGGTGAAGTGGACGTGGAAGCGGGGGTGTCTGGCCAGCCACGTCTTGATCTCAGAAGTGTTGTGAGTGGCGTAGTTGTCGCAGACCAGGTGCACGTCGAGCTCGCGGGGCACGGCTTTGTCTATGGTGACCAGGAACTTCTTGAACTCGATCGCGCGATGGCGGCGGTGGAGTTCGCTGATGACGGTTCCGTCGGCGACGTTGAACGCGGCGAAGAGGCTCGTGATGCCGTGCCGCAGGTAGTCGTGGGTGCGTCGCTCGGGCATGCCCGGCATCATCGGCAGCACCGGCTGTGAACGGTCCAGCGCCTGGATCTGGCTCTTCTCATCCACGCATAACACCACCGCCCGCTCAGGCGGGTTGTGATACAAGCCGACGACGTCGACGACCTTCGCCACGAACTGCGGGTCGGTGGACAGCTTGAAGGAATCCTGCAGATGCGGCTTGAGTTCGAACCGTTTCCAGATTCGGCCGACGGTCGACTTCGATAGCCCCGTCCGAGCTGCCATCGAGGCCCGCGACCAGTGAGTATCCTTCCCCGGCGTGGACTCCAGCGTCGCCACGATCACGTCTTCGACCTGGTCAAGGAGAATCGACGGCGGCCGGCCCGGACGGGGCTCATCGACCAGGCCTTCAAGACGATGGGCGATGAAACGACTGCACCAGCGGTCGACGGTCGAGGCATCCACACCGAGCTCGACCGCGGCCTGCCTGTTCGTCCCGCCCTCCGCGCAACGCAGCACGATCCTCGCCCGCAGAGCCAGAAACTGGGCGGTCTTCGCGCGCCGGGCCCATCGGACCAACTGGCCCCGTTCGTCCGCACTCAGAACCAGATCGGCCTTCGGCCGACCGATTCGGGCGGCATCCTCAAGTCCGGCCAACCCATCGGCGGCGAACTTCCCGCGCCACTTCCTCACCGTCGCTACGGTCACCCCGACCTCGACCGCCACCTGCGCGTTCGGCGCCCCGCCTGCACACGCCAGCACGATGCGCGCCCGCTCCGCGAACCGCGGCGCCACCACCCCACTCACCCAGCGGGACAACTCAGCGCGTTCCTCATCGGACAGGCGGACTTCAACGGCACTAGGACCCGGCGACATGACAACAGGCTACAGACTTAACCCTGAGATTTCTGGCGCAGAACACTAGGTGGTGGGGAGGAGGTCGGCGACGAGGACGGCGAACTCCTCGGGGTCGAGGATGCGGATGCCCAGTTCTTCGGCCTTGGTGCGCTTGGAGCCGGCCTTCTCGCCCGCCACCACGAGGGTGGTGCGCTTGGACACCGACGATGACGCCTTTCCGCCGGCCCGCTCGATCAGTTCGTTCATCTCGTTCCGGGACAGCACCGCGAGGGGGCCGGTCATGGAGCCGGTGACCACGACGGCCTGTCCGGCCAGCGGGCCGCCCGCCTGGTCCGCGCCGTCGTCGTTCGCGTCGGTTGCGGGCTTCTGCGGCTCGGCGACCTGGATGCCGACCTGCTGGGCCTGGAGCTTGTCGAGGAGCGGGGCGAGTTCGACGAGTTCGGCCGCGATGACGCGGGCCTTCTCGGTGCCGATGCCGTCGACCCCGGCCAGCGTGTCGGCGTCGGCGGCCCGGATCGCGGCCATCGAGCCGAAGTGCGCGGCGATCCGGCGGGACATCGTGCGCCCGGTGCCGCGGACCCCGAGGGCGCAGAACACGCGGCTCAAAGCGGCTCCGCGGGCGGTCTCGATCGCGGCCAGGAGGTTGGCGGCGCTGGTCTGACCCATCCGCTCCAGGCCGAGGAGCTGCTCTCGGGTCAGTGTGAACAGGTCGGCGATGTCCCTGACGAGACCGGCCTCCACCAGCTGGATCGCGCGCGTGCCGCCGAGACCTTCGATGTCGAGCTGGTCCCGGCCGGCGGCGTAGATGACCGAGGCCACGGCCTGGCAGCTCCGGCCGCGTACGCAACGCCACCGCTGCTCGGAGGTGTCGATCGCGTCGCCGCAGCGGGGGCATACCTCGGGGAAGACGATCGGGGTCTCGGCGCCGGTGCGCTGGTCGACCAGGGGTGCCTCGACGCGGGGGATCACGTCGCCGGCCCGGTACACGAACACCTGGTCGCCGATCATGAGCCCGCGGCGGGTGATGTCGGACGGGTTGTGGAGGGTGGCGTAGGTGACTGTCACCCCGTCGATGATCACGGGCTCCAGGACGGCGCGCGGGGCGATGATTCCGGTCCGGCCGACGTTCCACTCCACCGCCAGCAGGCGTGTCACCTTGTGTTCGGCCGCGAGTTTCCGGGCCACGGCCCACCTCGGGGCGCGCGAGCCGTTGCCGGCCTGGCGCTGGTCCTCGGCCGTGTCGGCCTTGACGACGACACCGTCGATCCCGAACGGCAGGTCTGCGCGCAGGCCGGCGATCACGTCGATACGTTCCTGCACCTGCTCCACGGTCTCGCATCGCATCGGGGCGGCGGCCGTGCTGGCCGCCGTGTTCGCGCCGAGTGCGGCCAGGTTCTCCAGCAGAGCGGCGTGGCCGAGGTCGTTCAGGCCGATCGCGCTGTAGGCGAAGAAGGTCAACTCGATGCGGTAGGGGCGGTCCTTGGCCCGCAGGGTGCCGGCCGCGCCGCTGCGCGGGTGCGCGAAGGGCGTGGCCTCGTGGGCGAGCCGGATTCGGTTGGCTTCCTCGAACTGCGCAGTTGTCAGCAGTACCTCGCCGCGCAGTTCGACGTCGATCGGCTCGGTGAGGACTGGTGGCAGGCCGAGGACGGCGTCGGCGGCGTGGGTGATGTCCTCGCCGGCCAGGCCGTCGCCGCGGGTGAGGACCTGAACGAGCCGGCCACCCCGGTAGCGGGCGACCACCGCGAGGCCGTCGAGCTTCGGCTCCACACACCACCCGGCCACGGGGTGCCCGAGACGCCGTTCCAGCCCCGCGGCCCACTCGGCGAGCTCGTCGGCGTCGAAGACGTTGTCGAGGGAGAGCATCGGCACCGAGTGCGGCACGTCGCCCTGCACCGCCCCGCCCGCCACCTTCCCGGTCGGCGAGTCGGCGAGCACCTCGTCCGGGTGGGTCGCCTCGTAGGCCGCGATGGCGCGCAGCAGCCCGTCGTACTCGTCGTCACCGAGCGGGGTGGTCCCGTCGCCGTAGTACGCGGCCGACGCCGCCACGGCAGCGTTCACGGCCTCCGTGTAGGCGGCAGGAGAGAGCAGGGCACTATTTTCGGTCATGAAGGTCATCATCGCGCCCCGCACTGACAACGCCGCCAGTGCGTCGGTTCAGTGGACACGGACGACCGTGGCCAGTGCGTGCCGCGTCGTCCCGCCCGCTGCTTCGACCACCAGGCAGGCGGCGGCCTGCTGGTACGGCCCCTGTCCACGGTGTGGGCCACCGCGCCACCGTCTGCCGCACGGCGGTACCGGGAGTGGGGTTTCAGCGGCGGTGGGGCGGTTGTCGCCCGGAGGGGAATATCGGTGACGGTCCACAGCGCCGAACTCCACCGCCGGGTCCTCGCCGCTGTCGCGCCCTACGCCGATCAGGTCGTGCTCGACACCCGGATCGCGGAGGAGAAACCCAGCGGGGCCGGCTCAGAGCATTCACCGAGGAGTGACCAGCCGGGCGAGAGGCCGCGAAATGGCTGACCGCCGGCCGGGGAGAGCAGGGGCCGTCTCGCCTGACTCAGCCCCGAGACCGCCGAGGACGGTTGGGTCGGTGCGGGCGACGCTGTCCCGGTACGGGATCAGGTGCAGCCTCAGGTGAGGAGAATCCACCCGGCACCGCGACGCGCTGCGCCGGCTGCTCCACGGAAGGGGCCGCGGGGGTGGGGCGAGCTGGCTTGCCCGTGGCCAGGATGGTGATGTGCGGGATGTGGCGGGCGCAGGCCTGGCAGACGTCTGCCAGGGTCCAGACCTGGCCGACGGCCGGGTTGTGGACAAGCACCAACAGGCTGGTGCCGGCACAGTGGACGGGGGTTTCGTGGAGGGCGCACTGCGCGTTGCCACAGCTGCAGGCGGCGTTGGGGCGGGCGCCGGCGAGGCGTCCGTGGGCTTTGATGTGCTCGGCGGCGAAGCGGCGCATGCTCGCGGCGTCCTTCGAGCGGGGCGGCATCCGGCACGCGGCGGTGCTGCAGGTGACGGACACGGTGTGATCGGGGTGGCCAGTGATGCGGACCGTCCAGGTCCGTCCCGGCACGCGTGCTCCTGGCATCAGGGTCAAGTCGGGTCCTGTCATCGCGCTGGTTGTGGCTGGGCTTCCTGCTGGCTCGTGAAGGAGCTGGGTGCGTGCCCCGTGTCGCGGAAGGCTCGCCAGCGGCGCGAGGTGCTTTGGGCCAGCGCGCCCGGGACGGCGACCACCTTGCCGAGAATAGGGACAGTAACCCGCATCCCACCTGGCGCGGAACATCATTTCGACAACAGGGTGTGGTGACCTCACAGCGGGTGGTGAGGAGGATCAGGGGTGGCGGCCGCCCCTGGCCCGCGGCTTGCAGTAGAGGTTCCGACCGCTCATGATCCGCATGTGCCGTTCCACGTCAGACTTCGCTCGGCCCCCATCCCTCCCCCGCCGTCACCGACACCTGGGACAACTCCGAGACCGCCGAGCGGAAGTTCAGGGGACTCATCGGCCGCTATGGCAGTCAGGCGGAAGTTCGAATCGAGCTGGTCGAGGACGGGCCCCAGGGAGAGCACACCGTGCGGTCCTGGACGCGGGAGGGCGGCGAGGTGGAAGGGCCCTGACAGCGCCCCGGCGAGGGCTTCCCTGCCCCATCGGAAGGCGGCCGGCGGCACTGCGGTCTGGCTGCCGTTGCCGGTGGGGGTGATGGGGCGCAGGGTGGGAAGACGCCCAGGTCGAAGGGTGGTGCGGGCGATGGCCAGACCGGTGTGGACGGGGGTCTTGGGGTTCGGGCTCGTGAGCCTTCCCGTGGGCCTCTACACGGCCACGGACAGCCACACGATCCGCTTCCACCAGCTCCAGCGCGGCACTGCGGACCGGATCCGCAACCGGCGCGTGAACGAGCGCACCGGCGACGAGGTGGACCTCGCGGACATCGTGAAGGGCTGCGACACCGGGTCCGAGTACGTGATCGTCGAGCCGCAGGAGCTCGACGAGATCGCTCCCGGCCGATCCCATTCGATCGACGTAGCCGGTTTCGTCGACCTGGACACCGTCGACCCGGTCTTCTTCGACAAGACGTACTTCCTCGGGCCCCGGGGAGCCCAGTACGGGAAGCCCTACGCTCTCCTGGAGCGCGCCCTGGCCGAGTCGAACAAGGCCGGCATCGCCACGTTCGTGATGCGCGGGCGGGAGTACCTGGTCGCCTTGAAGGCGGAGGAGACGGAGGGCCTGCTCACGCTCCACACACTGCACTGGGCCGATGAGCTGCGCGATCCGCACGCCGAGGTGCCCGACCTGCCGGGGACGGTCGAGGCGACGGCGGCGGAGGTGAAGATGGCCATGCAGCTGATCGACGCCCTGGCCATGGAGTGGGAGCCGGAGGCCTTCCACGACTCCTTCTGCGAGAAGGTCGAGGCCCTGGTGAAGGCGAAGGCGGCCGGGGAGACGGTCGAGAAGGCCGAACCGGCGACGGAGCCGACTGGCGCCGTCGACCTCATGGAAGCCCTGCGCGCCAGTGTCGAGCGGGCCCGCAGTCCTAAGGACACCGGCGAGAAGGCCGCCTCCCCCGGCGCCCGGGCGGCCGGCGGCAGGAAGGCGCCGGCCGCGAAGAAGCGGGCGCGCTCCGGGCCGGCGGCCAAGGGCGGGGAGCTGGCGGCGCTGACGAAGGCCGAGCTGTACGAGAAGGCGGCCGCGGCCGGCACCCCGGGCCGCTCGTCCATGAATCACGACCAGCTCGCCGACGCCCTCGCCCACACCGGCCGCGACCGGCGCAAGGCCTGACCTCCGCGTGGTGGGAGGTCTGACGGGCACAGCCGTGGTCAGGCCACCGTGACGCGCAGGACGTACGGCTCGCCCGTACTCATCGCCTGCGCCTGTTCCCGGAGGTCCGCCTCCGTGAAGCCGAGCAGCGCCTCGTCCGCGGCCCGGCGCAGCAGCGGGAGGATCTCGGCGACGGGCTGGCCTCGGTGCGCTGCGGCGAGCTGGGCGAAGGCCCGCTGGTAGGGGGCTCCGTACGTGCTCGCGCTGTCGGCCAGCAGGTGGTCAAGGTGCTGTCGCTCGATGCTGATCTCGCCCATGGCCCGCTCCTTCGGTCCTCCGGGGCCCCGTCCGGTCCGGGGCCTCGTCTTCGACGCTACGAGGCCGGTCTGACATCGCCCCCTACCCGGCAGAGGGCGCGTCCCGGCCGATGAGCTCTTGGAGCTGCTCGCGGACGGGTGGCGGCAGCAGCCCCTCGGTGGCGAGGAGGTGCCACTGGCAGCCGGGAATGAGCCGGTCGAGTCGGTGGAACTCCCCGAGCTGGTAGAGCAGCACCAGGGCGTCGAGGGCGTGCTGGACGGGGGGCCGGTCGCGCTCCTTCAGGGTGCTGAGCACGGCCAGGCCGGCCATCGCGTAGCGGCCGTTCATCCACTCCAGGGCCGCCTCGCCCAGCTGCCCGGTGGCGAGTTCCCCATCGACCCGGTCGCACAGGTCCAGGGCCCACTGCCGTACGCCGGCGGCGGTCTTCCAAGTCCGCGCCAGGTCCTGAAGCGGAGCGGTGGCGGCCAGGTCGCGCAGATGGTCGCGGGCATCGCGCACGGGGCCAAGGGCCAACTGGTGGTCGTCGGTGAGGACCGCGTCGGCGAACTCGGGGACGTCTTTGCGGGTGGTCTCGACGAGGGACGCGATCGGGTTGGCCGTCGCGGTGGGGTTCATCGCGCGCAGCAGGTCGCTGATGTCCTCCAGGGACATCGTCCCGTTGATGGCCGCGGCGGCCGCGGCCAGCGCGGCGTCCTTGGGTGTGCCGGTCGGCGTGCCGGGGTTCTCGTCGAAGGCAGTGAGCTCAGCCGGGGGCCAGGTGTGTCCGCCGGCTCGGGCAAGGCGGGCGATGCCTTCGTCGATCCGCCGGGCCCGGGCGGGGACCAGGGTCACGGTCAGGCCGGCGTCGGCGATGTGGTCGGCGAGGTCGTCGAGCCGTTGTTCCGGGTCGGTGTCCGGGTCGTCGTCGCCGGGGACGGTGAGGGTGTCCACCGCGGCGGTGAAGGCGGCCCGTACCGTCTGCTCGGGTACGGGGAGCTCTTCGTCGAACAGGAGCAGTGCCACGTCGTTCGGGCGCTTGCCGCGGCCGGCGTGACGGGCGAGGCCGAGGACGAGGTCGAAGCTCTCGGGCGCCGGAGTGGAGGTGCTGCCCCTGCCGCGGCCCAGGCCTCCGCCGGGGACATTGCCGGGCAGCAGGCGGCGGCTCCTCCAGACCTCCAGCATCTTCGCGGTCACGGTGAAGCCGTGGCGGTGCGCGTGGTCGAGCAGCAGCTGATCGGCCGCGCTCGGGGTGTCAGTGGACATGCCAGGGAAGGTACCGACGCCCTTCAGGGCCATGACCGAGCTTTCACCTCATCCGGTGACTCCCCGCGGAATTGAAGCCAAAGGGCTACCCCATGACGTAACGGTGGCGTCCTTTTAGAGCCCCCCTACCTCCGCCCGGTCACCGCGGAGATCGTCCGCTCAAATGGCGTAGACCTGAAGGGGGTTGCGTGGCTAACCCCCCGCACCAGCACTGTCCCGCCCAGGACGCGACGTCAATGCGCGGCGCTTCATGCTCCGCCCCGTCATCACACAGAGACAAGGACACCACCATGCTCACCGACGTGCTCACCGGCTGGACCACGGAGACCCTGGGCGGCCTCACGCTGCTGGCGGGGGCCACAGCCTGGGGCTGGCTCCGCCGGCGCCGGAACCAGGCCAGCCCCGGCGCGACCCCGGCCATCGCGGCCAGCGAGGCCGTGCGGCCGGTCCGCACCTACACCCTGCTCGGAGCCCGTGCCGCCGACGGCCAACCCGTCCACTTGCCCAGCAGCCGGCTCGCCGGCACCCGGGTCACCTGGAATGACCCCACAGGCAAGCGGGAGCAGTTCGAGTTGACCGACGCGGTGCTACCGGACGGCACCTACGCGGCGGAACGCGTATCGGCGTACCTGGAGCGCGGCGCCCTGTGACTCGACCATCGGATCGCCGGCCGGGATGGGGCTGGGGTCGTGATCTGGGGCAGTCAGGGACGGCCGACGGAGGTGTACCGGAACCCGATCTCGCGCATATGGGCGGGGTCGAGGAGGTTGCGGCCGTCGAACATGACCGGGGTGCGCATGGCGCTGTGGGCCTCGGCCCAGTTGACTTCGGCGAGTTCGGGCCACTCGGTCACGATCACCACCGCGTCCGCTCCGGCCAGTGCCTGCTGCGGGGTCGAAGCGCGTGTCACGGAGTCCCACGGCTCCCCGGCGGCCGGGCGGGCAAGGGGGTCCCAGGAGCGTACGTGTGCGCCTTCGGCGAGCAGGCGGCCGGCGAGCACGGTCGAGGGTGCCTCGCGCATGTCGTCGGTGCCGGGCTTGAAGGCCATGCCCAGGAGGGCGATGTGCTTGCCGGCGAGGTCGCCCAGTTCGTCCTTGAGGTGTTGGATCGCGCGGCGCTTCTGGATGTTGTTGACGTTGATGACCGCGGTGAGGAGCTGGGGGTGGAAGCCGGTGTTGGAGGCCATCTGGCGCAGGGCTTCGCTGTCCTTGGGGAAGCAGGAGCCGCCCCAGCCGATGCCCGGGCGCAGGAAGTGGGCGCCGAGGCGGTGGTCCATGCCGACGGCTCCGAGGACTTCGGTGACGTCGGCGCCGGTGTTCTCGCAGAGGGTGGCGATCTCGTTGGCGAAGCTGATCTTCGTGGCGAGGAGTGCGTTGGAGGCGAGTTTGACCATCTCGGCCGACTTGACGTCCATCGTGGCCACGGGGGCGTTGATGCCGGTGTGCAGGGCGGCGACGAGGGCGCCGGCGGTGTCGTTGTCCTGGCCGATGACGATGCGGTCGGGGGCCATGAAGTCGGTGATGGCCCGGCCTTCGGCGGTGAACTCGGGGTTGGAGACGTAGCCGACGTGGGCCAGTCCGATCTCGTCCAGCAGGAGGCGGGCGCGGGCGCCGGTGCCGACGGGGACGGTGGACTTCATGACGACGGCGCGCAGGTCGTGGGCTGCGGTCAGGGAGCGGACGACGGCCCATACGCGGGTGAGGTCGGCGTCGCCGGAGGCGGAGGGCGGGGTGTCGACGCACACGTAGGCGATCTCGGCGCCGGTGAGGGCCTGGTCGAGGTCCTCGGTGAAGGTGAGGCGTTCCTTGTTCCGGGCGATCATGTCGCCGAGTCCGGGTTCGTGGATGGGGACGTCGCCGGCGCGGAGGATGCGGACGCGTTCGGGGTTGATGTCCCGGACCGTGACGTGGTGGCCGAGCTCGGCGAGGCACGCGCCGGTCACCAGGCCGATGTATCCGGCGCCGAACACCGCGATGCGTCGCTCTGCCATGGTCTGTCCATTCTCTTCGTGCCGGTTCAGGCGGGTTGTTCTGGTCTGCCCGGATGCCGCCCTGATCACGGGCGACACCCTACTCGGCTGTGCTCGGACTGCCGGAATCGCGTCGCAGGGGGTGGGACGTCAGGGCGTGGCGCGGGCTGCTGGGTGGTTCAGGGCCGGTCGGCGAGGACGCGGTCGTAGATGTCGTGGTAGCGGGGGGTGAGGGAGCGCCAGGAGTAGTGGTCGTGGGCGAAGCGGCGGGCGGCCTGGCCGCGGCGGGTCAGCTCGGCGGGGTCGGTGAGTGCCTGCTCGATGGTGGCGGCGAGGTCGCCGGGGGCGGGGAGCCAGCCGGTGGCGTGGGGGCCGGTGGTGGTGACGTAGCTGAGGGGGCCGCCGCTGGCGGAGGCGATCACGGGGGTGCCGGAGGCCATCGCTTCGAGGTAGATCAGGCCGAAGGGCTCGTCGACGGACGGGGCGGTGAGGAGGTCGGCGCAGTGGAGGCCGTCGATGAGGTCGTGGTGGGGGCGCCATCCGGCGAAGTGGACGTCGTCGGTAATGCCGAGTTGGGAGGCGAGGGTGTGGGGGTGGTCTCCCTCCCATTCGCCGGGGTGGCCTCCCAGGATGAGCAGCGCGGGGCGTACGGCGGTGCGGTCGCGCAGGACGGCGACGGCCTGCAGGAGGAGGTTGAGGTGTTTGAAGGCGAGGAAGCGTCCCATCCACAGCAGGAGCGGGCGGCGGCGGCCTTGGTCGTCGTGGAGGATGCGGCGGACGTCGGCGGTGGTGTATCGGATGGTGCCGGGGCCCTGGCCGGGGAGCCATCCCTGGGGGTCGTCGACGAGCCACCGGTGAAGGATCTTGTAGCGGTCGGTGTCGTCGAAGGCCGAGGGCGGGGTGAACCGGTCGGTGTCGACTCCGTTGGGCACGAGGTCGATCCGGCTGTCGGGGATCTCCACCAGTGACTGGGCCAGGGCGCGATCCTGTTCGGAGATGACCACGATCCGGTTGCTGGTGCGGGCGTATGCGCGCATGCGGTCGACCCAGTGGCGGGCATGGGTCCACATGTGCCAGTGGTCGGTGAGCAGGGCCTGGGCCTCGTCGAGGTCGGGGGTGCCTGCGGTCCGGGTGATGCGCCGCAGGGTGGCCTGGGGGGCGTCGCGGTAGTGCCGGCCGAGGTCGGCGATGGACAGGTCCAGGCGCTCGGCGAGGTGGAGGCGGCGCAGGGCGTTGTCGAGGAATTTCAGTTCGGTGCCGTGCAGGGTGGTGACCACCGGCCGGTCCCGGCCCTGGGCGATGCCGTGCAGGGGGGTGAGGTGGTGCAGGTGGAGCAGGCCGGCTTCGCCGGCGTGGTGGGTGGTGAGGTGTTGCCGCCAGTAGGCCTCGATGGCGTCGGCCGTGGCCGGGTCGACGGCGGCGAAGACCCGGTCGGGGGCGGCGGTGCGGTCCTCGTAGCTGGGGTGGAGGGGCACGGTCTGGGCGAGGGCGTCTGCCCCGGCCGCGTGGGCGGTGGCTGCCGGGCTGTAGTCGGAGACGACCAGGGGCAGGTCGCCGTAGAACGTGGCGGCGTGGGAGGTGGTGCCCGGCTCCCCCAGGGACCCGCAGAAGATGCGGGCGGGGCGGCCGGCGGCGATCGTCTGCTCGGTGAGGTTCTTGACGACGAGGGAGGAGCCGCCGCGGGGGAAGAAGAGGATGCCGTGGTCCACGGCCGGGAGGGCGTTCATGCCGGTGTCCTTCGGGTGGTGGGCGTGTGGGGTCAGCGGGGGATGTCGACGAGGACTGGCGGCGTCGCGGTCCTGTGGGCGGCGGTGTCGGCTTCGTGGCGGGCTGCGATCAGCCGGTACATCGCCGCGTAGATGCGCTGGGTGAGGGTCTGGCCTGCGAGGTGGGTCATGCGGCGGGCGACGGACTGGTCCGGGGTGCATCCAGCCGCGGCGCGCAGGAACTCGGCGGTCATTGCCTGGGGGGTGACCTTGCTGGCGCTGTGCGCGTTCTCGTACAGCGTGTCCGCGTGGCGTCCGCCGGAGGGGTCGATCAGGGGGTTGCGGCGGTGTTCGAGGCGGATGCGGTAGCGGTCGCCGACGACGTCGTTCTTGCTGACGCGCACGTGCTGGAGCGGGCCTTGGTGGATGTCGATGACGAACTGGGACATGCGGCCCTTCTCCCGGAAGGGCAGGTGTCCGGCGCGGTCGGCGTCGAGGAGGCCGATCTGGCGGTGGGAGTAGCTGTTCGAGGTGAAGGTGTAGGTGAGGTATCCGTGGACTCGCCGGGCGTCGTCGAGGAGTTCGAGGGTGAAGGCGAAGTCCATCTCGGCGAGTGCGGTGCGCCGGTCGAGGTCGGCAGGCAGGGCCGGCGCCTCGGATCGGGGGCGCAGGAGGGCTTCGAGGGCCCGGTTCTGGCCGGTGCCGAGGTAGTCGCCCACGCGCCGCACGTAGTGGTTGGTGATGCGCAGGGCGGTGACGGGGCCTTGGGCCAGGCGCAGGTACCAGGCCATGAGGTCGATGTAGTGGTAGCTGGAGAAGGCGAGCGCTCCGACGCCGTTGGTGTAGCCGTGGGCGTTGCCGAGGGCGTATTCCTCGGGTAGGCGGAAGTGGCCGCCGGTCACGGTGAAGTTGCCCATGGTCAGGGGCTGCTCGTGGTTCTCGTAGACCTCGGCGATGAGCTGGGAGGAGTCGACGAAGGCGTCGTTGGCTCTGCGTCGCATGGGCAGGGCGAACAGGTGGCCGGGGCTGTCGAGGTGGGCCTTGAGCAGGGTGTCGAACTGGGTGTCGATGGTGGCGGCGGCGTGTACGTCCCAGGCGGCGTCCGCGACGGCGATGATCGGCTTGTCGCACAGGACGTGGATGCCGCGGCTGGTCGCCCAGTGCAGGTAGGGGTGGTGGGCGACGGGGTCGCAGGCCACGATCGCCACGTCGAAGGGCCGACGGGCGTGCGCGGCGTCCAGGCGGCGCTCCAGGTCCTCGGCCGGCTCGCCGGGGCGGGGCTGGATCCACTGGGGCCGGTCCCAGCGGAGGAGGTCCAGCAGGTCGGGCATGTGGCGCAGCAGGTTCTCGTCGTAGGGGTCGCGCAGGTCGCAGATGGCGCCGACCCGGGCGGGAAATCCCTGGCGTTGCAGGGTGAGGATGGCTGGGATGTGGTTCTCGGTGGCGGCCCAGTGGCCGCAGCCGCCGATCAGCAGGACGTTGATCGGGCGGGGCGTGGTCGAGGGCATGACGAAGTCGACCCTTCCGGTCAAGGTGTCGGGATCAGGCCCGGGGCACGCGCCGTGCCGCGGGCCCGGGTGTGCGGGCCTGGTCGGTCAGAGGCCCAGGAGGGCGGTGACGTGCTCCGTGAGGCGGGAGGTGCCGCCGGTGGTGAGGGCCTCGTGGCGGATCGCCTGGCGCGCGTCGTGGTCGAGGCGGGTGAGGGCCTCGTGGACGGCGGGGAGTGCGGGGAGCGTGACGGTCAGGCCGCTGATGCCGAGTGAGGCCAGTACTGCGGCGCCCACGGGGCTGGCCGCGAGGCCGCCGCAGGCGGTGACCGGCACACCGGCCGCGTGGGCGGTGTCGGTGACGTGGCCGACGGTGCGGCTCACCGCGACGTGCAGGGGGTCGATGTCGCGGGCGAGGGCAGGGTTGGTGCGTGAGGCCGCCAGGAGGTACTGGGTCAGGTCGTTGGTGCCGATGCTGAGGAAATCGACGTGCTCGACGAAGCGGTCGACGGCCAGCGCGCAGGCCGGCACCTCCACCATCACCCCGAGCGGCACCCTCGGCGCCCGGATCCGGGCCCGGACGTCCTCGGCGATCTCCGCGGCCCGGGTGAACTCCTCGGCGGTGGTGACCATCGGGAACATGATCCGCAACCGTCCCCCGGCTGCGGCCACGCGGTAGAGGGCCCGCAGTTGGGGGATCAGGAGGTCGTCCGGGCGGCGCAGGGCCAGGCGGATACCGCGGACTCCGAGGAAGGAGTTGTCCTCCTTGGGCAGGTTCAGGGCGGGGACCGGTTTGTCGCCGCCGATGTCGAGGGTCCGGACGGTGATCTCCGCGTCCCCCACCGTCCGGGCCAGGTCGCGGTAGGCACAGTGGTGGGCGGCCTCGTCGGTGATGTCGGCCTCGCGTCCCAGGAAGAGGAGTTCGGTGGCCAGCAGCCCGATCCCGCTGGCGGCACTGCGCGCGAGTTGTTCGGCCTGGGATGGCTTCACGAACGTGGTGGAGAGGGTGACCCCGCCCGGGGCGGGTCCTGCGGCCAGGGCGGCTTCGCGTCGCAGCCGGTCCCGCTCGCCCCGCTCGCGTTCGCGGGCCGTCGCCGCCTGGAGGTCCGGGCCGTCCAGTCCGGCGTGCAGGAGGCCTCCGTCGCCGTCGAGCGCGCACAGGGTTCCCGGCCGCAGGGTCAGAATCCCGGAGCCCGCCGCGACGACGGCCGGGATGCCCAGGCCGTGCGCCACCTGCACCGTGTGGGAAGTGGGTCCCCCCTCGGCGGTGCAGAACCCGGCCACGAGGGCGAGGTCGAGGGCGGCGGTGTCCGTCGGGGTCAGGTCCTGGGCGACCAGGATGTACCGCCCTTGCGGCGCCGGGTCACCCAGGCGCCCCAGGGGCGCGACGACCCATCCCCGAGTCCCGGGGACGCCGCGGTGGGACTCCGCATTCTCGAACAGTCGCGTCACATCAGGCCTCCGGGGCGGTGTGGTGGCGGAACGCCCCGAGCCTTTGGTGGTCCCACCCGGCGGCCCGCCAGCGGTTGGGGTCCAGGCAGCGGCGGGCGTCAATGACAGTCCGGGTGGTGCTGTCGACGAGGGAGGTAGGGTCCAGCGCGGTGTAGCGCGGCCAGTCAGTGGCCACCACCAACACACCCGCGCCAAGGAGAGCCTCCGCAGGAGCGTCGACCACCGTGAGGTCGGGGTGACGACGCCGCACCAGGTCATTGACGCTTGGGTCGTGAACACGGACGTCCGCTCCCGCACGGCGCATCCGCAGGGCGACGTCGAGCGCAGGCGAGTCGCTGATGTCCCCGACGAACGGTTTGAACGAGGCCCCCCAGACCGCCACGACCGCCCCGTCCAGACCACCAGGCAGTACGACGGCGGCGTGCTCGACAGCGAGCATTCGGCGCCTGGTGTTGGTGGCGTCCACGGTGGACAGGAACTCGGCAGCCGAACTCTCGCCCAGATCCGCGGCGCGCTCAGCGAAGGCACGGATGTCCTTGCCCAGGCACGAACCGCCCCAGCCGAGGCCTGCCGTCAAGCCAAACGACCCGATCCTCGGATCCAGCGCCATCGCTCTGGAGACGATCCCGAAGTCCGCGCCCGCCGCCTGGCAGACGTCGTCCACCAGGTTGGCGAACGACATCTTCGTGGACAAGAAGGCGTTGGAGGCCGCCTTGGTAAGGTCGGCGGTCACAAAGTCAGTGCTCAGGAGCTCCACTCCCGCCTCCAGCCAGCCGCCCCACACCCGTCGGACGACGCCCTCCACCACGGCCCGGTCGGCGTCCGACGATCCCAGCACGAGCCTTGCCGGGTGCAGCGTGGTCTCCATGGACAGCGCCTCGCGCAGGAAATCCGGGCTCCACCCCACCCTCAGCCGTACGCCCTCCGGGGCCTCGGCGGCCGCGAGGGCCGCCAACCGTGCACCGGCCCCGACCGGCACCGTCGACTTCCCGATCAACACCGCGTCCCGACTCAGGCGGCGGGCGATGGAGATGATGGCGTCCTCGACCGCGCTGAGGTCCATGCTCATGGCCCCCTCGCGCTGCGGCGTCGACACCGCGAGGAAGAAGGCCTCGCCATGGGCCGCGGCCTCGTCGTAGGAGTCAGTGAAGCGCAGCCGGCCCGCCGCGGTGTGCTTGGCGATGTAATCCGTGACGCCCGGCTCGTCGAACGGGCAGCGTCCAGCCCGCAGCTCCTCCAGCGTCTCGGGATTGATGTCGACGCCGAGAACGTCGTGCCCCAGCTCGGCCAGGGCGGCCAGATAGGGCACACCCAGACGGCCCATACCGATGACGATGACCTTCATCCTGTTCCTCCCGTGATCCCGCGCCGTGCGCGGGGTTGTGGTTGCGGCGATACCGGATCCGGCATCGCCGGGCGGCCGCCATACGCGGGCGCGGTCTCAGCCCGCGGCTGGGCGGCGGCCGACGATCACGGCGGCCTGGAGGTCGGCTTCGAAGACGCCGTCGGGGCGCGCGGCCATCAGCGTCCGGCGCATGTCCTCCTCGAACGCGCCCTGCCGGTCACCGAGCGTCGCCGCCGACGAGTAGGCGTACGTGCTCTGCAGGCCGACCAACTCATCGAGGGTGTAGGTCCGCCGGTAGTCCGCGCGCAGGACGGACAGCTGACGGAAGACGGACCGGCGGATGACCTCCTCGTGGCCACCGGCCGGCTCCACGTACGCGGTGGCCGGGCCCGCGAGGTTCACCGATCCCAGCCAGCGCAGGCGCAGCTGCTCAAGCAGCGGATGCCACCACTCGCGCTGCGTACCGGGAGCCCGGTACCCCACGACGGCGACGAACCCGCCCGGCCGGACGGCGCGGTCGAGGGCCGCCAAGACGCGCGGCCGGTCCATCCAGTGGAACGCGTCCGCGACGGTGGCCCCATCGAACAGCCCCGTGTCCGTCGCCAGGTCCGCCGCTTCGGTGGCATCGGCCTGACACCAGGTGACCGACCGGACGCCGCGTACGTCCGCCCAGTCGCGGCCGGCGGCCAGCATTTCCTCCGACACGTCGACTGCGGTGACGGAGGCGCCGCGTTCGGCCAGGTCGAGGGCCAGAGTGCCCGGACCGCATCCAAGATCAAGGATGCGGGGCACCGTCGCGCTGCCGAACTGGCTCGCGATGTAGTCGACGACGGCTGGGGGGTGGGGGCGACGGTAGGTGACGTACGGCGCACCGCACGAGGCGAAGATGCCGCCGGCGTTCGTGTAGCCGGCGGTGCTGTGGACGTCCTGATTCACGGAAGCCTCCAAGGCCCGCCCGTTTGCAGCGGGCAGGCTGAAGCAGGTGTGCAGTGACAAGGGGTGGTCGCGCCCGACCGCGCGGCCGAAGGAGAACTCCTGAAGGACGGCCAGCGCCGGGGACACCGACCAGTACTGGCCCGGGACGTTCCGTGAGCGTGTCCCCCACAGGGGTCGTGCGGCGGGCCGCTCCTTACCGGTGCGGGACGATCCTTCTTAGCCGTCGACAGGCGCGCCGGGAGTGGGACGCGTCCTCGAAGCGCCGCACGTGGCCCCGGGTCCGTCGCCTTGTCCCACTGCCTCCTCGTCCGCAGTCAGCGGGTCAGGGTCGTCGAGCGTGAGGAAGCGAGCCCATCCGGCCTCGGCGCGGGCGAGCAACTCCGGGCTGGGACCTAACGGAGAGGGAAAGGGCGGTCCGGGCATGGGTGTCCCTCCGCGGACGAAAAGGGGGTGCAGCGGACCTCGGCGCCTTGGGTCCAGCGGCCGACTGCATCAGGGGGAGGCCATCCGGATCCGGCGGCCGACAGCCAGTGAACGCCTCCGCACACCGTGCAGGAGACTCCAGCAGGTGACTCCAACCCGGAGTCGGCTGTCGGCGCCGGGCCCTAGCATCGAACCAGCCGCGTGAAAGGGGCCCATGATGGGCAGTCAGGGACTGGATCCGCCGACTGTCGCCGCCGGCCTACTCGACGACGAGCGCATGCTCAAGGCCCTGGCCGAGCGGGACATGGGCACCCTGTTCACGCTCCTCAACACCCGCGGCGTGAGCACACGCAAGCTCGCCGCCGCCGCGGACATCAGCCAGGGCCGCCTCTACGACTACATGAACGGCAACTGCCGCGTGGAGAAGCTCTCGGTATTCGAGCAAATCGCCGACGGACTCCGCATCCCCGGCCACCTCCTCGGCCTTGCCCGCAGGCCCTGGGAACCCGCGCCCGAGCCCTCAGCGCCGGCCATCAGCGATCTGCCCGCGGACACCAGTGATCTTGAGGCGATCGACGCGTTCCGCGACGCGGACCGCCGAAGCGGCGGCGGCCTTCTCTACGCGGCCGTGACCCGGCACCTGACAGACCAGATCGCACCCCGCCTCGTCGACACCGCCAGCGGTCCCGGCGTCTTCGCGGCGGCCGCGGCCATCACCGAGATGGCCGGCTGGATGGCCCACGACTCCGCCCACGACGACCTCGCCGTCAAACACCTCACCCGCGCGCTCCCGCTCGCCAGGGTCTCCGGCGACGCACCGCTCGCCGCCAACATCGCCGCGAGCACCAGCCACCTCACCCTGCACACCAACGACCGACCGGGAGCAGCCCGCTGGGCCAGGACCGGTTTACACCTTGCCGCCCAGGGTCCCCGCATCCCCGCCCTCACCGCGCGCCTGCACACCATGACCGCCCGCGCCCTGGCCGCAGCAGCC
Source organism: Streptomyces sp. NBC_00273 (assembly GCF_036178145.1). Lineage (NCBI taxonomy): Bacteria > Bacillati > Actinomycetota > Actinomycetes > Kitasatosporales > Streptomycetaceae > Streptomyces > Streptomyces sp. NBC_00273. The sequence goes on along the minus strand of NZ_CP108067.1, from coordinate 10,104,920 downwards.
CAGCACTCCCCCGCCCGGCAAGCCCTCGACCAGGCCGAAGCGGCCATCGCGGAACCTGCGGACGCTGTACACCCCTGGCTCAGCCCGTTCGACACCGCCGCGCTGGCCAGCGAATCCGCGCTGATCCTCAAAGACCTCGGCCGCTACGATCAGGCTCTCGGCCAGGCCGAGTATGCCCTCGCCCTGCGCGAGGCAGGCCGTGCCCGCTCCCTGGCCCTGACCCGGATCACCCTGGCCGACATCCATATCCGCCGCGGCGACCTCACCGCCGCTGTGAAGGTCGGCCACGACCTCCTCGCCACCAGCCCCACTCTCAGCTCCGTACGCGTCATCCAACAGCTCGACGACCTGCGCCGCCGCCTCGAACCCCACACGGCGTACGGGCCGGTCGGCCAGTACCTGGTGCGATTCGACGACGCGCGCCGGGCCAGAAGCTCCTGATGGCCGACATCATCACCGCGCCCAGGAGAAACGCCGCCCATGAGGCCCACGCCCGATGACCCCGATGCCTGGTACGCCTACCTCGCCGAGGGCAACCGCACCCAGGCCCGCAAACGCGTCGCGGCCGACGCACTGATCCGCAATCGGGCTGGCCACGTGCTCCTGGTCAAGCCCACCTACAAGCCTGGCTGGGACCTGCCCGGCGGAATGGCCGAGGCCAACGAGGCGCCCGAAGCCGCTCTCGCACGCGAACTGCGCGAGGAACTCGGCCTGGACGCAGCTCTCCGCGGACTCCTCGTCGTCGACTGGGTGCCACCCCACGGCCCGTGGGACGACCAGCTCTCCTTCGTTTTCGACGCCGGAACCCTGGATGACGACGAAGCCGCCCGAGTCCGCCCGCAAGACGACGAGCTCTCCGAAGCCGCTTTCCTCCCCATCGATAAAGCCCTCGTACTTCTTCGCAACCGGATGCGGAACCGGCTCGCCGCCGCCGTCCAGGCCCGCAAGGCCGGGCGTCCCGTGTATCTGCACGACGGCCACTCAAACCTCCCCACGCAGCTGGATCCCAGCTGAGCCTTACCGTCCCATACCTGGCACAACGGCCGCCTGACCCACCGTGACCGGCCTGGAGACCATCCGCGGCGGAACCGCGGTCACGAGGCGAGGGCAACAGCCGAGCTGGAACCGCCAATGTACGCCCCGCACGCCCGGATCCTCGCGTCCGGGCACGTCATCGCCGGCCTCACCCCGACAACGGCCCAGCAGGTGACCGAAGCGCTGAACACCCGCCCGGCGCCCGCTGCTCCGCCGCTGCGGGCTCGGGCACGGCTGGAAGGCATCGAGGCCAGCCGCTGAACGGCCCGGACTGCCGGACTCATTCAGTCCGTACTGCTTGACGTGCTCCGTCACCGCGTCACCGAAGACGACCGCCGCCTCCAGCCAGTGGCGCCACTGCTCCGCCGAGTACGGCTCCTGCAGCGCCTCGATGCGCGCTGCCTCGCTGGCCAGCTTGAGCTCGACGAGTCTCTGCCGGGCCGTCGGTTCGTCTACTTGTTCGTCTGCCACGCCCGGATCCAAGGCGCCGGGTACGACAGTGCCCCGTAGCCACTCGCCGAGGATCTCCTCCTACCCAGGTGTCCCCGTGCGGCCAGCCACCACGAGCTCCGAATCGCATCGCTGATCACGGGGAGATACCTTCTCCAACGACATCGTGCCCACCGCGATGATCGACCGGCTCGTCCACCACGCCGAGGTCCTGACCCTCACCAGCTGCTCCTACCGCACCCGCCAGTGACGTGAACTCCTCGCCAAGGAGAACCGCGTGCCCGCCGCGGCTGATCCAGTCCACACCGCTGCACACCGCTGGTCACAGGGACCACTGGCAATACAGGCGAAGGCCTGCAGCCCCAGCGCGCCGGGCCAGGCCCGCCAAGGCCTCCAGGACGCCAAGTGCCGTCTGAGCGTCAACCTGGCACTGCTGCAGTTCGGCCGTCATGGACCACGACTCGGCAGCGCGCGCCAAGTCGGCGGGCGCTGCCGCAGCGAGAGCCCCGCCCAGGGAGTCCGACAGGCTGAACACCAGCGAGACGTCGTCCTCCGGAGAAGACAGCAGCTGCCCTGACCGGGGGCGTTGGCTGGCTTCCTCATAGCCGCAGTCCGTGAGGATCGCTTCGAGCTGAGCGACGACGACCACCGGGTCGATGTTCTTAGAAGCGATTCCCAAACCGAAGGTAGCGTCACGTTTTCCCAGGTGAGGTGGTGTGTCCGTCGCCCGGTAGGCATGCTCGTGCCGTCGTGTCGGTGCGGGGTGTGCCTGGAGGTGGCGGATACCGTCGGTGCTGGGGGTGTTGGAGAGGCGCGAGCGAGTGGCGCTGGCCCAAGCGGAGGAGTTGCGGGCCGAGCTGGAGCGGGTTCAGGCTGCCGTGGTCGAGGCGGATGAGGCCGCACGGCGCGCGGTCATCGCTCGCGAGGAGATCGTCGCGGCCCTGGCCGAGGCGGCCGAGGAAGCCGGCGCGTCTGGTGCGGCGGTGGATGTGCCGGCCATGGGGGTCGCCGGGTCGCGGGTGGAGGTCCCTCTGTGGAGCGAGGGGTTGGAGATCGAAGTGCTTCCGCATGACTGCGCGCGGATCGTGGCCCTGGTCGAGGAGGACGCCGCCGGCGGCGGGCAGGGGGTGCGGGCCCGGGCAATGCGCGAGCATCTGGGCTGGCCGGCGAGTGACGCGAAGGAGCAGGCCGCGCGGTTTCGGGCGAAGCGGTTGGTCGAGCGGGGCTGGCTGACCGAGGGGCGGCCGGGGCTGTTCAGGCCGCGGACCGCTTGACGCGGCGGGGCGCCGGCCGGCCGGAGCGGGCCAGGCGGCGGGTGGCCGGGATGCTCGCGGCCCACCAGGCCATCGCCTCGGCGCTGTCGATGCGGGTCTCGTAGTCCCGGGCGAGGCGCCGGGCCCGGATCAGGTGGGAGAAACTGCGCTCCACGACCCAGCGGCGCGGCAGCACCACGAACCCGGCGGCGTCGTCACTGCGCTTGACGACGGTCAGCGCGAGGGCCAGGACGGTGTGGGCGAAGGCGACCAGCCAGCCGGTGTAGCCGCCGTCGGCCCAGACCAGGGTGATGCGGTGGTGGTCGGCGCGCAGGCGTTCGAGGAGGTCTCGGCCGACGTCGTTGTCCTTGACCGAGGCGGCGGTGACCAGCACGACCAGCAGCAGACCCAGAGCGTCCACCGCGATGTGCCGCTTCCTTCCGTTGATCTTCTTCCCGGCGTCGTAGCCGCGGGTGGCCGCGCCGACGGTCGCGTCGGCCTTGACAGACTGGGAGTCGATGATCGCGGCGGTCGGCTCTTCCTTCTTCCCGGCCAGCTCGCGCAGCATCTTGCGCAGCCGGCCGTAGAGTTCCTTGATGTAGTCGTTGTCGCGCCAGCGGCGGAAGAACCGGTAGACGGCCCGCCATTTGGGGAAGTCGATCGGCAGACTGGCCCAGCGCACGCCCTCGGCGACCAGGTAGCGCACCGCATCGAGCAGTTGGCGGTGGCAGTAGCCCTCGGGGCGGCCCCCTTGTCCGTTCAGCCAGGCCGGGACCGGCAGCAGCGGCCGCACGATCGCCCACTCCGCGTCGGTGAGGTCGGAGCCGTAGCGGCGGGTCCGGTCCGGCTGGTCGGCGGCGTTCCCGAGCCGGTGTGCGAGGCAATCGCACGACATGCCGGAGCTGGACGCGGACGGAGCAGGCACGCCAGAGTGGGACACCAGGGCCTCCTGATGGTTCGTTGACTCGACATCACCGAACTGTGCGGGAGGCCCTTCTCCTATGCGCCGGCTGCGGAGCGATCACCCGAGCGAGGCTGATGCGAGCGGAAGTTCGAGCAGCCGCCGTATCCCTCGGTTTGGGAATTGCTTCTAATGCATTCCGCGGTCGGAATGGAAGATCACCGGGTCTTGGGGTCGCCGTTGGCGGCAAGCGGCTTTGAGGGCGTCGGCGGCCAGGGAGGTGCCCAGGTGGTCGGCGGTGGCCCAACCGATGACCTTGCGGGTGGAGATGTCGATGACGGTGGCGAGGTAGAGCCAGCCCTGGCCGGTGGGGATGTAGGTGATGTCTCCGCACCAGCGGGCCGTGGCAGTCTCCCGGCCCGGAGCGAAGTCGCGTTGCAGCAGGTCAGGACGGTCAGCCGCCCGCGGATCGGGGACGGTGGTCGAGCGGTGCCGCCTGCGGTGAAGGCCCTAAAGCCCGACTGCCCTCATCAGGCGTGCAACCCTGCGCCGGCCGCAGGCCTGGCCCTGGCCTTTGAGAACGGCGTGGACGCGTGGGGCGCCATATGTGCCGCGTGAGCGGGCGTGCACCTGGGTGATCTGCTCGGTCAGTTCCCGATCGCGGACAGCCCGAGGCCCTGGCGCGCTGTTCAGGCGCATAGAAGGCGGACCGGGAGACCTTCATCAGCTCACACACGCGTTTGACGTTGTAACCTGCACGCTTCTCCGCCTCGATGAACAGGTGGACCGTCACCGGGCCTCCCTCGCGAAGAAGGCCGTGGCCCGCTTGGGGATCTCGACGTCATCTCGTAGACGGCGGTTCTCCCACTGAAGAGCGGCCAGCTCGGCGCGCTCATTCAGCTCCAGATCGCTCTCCTGGGCCCTGGGCTCGCTCTCCTGTCCCTGCGCCTGAGCCACCCACAACCGCATGGCTGTCTCGGTGAGATCGAAGTCCTTGACGACCTCGGGCACCGACCTGTCACCACTCCGGCGCAACTCCACGATCTCCGCCTTGAACTCCGGCGTGAACTGCCGCCGCGGCCTCCGCGGCTTCCTGTTCGCCATGCTCTCCATCACGGACATCCCTCCCGGGCACACACCCAGGTCACCAGATGTCCGCCAAACCGGAACAACCTCACAGGGCCGTTGCCCCGGGGCAACGGACGGCAAAGCCCCACCTCTCATACATGGAGAGAGGTGGGGCCTTATGGGTCAACTTCCTTCGGCTACCACATGCCAGGTGCGGCGTACCAGGATGCGCGGACGCCGTCGAAGCCGCCGTCGGGTCGGCTGGTCAGGGTGAAGGCCCTGGTGTCGCCGGCCGCGTAATTATACATCATGACGATGTCCGCCCGGCCGTCACCGTCGGTGTCCCCGGAGATCGGGGCGCCGCTGCTGATGGCCCACCAGTTACCGTCACCGGACTTCCAGCTCGCGAGGGGGACGTTGAAGCCTCCGTCGGGCTTGGCGGTGAAGGTGTGGGTGCCGGTGGCGCCGCTGTAGTCATAGACGATGGCCAGGTCACCGCGGCCGTCGCCGTTGTAGTCCCCTCCGGTGGACTCGATGCGGGCGGACTGGAATGCCTGGCCTGTCGCGGACCAGGACTTGAACGGCGCTTCGAAGCCGCCGTCCGCCTTCGCCTTGAAGGTCCACATCGCCGTCTCGACCGTGCCGTTGAAGTACACGGCGGCGATGTCGGAACGACCGTCGCCGTTGGAATCGACCACTTGGTACTGCGCGGCGGCGTTGTGCCAGCCGCTGGCCGAGCGCCAGCTGTCGAGCCCGGCGTTGAAGGTACCGTCCGGCTTGCTCGTGAAGGTGGTCGTGCCGGTGGATCCACCGCCGTGGTCATGGACGACGGCCACGTCGGCGCGCTTGTCGCCGTCGAAGTCGCCCGCGAGCACGGCCACCTTGTTCCAGTCCCACTTGCCAGACGGGATCTGCAGGGGCGTACCGGGTGTGGTCAGACCGCCGTCGGGCGTGCTGAACCAGGTGAAGAGGGCGTTGCGTCCGTCGCCGTAGGCGTAGAGAGCCGCGACGTCGGTGCGCTTGTCACCGTTGAAATCGCCGGTGGCCCACTTCGCATTGCCGGCGTTGAAATTCCCGGCACCGCTGGTCCAGAGCTCTCGGGGTTCGGCGAGCCCACCGTCCTGCTTGGCGTCCAGGACGTAAAGGCCAGTGGTCTCGTTGCCGTAGTCGTAGACCGTAACGAGATCGCTGCGCTTGTCGCCGTTGACGTCACCGCCGAGGTCGGTGCGCAGGTGTGCCGTGCGATCGTTCGGCTTGTGGGCCGTAGTGGTGTAGCTGCGACGGTTCCACTTGATGTAACCGCCCTCGAAGTCCGACCGGATCGATGCGTTGTTCGTTCCGTACTCGGCTGAGGTTGGAAAGCCGAGCCAGCCGTTCTCCGAGTTCTCCGCGGAGTACTTGGTGCGGTTCGCGTTGCTGACGGGCCAGGCGCCCGTGGAGCTGCTCCAGAAGAAGGTCGTCGTGACCGCCGAGGCACCGACTGCTTTGAAGTGCTGGTGTGCGCCGGCCTTGGGGCTGGTCGGGGCCTCCGCGTCCATGGGGAACCCGAACACGCTTACTCCGCCGAGCCTGAGGAATGACTCGTAGATTGCACCCCTGACCGGCTGACTGCCGGTTGCCGTGGAGCAGTAGAGGGCGCTCTTGGCGCCGTTCTTGCTGAAGGTGTTGACCCACCCGGTTCCGCCGGGGGTCACCATCTCGTCGGAGGTGGGGTATCCCAGGGTGCCGGACTCGCGGAGCATCTCGGACCACTTGTTGCGAATACCGCCCTGGATAGACCAGGCCCCGGTTTCCGGGCTCCAGTAGATGGAGCGGTCCTCTGTGCCACCGGAGTTCTTCAGGTGGATGTAGCGACCCTTGCCGTCCGGTGTGACGACGACGTCGGAGGTCGGGTGCCCGAAGGTGAGCCCGCCAAGTGCCTTGAACTTGGCCAGGACGGGACCGCACAGGCTGCGCTTGCCCCCGGTGTGCGTGCCCTCGATGGCCTCGCACTCGTTCCAGGGGGTGCCAATCTTGGCCAGGAGGCGCGGCTCGCCGAAGGCAGAGCCGTTCTGCATCGCCCGGCCCGGGAACTCGTACAGCAGGCCGTCGGTGCTCAGCGCGTAGAGATCTGCGAAGCCGTCACTTTCGAAGTCACCGTTGCTGAGCGGCATCGGGTAGGTGCCGGCGGGGACGGTTCCGAGGGAACTCGTGCGTACTGCTGCATCGGCGTAGACAGTGAGATCGGCGCTGACGCCGCCGAACTCGTCGGTGCTCTTGCGGCTGGTGTACTGATGCACCTTGCCCGTGATCTTGTCTCGGGCCCAGATTTCGGAGAGACCGTCACCGTTGAGGTCGCCGGGAACTGACAGGGTCATGTTCTGCCAGTCGGCGTTACCCAGGGGGACGGGGGTGATGCCGTCCAGGTGGCTGTCCGCCCGGGAGCCGAAGAAGAGATACAGCTGACCGTCCTTGCGAATGAGGAGGTCAGGGTCGTCGGCCTCGTTGATGACCAGATCGTTGTTGTCGTCGTTGGTGCTGGCGATTGCCAGTACCTGGTCGGCATTGGTCCACAGGCGGTTGGTCTCGTCGTAGACGCTGAACTGGAAGGAACTTGAGTCACCGCGCAAGCGGCCGGATCCGTCGTTCTTGTAAAGCCAGAGTTCCTTCTCCTGCGGGTTCTGCGCGCTGGGGCGCAGTGCGATGAGGTCCTCGTAGCCGTCTTCGGTGTTCCAACTGCCGCGGTGGGTGATGACGGAGCTGGCAAAGCTGCTCTGTGCGGCAGGGACGCCCGCGCCGAGGGTGCCGCCGGTCGCACCGTCCCGCTGCCACGGGTAGGTGCGAAGGGTTCCGGTGCTCGGGTCCACGGCCCACAGGTCGACGGTGGCGTCACCGTTGAGGTCGCCGGGCTTGTCCGGGCCGGGGGTGCGTTCGGGCTGGAAGTGGTAGGCGTACTGGTCCGACTGGTTGCCGGCCGCGTCGACGCTGCGAACGTAGAGGTACTGGGGACCGGCGCTGTAGGGCTTGAAGGTCACAGGCTCGGACGGGCCGCCCTTCCTGGTGGCCTTGACCTGGCGGAAAGTGCTGTCCTGGTCGGACCACCACACGTAGCCGGTTACGTCGTCAACGCCGTTCGTGTCGAAGATGAAGGTGCCGTTGGTGCGGGCTGGTTTGCTGGGCTTGTCGCTGCCGGTTGGCGGGAATTCTACTGAGCTGACGGAGGGCAGTTCGGAGGGCCTGGAGCGATCGATGGTGAACGCACACTGGTCTGACGTCGGACTATTGGCTGTCCAGTCCGTTGTGGCAACTTTCCACCAGTACGAGCCGTCCAGTGTCGAAGCGTTGATCCGGACGACGGCGGTTCCGTCGCTGCTGACGTCCACGTGCTGCGACCCGGAAGCTGCGGCGCCGGCCTTGCCCCATTCGAAGTATGCGCGAAGGTTGTTGTCCTCGTCGTCGTGCACGCGGGCGCGGAGCTCGACTTCGCTGGTCAGACCGAAGACGCCGCCGGTGCAGGCCACGGAGGGGTTGGTGGCGAGGTCCGAAGGCTTTGCCGGTGCGGTGTTGTAGCGGGTGGAGACGCGCGCTGAGTTCGGGTCGAACTTGCGCCAGGAGGTATCGACAGCGTTCGAGACCGAGCGCAGGCCGAAGGACCAAGTGCCCCAGTTGTTGGCTGCTGCCTTGCTGACTGCGGGCAGAACGTCGAACTCGATCAGGCCGTCGTTGGCGTTGGGGCAGTTGCGTCCGCCGAAGGATTGGCCGGAGCGGTCCACGGTGCCCCTGTTGGCGGGCTGACGGTTCCAGGTGATGTTGTTCGGCAGGTCAGGGCCGATGTCGAACAGCTCGACATCGCCGGAGTTGCAGGACCAGGAACCGGCGTACTGCTGCTTGATCCGCATGACGGATTCCAGGATCTGCTTGCCCTGGAGGTTGCTGGTGCCGACCCGGAAGTATGAGTTGCTCGATGCGGTGTTGCCTTTGTTGTCCTTGGCGACGCCTACGCGGGCGAATTCCTTCATCGTCGACCCGCCGTTCCAGAACACCATGTCGGCGCTACCGCTGATGCCGGTGTTCTTGTAGGCGAGGGACCAGGCGTTCCGTGCTGCGTCAGGGGCCCACTTGGGGTCGATGACTACCGGGAACACGGTGTCCGGTGCCTTCAGTAGGGCGGCGTCCGTCTTCAGAGAGAGTGTCTCACCGTGTAGTTCGACACCGAGGTCGGCCTGCTTGGACCCCTCGGTCGTGCCGGACAGTACGTCGTCCAGAGGGCGCGGGGTGGGGGCGGCCGGCGGCGCCGTCGCGTCGGATGCCGATGAGGCAAGGCTCCGGGCAGCGGGGACGCCGTTCTTGATACCGGCGGTCTTGCCCTCAGCCGGCACCTTCGCCTCGGGGGGTTTCTGGCCGGGTCCCGAGGCCCCGACAGGTTGTGTGGCGGAGGAGTCCCACATGGCGGGCTCGGGCGTCGAAAAGACGGACCGACCCGTCGGGTCGAGGGCGCGCAGCCGGCCGTCAGGCTCGGCTTTGACCGTCAAGCCCATACCCTTGAAGCCGAAGTCGATCTTCGCGAGAGCGGGGTTCTTAGCCGCCTCGGCAGACTTGACGACCAGCGAGTGACTGAAAGAGTCCGCAGTGGCCTTGACCGCGAGGTCGACGCCCGGCAGTACTTCCGGGTACACGGCGGTGTCCCCGGAGAGCTTTGGCGCGGGCAGCTTGGCCGGCCAACTCAACTGGATCTCACGGCCGTTCTCGCGCATGACGGCGAGCGGACCGGAGCCGCCGCCGGAGAAGGTCACATCCGTACGGGCCGCCTTGGGGGCGATGCGGCCCTGCGCCTTCACCTGGAGGGTGGCATCGACGGCGACGAGGGCAGCTCCCTGCCGCACCCGGACCGGGAACAACGCCCGGTCCAGTGTCATGGTGCCGTCGGGATTGGCATAGAGCTCATCGGTCTCGGTGCGCCCACTGACGACTTCGACGCGCTTCCCCGACTTCTTCGCCGACCTCTTCGCCGACTCGAGCTCCTCCGCCTGCCGCACGCTAGTGGGCCGGCTATCTGATTTAGGGCCAGAAGGTACTGGTGGTGCGGCCATTGCTATGGGGGCCGCTGCCAGCGATCCGCCGGCCAGGGCGGTGGATATCACAACTGAGATTGCTCTCAGTCGACCTTGGCCGCGTCTGCGACGCGGCTTTTCTACCTGCTTCACTCTCATCCTTCACTCGCACCAGCGCCGTCCCTGAGCAGACGCCAGTGGCTCCTGTAGTGGCTCGCCTACACCCCGGGGTCACCCAATGTCCGAATCGATACGTTTATGACTTTAGGTTCACTTCGCCCGCCATGGCGTGGTCGAAACCCGCGGCGATCAAGTCAAGTTACTCTCTGGTAGTAATACACGATGTCACATTCGTTCCTGTCAAGGAGGTACGCTTGATACGCCGTCGTCCGCTTTCCCGTAAGGGGAAACGGCACAGAAGCTGGGCGGGAGCAATCTCGCCAATCCGGCCGGGCTGGACCGCGTCCGCCGTCATCACCGCACTACTTGTGACAGGCCTTCCGGCCATAACGTCAAATGCCTCGGCAGCATCACTCCCTGGCACGCAGAAGCTGACCAACGTTCCCGGCAAGAAGCTCTCAGGCTCAACCACTTCCAATGCCTCGGAGAAGACCGGTGCAGCCAAACGGACGTGGAAGGGCGCTCCGCTTGTAGAACTGCCCAAACCGGGGGAGGTGGAAGTCTCCCTGCCCGTCAAGGGCGGGAACACTCCGCCCGCGTCACCCGGATTCAAGGTCTCGCCGTTCCTTGCGCCGCCTGCGCCGCAGGTTTCCGCCGGAAAGCTGCCGGTCAAGGTACAGGCCGTACCGAAGGCGACCGACCCCGCGCCGGCCACCGTCTCGGCCAAGGTCGAGGTCAAGAACGAAGCTACGGCCAAGTCCCTCGGCATCGACGGCGTCGTCATGGCCGTCAAGCCCGCTGACGAGGCTTCCGCCTCCGTTCCCCTTGCCGTCGAGCTGGACTACCGAAAGTTCCGCAACGCTCGCGGCGGCGACTGGGGTTCGCGTCTCCAGTTGGTCGAGCTCCCCGCATGTGCCCTGACCTCCCCGAAGAAGCCGGAGTGCCAGAAGCGCACCCCGATTGCATCGACGAACAACTCGGTCAGCGGTACGGTCACGGCCACGCTGACCTCAGCCTCAGGCATGCGGTCTCGCTCGGCCGCCTCTGCACCGACGGTACTCGCAACGACGTCCAGCGCGAGCGGCAGCAACGGCAGCTTCACCGCGACCTCGCTGAGCCCGACTGGCTCCTGGGAGGCGGGAGGCAACTCCGGTAGCTTCTCGTGGTCGTACCCGATGGAGATCCCTTCATCACTCGGCGGTCCGGCGCCCACCCTTGGCCTCGGCTACTCATCGGACGCAGTCGACGGCCGCACCTCCGCCTCATCGGGGCAGTCCTCTTGGGCCGGTGACGGCTGGGACATTGCCGGGGGCTCGAACTTCATCGAGCGCACCTTCGTGCCCTGCATCAACGACAAGAAGGCCGGCTCCGGGTTCAACAACCCCAAGCAGGCGACCGGAGACCTGTGTCACGGTCCTCCGACCATGACAATGTCCCTCAACGGGGCCTCGACCCAGCTGGTCCTTGCGGACGCGGACGCCAGCAGGAAGACGTGGCGGCCCGCCCAGGACGACGGCTCCCGCGTAGAGCTGCTGGACGGCGCTGTCAACGGTGACACCGGTGGTCAGCACTGGCGCGTCACCACGGTCCAGGGCATCCAGTACTACTTCGGCCTCAACCGGGTACCGGGCTGGACCTCGGGCAAGGAGGAGACCAACTCCGCCTTCACCGTGCCCGCCTACGGCAACCACCCCGGCGAGGAGTGCTACAAGGCCTCCTACAGCGACTCGGTCTGTGACCAGGCCTGGCGCTGGAACCTCGACTACGTCGTGGACCCGCGCGGGAACGCGATGACGTACTGGTATGGCAAGGAGCGCAACCACTATGGCTCCAACGTCCAGGACGACGGCAAGTCCACCGCTCGCGGATACGACCGTGGCGGCTGGCTCAAGCACATCGACTACGGTCTGCGGTCCGACAACCTGTTCACGCCCGCCCCGGCGCGCATCGACTTCGCCGTCGACGAACGCTGTATTGCCACCAAGACCTTCGACTGCGCCCCGGGCAAGCTCGTCGACGGTGCCCCGTGGGACGTCGCCAAGAACTGGCCCGACGTTCCCGCCGACCAGATCTGCGACAGCGGCAAGGTCTGCAAGGACCGCTACACCCCCACCTTCTTCACCCGCAAGCTCCTCAAGGACGTCACCACCAGCGTTCTGAAGAACGGCAAGCACGACCCGGTGGACACCTGGGCCCTCACCCAGGACTTCCGCCCCACCGGCGACGGCGGGGTCGCGCTCGAGTACCCGATGTGGCTGGCGCAGATCCAGCACATCGGCAAGAACGGCGACAGCGACGACGTACCCATGCCCCCTGTCGTCTTCGAAGGCATCCAGCTGGAGAACCGGGTCGACAACAACGACGACGGCAGCCCTCCGTTCCTGCGCTGGCGCGTCGAGAAGATCCGCACCGAGACCGGCGCGGTCATCGCGGCCAAGTACGCGCCGACCGAATGCAGCGCCAAGGAGCCGAAGAAGCTCCCCTCATCCCACGAGAACAACGGGCTGCGCTGCTACCCAGTGATCAAGGAGATCCCCGACCCGGCAGATCCCAAGGGCGAGAAGAAGCTCTACGTCACCGACTGGTTCCACAAGCACCGCATCGACCAAGTCCGCGAGGAACAGCCCAACGCGATCTCGCCGACCAAGGAAACCAACTACGAGTACATCGGCGCCCCTGCCTGGGCGTACGACGATGACAGTGAGCAGTTGCCGGAGAAGTCCCGTACCTGGTCGCAGTGGCGCGGTTACGAACGCGTCCGCACCGTTGTAGGCTCAGCCCCCGATCAGCGCTCCCAGGTCGAAGCAGTCTTCTTCCGTGGCTTGGACGGCGACAAGGCCCCTTCCCAGCCTGGCGGCAAGCGTTCCGTCAAGGTCAAGGACTCCGAGGGCGGCGAGATCGCCGACAACAAGCTCTTCGCCGGCCAGACACGGGAGACGCTCTACTACCACGGCGTGGACGGCGCTCTCGAGTCTGCCTCCGTCAACACCCCCGTGGCCCGCGGCCCCACAGCAACACGAAAGCGCGCCGACGGCGCGGCACCACTGGAATCGTGGATCATCGGGACCGATAGGGTCTCCTCACGCTCGGTCCTGTCCGACAACCGCGGACAGCGCCGGACCGCCGTGGAGCACGCCTACGACGACCGCGGCCGCATCACCAAGACGACCGACCGCGGCGACCTGTCCAAGACCACGGACGACACCTGCACGCTCTACGAATACAAAGACGACGCCACCAAGTGGATGTTCGACTTCCAGAGCCGGGTCGAAACACTCAGCAAGGCCTGTGACGCAACCGGCATAACCAGGCCCGCAGACGTCATATCCGACACGCGCGTCGAGTACGACAGCATCGGCAACGTCGTCAAGGGCGAGTCCCTCGCCTCCTACGACGGGGCCACGCCCAAGTACACGCTCACCGGCACCAGCACCCACGATGCCTACGGCCGCCAGACCTCCACCACGGACGTCTACGGCAAGACCACCCGGACCGAATTCACCCCCGCCTCCGGTGGCATCGTCACCCAGGTCGTCACGACCAACTCGCTCAACCACACCTCCACCAACGAACTCGACCCCGGCCGCGGACTACCCCTGGCCAAGGAGGACGCCAACAAGAAGCGCAGCACCTTTCAGTACGACGCTCTCGGCCGACTGGTGAAGGCCTGGTCCGCCGAGCGCAACCCGGCCACCCAGATCCCGAACGCGGAATTCTCCTACGACATCCGCCCCGGATCAGCCGACGCCCCCGTCGTCATCACCAACAAGTACCTGATGGAGAGCGGTACCTACCGCACCCGGTACGACCTCTACGACGGCTCCCTGCGACTGCGCCAGACCCAGCAGCGCGCGCTGGACAAGGGACGTGTCATCACCGACACGTTCTACGACAGCCGCGGCCAGGTCCGCATGCAGAACGGCGGCTACTACAACGACCAGGACCCCTCGAACCAGATCTGGCTACCGGTCGAAAGCAAAATCCCTTCATCCACCGCCACCACGTACGACGGCATGGGCCGCCCCGTGGCGACCATCGCCCGCAAGAACGGACAGGAAACCTGGCGCACCACCACCACCTACGGTGGTGACTGGGTCGCCGTCGACCCGCCGAAGGGCGACACCCCCACCAAGGCATTCCTGGACGCCCAGGGCCGCAAGACCGAACTCCACCAGTACGCCGGCGACGGCCCCACCGGCACAGTCGCCAACGCCATCAAGTACGCCTACACCTCCAAGGGGCAGCTGGACAAGGTAACCGACCAGGCCGGCAACGTCTGGTCCTACAAGTACGACCTGCGCGGCCGACCGTACGAGGTCAGTGACCCCGACAAGGGAGTCACCACCACCACGTACGACATCGGCGACCGGCCTCAGACCGTCACCGACGCCCGCGGCAAGACCGTCGCCTTCGCCTACGATGCGCTCGGCCGTGGCATCGCCACGCATGAGGGATCCCTCCAGGGACGCAAGCTCACCGAGCAGACTTACGACACACTGCCTGGCGCTTTGGGCCTCCCCGTCTCATCGGCACGCTACGACGAACAGGGCAACGCCTACGTCCAGGCCGTCACCGGCTACGACACCGGCTACCGTCCTCTCGGCAGCAAGGTCGTCATCCCTGCCAACGAAGGCAAACTCGCCGGCACATACAACTACAGCAACACCTACACCAAGACCCTCGGCATGCCCTCCTCGGTGCTGCACCCCGCCACGAGCGGGCTGCCTGCCGACCGGGTCAGCATCACGTACAACGGGCTTGACCAGGCCTACATGGCCGCCATCAACGGGCGCGCCTTCCTCACCAGCTCCGAGTTCAGCCCGCTGGGCGATCTCACCCGCACGCATGTGGGTGAGGCGAACAAGCAGATCGTCTCGACCTTCGAGTTCGACGAGCAGACGCGGCGGCCGACCCGCTCCTACATCACTCAGCAGTCGGGAACGACTGGATATCGCCAGATCAGTGACGTCACGACGAAGTACGACGACACCGGCAATGTCCTGAAGATCACCGACAAGCAGGACGGAACGCCGGCAGCAGCTGACACACAGTGTTTCGCCTACGACCATTTGCGCCGGATGACCGGCGCATGGACCGCAACGGACGACTGCACCAGCCAGCCGGGCAGCAACGGTCCGGGATCCGCTCCCAAGGTCGGAGGCCCGGAAGCCTATTGGCACTCCTACACCTTCGACGCCGTCGGCAACCGCACGTCGGAGACCAAACACGACCCGAGCGGCAACACGTCCAAGGACGTCACCCGCTCCCACACCTACTCGACCGCAGCCGGAACGAAGAACCAGCTGCTCAAGGTCGACACAAAGGGACCCGAGGGCACCCGAACCGAGAGCTACGCCTACGACGCCGCAGGCAACACCACCCGCCGCGACCTCTCCCACGGCGCACAACAGCTTGACTGGGATCTCGAAGGCCGCCTCAAGAAGGTGACCGCGGGTGAGGGAACCTCGGCGAAGGACACCGAGTACCTCTACGACGCTCAAGGCAACCGGCTCATCCGCCGCGACCCCACCAGCACCACCCTCTACCTGCCCGGCACCGAACTTCAGATCACCAAGGCCACAGAAGCAGTCAAGGCCACCCGCTATTACTCCGGCCCCAACGGCGCGGCCATGGTCCGCACCGTCGAAGCCGGCAAGACAACCAACTCCTACCTACTCGGTGACCACAACGGCACCGCCACCACCGCGGTCGACGCAGCAACCCAGACCGTCACCCGACGCAAATTCACCCCGTTCGGCGAGGCGCGCGGAGCAAGCCCCTCCTCATGGCCAGGCGAGAAGGGATTCGTTGGCGGCACCCTTGACGAATCAACCGGACTGACACATCTCGGGGCCCGAGAGTACGACCCGGCCATCGGCCGGTTCATCTCAGTCGACCCCGAGATGAACATGGCCGAGTCACAGGCCATGAACCCATATGGGTACGCCAACAACAGCCCGATCACCTTCAGCGACCCCACCGGACGCTCCTGGCTCGGCAACATCGGTGCAGTGCTGGGTGGTGTGCTCGGCACGGTCCTGAGTGCAGTGGACCTCGCCCTTTCGAGCTATCACAAGTACAAGAACCAGCTTCGCGGCGGCAGCGCGCCAGCCCCGGCCAAACCCGTATCGACTGTCTCGACGGCAGACGTAGAACGCGCCAAGCAACTCAAGGCGCAAAGCAAGGCCGACATCGCCCTATCCATCGCCAAGGAAGTATTCAAGGGCGTCACAGGCTACGACGACATCGTCGCCTGCATCGGCGGCGACCTGGGCACCTGCGGCATGCTCGCCCTCGAGCAAGCCTTCGGCATCTTCGGCAAGGCCAAGCGCTTCGCCAAAGCCATGGCCCGCGCCGTCAAAATGTTCAGCAAGTGGGCCGACGACATCGGCTGGGCCACCCGAACCCTCACACGCGCAGACGACGAAGCCAAAGCACTCGCCAAATACAACGACGACCTCTCCTCGTGGCAACGCCGCGCAGACGCAGACGCAGCGGCAGCCAGAAAAGCAGACGAGGTAGAAGCCCCAGCGTCCGGAAAGTCCGACTCCGGAGGTAGCGGAGGTAGCGGGGATGGTGCGGGTGCTACTGGCAGTGGAAGCGGGAAGCCCGAATTTGTCGAAAAGGCACACAGTGAGCTCGCCGACAAACGCCCCACCACCGGCCGCATATTCGATTCCTCCGGAAACGCTCTAGGTGGGGCTGACGGTGTGCACGAAATAACCAGCGGCACGTCGAAGCTTTCCAAGCAAACCACCGCATACTTGCACCAGGCGGCAAGGGAGAGGCGAGGAGTCAAACCGATTCACCCGAAGTTCCGCTACCCTCAGGACACTCACGTAGAATCTCAGTACGCCACCTACATGCGCGACAACGGAATCACGAGCGCGG
This sequence comes from Streptomyces sp. NBC_00273, assembly GCF_036178145.1. Classification (NCBI taxonomy): domain Bacteria; kingdom Bacillati; phylum Actinomycetota; class Actinomycetes; order Kitasatosporales; family Streptomycetaceae; genus Streptomyces; species Streptomyces sp. NBC_00273. The sequence goes on along the minus strand of NZ_CP108067.1, from coordinate 10,088,172 downwards.
ATGTTGTGATTAACCACACAAAGATGTGCGATGATTCGCTGAATTGCTTCACCGGGGTACCAGCCATTCTCCCTCGGGGTTCGGTGATGCGAGTTTGGGTCGCCGGGCGAGAAAGTCCGATCATTCGAAGAGGTACAGCTTGATTCTCAACGTTCAGTCCGGAAATACCTACCGTCACGCCAAGACTCTGCCGGAAATGCTGCGCCTGATCGATTCGGTCGTGAGTGAGCAGCGCGTCTCTATTCCAGGTATTGGTGCTGGCGACAATGATCTTTTCTCGTTCTCTGAGAGGCCGCACACGATTGATGCCACCGACTGGTGGCCGGACAACAGCCTGCACGTTTCCGTAAACCTGGAAACGGGATACGGTGGACTCGTCTGGTACGTCAGTCCCGACCGGGCCGACCAAAGCCACGATGAAGTAGACGAGCACATTTGGGTTTCCAGCAACCCATCGCCGCCGGGTTTTGACCCCATGGTCCTGTCTGATCCAGGGAGCCCCCTGTGCCATGCGCCAGAAAGCACCCTACCGTTGGCGCAGATCCGGGCGGCAGTGGAGGAATTCTGCCGCACGGGAACCGGAGATCGACCCCGCTGCATTTCATGGGTTAAGGGTGAAATCAATGGCGAGATTCTTTAGCGGATCCCGTCTAACATGATCAGATGCACCCGTAAATAGGTAAACCGCAGCCCCCACGACACATGCGTGGGGGCTGCGGTGCTACGCAGCGCGATTCAGCGGACCGTCCATGCTTGCTGGGGGAGAATGCGCTGCGGGTCATCCAGTACATGCTCCGCGAAGAGCACAGGACGGGTTACCAGGTGATCGCCGAAGCGTTGAACGTTCGCGACAAGACCGAGACTCCACGGGCTCGGAACGCCAATCCCCAAGTAGCCGAACTCGTCCTCATCTTCCGGGAACCGAGTCTTCGCTCTATCAATAATCCAGCACTCCACCTCGGAAGGCACCTGTCCCGTCAATGCCACGCCTTCTGCGAGAACCTGCGGCCCAATCAGGGTTCCCGTGCACCACCGGCCTGCCTACCAAGAGCTCGTAACACGATCTTGATGAGATGTTCTGGTCAGCCGTGACCGGTGTGACGATTCGGCCGTTCGTGGTGGTGTGAGTACTCGGCCGTGGATCGTGGACGACGACTTGTGGGCACTGATCGAGCCGCTGCTGCCGCCTTGGCCGACGAGGTCGCCAGGGCCGCGGCCGGTAGCCGACCGATTGTGTCTGCAGGGCATCCTGTACGTCCTCTGCAATGACATCGCCTGGCAACTCCTGCCGCCTGAGCTGGGGTTCGGCTCGGGCCAGACCTGCTGGCGGCGCCTGGAGAGGTGGCAGCAGGCCGGAGTCTTCGACCAGCTGCACCGGATCCTGCTTGCCGAGCTGAACGCGTCCGGCCGGCTCGACTGGTCGAGGGCGTGCGTGGACGGCTCTCACATCCGGGCGAAAAAGGGGGAGCCGACACCGGTCCGTCGCCGGTCGACCGGCGGAAAACAGGCAGCAAACACCACTTGATCTGCGACGGCCGTGGCACCCCGCTCAAAGTCATCACAACCGCGGCGAACGTCAACGACGTCACCCAGACCCTCGCCCTGGTCGACGGCATCCCGCCAGTGGCGGGCCGCCCCGGCCGGCCCCGCAGGCGCCCGGACGCCCTGCTTGGCGACAAGGGCTACGACTCCAACCCCAACCGGGAAGAGCTGCGCAAACGCCGGATCCTGCCCGTCATCTCCCGCAAAGGAGCCCCGAACATCAAGGGCATGGGCAAGCTCCGCTACGTCGTCGAGCAGACCTTCGCTCTACTCCACCAGTTCAAACGACTCGCCGTCCGATGGGAACGCCGCACTGAACTCCACGACACCTTCGTCTCCCTTGCCTGCAGCCTCATCTGCTGGCGACGCCTCAACAAGCCCGACTCATGATCGTGTTACGAGCTCCAAGGCAGCCCGTCCGGGAATCCCTTCGAGGAGTCGCCGGGTGGCGGGTCGTGGTCCACGGGGAAGAGGGGCAGGGCGCCGGTCATCTCCAGGAGGCGCTGGAGCTGGTGGTTGGGGGCTGCCAGGCGGACGACGGTTCCGGCCTCCTGCGCCGTGAGCCGCGCGGCGAGGAGTGCGTTGAGCGCGGAGGAGTCGCAGAAGGAGACGCGGCTGCAGTCGACCGTCTGCTCACCAGACACAGCTGATCACTCCCTCTTCGGTGGAAACGCCTGATGTGCAGCAGACCGTTCGACTCCAGCGTGGATAAGGAGCTGATCAGGTTCGACCACCAGTGCCGTGACCTCGTGTCCGCCCATGGCGGATCTGCCAGGGGCAGAGGAACGGCGTTCGGGGGGTTCCCGAGGTCAAGAGTGGAGTCGACGGCATCCCGCCTCGACAAGGAGAAGAGATGACTCCCCTCACCATGCTCGCGCCCCGCGCGGAGGAGGGCGACACACCGCCCGGCCACTTCGACGACCACCTCGCGGCAAGGCTGCTCGACCAGCGGATCGTCCTCCTGGGCACCCAGGTCGACGAGGTGTCGGCCAACCGGGTGTGCGCACAGCTACTGCTGCTGTCGGCGCAGGACCCGCGCTCCGACATCGGCCTGTACGTCAACAGCCCCGGCGGATCGGTCACCGCAGGTCTCGCCATCTACGACACGATGCGGCTCATCCCGAACGACGTCTCGACGCTGGCGATGGGCTTCGCCGCCAGCATGGGCCAGTTCCTGCTCACCGTGGGGACGCCCGGCAAGCGGTTCGCGCTGCCGAACGCGCGGATCATGATGCACCAGCCCTCGGCGGGCATCGGCGGTACCGCCGCGGACATCGAGATCCAGGCGGAGAACCTCCAGTTCACCAAGAAGGCCATCGAGCGGATCACCGCCCAGCACACCGGGCAGAGCGTGGAGACGATCGCGCGGGACGGCGACCGGGACCGCTGGTTCACGGCCGAACAGGCCAGGGAGTACGGGATGGTGGACCGGGTGGTGGAGTCGCTCGCCGACATCCGCCCGGCCACGCCGCGCCGACGGACGGGGCTGTGACATGGGGTCGTACACGGTTCCCTACGTGATCGAGCGGACCGCGCAGGGCGAGCGGTCCTACGACGTCTTCAGCCGGCTGCTGAACGAGCGGATCATCTTTCTCGGCACCGAGATCGACGACGGGGTCGCCAACGTGGTCATCGCGCAGCTCCTGCACCTGGAGTCGGCGAGCCCGGAGCAGGAGATCTCGATCTATCTCAACTCGCCCGGCGGATCGTTCACTTCGCTGATGGCGATCTACGACACGATGACGTTCGTGCAGGCTCCGATCTCCACCTTCTGCGTCGGTCAAGCGTCGTCGACGGCGGCGGTGCTGCTGGCGGGCGGAGATCCCGGGCGGCGGTTCGTGCTCCGGCACGCGCGGGTGCTGCTCGGTCAGCCGGCCAGCGGCGGCCGGCAGGGGACGGTCTCCGACCTCAGCCTCGCGGCCAAGGAGATGGTCCGTATCCGCTCGCAGGTGGAGGAGGTTCTGTCCCGGCACACGCACCACGACGTGGCGACGCTGCGCGCGGACATGGACCGGGAGAAGGTGTTCACCGCCGAGGAGGCCGTGGCCTACGGGCTCGCCGACGAGGTGCTGAGCCGACGGTTCGCGTTCGTCTGAGCCCGCGCGGTCGTGGCCGAGGGCCTGCGAGGCGGCCCGTACGGCGGGGGCGCGCCCCGTCGTACCGGCCGTCGGCCCGGTCCGGTCAGGCGGCGAGGCAGAAGCCGTCGTACCGCGCCGTGGGCGACGTGGGTGACGTGCGGGCCCGGACCACCCGGCTCCGGGCGTGCCGGGCCAGCTCGTCACCGGCGAGCAGGAGCAGGTCTGCGAGGCCGAGCCCGAGGGCCTGGGCGGCGGCCGCGAGCACCTCGGAGGATGCCTCCTTGCGTCCGCGCTCCACCTCCGACAGGTACGGCATCGAGATCCGGGCCGCCTCCGAGACGTCCTTCAGCGTGCGCTCCTGGGCGAGCCGCTCGCGCCGCAGCACGTCGCCGACGAGGTCACGCCACAGCGGCTCCCTCGGCGCGCGTGGCTGTGGACCCCCCATGGGGCGCCGCGGGGCGCCGGCCGCCCCGCCGGAACCGGGCGACGGGGCCTGCGGGCGCAGGGAGATGACGCGGGACTCGTTCGGCGCATGAGTGCTCACCCCCTCACCCTAGGGATCCGGGGCGCGGGGGGAAGGGAGTGGCCTTCTGCCCTGGGTGAAGCCGCGCCAGTGCCTGGGGCGACTCGGGTTCGGCGCTAGAGCGTGTCCGCAACGCCGGAAGGAACCAGAGAGCCGACCGGGCGTACGGCTCCCTCCCGGGCATGGTGCCGGTCAGTCCTTCTGTCGCGGACAGCACGGTCAGGGCGGCCAGAACGGTGGAACGATGCGCCGGGGGTTTGAGGCCGACTCGGCATCGAGGTCACAGCCCTCGGGCGCGGCACACGCGAGGCCCAGTCGGTTTCGGGGCGTGCGCGTTCGTAGCGGCGGTGGAGTCGGCGGTAGCCGGCGAGCCAGGCCATGGTCGTTCTATGGTCCAGCGGTGGCGTCCGAGCCGCTTCGAGGACTCGATTCCCCTGCGGGCGATGCGGTGGCGGATGCCGCGCTGGCGCAACCTCGCGGGCGCACCTTGTGGTGCTGCCGTACATCCTCGCCCGGGCCGCGACCGGCAGTCAGGCCGGAGGCGGACCGGGCCGCGGCCGGTACTCGGCAGCACCACAAGGTGCAGGGTGACTGCCGATGGCTCGCCACGGTGGTCATGGACGGAGCGCGGGCCCGGTCAGAACACGTCGGTGGTCCACAGGACGTGCATATCCCATGCGATGTCCAGGGATTCCTTCGCTCCCTGATACCACGCACGTTGCGCGGTGTCGTCCGGCACGGTGTGAAGGGCCGCGAGCACATCGGCCGGCATCCATGCTCCACCCCAGTGGCCCAGCCAGGTCCCCGGCGTCTCGGCGGATTCTGGGGTTCGCGGTATGGAGTAGCCCTCGCTCCGGAGAATCTCCAGAGCGGTATCCCGTTGATTCCTCATCAGATGCTTTGGGGAGAAGATCCCGTAGGCATCTAGACTGATTCTGTTCCCGTTCAGGTAGGCCTCCCATGCCGCCTCCGCCGTGGGCTGATCGCGCCAGTCGACCACGGGGATCTCCACGGAGGGCCGCGCCGCCCAGGGGCCGCCGGTACTCGCGCGCACCTCCTGCGGTGTGGATCCCACCACGACGAATGCGAGCTCGTGGCGCGGGACAGGGAGCTCGATGCTCTGTCCCGTCCCGCTGTCCCAGCTGGTCGTCATTCCCGCCGCGATCCGGACGATGTACTCGCCATCGTCAAGCCCCTCATGCGCGTCGAACAGAGCGCCCTCGCGTATCTCGTCCGGCACGCCGTCACAGTTGAAGAACCTCTGGATCGGAGGGCCCCCCGTCGCGGAAACGATCTCGAAGTCGTAGTTGCCCGGGCTGCCCAGGTCGCGGCCGAGTGCGTAGGACGAAACCCGACAGGCAATACCGTCCTTCACCACGTACGTCTTCCGGGCCAGACCGCAGGTGATGAACTTGCGACCCTCAGACGTAGGAACTCTCACCTCCAAGCGCGTCTGCATCAGGTGCAGGCCGTCCTGAGACACCGTCTCCACCCAGTCGGTGCGGATCTTCCCGTTGGTCATGCTGCTCTCCCTGCCGTTCGGTGCGAGTGGATTCGATGCCCGGCCGCGGGCAGGGCCCGATGCCGCCCGGCCCGGAGGTGGGCGATCACGGCGTGCCGGACGTCGGTCTCCGGGGTGAGGGACAACGCGACGGTGGCCTTGCCGCTGCTCAAGGCACATCTACGGGCTCGTAGAGCACGTCGGTTCTGAGTATTGTTTTCGTACCCTCAAGAAGCGGGGCCGAGTCGTGAAGTGTCCGATGCCAGAAGAGGAGCGCATCGCCCGGTTCGGGGCGGTGGGCACTCAATATTTCCTCAGGCTTCGCGAGCCGCGGCCAGTCAGAGAAGTCACGTTGCGCAAAGGGAAGATCGTTCTGCTTATCGGCGATGAACCGCGTTTCTCCGCCCACGGCCTCATACGACAGGTAGATGACGACCGTCAGGAGAGTGCGCCTTCCGTCGGGGGCGAAATAGGGCGAATCGTAGTGCGGGACAATGAATCCGCCGTGTTCGTACGTGATGAAGCGCATACGCGGATTGACGGCCGTCGGCCTCCAGGGCCTTCCGTCCGAATCCGTCGGATCGCCCGATCCCACTTCAAGCGATAGAAGCGTCCGCAGCCTGCGGTAGAATTCAGCCGCCAGGAATGTGGATTCGGCCGTGGCGCGGAGATGAGCGACCGGATCTCCCTTTGCATAGTTGGCGGCAATGCCGTCTCGGCCGACCGGGGCAAAGCGCTGGGCGGCCAGTTCGGTCGCGAATGCCTCCACTTCGGCCGGAGTGAGGAAATGGCGAATCACCTTGGCGTTGGCCTTTGGGATCTCCGACTCGATCGGGGTCCATGAGTCATCGGCAGATATTCGGCTCAGCGCTTCTTCGGAGAGCTCAAAGGGATTTACCGGCATTTCGAACATGATCACTTCTCCGTGCTGAGGCCGCCGTCGATCCCAACGTGGTCGTGGGCCCCACCGCCCGGAACGGCCGCGGGCAGCATTGAGGTGGACGGCGGGACCGCGGGCCACGTACTTGTGCGCTTCGAGTCCGTGGAGGGACTCGAAGCCCCTGGAGTCAATGCCTGCAGGGAGGGGGCCACTGGGCGATTATCGTCATGATGACGATATTAGGCCGGGGTGAGCCCACAAAGCAAGCAGGACGACCCAACGCGGCGGAAAGGGCCGGGAGACGGGGCGGGGACCGGCTCAGGGGACTACCGAGGCGAGGTAGTCCCACGCGGCGCTGGGCCGCTCCGTACCGGAGCGGCTGACGCCTTCGAGGGCGTCGACCTTGCCGGGCACCGACCAGGTACGAGTTCCCTCAGCGGGCGCCCTTCGCGCGCTAAAGGTTGTCCCGTAACCGCCCCCTCGCTTCCGCGTTGGTCACGGCATGGGTGGGGTGATCTCGGCGAGCGATCCGATGTGGATCGAGCCGTTCTCGGGGTTGAGTGAGGCGCAGTTCCGCAAGCTGGTCGCGCTGGTCCGCCGTCGTGGCGGTGACGTCCAGCGTGGCCGGCCGTGGCGGCTCTGCTTGGAGGATCGGGTGCTGCTGGTGGCCACGTACTGGCGAACCAACCTGACGTTGCGGCAGGTCGCGCCGCTGTTCGGGATCTCGAAGTCGGCTGCGGACCGGGTGCTGGACCACCTTGCACCGCTGCTGGCGATCTCGCCTGCGCGTCGGCCGCGGCAGGACACCGTGCTGATCGTGGATGGCACCCTGGTGCCCACCCGGGACAGGACGATCGCTGCTTCCAGCAAGAACTACCGGTATTCGACCAACCAGCAGGTGGTGATCGACGCCAACAGCCGGTTGGCGGTCGCTGTCGGCCTGCCCCTGCCTGGCAACCGCAACGACTGCCGGGCCTTCACCGAGTCGGGCGTCGACCGGGCCTGCCGGGACGCGCCGGTCCTAGCGGACGGCGGCTACCAGGGAACCGGCGCCCTGATTCCGCACCGGCGCCGTCGCGGGCAGGACCACCTCACGCCCGAGCAGGAAGCCGACAACGCCGTCCACCGCAGGGCTCGGGCCCGGGTCGAGCACGTCTTCTCACGGATGAAGAACTGGAAGGTCCGCCTGATTCGCTCTGGAACCTGACTTTCTGACCGTCCACCGCGGCCGACGAGGCCCCAGATGGCCGTGCCGCGATGCTGGTCGGCTTGGTTGCTCACAGGCCCTCGGGACTGGTAGGCCCGCATGTTCCGGTGTCGCGTATTCGGGGTAGATGCCCACGGCTCATGACGCTGGGTGAGCAGTCGGGCCGGTTGATTGAGGTCTGGCATGATCGCGCGGTGATGATGCGAGGGTGGTGGCCGCAGAGGCCGTTGAGGCACATGTCCGGGCGTTCTTCGAGGGGCATTCTGTAGAGGTCGTTGTCCGCGACCTTGGGTCGGACCGGCGCGAGATCGTGTCCGACCTGCGGGTTCTCGTTGTGGGCCCTGGTCCGCGTAGCGACAGTTGGGCCTATGTGACCGCCGGATGCTGGGCCGCCATGGAGAAGGACGGTCACGGGCTTGAGTTCGTCTTGACGGCTCACGTCCGCGACCAGCGGTTCATCGACCTCATGGCCATGATCGCCTATTACCTGGCTTTGTTCATGAGAACGGGGTTCTGGCACAGATCTTGGGGAGTCGTCGCGGAGCGTTACCCCGCTGTTCGATTGCGAGGAGACGCTTCGCGTGAGACCGCGTACGCCTTGGCATCCGTCGATCGGAATTGACGCTCCCTCAGGTGCTTGCCTGCCGCTGCTGCGCTCGGTTGTGGGCGGTGATGGTGCTGGTCATGCAGACCGATGCACCGTTGTGGGACTCGCTGGTGTTCGACGGGATCGGCGATGTGGACGTCGAGGCGGTGACGGCCGCGTTCGGCACAGTCGAGGTGATGGCGAGAGGCCGCGCGGCCGGGGCGGCATGTCCGGACTGTGGTCGCTTCTCGGACCGAGTCCACGACCGGTACCAACGCAGGCTGAAAGACCTTCCGCTCGCTGAACAGGGCTTCGTGATCCTGCTGACGGTCCGGCGCTTCATCTGCGGAGCGGCGGACTGCCCGCGCCGGACGTTCGCCGAGCCGTTCTCACGGCTGGCCGTCCCTCACGCACGGTTCACAACGCGGCTCAACCGCGCCCTGGAGCGGGTGGGGCTCGCGCTGGCCGGGCGGGCCGGGGCCCGGCTGGCCGCCCAGTTGGGCTTCGGCGCGGGACGGATGACCTTGTTACGCAGGGTCATGGCATTGCCCGATCCACAGTTCAGCACGCCGCGTGTGCTGGGCGTGGACGACTTCGCGATCCGTCGCGGCCAGACCTACTCCACCGTCTTGACCAGCGTCGAAGACCATCGCGTGGTCGATGTGCTCCCGACCCGCGAAGCCGGGCCACTGGCCGCCTGGCTGATCCAGCACCCAGGCGTGGAGATCATCTGCCGGGACCGAGCTGGCGCATACGCCGAGGGCGCCCGCCGCGGCGCCCCCGACGCTCTGCAGGTCGCCGACCGGTTCCATCTGTGGCAGGGCCTCGGCCGAGCCGTTGAGACCTGCGTCGCCGCCCACCGCGACTGCCTGCGCAGCCCGTCGCCCACCGGCACACTGCCAGGCGCGACCCGTCCCGACCCCGCTCGGCCGCAGGACGACTCGGCACCTGTCGGCCGGCGGGCCGAACGGAAGAAGGCAGCACACGCCCTGGTCCACGAGCTCCTCGCTCAAGGCCACTCACGCCGGGCGATTGCTCGGCACCTGGGCTGGGGTCTCAACACCGTGCTCCGGTACGCGAACGCCGCACGCTGGCAGGACACCTTTCGCGAGAGCCGGCCCCGGTCCAGCAGGCTGGACCCCTACAAGCCCTACCTGGAGCGGCGATTCGCCGAGGGATGCACCAGCGTCACCGGACTGCACGGCGAACTCATTGCCGCCAACGCGCCCGTCACCTACCAGATGGTCCGCGCCCACATCGCGACCCTCCGCAGGACTCCGGCCGACGCGGCACCGCGGCCGCCGTCGGTGCGGCAGGTGACCGGCTGGCTCACTCGCCACCCCACCGCCCTGACCGAAGATGACCGCGCCGGACTGAAGGGCATCCTTGCCCGCTGCCCTGAACTTGACACGGCCTCCAGGCATGTCCGCGAGTTCGGCGAGATCCTCACCGGACGCCTCGGCGCCACACTCCCCACCTGGATCGATGCCGTCGACGCCAGCCAGCTACCCGGCCTCACCGGCTTCGCACTCCATCTGCTCCGAGACCTCGACGCAGTGACAGCCGGTCTCACTCTCAACTGGAGCTCCGGCAGTATCGAGGGAGCCGTCAACCGCATCAAGAAGATCAAGCGGCAGCTCTATGGCCGCGCCGGATTCGAACTTCTCCGAAAGATGATCCTGCTCCAGTAGCACGACGAGACGCTCCCCAAGAGCTGCGCGAGAACCGAGAAGTACTGCGCAGGTCGGATACCTTGCAGACATGACCAGAGCGTTGCCTACCGACGTTGCTCACGTACTGGACACCGCTTTGAGCATGGTGGTGGACCCAGGTCTCGCGCTGCATCGGCAGATGCGGCATCTCCGACTGGAGAAGTGCTGTGCGTGCGGCTGCGGTTCGACGTACTTCAGTCTCGATGCGGACGGTGTTTCACCTGCACCCGCGCTTACGGGCACGCAGGTGGTGGTCGACATGGAACTGTTCGGCGCGGACGGAGAGACCGCCGGCGAGGTTCTGGTGTTCGCCGAGGACGGGTATCTGGCGTGGCTTGAGGTCTGCTCTTGGAGCGAAGACACCTTCACACTGATCGACGCACACCGGATCCTGTGCCCATGCGACCGATGAGTGCCGGATGAGCGACCAAAGGGGCACTGAAACAGGGGGCCCTGGGCTCGCGCCCCTCCCCCTGTAATCGAACGGCACCGTCGCTCTCCGCGACCGCTCCCCAAGATCTGTGCCAGAACCGAGAACGGACAGCAGATGTTCACGACTTCGGAAGGCACCAGAGCCTACTCGGAATTCGAACGCTGTCTGAGTTGCGACCCGAGAGGCCGCCTGGACGCGCTCAGTGATCGCTTGCGTGTGGGGGCACGGCACGTGGCAGTGGCTGACGCCAGTCGCCCAGCCTTGTCAGGAGGACCTGGCGGGCGAGAGATCGTATGTCGTCCCACGCTGGATCCGTGGTCAGAGCGTTGTCCCAGAGGCCGACGCGGCAGGTGGCATCGATCTTGCCGAGGCGACGTTCGATGGCCCGAAAATTACGCAGATCCTCGGGCTCGAAGGCTCCGCGCCCCGTGAGTTCTTCGGAGACACGGCAGAGCAACTCCACCTCTTCGACGACGTCCTTCGTCTCCAGTTCACGCTCACCCAGCCAGGCAAGCTGATCTTGGGCCTCGGCTGCCAGGAGAGCCATGAAGTACAGCGTCCAGGTGCGCAGGTGCGCCTCGCCGAGATGGTTCATGGGTCCAGGATCGCATCCAGCCGCCGCAACCGTGTTCGATGGTGTGGAGGGGCGGCATCGGCCGGCGCGACGCCTGCGGAGGTTGAGGCGCGAGCACTGCTGCCGCGATCGAACAGGGCCGGACCACAGTGCCTTCCGAAGTCGGGTTCTGGCTCACATTCCGGGCTCTGTCGCTAATTTGGGGGTAGTTGGGCAACTATCCGGTGTGATGGGTGGGGTTCAGGTCGGGGATCTTCTTCTGCCGGGTGTCGCAGTGGAGATCGACCAGCTGGTTCTGACGGATGTGGAGGTCCGGGTCGCCGTGCGATCAAGGGCCGTGTCGGCGGCCTGTCCCGGATGCGGGCGGAGATCTTCGAGAGTGCACTGCTACTACCAGCGGACTCTGGCGGATCGTCCGGTCGCCGGCCGGCGTGTGCGGATCGAGCTACGGGCGCGTCGACTCGTCTGCGGGAACGAGCAGTGTGACCGCCGGACGTTCGCCGAACAGATACCGGGCCTGACGCATCGCCATGCACGCCGCACCGACGCACTCACCGCCCAGCTCACCGACGTGGCCCTGTTCCTGGGCGGCCGGCCAGGCGCTCGCCTGTTCCAGCGCATGACCATCGACACCTGCAAGGACACTCTGCTCCGGCTGATCCGTAAGCTGCCGCTCCCCTCGTCGGGATCGGTGCCGCATCTCGGCGTCGACGACTTCGCCGTTCGCAGGGGACGGACCTACGCGACGATCCTCATCGACATGGCAACCCACCGCCCGATCGACGTCCTGGCCGACCGGGCCGCAGCGACTTTCGCGTCCTGGCTGCAAAACCATCCTGAGGTCCGGATCGTCTGCCGTGACCGTGCAGGCTCCTACCGAGACGGGGCCCAGGTCGGTGCCCCGCAGGCCATGCAGGTAGCCGATGCCTGGCACCTCCTGAACAACCTGGCGCAAGCAGTCGAACGGGTCATCGGACGGCATCGCGCTGACCTGCGACAGCCTCTCACCTCACACGATGACCGGACCGACGACGGCCCGGCCTCCGAGGGCCGCGACCGCGAAGAGCTGGACCTCAACGGGCGGCCACGACCTCTGGTCGCCCGCACCCGCGAACGCCACCAACAGATCCACGAACGCATCCAACGTGGCGACAGCCTTCGCGCCATCGCACGCGACCTGCGGCTCAGCCGCGGCACAGTCAACCGCTTCGCGCACGCCGCAGAAGTCGATGAGCTTCTCCTCGCGGCCATTCATCGACCCGCGCTGATCGATGATTACCGCCTCTACCTGCACCATCGCTGGATGGAAGGCTGCACCAACGCCTCCGCGCTCACCCGGGAAATCCAGCGGCTGGGCTACCGCGGCAACGTCAACACCGTCCGCCGGCACCTGAAGCCCTACCGCCACGGCGCGATCCCACTCACCGCCCCCTTGCCACACCTGACCGTCCGCAGGGTCACCGACTGGATCATGCGCCGACCCGAGCGCCTCAACGATGTTGAGCGAAAGGGTCTCGACGAGCTGTGCGAGCGGAACCCAGCGCTGGCGACGACCGTCGCTTACGCACGCCGCCTGGCACTCATGGTCCGCGACCGCCGCAGTGAACACCTCGCTCTCGACGTCTGGATGGCCGACGTCCGCCTCGATGGACAACGCGAACTCCGCACCCTGGCCAATGGCATGCGACGCGACCGCGCGGCCATCCAGGCCGCCCTCACCACGACCTACACTTCCGGAGCGGTCGAGGGCAACGTCACGCGGGTCAAGCTCCTGAAGAGACAGATGTACGGCCGCGCCAACTTCGATCTCCTACGACGCCGCATCCTGCTCTCACCATGATCAAGAGGCCGTTACCCCCAAATTAGCGACAGAGCCACATTCCGTGGAGTTGTTACGGACAGTCAGATCTTCGGGGCCATGCGATGGCGGTTGGGGTGGGCGCGGAGCCGGGGTGAGGTGAGTTCCAGGGCCCGGTTGTCGCGTCCGGCACTCATGTGGTTGAGCCAACGTTCGTACCAGTCGAGGAAGTCTGTGGCGGAGGAGACGTTGGGACCCCAATACCCGTCGCCGTTGCCGATGAGGACGCGGCCGGTGAGGGGACCGGTCACCGCGATGACGCATACGTCGGTGCAGCCCATTTCGATGATGTGGAGGAAGAAATCGCGCCCGTGGGTCTCAGATCCTGTGCCGCTGAAGCCGCGTGGTGCCCCTGGTTCTCCGCGCGGATTCATGACCAGCAGGGAACACCGCTCCAGCGGCATGAGGCCGTAGAACGGCGCCGCGCCTGAGCCTCCGAGGTGCATGAGGAACTGCCGATAGGTGTCGGGTAGGACGATGTTGTGCTCGGCCTCAAACCCAGCGACGCGTGCTTCCGCCAGCTTCGGACCGAGGCGAAACTCGTGTTGCTCTTCCCCGAAGGAATGGCTGCGCAACGGTTGGAACGGGATCGCGGCCAGCTTGCGACGCAGGCGGGATATGCGGGGATCCATGGTGCATCTTCTCTCGTCCCCGTCACCCTATGAGCTCGTAACACGATCTTGATGAGATGTTCTGGTCAGCCGTGACCGGTGTGACGATTCGGCCGTTCGTGGTGGTGTGAGTACTCGGCCGTGGATCGTGGACGACGACTTGTGGGCACTGATCGAGCCGCTGCTGCCGCCTTGGCCGACGAGGTCGCCAGGGCCGCGGCCGGTAGCCGACCGATTGTGTCTGCAGGGCATCCTGTACGTCCTCTGCAATGACATCGCCTGGCAACTCCTGCCGCCTGAGCTGTGGTTCGGCTCGGGCCAGACCTGCTGGCGGCGCCTGGAGCGGTGGCAGCAGGCCGGAGCCTTCGACCAGCTGCACCGGATCCTGCTCGCCGAGCTGAACGCGTCCGGCCGGCTCGACTGGTCGAGGGCGTGCGTGGACGGCTCTCACATCCGGGCGAAAAAGGGGGAGCCGACACCGGTCCGTCGCCGGTCGACCGGCGGAAAACAGGCAGCAAACACCACTTGATCTGCGACGGCCGTGGCACCCCGCTCAAAGTCATCACAACCGCGGCGAACGTCAACGACGTCACCCAGACCCTCGCCCTGGTCGACGGCATCCCGCCAGTGGCGGGCCGCCCCGGCCGGCCCCGCAGGCGCCCGGACGCCCTGCTTGGCGACAAGGGCTACGACTCCAACCCCAACCGGAAAGAGCTGCGCAAACGCCGGATCCTGCCCGTCATCTCCCGCAAAGGAGCCCCGAACATCAAGGGCATGGGCAAGCTCCGCTACGTCGTCGAGCAGACCTTCGCTCTACTCCACCAGTTCAAACGACTCGCCGTCCGATGGGAACGCCGCACTGAACTCCACGACACCTTCGTCTCCCTTGCCTGCAGCCTCATCTGCTGGCGACGCCTCAACAAGCCCGACTCATGATCGTGTTACGAGCTCGTAGGTGCGCCAATGAGTACGGAGATATCTGCACCAGTGTCAGCGAGTGGGGTCGGCGCGATGGGAGCCTGTCCGACGAGGGAAGAGCCCGGGGACCGCAGATGCTGGGAACTGGTCACGCCCTGACTCCACACGCTTGAATGCGCGGATGGTGAACTGGACGCAGGTGCATGACTCTCACGGGCCCGCCGAGAGGGTGTCCATGCTCATCGACCAGGTGGAGGGCGAAGAAGGCTCGGAGGCATGGGACGAACTCTGGGACCGGTTGTGCCTCCACGGCGAGACCGTGTTTCCCGCGAGCCTCGCGGCCCTGCCGCGCCTGGTGAAGCTCGCCCGCAAGAGCCCCCAGGCTCTGGACCTGGCCGGAGCAATCGTGCGTGGCACCAGGCAGGAGCACGATGGTGACGCGCGGCTCGCGGACTGCGCCGACACAGTCGCGGAACTGCGGACGCTACTGGACCGGAACCTGCAGTCGCAGCCGGCCGATTACCTCCGCATCTTCCGCGATCTCCTCGCCGCCGAGGGCCAGGGGCTCTGGAGTGCTGCCCTGGGGGACTTCACCGACGACTTCTATCACCTGCCCTGCCCGAACTGCACCATCGCAGTCACCGTCGCCGTGGGCGAGTACGGACGTTACTCGGCGGTCCGAGATTGGGACCTGGGTGACGTGGATCGACGTCCTCTGCGGCCCGCTCTCGCTACGGACCTCAGTGACACAGGGCGGTGGATATACGAGAAGGCGATCCGAGACGGACAGGATGATCTGGCTGACGGGATCACCTACCTCTTCGGCCAAGCGGAGTGCCCACGCTGTACCCGTGTTTTCACTGTGGCTGACGCATACGCAACCGCCAACCTGACGACATCGCGTCCGCAAGGTCAGTAGCTCAGGTGGAACGGGGCTGCCCGGGTACTTGGTCAGGCTGCGTCGTCTCGTTCGTCTTCGATTGCGGCGAGCCGGTTCTTGAGGCGGTAGCTTGGGCCGTTGATGGAGATGACTCCGCAGTGGTGGAGGAGGCGGTCGAGGATGGCGGTGGCCAGGACCTCGTCGCCGAACACCTGCCCCCATTCGCTGAAGGTCTTGTTCGAGGTCAGGATGATCGAGCCCTTTTCGTATCGCTTTGAGATGACCTGGAAGACCAGGTTCGCCTCGGCTCGCGCGAGGGGCTGGTATCCAACCTCGTCCAGAACGAGGACGGCCGGCCGCAGGTAGCTGCCGAGTTTGCTGGTCAGGCGTCCTGCGGACTCGGCGGCGGTGAGGTTGCGGACCATGTCGTCGAGGCTGGTGAAGTAGATCGAGTAGCCAGCCCGGCAGGCCGCAACCGCGAGAGCGACGGCGATGTGTGTCTTGCCCACCCCCGGCGGCCCGAGCAGGGCCGCGTTGGCCTTGGCCTCGACGAACGAGAGGGTGGCGAGGTCTTTGACCTTGCGGGGGTCGAGCTCGGGCTGGAACGAGAAATCGTAGTCATCGAGCGTTTTGTGGTGCGGCAGCTTCGACAATCGCAGGCTCTGGCGGAATCGGCGGTCGTCACGGACGGCGAGTTCTTCGGAGAGGACCAGGTCGATGAAGTCGAGGTAGCCCATCTTGGCCTCGTCGGCCCGTTGAGCGTACTGGGTCAGGGCCTCGGCCAGGTGGGTCAGGCCCAGCTTGCCGGCCGTGCTGCGGATGCGGGTGGAGACCAGCTCGCTCAAGACGATTCCTTCGTGCTCGGGTGGGTGGTGAAGGGGCGGGTGCCGGTCAGCTCGTCATAGACCGACAACGGCCGTCGGCCGACCTCGACCTCGGTGGCCGCGGCCCGGTTCAGCAAGGCCAACAGCGATCCCGTCTCCGACCCGCTGTCCGGCCGGCGGGGTGCGGGCAGGTCTCCGCCCGCCGTGACGCGGCGGCCGGCTCCGGTGGACAGACCATCCCAGTGCCGCTCGTCCACGACCAGGGCCCCGCGGCCAACTGCCCTCGGGTGGCTGGCCAGCAGGGTCTCTCCCCGGCGGTCGGGTGTGGTGGCATGCAGGGTGACCTGGGACTTCGTGGCCCTGATCTCGACCAGCTGCCGCGGGCAGATCCGTAGAGCCGGCACCGAGTAGAGGTTCGCTTCGAAGGCGACGAGGCAGTCCTTGCCGATGTAGCGGAGGTGCCGCTGGGCGACCACGTATGGAGTGGCCGGCAGTGGGCGGAGGGCCATGTGATCGCGGACCGCCCGCAGTCCGATGACCTCGCCATGGGTGCCGTGAACCTTGGCCCGCCGCAGCGGAACCCAGGCGGTGAAAGCGGCGTTCATCTCCTCGGTCGAGGAGAAGGCGCGTCCGGCCAGGACGTGGTCACGGACGATCAGGACCTGGCGCTCGACCCGGCCCTTTCCAGTGGGCCGGTAAGCCGCCAAGACGTCGGGGTCGAAGTCGTAGTGCCCAGCGAACGCAACTGCTTCCGGATGCAGAGGAACGGCCTCACCAGGGGCGACATGCCGGCGGACCACGGTCTTGGTCCGGTCGTAGACGATCGACATGGGGACACCGCCGAAATGGGCAAACGCCTGACGGTGGCAGTCGAAGAAGGTGGCCAGGTCCTGGCTGGTGGTGAAGCAGCAGAACGGATCCCGCGAGTACGACAGCGTCATGTGGAACGAGTAGACCTTCGGGATCCCGACATGGGCGAGGATCTTGCCCTCATCCCCCCAGTCCACCTGGGCCTGAGCTCCGGGCACCACCTCGAACCGGCGGTGCAGGCCGGCCAGCTCACCCGGGCTGATGCCCAGCTCCTCCGCGATCCGCGGCCTGGCCTCCTGCAAGTACATCTTCACGCGCTGGTAGTTGCCAGTGAATCCGTACTCCGCCACCAGACGCTCGTGGATCACCGCCCCCTTGAGCAGGATCTCGGCCCGTAGCATCGCATCGATCAGCGGCGCGACCTCGTCCACCACCCGCTGACGCGGCTGACCGTTCGCAGCCCTCTTCGGCGGCGCAACCGGAACTTCACCCGACAGATACTTGGCGACCGTGCGACGGTTCAGCCCGGTCTCCCTCGCGATCTCCCGCAGGCTCATCGCACCGGACTCGTACAGCCCGCGAAACCGCCTCAGCTCCAGCCACCGATGCGGGTCCAACACCACTGTCAGCCGCCCTCCGCCGATCCTCAACCGACGACAGCAGGCTCCCGGTCCCGGCCTTTCAACGCATCAAAAACGGTGCACTCTCATTCGTACGAGGTGGTGCACGTTCACTTGTACGCCGACAGTCGCCACGATCACGTCTTCGACCTGGTCAAGGAGAATCGAGGGCGGCCGGCCCGGACGGGGCTCATCGACCAGGCCTTCAAGGCGATGGGCGATGAAACGACTGCGCCAGCGGTCGACGGTCGAGGCATCCACACCGAGCTCGACCGCGGCCTGCCTGTTCGTCCCGCCCTCCGCGCAACGCAGCACGATCCTCGCCCGCAGTGCCAGAAACTGGGCGGTCTTCGCGCGCCGGGCCCATCGGACCAACTGGCCCCGTTCGTCCGCACTCAGAACCAGATCGGCCTTCGGCCGACCGATTCGGGCGGCATCCTCGAGTCCGGCCAACCCATCGGCGGCGAACTTCCCGCGCCACTTCCTCACCGTCGCTACGGTCACGCCGACCTCGACCGCCACCTGCGCGTTCGGCGCCCCGCCTGCACACGCCAGCACGATGCGCGCCCGCTCTGCGAACCGCGGCGCCACCGCCCCACTCACCCAGCGGGACAACTCGGCGCGTTCCTCATCCGACAGGCGGACTTCGACGGCACGAGGACCTGGCGACATGACAACAGGCTACAGACTTAACCCTGAGATTTCTGGCGCAGAACACTAGGTAGGGGAAGGGTTTGGTCGTGCTTGGCGGGAGGTGTCGCTACCGGTGCGGCTTGGCCGCCGGGAGCTCCCGACCCGCTCTTCCGAAAGCGCTATAGACTGCTCGGCTCCATCTGGCTGGAGGTCGTCCGAGTGCTTTCCGTACGGGTTCTTGTCGTTGTTCCGTTGGCTTTGGTTGGTTTCGCCCTCACCGGTTGTTCGGCCGTCTGGGGCTGTACCGACCGGATGGCGGAGCGCGCTGAAGCTGGGGCCTCGGTTCAGGTCGTGGACACGTCCGAGCGTCCTATCGGGGTTACGGCCAAGGTCGTTGAGTGGCGACTCGAGCCCCATCCGCAGACGCCCTACGAGGGGAATCTGGCGCACTTCCACTACCGTTTTGACGGCGTTGCCGAGGGGGCGATCGGGCCTGCGGTGCAGGCCTGCGCGGTCGACGAAAAGCGTGTGGCGTTGATGTGCAAGACGATCTATTCGTCCACTGCGTGGTCCAAGCCAGACGGAACCCGCACGGGTGACGACTGGCTTACCGTCGAGCACCCTGAGCGGGTTGGCGGAGTGCTTCTGATCCCCAACAATCAGTCCGAAGACGGGCGTTCGTGTGCGCAAGACGCGAAAGACGGTGGCGGGGTGCACCCTCCGAAGGCGTCGGTAGGGGACCAGCTCTAGTTGACCGAGGCCAGCGATACTGGGTCTCGATCTAGTGCTGACCGGGAAGGTTCGCCGGGTTGAGCGGTCAGGCCGTGGAGGGTAGGGGTCTGCCGCCCCAGCGGATGCCTCTTTCGCTGCGGATGCGGGCGCGTTCGCGTCGTTGGGCTGCGAGGACGTCGGGGTGGCGGGCGTTCTGGTTGCGCCAGCGCAGGTAGGCGTGCAGGGCCCGGGTCTGGACGGTGTGGTTGGGGTGGTTCGAGTTGGCCAGGGTGAACTGCCGTAGGGGTCCGAAGTGGGCTTCGATCGGGTTGGCCCAGGAGGCGTAGGTCGGGGTGAAGCACAACTCGACCTTGTTCCGGGCCGCCCACCTGCGGATTTTCCAGTTGAGGTGGGCGGAGAGGTTGTCGAGGATCACGTAGATCGGGGCGCCGTCCGGGCGGGCGGCCCGGATCGTTCTCAACGCGGTCCAGGTGTGGTCGATGCCCTTGCGGCGCCGGTTGATCCCCCACATCTGGTCGTCGCCGACCGAGTAGCAGCCGTGGAAGTAGGTGATTCCGTGGGTGCGCCGGTAGGTGGCCGGCAGGCGGTCGGGCCGGGTCTGCTCGGCCCAGCAGGAGCCGGCGGTGGGGCGGATTCCCAAAGGCCCGAACTCGTCGAACGCGAACGTGCGGTCCGGCCGCTCGTTGATCGCGTACTCGATCCGGGCGAGCTTCGCGTCGAAGGCCGCATCCGGGGACTCCTTCCAGGTCTTCGTGCGCTGGAAGGAGATCCCGCGGCGGGCCAGTAAGCACCGCAGTGCCTCCCGGCCGATCCGGACGGGCCGGGCAGTGTTCCTGCGCAGGTGAGCGGCGAGCTTTCGGATCGACCAGCGGGTGAAGGGCTTGCCCAGCACGGTTGGACGAGTAGTGGCCGTCTGGACGACGAAGTCCTCGTCGTCACGGTCGAGAAGGCGGGGACGGCCTCCCGCCCACCGAGGGTTCAGGCATGCGAGCCCGATCTCGTTGAACGTGTGGATCACATCGCGGACGGTGTCCTCGTCCGCCTGGACCAGGCGAGCTATGACCGGGACCGTGCTGCCGCAGGCCGAAGCCAGGAGCATCATCGCCCGCCGGAACCGCACCGAACTCGTGCTGCCCCGCCGGACGATGTGCTGGAGTTTCTGGCCCTCCTGCTCCGTCAGCCCGCGAACCCGGACCGGTTTCGCCATCCCGCCTCCCCACGCTGCTTGGAGAACTCATTTCCAACCAGCACCAGGAACAACCCGGCGAACCTTCCCGGTCACAGCACGACTTGCTCTGCATCGACGAACTCGGCTACATGGAGCTCGACCGCCGAGGCGCCGAACTCCTCTTCCAGGTCCTGACCGAACGCGAGGAGAAGAACAGCGTCGCCATCGCCTCCAACGAGTCCTTCGGCGGCTGGACCAAGACGTTCACCGACCCCCGCCTCTGCGCGGCCATCGTCGACCGCCTCACCTTCAACGGCACCATCATCGAGACCGGCACTGACTCCTACCGCCTCGCCAGCACCCGAGCCCGCGCCGAAGAATCGGCCAAGGCGGGCTGAACGCCCAGACAGCCGACCAGGGATGCCGGACTACCGGCCCGGCTTGGTCCAGAACTGACGCGGCGCGAAACCCTCGCGCCGCAGCCAGTGCTCGGTATAGACGATCCGCTCGGCCTCGATTACCACGAGAGGTCCCGATGCTGGTTCATCGAGAGAACGCGACCGTTCGACATGATCGGACTGCCAGCGGAACGCCGGCCAGTAGTGCTCGAAATCGGGGTTGTCCTCGGACAGCACGCGAGCCCGCCCGAAGAGCTGAGCACCTCGGCTGCTGGCCTGTCCGACCAGCGGCGCAAAAATCCCCACCGACACCCTTGGGTCAGCGGCGAGGTTCCTCATCTTCGGCGAACCGGGAGCCGTGGAGAACATCACCGCGAAGTCGAGGTGGAAGTACCGCACCGGCGTCGCCAGCGGCCCTTCCGGCCCTGCCGTCGCGAGCACGCACATGTTCTGCGACGACAGCAGATTGAGTATCCGCTCTTCCAAACGATCTCGATCGAGGCGCTTCTTCGGTGACGGGCCGGCCAGCCACGGGTTAGTCACAGGCATGATCAAGTATCTCATGCCTCCCCCTCACTCTCCGGGGTCTGGCAACAGGCTCAGCCGTCAGCAGCGCCGTCCAAAACTCGTCAACATCTCCGCAGCCGTTGATCACCAACTGCCGACACCCGCGGCTGGCCACGACGCGCAGAACGCTCCGACGCAGTTGCAGCATTCGGATCGGGACGTCCATGGCGTCGGCGTGCGCCGCGGCGACTTCCGCCATCGAGAGCTCGCGGTCCAGTACCCGTTGAATCGTGGGCAGGTCCATGCCCAGCTCGCGCAGCGTGCGGAGGAGTTCCAGACGAAGCAGTGCGTCGAGGTCGTAGAGCCGATAGCCGGCGGGACTACGGGTGGTCGGCGCTACCACCCCCGAATCGGAGTAGAACCGGATGGTCCTCACAGACAAGCCGGTCCGCCGGGAGAGCTCCCCGATTGAGTAGAGGGTCGTAACGTCCATGTCCCCCACTCTGCTGTCTCCAGTCACTGGAGACTCAAGGCCATTCCTCAGCGGGGCCCCGACCGAGACGTCCTCCGAGTTACTGAAGCATGAGTCGCATGATCTCCGCTGACCGCCAGGATGAACAGACACGCCTTGCAAGCGCGGGGCGAGCGATGGCAGCGACATGCGATACCACTCGCTGGCGGCCTACGGCTACGAGCCCTTGGACTCAATCATCTAGTCAAGACGGTGGAGTAGGTCTGGCCGTGCGCAACCCGATGCCCAGCGGCACGCTGTCGCAGGACACCCCACCGGCTTCCGATCCGCCGCAGAACGGCGCGGAGCCGGTCGGCCAGCGAGCCGAGCGGAAGAAGGCCGCACACGCCCTGGTCCACGAGATGCTCGCCCAAGGTCACTCACGTCGGGCGATCGCAGGCAGTCGCGATGGGCGGCGACGCAGGTCTCCACGGCCCGTCCGAAGCCCTGCCATAGATGGAACCGGTCAGCGACCTGCAGGGCATTGGGGGCACCGCGGCGGGCGCCCTCGGCGTAGGCGCCTGCTCGGTCCCGGCAGATGATCTCCACGCCGGGGTGGCGGATCAACGGCGCTTCACCGAGAGATGCACCAGCGTCACCAGCCTCCACGGTGAACTCCGCGCCGACCACGCGCCCGTCACCTACCAGATGGTTCGCGCCCACATCGCCACCCTGCGCACGGCTCCGGCCGCCGCCCCGGCCGCCGACTGTGCTGCAAGTGACCGGCTGGCTCACCCGGCACCCCACCGCGCTGAGCGAGGACGACCGCACCAGCCTGAAGGAGGTCCTGGCCCGCTGCCCCGAGCTGGACACGGCCGCCGGACATGTCCGGGACTTCGGGGAGATACTCACCGACCGCCTCGGCTCCACACTCCCCACCTGGATCGACGCAGTCGACGCCAGCCAGCTACCCGGCCTCACTGGCTTCGCACTTCACATGCTCCGGGACCTTGACGCCATAACAGCCGGCCTCACCCTCGACTGGAGCTCCGGCAGCATCGAGGGCGCCGTTAACCGCATCAAAAAGATCAAGAGGCAGCTCTACGGCCGAGCCGGATTCGAACTACTCTGCAAAATGATCTTGCTCCACTAATCCTTCGCGCCAATGTGGCTCTACTGCTGGGCAGCACCTTCGAGGTCAGAGCTCGGTCGCCCAGACCCGACAGGGTGCTCACTCGGTGCCAGCCACAGCTCAGGCTGCGACTCTCAGCTCTCCGGGTAAAAGTACGCTGTCCTCATGACGCTCTACTTCGACGCGGCGGCGGTGCTGTTCCAGGTGTACCCGAGCTGTAACGGCCGCTGGGAGGACCGCCTGTGGCTCAACGTCCCCGGGCCGGTGTACGGCGCCGAGACCGATAACTGCGCGACAGGTCGACTCGAAGCACCGCGTCACATCCACTACGGCGGTCAGTACTTCACTGAGTACGTATACCGCCAGCCGCGCACACCGGACGAGGTGAGGGACGTCCTCAGTGCCATCGAGGCGGACCCCATGGACGGCTATGCCTGGGACGGAGACCAGCGGTGGACACCGGAGTTGGTCCGGGAGTGGTGGCGGGACCGGGAGCGGATCCTGGAGTACCTGAGAAACCAGGTGCACGAGTGGGAGCGGTACGACCGGTGGATCCCGAACCAACGAGCAGTGGAGGGTGCCCTGGACTTCGCGGCCTACATCGCTGGCGGCACCGACTTCGGAAGCCTGGAGACGGACCTACAGATCTACCTCTACTGGCTACAGGAACACCGCTCTCCCACCCCAGCCGACCGACTGCCCGAGCTCTAGACCGATATACGCCGACTTACCTGAGACAGGACAGCAGCACGGCAGCCTTACATGACTCTGTAGCCACCACAGGTCGGACGACGGGACCCGAGACCCAGGCAACGAGAGGTGAGGCAGAACCATGGTCATCCTCCCAATCGAACGCAAACATCACGCTCCGCGACGGCTCCCCAAGATCTGTGCCAGAACCCGACTCTCGCCGATAAAGCCAGGCCGCCCGACGTCCAGGCTGCCCGGGCCGGGCCGTCCACGTACCGGGATTCACCGAAAGCGGTACGGGCGGGTCCTCCTCCGGCAAGACCGGCGCTGCGAAGAAGCGGATCCGCTTCGCGCCGAGGGAAGACCTGAGCAGCCTGTCGAAGGCCGGCCTCTGCAAGAGGGCGGCCGCCGCCCACCTGCCCGGGCGCTCGCATATGACCCGCGACGACCTGGTGAAGGCCTGTCCCGGACATGACCGACGGCGGGTTCGCGAGTGGAGGCCACGCGCGCATCCGGTACCGGGCGGGATCAGGCAGGAGTCGATCAGGATCCGTCGGTTCCGATCGCTTTCGTGCGGCAGGAAAGTTCAGGCCCTCCACACCGTAAGAGAGACGTGACGCGGATGCGTTGCTCTCCGAACGAACATGTGGAGCGTGAATTGACAGCCCTGGACGTGGTCGGGTTCATCTCGGCCGTGGCCGGCGTGACCCCTGTGGTGTTCGCCGTGTACCGGGCCTGGGGAAGGGCTTCTCGCGGGCGAGTGGGACGCGAGGGGGCTCTTGCCCCGGCCGGGCGCAGTCCCGGTACGGCGTGCGGCTGCGGTTGGTCCGTCATCGTGCGGCACGAGTCGTCGGGCGGCGGCCGGGTGACGGTCTGGACCGCCCTGGTGGCCAGCCCTGCCTCCGATCCCCGTGAGCCGGAGCGTGGACCGTGGTAGACGGCCCGGATGAGGAGGAGCTGCCCTGGCAGGAGGCCGCGCGCACGCTCTTCGAAAAGCGCGTGGGGAGTGGACCCGCCTCATCGCGGTGGGGCTGTGGAAGCGGCATCGATGCTGCGCTCCCAAGTGCAGGACATGGCGCACGAGGCCCTCGTGCGGACCTATGTCGTGTGGCTGCGGGATCCCGAGAAGCGGGACCGCAACCCCCTGCCGTATGCGCGGGAGACCGCGAACAACCTGGCGAACGACGCCTACGACAAGCTGGCCGAGCCCGCCGACGAGGCAGGTCTCCAGGAGTGCGAGCGCGTATTCGTCGCGCGCCCCAGCCGGGCCTCGGACCTCCACGGCGACTACGCGGGCCTCGTGCCGCACACCCCCCTGGACCCCCTCGAGGAGCTCGTCATACCCGCCATCAGGCGGATGAAGAGGACACAACGCAGGGACGTCGCGGAGATGCGGAGCCAGGGCATGGAGGACCAGGCCATCGCGGAACGCATGAAGCGGGAGCCGGCCCGCATCCAGACCCTGATGACGAAGGCAGCAGCCGAGCTGAGGGAAGACGAGCAGATCCAGCTCCACATCCGCGATCGGCACAG
Source organism: Streptomyces sp. NBC_00273 (assembly GCF_036178145.1). Taxonomy (NCBI): domain Bacteria; kingdom Bacillati; phylum Actinomycetota; class Actinomycetes; order Kitasatosporales; family Streptomycetaceae; genus Streptomyces; species Streptomyces sp. NBC_00273. The sequence continues at coordinate 10,063,371 of NZ_CP108067.1, read as the reverse complement.
GAAGACCCGGCGCCGGGAAGAGGACACAGGTGAGTGATGTGAGCGGCAACGACAGCGAACGGGGCGACACCGGCGCGGCGGAGCCTTCCGCGTTTGCCGCTCTGCTGTCCGGACTGAAGGGAGCCGACTTCTGGGACCGGCCCGGAGGCGACTGGGAACCACCGCAGACGTGGAGGGGGCAGGAACTGGAACGACGCCTGCACGCGAACTCGTGCTACCGGCTCGGCTCGAAAGCACTGCGGATCGGTGAGCTGGACCGGGCCAGGAACTGGCTGAAGCGGGCCTATGAGGACAGCCACCCCGGTGCCGCGTTCCGCCTGGCCGTGACCTTGTGGCGGCAGTCGGGCCCGGACGCCGCCCCTCAGGCCGTCACCACCGTCGTGAGCGCCGCGCGGTGGGGACACCAGGACGCCCGGACACTTCTGCGGCAAGCCGGGTGGGACCTCGCCGACATCGGCCTCGCCAACCGCGAGGACACCGTCCCCGACCAGGACGGTGAGTTCATCGCCGATGTGCGGACCCTCCTGGCGACCGTCCGCAAGCGCGGCACGTTCACCGCCCGGATTCCCAAGCCCAGGCGTACGGGAGCCGCCCCGGATGCCCGGCCCGTAGAAACGGCCCCCACCATCATCCCGTCCAGGCGAGCGCCCCGAGACCGGAAGCCGGAGCCCGGCTCAGCTTGGTCCCCGGCTCCGCTGCGGCACGCGTCGCTGACGCATCTGGCGCAGCAGGTCCCACCAGCCACTCGGCCACTGCGGCGCTGGCAGTCCGCGCAGCGGGTTCTTGAGGTACTGCAGATCATCGCCGGTGCGGGTCGGGCGGTTGGCGAGAGGCACCTCGCCTGGGCCACCAGCCTTCCCCACCCGGTGATGCAACGCCTGCTGGTGTGGCTGAGCCAGCAGCATCTGACCCTGCGCACCCCCGACGGCGGATACGTACCAGGGCCCGCGCTGCGGCTGATCGCGGTGTCCGAGCCCGGCCGGCCCGGGAAGGTCATCGACCAGGTCCTCGCCGGCCTGCGGGACGCCGTCGGCGCGGCCGTGTACATCAGCACCTACAGCCACGGGGAGGTGTCCATCGTCCGGTGGTCGGACGGGCCGAGCACCCCAGGCGTCAAACAGAGGGTCGCCTTCACCGAGGCAGCTCACGCCACTGCGGTCGGCAAGAGCCTGCTCTCCCAGCTCGACTTCGTCCAGCGGATGGACCACCTCTCACGGCACCGGCCCATCGCCCTCACCCGGCGCACCATCACCGATGGCACCGTGCTCTTCCAGAACCTGGACCACCATGGCCCGCTCGCCGCCCAGTTCGACCTCCTGGAGTACTCCGACGGCGAAGTGTGCGTAGCGGTCCCACTCGTCATCGACGGCGAGATCGGCTGCGTGGCCCTGTCTCTACCCGTCGCGCAACGCCACCGGCTCATTCAGGCAGCGAAGGTCCTCTCCAGCCGTTCCGCCGGGCTTCTCCTGTCTCTCCTGCTTGCTGCCAGCCCACCTGACCTGGAGACCGGCAGGCAGGGCAGGACGCGCCCGCGAGCGGACAGCCAGGAGGGATCTCCGCAGGGCACCAGCGGGCTACGCAGGCGCCGGTCCCGAACCACACCGCAGGAGAAGAGGCGGACGACGTCGAGGAAGAACACGAAGCGCAGGTGATCCCCTTCCCCTCACGAACCGTGGAACCTCCACCGGTCGAGCCCCCGGACGTGCTGTGCTCCACCAACCTCGACCTCTCGCTCAGGGAGGTCGCCGCTAGTCACCGCTGACACAGCTGGTGGGGGCCGCGCCACGGCATGGCCCTCACCCGATCGCCCGGAAGGGGCGCTTCTGGTTCAGGTGTGGATGCGGCTGTTGGTGCCGTCGTGGTGGTCGGCGGTCTCGTCGTCGAACCAGTAGTCACCGGCGGCGAGGTAGCGGAACGAGTGGCTGTTGTGTGCGGGCAGGGCCACGTTCGCGGCGCGGGTGCCGTCGCCTCGGGGTTCGAGGGGGTGGGCGGCGGGGTTCCAGTGGTTGAAGTCCCCGACCACACTGACGGGCCCCTCGGGGCTGTTCTCGGGCAGTACGAAGGTGACCTGGGTCTTGCCCTTGAGCCGCTTGCGTTCCAGCACAGGTGATCTCCATCCGTAGAAGGTCGGGGCCGTGCATCCTCGCTCCCGCCCGCGCGGCGGCGGCGGGCCTGCCGGGCGGCGTGCCATATGCGCGTCACCCGATCGGAAGCAGTCGAGCGCGTCCCAGGGCATGCACGCACTGACGCTGCCCGTGCCGGCAGGTACCCCTGCAGGTCGCCCCGCCCGTGCCGTCTGTGGTGGGTGGCGATCGCCGTCCTGGTGCTGTGGCTCATCGGCTTCGTGGCCCGCCCGGCGCGCGGCGGCGGACGCTGGTAGCCGCCGTCATCGACGTCGCGGCAACCAGCGACGCCGCCGCGCGCAATAGTCAGGTTTCGTCTAATTTGGGCCGAGTTGAGGCATCCCACCAAGGAGTTCACATGGCTGACAAGGGAAAGATGGACCAGGCGAAGGGCAAGGCCAAGGAAGCCGCAGGCAAGATCACCGGCAGCGACCGGCTGAAGGCTGAGGGCAAGACGGACCAGGCCAAGGGCAAGGCGAAGGAAGCCCTGAGCGAGACCGAGGAGCGCGCCCGCGGCATCCAGGACTCCCTGCGCGACAAGCGCGACAGGACCTGAAGCCGCCCGCCGAGTCCCTCGCGGCTCGCGGGTGACCACGATGCGGCCCCCCGGCGCTCCGGCGTCGTGGGGCCGCGTCGTGTTCCCGGTGCGGCCCCACGCCATCGCCCCCTCCCATAGGCCGAGGCAAATGATGCGGGCCCCCACCCCCTGTGGCACGTTCGGAGCGGGGAGGTTCCGGATTCCCCTTTCACGTTCTCCGCACCGATGCCGCACGCACGAGAGAGGTCCCCCTGATGGACGGACACGACAAGGACATCCCGGTGGCCGAAGTGGTCGTGGCGGTCGGCGATTGCTCCGAGGAGGACGCGCGCGCCGTCCTCGACCTGCTCGAACGTTCCTTCTTCGCGGAGCCGGGGACGGGCGGAGCGGCGCAAGGCGGCCGGGCCGCGACCGTGTGGAGCGCGATCCTCGACGCGGCGAAGCCGGCCGAACCGGCCGAGCGCCAGGCGGCACCCGTACGGGTGAAGGACGCGGTCAACGTCACCCTCCAGGGAGGCCCCCGTGCGGTGCAGCGGGTACAGGCCGCGCTCGTCGGCAACTTCACGGTCGAGGACATGGGAGCCGTATCGGGCGACCAGGAGCGAGAGGTCGCACTCCGCATCCGCTCCTGAGGAATCGAGCGCGGCCGTCCGGCCACGCACGCCCCGTGTACGGGCACCGACACCGGGCACACGGGGTGCATGACCGTACCCAAGACAGCCGTTCTCGTCCTCGACAGCGCCGAGCCCGAGCTGCTGGCGCAGTTCTACGCCGAACTGCTCGGCGCCTCGGCAGGACCCGCACCGGGCGACGGGGAGCTCCTCCTCATCACCGGCGACACCGGAGTAGTCCTCGGAGTCCGCCGGGACCCCGACCACATACCGCCGAGCTGGCCGCTCCCGGAGGGTTCCCAACAGGCCCACGTGCGCATCCTCGTGGAGCAGCGGAGCCTCGACGAGGCCGAGCGCGAGGCCGTGGCCCTGGGGGCGCGCCCGGTGGCCGCGGAGGACGACGGCAGCCTGCCGGGCAGCCGGACCACCCTGCGGCGCTTCGCCGACCCGGCCGGCCACGCGTTCACCCTGGCCGTCGTCGACGAAGACCTCACCGCACACGCCGCTCATGGCTTCGGGCTTCGACGCCGATGACCGGAAGTGGGCGCCTGATCGGTGCGACTGGCGCCGATCGAGGGACCGAGCTGGCCGACGCGCGCCTGATTCGTCGGCCGGATCAAGACGCGAGCCGACGGAGTGGACCACGTGGGCTTCAATACGCGCGTGGCGCCCAGGACCCGGCAGCCGGATTCCCCCGAGCAGTCCCGGCGCGCGGCGCGCATCTGCAGTTCGACCGGCGGGCGATGAATCGAAGGTCTCTCGCCCACGATCGGTGTCCCCGACACCCATTCCGCAGCCACGCTGGCCGTGGTCGGCTCTCGCAGCCGGGCGCGCACGATCGGTCTCGACGACCCCGTGCTGATCCTTACCGAACGACGTGGAGGGGAAAGACTGGCTGTCCAGGCTGGTCCACCGACGAGGACGCCGACGCGCTGGCGGCGGGGAGCATCGGTGAACCGGCTGCCCCTGCCCGGCACTGTGCCGCTGGCGGTGCCCGGCGAGGCGTGGGCGATCAACCGGTCCTCGAAGTAGAACCAGTTCCGCTTGGACGTCGAAGCGCCCGAGAAGCCCGAGGGGCCGCCGCTCGCCGAGGTGGTCCTGCAGGCCGGGGACATGCTGTACGTGCCGCGGGGCTGGTGGCACGCCGTGGCCGCCACCCAGGGCCGCTCCCTGCACCTCACGTGCGGCCTGACCCCGGCGACCGGCCACCACCTCCTGGTGTGGCTGGCCGGACAGCTCCTCCACTCCCCCACCCTGCGCGCGAACGTCCCCACGGTGGCCGGCCCCGCCGAGCACACCGCCTACGCCGAGCAGCTGCGCAAGGAGGTGTCCGAGGCCCTCCACCCCCACGTCGTCTCGGAGTTCGCCGCCTCCCTCGATGCCCGCGACCCCGGCCGCCCGGCCCCCTCCCTCCCGCACATCGGCGACGTCCCCGCCGACCCCGGCCTGGCCCTGGCCCTCACCACCGCCCGGGCCGCGCTGGAGGGAACCGACGAGGCCGTCGTGCTGCGCGCCGTCGGACACGAATGGGAGCTCCACCCATCCGTCCGCCCCGCGCTCGAGGCCCTGGTCTCCGGCGGACGGCCTAGTACTCGATGCCCGTCCCCGCCCTGACGTGCGCTGGGAGTAATCCCGGGGTTCGAAGCTCAGGGAACAATGCGAACCGTGCCTCGATCCATCCGAGGCGCGGAGTAAGAGGCCCTAACAGAAGTTGTTGATCATGTGACTTTCGGTTCGGGTGGTCGTTGGTCTGGTCGTGGGGAAACGCCAGTCACGGCCGTGGATCGTGTCGGATGAATTGTGGTCGCTCGTCGAGCCGTTGCTTCCGGATCCGGCGCCGAAGCGGGTGGAGGGCCGTCCGCGGGTGCCGGACCGGCAGGTACTCTGCGGGATCCTGTTCGTGCTGCATACCGGGATCCAGTGGGAGTACCTGCCGCAGGAGCTAGGGTTCGGTTCCGGGATGACCTGCTGGCGGCGTCTGGCCGCGTGGAACGAGGCAGGTGTGTGGGACCAACTGCACCTGGTGCTGTTGAAGAAGCTGCGGGTCGCAAGGAAGCTGGACTGGTCGCGGGCGGTGATCGACTCCTCCCATGTCAGGGCCGCTCGGCGGGACCCAAAAGCGGTCCCAGCCCGGTCGACCGCGCTCGGCCGGGTAGCAAGCACCACCTGATCGTTGACGGGCAGGGCGTCCCGCTGGCTGTCTCGCTGACGGGCGGGAACCGCAACGACGTCACTCAGCTGATGCCGCTGCTGAACAAGATCCCGTCGGTCGCCGGCCTCGTCGGCCGGCCTCACAGACGCCCGGACAGTGTTCTGGCCGACCGCGGCTACGACCACGACAAGTACCGCCGCCTGGTCTGGGCGCTCGGCGTCAAACCCGTGATCGCCCGCCGCGGAGTCCCACACGGCTCCGGCCTCGGCGTCTACCGGTGGTCGTGGAACGGACCATCGCCTGGCTTCACGGCTTCCGCCGGCTACGGATCCGATGGGAACGACGCGACGACATCCACGAGGCCTTCCTCGGCCTCGCCACCTGCCTCATCACCCACCGCCACGTCCAACGCCTTTGTTAGGACCTCTTATCGGGTTGAGCGCATGACGGCGCGGTGCCACTTCGTGATGACGGTCGCGGGGTCGCCGAAATAGGACCAGGGAACCACGGTTGCCTGCCCGGCGAGCAGCTTGAAGAGGTACGCCGCTTCGCTGTTCAGTCCGCCGGCGCATGTCGCGTGCAGCAGGTAGTTGAAGTCGGCGACGTCCTGCGCCCGGTAGATGCCGTCCCAGTTGACGAGCCACGTATCCCAGGTGCGGCGGGTATCGGCGAGTGCCACGTCGGCACTCCAATGCCGACGTAGGAAGAGTGCCATGTCGCCCTCACGTTCAAGGCGGTAGCGGTACTCCTCCAGCCGCGCAATCTGAAGGAGTACGGCGAGTGGCGAGCCTGGCGGAGCGCTGTCCACCGTGTCCCGGGCGAAGTCGTACATGGTTCCGTGTGAGCCGTGCCAGCGAGCGGACATGTGGCGCAGCGCCTGGTTGTGCGCTTCCCTGTTCTCCCGGTCCCGGAGTTGCAGTTCCTTCCACCAGCGGTTGAATTGGGGGTGCCCGCCTGGGTAGAGCCGGGCGATGGTGAGGAGTGATACCCAGGGCACAGGGTCGTAAGGATGTGCGTCGGCCGCGCGGAGGCAGGTCCGTAGGGCCATGTCCAGCCGGTCCTGGCCGACGGCGCCGGCGTCCCCCGCAGCCACAGCGAGGTTGAAGCAGCGCAGCACTTCTGTATCCGCGCGCAGCACCAGCGCGTCCGGATCACCGGGCCGGGCGGTGTACCACTCCTCGGCGATGGTCGTACCGGCCGCGGACTGGGCGAGCAGGCGCATCCGGTGGGTACGGCGGTCCCAGTCGCGCCCGGTGGAGTGGAGCAGCTCGGGAAGGCCTTGCCACCGGCCAATGGCGATGTCTTCGCGCGCCTTCGCGAGGTCCCGGTCCCTGAGCGTCGCATCGAATTCGGGAGTGAAGGACTTGCTTCCCGGCGTCATGGCTGTCGGTCCTCAGAAGTCCGTGGCTATGGTGTCGTCGGCGGACGCGGCAGACACAGGCTCCATGCCTTCGTACTCTCGTTTGACCTGTTCTGTCTTTGCGGCGTCGAGCCGGTCTGGACGGTAGTAGATGCTCTGCCGGTAGACGAACATCGGGACCAGGCCCACGGCGAGACCGCCGATGCCGATCCCGATGGCGGTGGAGTCGAGTGCGCCCAGCGACTCGACGAACACCCAGAACAGGAACAGCGCCCCGGTCAGCGGCCACAGCCCGCCGAAGATGAAGTTCGCCGGCGTCCTCATCAGCACCTTTCGGTAGGCGACGACGACTGCGACTCCGGCCAACCCGTAGTAGACGGCGATCTGGAGTCCGATGGCGGCCACGGCGCTCTCCATGATGTCGCCGACCGAGCCAAGTGCATTCGACGCCACGAACAGGCCGAGGGCGACCGCACCGACAACCAACAGCGCGACCCAGGGCGTCTGGTAGCGGCGGTGGGAGGCGCCGAGGGCGGCCGGCATGGTGCGGTCGCGGCCCATCGCGAATAGGGTGCGGGTCACCTGGATGAGGGTGGTCTCCAGCGTGGCGATGGTGGACAGCATGACGGCGACGATCAGCAGTTTGCCGCCCCAACCGGGCCAGACGCGCTCGCCAATCAGGGCCAAGACGTTGGCGCTGTTGATCTCGATTTCCTCGGCAGTGAGCAGCAGGTTCACGGAGATTGTGAACACCTCGAACAGGACGAAGACGACGGCGAGGCCAACCAAGCCGGCCAGTCCCGACGTCTTGCGGCTGTTGCGGGTTTCCTCGCTGAGGTTGCTGGTGACGTCCCAGCCCCAGAAGTAGAACGCCGCGATCAACGCTCCGGCTGCGAAGCCCTGCACTCCATCGAAGTGGCTGAAGCCCAGCCAGGACCAGGAGAAGTGCTGAACCGCGTTGTCATGGAACAGGGCCGCTACGGCGAAGGCCAGCAGAATGAGCAGCTCGATCCCGGACATGATCAGCTGGGCGTGGACCGTCAGTCGCGCTCCCTTGAGCACGACGACGAGCATCACCAAGAACCAGGCCGCGCCGACCACGGTCGCCAGCGCGGTGTTCTCCGCCAGGTCCGGGGCGAACAGGGACAGCGTCATGCTGCCGGCCGGCAGCGAGCCCGCGACCATGAAGATCGTGGCCGAGACCACCAGCGCCCAACCGCTGAGGAAGCCGAGAGAGGGATGGAGGGCACGGGCCACCCAGGAGTAACTGGCGCCGGCGTTAATGTCGAGCCTGCCCAGGTAGTTGAAAGCCCACGCGATGCCGAACATGGGTATCGCACAGTAGAGCAGCGCGGCAGGGGCGGCGAAACCGACCGTGCCGACGAGCACGGCAGTGGTCGCCGCCAGGGAGTAGGCGGGGGCACTGCCGGCTACCGCCATGACGATGCTGTCGAAAGTGCCCAGGACATTCGCCTGAAGCCCTTTGGGTGTGCTCATGAGTTGCCGTGGCGCCTTTCGGATACAGCTGCTGTTGGATGACGTCCCGGCAAGGGAGCGCACAGCCACTAGGACGGACAGCAAGGTGGCTGGTGCGGTCGCGCCCGGCCAGAAATCTCGCGCAGCAGCAGAGTTATGGACGGCGTACGAGAAGAAAATGCCCGCGTCGCGGCAGTGTGAAGTTCAGTCGACGGGGTGAATTTGATCAACAGCCGACTGACCACCGAGGCGACTCGACGAAGACACCTCGACCATCCTGGGACGATCTTCACGTGACCGATGTGATCACGACTTCCGTTTGTAGCGCTGGGGAAGGCAGCTTGAGCAGGCGCACATCGCGCATCCAGCCCCCAGGACGCCCGTGGCGCGTCCAGGTCGACGGCCACCGGATAGGTGGTACGCCGCCCGCCTCCTGCTGCAACACCACACATCGTCGACGACAGGGCATCTCACTCGCTGTCTCGCTGACCGGCGGTATTCGAGCCTTGTCACCCACCTCACATCTCTGCGGGAACATCCCGCCCGTTGTCGGCTGCATCGCAGCGGCTAGATGAGGCGGGAGCAGCAGCATCGTGTAGGCACACGGCAACTCCACGAGATTTATCGGAAGGTGACAATTTCCCGCACGTGTTCGACACATCGAACAATCCGGGACGAGCCGTTCTATCATGCTGGGCGTAGCCAGCACACACCCTCTTGCTGAATGCTGAAGCCCCTACTGCGCCCGGCCCGCTACTCCATGACCACGGGCCTAACCTGCCTGGTCAGACGGGTGTGCTGGAGGGAAGAGAGCTCTGGCGAAACGCGGCCTCGGATCTGCTCCGATAGCCAGCCCTCTCCCGCCTGGGTAGGTCGCCCATCGCGACAGTCAAGGGATCGACGATGGCCAACTCAGGCCGTCTTCCGCGCCTGAGCCGGCGCAGACCCCGAGCTCCCTCCGCACGTCCGGAGGGACCGAGCCGGACCCGGCCCACGACCGGGCGTGGTGTCGGGGACACGAGCGGGGCGTAACGGAATGGTGGAGGACGGTCGGGAAGCGCGGCGCCCGCATGGTGAGCTCGTCGCGGACGTGCTGGCGATCTTGTGGGAGGCCACCGAGCCGTTGACGCTGCAGCAGATCAACACCGCGCTCGGGCGAGACCTGGCCAGGACGACGGTGACGACGATCCTGTCCCGCCTGCACGAGAAGGGAATCCTGGTGTGACCCCGCGCGGGGCGGGGCTTCGCCTACGCAGCGGTGGATGACGCCGCCGGGCTGGCGGCCGGTCGCATACGGCGTGAGCTGGAGCGGGAGCCGCAGCGCGACCTGGCGCTGAAGCGGTTCGTGTCCTCACTGTCCGGGGACGATGAGGAGGCACTGCGGCGTCTGCTCCTAAAGTTTGAGGGCGGCGCATGACCCTGGTGCTGGCCCTGGTGGCGCTGGCGCTCGCACTGCCAGGGGTGCGGCGGTCGCTGCGCGGCGGCGGGCCTCGCTCCTGCCGCTGCGGGCTGCCTGCGCGGCCCTGAACGGGGCCGCTGTGCTGCTGGCGGGCGGCACCCTGGCGGCGCTAATCACCCCGTTCCGTTCCTCGCCGCCCTCGAACAGGTCCCGCTCCCCCGCGCGGCCCGCGACGGTGCCGGTCGCCGCCGCTGGAGCGGCGCTGGCCGTGCAGCTCATCCGACAAGCCGCCATCACCGCCATCCACGACGGCACCGAACGGATCACCAAAACCACCCTGGACGGGATCCACCTCGACCACCACTCCGAAACCACTCACCAGCTCAAAACCCGCACCCCAACCAACCCGCAACAACCCCAGGCCAAGCGGCCACTGGCACCGCAAAACCGTTCTCACACAGACCTGCAACACCCCAGCTCACCGGGCCACAGATACCCCAACCACCCCCTCCCTCAGCGACAGACTCAAATCGCGGATAGGGCCCTCAGGGCCCAACGTCCTGTCTGATCCACGAAGCATTCGTTGGCCTGGCAGGATGCCAAGCCCCCTGCCGCAAGTAGACCGTGGTGACCTCGCGCCGCTCGGTGCGCCCCCAGGAGCGGCCCCTGGCCGGCCTCGCGACACTGCTGCGGCCAACGGCAAGCACGGCGGCCGCCCTCCCACCGTCGACGGCGACATGCTCGCCGTCGCCGTCCGCCACCGCGACGACCACGGGCCCGTCACCGCCATCGCCATCGCCAAGCACCTGGGCCTCGGCGGCCGCACCCTCTATCGCACCCAGGTGCGCACGACGGAACCGCTACGGCCGCCGCTACTGACACACCTCATGTCGCCAGGCACTGAGCTCTTTCAGAGTGGCCACTGATCGGGTGACCCAGGCCGAGTCAGGATGAGGACCGCAACACACAAGGCTCCTGCGCTGTTGCGGGAGGTATTCGAAGTCTCAACCCAAGGGCACAGGACCCCTGTTGGTTCCCCATCCTGCCGCACTCGACCTGCCTCATGCTCTGGTCGAGTGGGTATCCATGCTCATCGTCACCCGTGAGGGTGAGCGGCGCTGCAAGCTCCCGCCCCACCAGCGTGCCCTCGTCGGCCTGGTCTATCTTCGCCGGCACGACACGCTCGCACAGATCGCCGCCGGCTTCGGCATATCCGTCGGCACCGCCCACACTTACGTCAAGGCCGTCGTCCAGCACCTGTCCGGCCTGGCGCCGGGCCTCCTGCGGGTCCTGCGCGAGACCGACCCGGATTACGTCCTGCTCGACGGGACACTCGCCGAGTGCGACCGGGTCGGCGACAGCCGGACCGACTTCTCCCAGAAGCACCGCCGTCACGGCGTGATCGTGCAGGTCGTCGCCGACCCCGCGGGCAACCTGCTGTGGATCTCACCCGCGCTGCCCGGCCGCACCCACGACCTGACCGCGGCCCGCACCCACCGCATCATCCGGATCTGCGAACGCCAGGGCGTCCCCGTCCTCGCCGACCGCGCCTACATCGGGGCCGGCCCCTGGGTGACCACACCTATCAGACGGCTTCCCGGCCGGGACCTCACCACAACCCAGCAGACGATCAACCGGGCCTTGGCAGCGGCGCGAGCACCGGTCGAACGAAGCATCGCGCGACTCAAGTCCTGGCAGATCCTCCGCCGGGCCCGCTGCAGCCCCAACCGGATGACCGTCATCGCCGCAGCCGTCCTCACCCTGGAACGTCAACGCTGACGAGGATCATTGCCCGGAAGGATCATGACCGTCGAGGGTGGCCATGCAACCAGGATCCAGCGAGTCTGTAGTGCATTTGATGAGGTTGCTGTACTGGCCGTCGACGCCCTCCACAGGCATGGTGGCGGTCCCCGTGGCGGTCCATGTGCGCCCCAGATCGTTGGTGATCGTCCAGGTGCCGGTCACCGTCTTGTATGCCAGGGCCCGCGCAAGCCATGCCGTCTGGCCGGGGGGCACATCAATCCTGACGTCTCTGCCGGATGTTTGCGTGGTGGTAGTGCTCTTACCCCAGGTGTGCTGGTATGAGAAGGCCACCTCGGCCTGAACGGGGCTCTCCTTCCCCGCTCCGACCTTTGCGCTGACTCCGACGGTGTGCGAGTAGCTGATCGTGTTCGCTTCGGACTGCGACCAGCTCATACCGCAACTCATGTTTCCGCCTGAAGGGCCACTGGCGTTCGTGCAGAACGGACTGTTGCCGGTCTGATCGTTGGCCACGGAAACAATCTTGTAGGGACCGCGCGCGGCTTTCTGCTTGTAGTCGGTGATGGCGTAGGTGGCTCTCTTGATGACGCTGGAGTGTGAGTCGAACTGCTTCAAGGCATATTGGGTGGCCAGAGCATCGAGGACGGGTGCCGCAGGGTCCGGCGGCCTGGCTGCATCAGCGACGATGCCCGCAACGACGCCGGCCAGGCCGAGCGCGGTGTTGCCAGCCAGCGCCTCGGCGCTCTGTGCCGGGCTGCTGCCGGCTCGGTTTCCCGAGGGGAGCCATGTCTGGCCGGTGCCACCAGTATGGCATCCGTAGAGCTCCATAGGGCCTTCGGAATTTCTTTCGTTGGTCAGCCGCTGGGCATCCAGGCATTTGTCATTGCTGACATTGCGGATCCGGAAGTTCCCGCGACTTTCATCCTTATGCACATAGAACTTCTGCGTGGCATCGCCGGAGCAGGTCCACAGCTCAGGAATGAAGAGGGCAGTTGCCGGGTGAGGTTGTCTGGACTCGACACATTTTCCGGTTCTGTTGTTGACGATTTGGAAGCTACCGTCGTCGTTGGGCTTGAAGCTCCACTTGCCTGGTGTGGGGCTGCCTTCCCTGATGAAGAGCCCGTTGCCGTCGGCCGACGATCCTTCGTCCTCCAGCCCCAAGTGCGCGCCGGCGTTCAACAGCACCGGTGACAGGTCCAGGCATGCGAGGACGGATGTCTGCTCGCACGTCGAGTCGTCAGCGAAGGCCGTTCCGGCGGTGAGCGGTGAACCTGCGACGGCGAGCAGGCTGAGGCCGACGAGGAGGCAGGCTGTCATCCGCCGTGCCCCCCGACCGTGTGGGGTTGATGCAGTCATGGTGCGGCAATCTCCTTCGGTACCGTGAAACGTGGCTTGGTGGCAGAGGTGTTGATGTTTCTGCCTGGGAGAGAACTTCACACCGTGCCGGACAAGTGGGCCAGCGTAGGATTACCTACACCGGTACCTGTGCTCGGCCGCCGAGGGCAATTGCCACATTGGCTGGGCAGTGTGGGATGACCTTCTGGTTGATCATGCTTCGGAGCCGTCGCGTGGAGAGCTTTCGCCAACGCGCAAAGGGGCACGGGTGCGGCCTGCCCACCAGCCCGCCGAGAGCATCCCGACTCTCCCACGGTGAACCGGGTGACCAGCGGCTGGTCCCAGTAGAGAAGCGCCGACCAGGTGGCCCGTCAGCTGGCAGGAGCGGCCTTCCCAGCGGCGCGAGGGAGGGCCCCGGCCCGAGCCGGGGCCCTCCTGGCGGCGGCAGACCGCCGGGTGTGTCGATCAACGTGTCCGCGCAGCCGGAGCCACGGGGCGGTCCTCCGGGAGGCGTTCGGGTGATGGGCGCCATGGCATGCCGGCCGGGGATTTGTGCACCACCCGCCCCTGGACGTACTGTCCCTTCCCACAACGGACGTACACACTACGGAAGTTGATGGCCGCCAGGTTGCCACTCGGACACCCAATGACACGACCTGTCATTGGGGCGCTCCCTGCAGGGCCGGCTGGGCACGGGCCGACCTGACGCGGTTATGGAGGCATCGTCCGACACCCGCTGGGTCGCACGTCGGGGGCCGTGCTGTCGGCGATAGCTGTGCACCCACCGGAGCTGGCTGCGCCATAACGGGGCCACGGCCGACAGACCCCATACTCCGCGAATTGCAGGCTGGTACGCAGCCCATCGGCCTGGCCTGGATACCCATCGGGTCGGCGCATGTAATCAGAATGGATAGGGCGTCGGGTGGCTCGCATACCCAAGGAGTCCGGGAATCTCCCGGCAGATACGACAAGTTTCGTCGGGCGAAAGCACGAAGTGGCACGGTCTCGGCAGCTGCTGGGCCGGACAAGGCTGTTGACCCTGACCGGACCTGGCGGCATGGGAAAGAGCCGGCTTGCCCTGCGAGTCGCGGCGCAAGTGCGTCGTTCCTTCCCTGACGGGGCATGGCTGGCGGACCTGGCAGCAGTGGAGAAGGAGGAACTGCTCGAACACACTGTGCTCGCTGCGCTCGAACCGGGCCACGACATGGGGCGGCATCCGCTGGCCGCCCTCACCGATTTCCTGCAGGGCAAGCGGCTCCTGCTGGTGCTCGACAACTGTGAGCACCTGTTGCACGGCTGTGCGCTGCTGGTCCACGCATTGCTGGCATCAGCCCCGGGCCTGCACGTGCTCACCACCAGTCGGCAAGCCCTGGGCGTGGCCGGAGAGCACCTGCTGACGGTATCCCCTCTGTCTGCTCCGAATCCGGACGATCCCGGGGAGGTCGCAACGGCTGGCCAGAGTGAGGCGCTGCAGCTGTTCGCGGATCGGGCAGCTGCCAGTCTGGGCGAGCATACGCTGTCTGAGTTGGGTAGGGCGGCTGCTCTGATCTGTCATCGTCTTGACGGGATTCCCTTGGCTGTCGAGCTGGCCGCCGCCCGTATGCGGGTGCTGACCTGCGAGCAGATCCTGGACCGGCTGGATGACCGGTTCGCGTTGCTGACGGGTGGAAGCAGAGCCGCACTGCCTCGTCAGCAGACTATGCGCGCAGCGGTTGATTGGAGCTATGACCTGTGTGGGCCGCGGGAGCAGCTGCTGTGGGCCCGTTTGTCCGTCTTCCCCAGCAGTTTCGATCTTGAGGCGGTGGAGAGGGTGTGTACGGCCGAGGGTCTTGCCGCGGAAGAGGCGTTGGATGCCGTGACGGGCTTGGTGGACAAGTCGGTCCTGAACCGGGAGGGCGATCACCTGTACGCGCGCTACCGGATGCTGGAGACACTGCGTCAGTACGGTCGCGAAAGGCTTGGCGAGCGGGGCGAGGTAGAGGCGGTACGTCGCCGCCATCGCGACCATTACCGGAGCCAGGTCCTACTCGCCGAAGCTGAGTGGTTCACCGGGAGGCAGACCAAGTGGTTTGCCCGCCTGCACGAAGAACGGGCGAACCTGCGCTCCGCCCTCGACTTCTGCCTGTCTCATTCCGGTGAGGCCCGTGCAGGACTGGAGATGGCCGGGGCCCTGTGGAGCCACCGACTTGGTTCGGGGAGTCTGGAGGAGGAACGTCACTGGCTGGCCCGGAACCTGGCATCGGACAGCACGCCGAGCCCGGCAAGGGTGAAAGCCTTGTGGGCCGACGGATGGCTGGCTCTGCTGCGCGGAGACACCGCATCGGCGCACGCCCGGCTGGCGGAGTGCCACACCCTGGCCGAATCGCTCGGCGACGCGCTGGCGAAGGCGCACGCCGAGCAGTTCGAAGGCCTGATCGCCCTGTTCCAGGACGATTTCGCGCGTGCAGTGCCCCTTCTCGAATCGGCTCTTCAGCAGTATCGGGCTCACGGCGACCCGGGCAACACCTGGTCGACGCTGTTCCTCCTCGGCCTGTCCTGCTGCCTGTCCGCAGACCCGCGTACTGTCACCCTCTGCGAAGAGGGCCTGGCTCTGTGCGAGACGCACGATGCCCAGTGGTCCCGCGCCTTCTCACTGTGGATCTCAGGGCTCCGTCTCTGGCTGACGGGCGACGTCGAGCAGGCTGTCAGTGCTCTCCGGGAGGGTCTGGGCGTCGCCCGTACTACAGACAACCGTCTGGCCTTGGCTCAGTGCCTGGAGGTACTGGCGTGGGCCCGGGCAGGTGGCGGGCACCGTGAGGAAGGCGCCGAACTTCTGGGCGCGGCTCAGAGCGTCTGGCATCAGGTAGGCGCCACCCTGCCCGGAGTCGGGCGGCTATTGCGTCACCGCACCGAATGCGAAGACCTGCTCCTGCAAGCACTGGGCCATGCCCGCTTCACCGCCCGGGTTCGGGCAGGAGCCGCCTTCACCACCGAACAGGCCGTCGCCCGTGCCCTTGGCCGGCCAGTACCCGAACCCGGTACTGCCCAAGCGTCGGCCTCGACCCTCACTCCGCGGGAAACGGCCGTTGCCCAGCTAGTCGGGCAAGGGCTGGCGGACAAGCAGATAGCCGCTCAGCTGGTCATCTCCCCTCGCACGGCACAGGGGCATGTCCAGCGGGCCCTGGCCAAGCTCGGGTTCACCTCCCGCACCCAGATTGCCGTCTGGGTCCAGGAGCAGACGCCACACTCCTGACCCCACGGCGTCGAACAGGCGGGGATCCTCTCACCGTCTCAACAAGGGAGGCCAGCCAGACTGTCACCGCACGAGGCGGAGACAGGGCGGCAACGAGACCGCCCGCACATACACCCTGATCGGTACGCGGGCCCCTGACGGGTGCCAGAGTCGGCATACCCATGTACCCGGGACTCCGCAGGTTCCTGATCAGCCTTCGGCCGGCTCGACCGAGCCGTCACCGCCACCAGGGACGCCGGCTGGCCCTGGTCCTTCGCGTACGCCTCCCGACGCGCCGCCGTCCAGGCCCCGCCGCCCCGGCTGGCGGGGAGCGTCATTCGAATGGCGCGGTACTCACTGCAGGCCGAGCGCTCCGACACAGGTCGGCGGGCCGGCCGGCGAGTGCGGTGTTCCTCAGGAATTGCTGGGTGGTGTCCGGTGACCAGTAGGCGGTAGAGACGTTGACCTGGTGCGTCCCTGCGTGCCGATGCTGCGCCGCGTGGGGGTGTGCCGGCCTGTGGGCGGGCTGATCGTGCCCCTGCCCGGTGGCCGGTGGTCGCTCACCTTCCCGTGACTCGCCCTTCCTTCGTGCTTTCAGTCTGGAGACGTGTGTACCCTCCCTCTGACACCGGCCTGTCTTCGCCCGCTCCGGGCCGCCGCTGGCATCCCGCGTTGGCGGTTCCTGCCGTGGCCGTCGCGACGCTGTTCATTCCCCCGCTCGGCGCCGCGCTGGCGTTCATGGCGCGTTGGGACAAGGCCGGCAAGGCGGTGACGGTCGTGTTGGCGTCGGTCTGGTTCGGAGTGCTGCTGGTGGCCGGTGCCAATCCGAAACCCGCCGGCGTTAACACCAAGCCGCAACCTCAGGCGCAGCCGGTGGTCGTGGTCACGGTTACCGCCCCGGCCCCGGCGGCTTCCGCACCGGTCTCCGCGTCGGCTGCTCCGACGACGCCTCCCCCGGGGTCACCCCCGGTGTCGCCGCCGGCGGCGGAGGCGCTGGCGCCGCCGGCTCCTGCTGCGCCTCACGGGACAGCCGGTGCTGCCCGGCGGCCTCAGGGTGAGGGCGTGGCGGAGCCGGGGCGCCAGGCGGTGGCCGATGACGGCAAGGTCAGGACCTCCGGCAGCGCTCCTGCCGTCGCCGGATCCTCATCCCGCACCAGTACCGGCGGAAGCAGGAGCTCGGGCTCTGGGGGTGGGAGTTCGGTGTCGTACCGGAACTGCACCGCGGTCAGGCAGGCGGGAGCGGCTCCGATCCGGCGTGGCGATCCTGGCTTCGGGACGCATCTCGACCGTGATGGTGACGGTGTCGCCTGCGAGTGATCCCGGCGCCAGGCAGCCGGTCAGCCGCCCGGCCGCCCGGCGGGCCGACAGCTGTGGCGCTGGTGGCGTACGCCCGCCCGGCCTGGGCTTGGCAGCCCGGTTCCGTTCTGGGTGATCGTCTCGGCGGGTGAAGGCGTGCGGCCACCCGCGTGAAGGAGACGCTTCCCGGACGTGAGAGTCGGCCGCTGTCCGGATCGGGCGACCGGGCGCTGCGTCCACCACGGTTCCGACGGCTGGTGCGGAACCACAAGGCAGTTGCTCGGGGCGGCCGGATCGTACCGGCAGGTAAGAGCACCCGAGTCCTCGGTGCGATGTCGCTCCGGCCCGGGCACGCAGGACATCGGACGCCAAGGACAGCCCTGACACCAGCACCGCGGCGCGGTGTCAAGCACGCCTACCGAGGCCAGGCCGGTGCAGGCCGTCAGGTGTCAGGACCACGGGGAACCCGCCCCGGAACTCTGTGCATCTTCAGGGACGGGCCGTGCACCCGCCGTGCCAACGCGGTCCGCTTCGACCGGCCCCCACTTTCGGCCCCCGAAACGATCCCAGCCAGATCTGGACACTATGTCCAGACTGGACGTACAGTGCAGAAATGAGTGGAACAGAAGCGGGCCACGACCCTCGTCTTCGGATGTGGGGACCGGTGTGCCAGGCCGTCGCACTGCTGCTCGGCCCGTATGCCGAGGTAGTCCTGCACGATCCGGAAACCGACCGGGTGCTTCAGATCTGGAACCCGATGACCACCCGCCGCGCGGGAGATCCTTCACTGCTCGGCGAGCTGGACGCGCTCGCCCCGTCGGCTCAGGACGTGTACGGGCCGTACCCGAAAATGCTGGTGGACGGCCGTCGCCTGTCTTCGGTCAGCGCGGTCCTGCGGGATGCGCAGGACCGGCCGTCGGCGGTGCTGTGCATCAATCTCGACCGCACTCCGCTGGAACAGGCCGCGGCGGTCCTGTCCGCCTTCGGTGCGCCGGTCGTGCAGCGCCCGGAGCCACTGTTCGAGGAGGACTGGTCCGAGCGCATCCAGCATGTGATCGGCGGCTACGTCCGCGAGACGGGGCGCCCCGTCGAACGCATGACCCGCCAGGACCGCCTGGCCGTCCTCAGCCGCCTCGACGAGGCCCGGGTGTTCGCGGTGCGCCGCGCCACCCCGGTCGTCGCCGGGGCGCTGCGGGTGTCCCGGTCCACCGTTTACGGCCTGCTGGCCGAGCTCAGAGCACCCAGCACAAAGGACTGATGCACCATGACCCGGCTGCCCGATTTCCGCCTGGAGACGTACTTCTCCCGCTGGGAGTTCACCGCCCGCCACCACCTGACCGCCTCCGACGTCCAGACCATGACGCTGGGCGAGCTCCTCTCGCTGGCCGACGACAAGGACCGTGAGGCCTTCGAGAACCTGCCCTTGGGATACACCGAAACCTTCGGCGACCCGGCCCTGCGCGAGGTGATCGCCCAGACGTACGAGAACGCCGGCGCGGGCGACGTGATCTGCTTCGCGGGAGCCGAGGAAGCCCTCTACCTGGCGATGAACGTCCTGCTCGACGCCGGGGACCACGCCGTGGTGGTGACCCCGAACTACCAGGCCGCCGAGACCGTGCCGATGGCGCTGTGCGAGGTCACCGGCGTGGCCCTCGACCCGGACCGCAACTGGGCCCTGGACCTCGACGAAGTGGCGGCGGCGCTCCGGCCGAACACCCGCGTCGTGTCGGTGAACTTCCCCAACAACCCCACCGGAAAGGTCATCGACGCGGCCGACTTCACCGCGCTCGCCCGCCTGTGCGACGAGCGTGGCATCCACCTCTTCAGCGACGAGGTCTACCGCGGCCTGGAACACGACGCCGCCCGCATCCTGCCGCAGGCTGCCGACCTCTCCGAGCGCGCACTGTCCCTGAACGTGACCTCCAAGTCCCTGGGACTGCCGGGGCTGCGCATCGGCTGGATCACCTGTCGCGACCGCGACCTGCGCTCGCGTCTGGAGCGCGCCAAGCACTACACCACCATCTGCAACTCCGCCCCCAGCGAGGTCCTGGCCCGCATCGCGCTCAAGGCCCGCGCCACGCTCCTGGACCGCAACCGGGCCCGGATCGCGGCGAACCTGCCGATGTTCGAGTCGTTCTTCGCCGAGTTCGCGGACGACTTCGAGTGGCGGGCCCCCGACGGCGGATGCGTCGCCTATCCCCGCTACCTTGGCGCCGAGGGGGTGGAGGAGTTCTGCACCCGCCTGGTGGAGGAAGCCGGCGTCCTGCTGCTGCCCGCCAGCATCTACCACTCCGAACTCACCGCCACCCCCACCGACCGGTTCCGCATCGGCATCGGCCGGCACCGCCCCGAGGAAGGCCTGGCAGCCTTCGCGCAGTGGATGCGGGCCCGACGATGACTCTCCCGGTTTTCGGCCTGACCGACATCGAGCGGACGGTCACCTCGCGGCAGGTCCTGGACACCGTCCAGGACGGGCTGATCGCCCACGCCGAAGGCCGTACCAGCGTGCCGCCCCCGCTCCACCTGGCCTTCCCCGAAGCCGACGGCGACTGCCACGTGAAAGCCGGCTGGATCACCGGCGCCGCCCACTTCACCGTCAAGATCGCCACAGGCTTCTACAACAACTCCGCCCTCGGCATCCCCTCCAACCACGGCCTGGTCTGTGTCATCAGCACCCGCACCGGACAGATACGCGCACTCCTCGACGACCGCGGCCTGCTGACAGCCTGGCGCACCGCCGCCGCGGGCGCCCTGATCACCCACGCCATGGCCCGGCCCGACGCCACCACCCTGGCCGTCTTCGGCACCGGCGAACAAGCCCGCCTCCAGGCCACCTGGCTCGCCGAACTCCGCACCGTCAGCACCGTGCTCGTCCACGGCCGCACCCTCCACAGAACCAAGGCCCTGTGCGAACAACTCCACCAACACGGACTCAACGCCCGGCCCGCAGCGGCCCAGGAAGCCGCCGCCGCCGACATGATCATCACCGCCACCGCGGCCACAACCCCCGTCCTGAACGCCACCCACGTGCGCGAAGGCACCCACGTGACGGGCATCGGAACAGACATGCCCCACAAGAACGAGCTCCCGCCCGCGCTCTTCCACCGCGCACAGGTCATCGCCACGGACGACCACGCCCAGTGCATCGACCACGGAGACTTCGGCCACGCCGTCCGCGCCGGAGCCACCACTCAGGACAGCGACATCCCGGCGGGCGAACTCCTCAAAACACCTCTCGACCGCCCCGAAACAGCCATCACAGTCGCCGACTTCACCGGCGTGGGCGCACTCGACGCCGCGCTCGCCTCAACCGTCCTCAACCAGCTCATGCGGTAACCACCGAAGCCGCACAAGCACGACTTCGCCCACACCTCTCACACACCCGACCGGCAGGACCCTGCCATGGACGCCAGCCCCCACACCGTGAGTGGACGGACTCCCCGCACAGCGAGCACCGGCGGACGGTGCGCGATCAATCGAGTAGCCGCGCAATGACGGGAAAGAGCGTTTGATGCGATCCACGCAGGGCCTGCTTGCCATGAGCGCGTCATTGATGGCGACTGATATCCCAGGCGCACGTTCCTGGATCTTGAAGTAGCGGACTGGCTCCGGGCATACTGGCACATAGAGGGAATATCGCAAGGTTGGAATGACGCTCCCCGCCAGCTGGCGGCTACGCCTGGGACGCGGCCCGGCGTGAGGCATACGCCAACGACCAGGCATCCCCGCTGACGCTGATCGCGGTTACCGCGAAGTCGAACCGGTCCAAGGCCGACAAGGACCCCGCCCAGTGGCTGCCCCCGGCCAGCGGCTACCACTGCGAGTACGCCGCCCAGTGGACCGCGACCAAGCTGCGCTGGAACCTCGCCGCCGACGACGCCGAACGCCAGGCCCTTCTCGGCGTCGCGGAGGACTGCCCGAACACCACCGTCGTCTACGAGAGCGCGTCCTGACCCACCACACGGACCAACGGAGCACAGAAGGAAGAGCCTGACGCGCCGCAGTCCGTGCCGGTGAATGCGTCGAAGCCCCGCACCCTCCGGTCCGGGGCTTCGCGTTCCTCGCTTGCGCCTGCCGGCTCTCACCGTCGACCATGACGAGCAGGACCGGCTGTTCGACATCGCTGCCGGCTGCGGCGGGGACACCGTCGCCTACGCCCCCGACCCGTAGTGCTCTCTCGCATGGAGGGCCAGACGGCGCAGCCCGCTCGCCGTGGTGGTGGCGCCGTCGTAGCGTGGAGCAGCCCGGGACCGTGGCCCCGGCCGGGGCCTCCTGCCCGGCCGTCCGGTACGGATCCCGCGTCGCGGCAGGGCTCTGTGGTCGCAGCAGGCCGCACAGCAGCACACACATCACCGGTGCTCGCGCCGCTGGTGGGACGGAGACAGATGGCGCAGTCGTCGTGGAGTGAGTACAGGCCGGGGCAGCGATTCCCGGAGGTGATCGGGCGGACGACCGATGAGTCGAGTCCTGCATGGCCGCAGCCGGTGCGGGCGGTGGCGGGTGCGCCGAATGTGCTGTTCATCGTGTTCGACGACACGGGGTTCGGGCAGTTCGGCTGTTATGGCAGTCCGATCGAGACGCCGCATCTGGACGCGCTGGCCGCGGGCGGGCTGCTGTACAGCAACATGCACACCACCGCACTGTGCTCGCCGTCGCGCTCCTGCATCATCACAGGCCGCAACCATCACGCCAACGGCATGGCCGCGATCACGGAGCTGGCCACCGGCTACCCGGGCTACAACGGGCAGATCCCGTTCGAGAACGGGTTCCTGTCGGAGATGCTGCTGCAGCACGGCTACAACACGTACATGGTCGGCAAGTGGCACCTGATGCCCTCGGAGCAGGAGTCGGCAGCGGGCCCGTACGACCGGTGGCCCCTGGGGCGGGGCTTCGAACGGTTCTACGGGTTCCTCGGCGGGGACACGAGCCAGTGGTATCCGGACCTGGTCTACGACAACCACCAGGTCGAGCCGCCGGCCACGCCGCAGGAGGGCTACCACCTGACGGAGGACCTGGTCGAGCGGGCGATGTCGTTCATCGCCGACGCCAAGCAGGTCGCCCCGGACAAGCCGTTCTTCCTGAACCTGTGCCCCGGTGCGACGCACGCCCCGCACCATGTGCCCAAGGAGTGGGCCGACCGCTACCGGGGACGGTTCGACGACGGCTGGGACACTTACCGCGAGCAGACCTTCGCCCGGCAGAAGCAGCTCGGCGTGGTGCCCGCCGACGCCCGCCTGTCCCCGCGCGATCCGGACGTGCCCACGTGGGAGTCACTGTCACCGGAGGCAAGGCGACTTGCCGCGCGGATGATGGAGGTCTACGCCGGGTTCCTCTCCCATACCGACCACCACCTCGGGCGGCTGGTGGACTTCCTGAAGGAGACCGGCGAGTTCGACAACACGCTGATCATGGTGGTCTCCGACAACGGCGCGAGCGCCGAGGGCGGGGTGACCGGAACCACCAACGAAGTGCAGTTCTTCAACAACGCGCCCGAGACGCTGGAGGAGAGCCTCACGCAGATCGACGAGCTCGGCGGCCCCACCACGTTCAACCACTACCCGTGGGGATGGACCTGGGCCGGCAACACGCCGTTCCGCCGGTGGAAGCGGGAGACCTACCGCGGCGGCACCAGCGACCCGTTCCTCGTCCACTGGCCGGACGGCATCCGGGCCCGCGGTGAGATCCGCGACCAGTTCGCGCACATCGTCGATATGGTGCCGACCGTCCTGGAGGTGCTCGGCATCGAGGCGCCCGCCACGATTCGGGGTGTCACCCAGGCGCCCCTGCACGGGGTCAGCTTCGCGCACACCTTCGACGACGCCGGTGCGGCGAGCCGCCACCGCACCCAGTACTACGAGATGCTCGGGCACCGGGCGATCGACCACGACGGATGGCGGGCGGTCTGCCCCTGGCCCGGCCCCTCCTTCGCCGAGGCCGAGCGGCCGTTCGGCACTCCGATCACGATGGCGGACCTCGACGACCTCGACGCCCACCACTGGGAGCTCTACCACGTCGACGAGGACATTGCCGAGACCGAGAACCTCGCCCAGGGGCACCGCAGCAAACTCATCGAGATGATCACGCTGTGGTACGTGGAGGCGGGCAAGTACAACGTGATGCCGATCGACGGAAGCGTCCTGCAGCGCATCATGACCGAGCGCCCGCAGATCACCGAGAACCGCACCAGCTACACCTTCCGCTCCGGCACCCAGGCCGTGCCCGCCGCAGTCGCCCCCCGGGTCCTCAACCGCCCCCACAGCGTCACCGCCGACGTCGAGATCCCGCCCGGCGGCGCGCAAGGCGTCCTGCTCTGCCAAGGCACCAACGCCGGCGGCTGGTCCCTCTACATCAAGGACGGCCACCTCCACTACGCCCACAACTACGTCCAACGGGCCCTGCACCACGTCGTCTCCGCCGAAACCGTGCCCGAGGGGCGGCACGCGCTGCGCTTCGAGTTCGAGCCCACCGGCGCCCCCGACATCGCCCACGGCATGGGCGCACCCGGCCGAGCCCAGCTCTACATCGACGGTCGCCTCGTCGGTGAGACCGATATGCCGGTCACCACCCCGATCACGTTCAATCCGGGCGGCATGGCCTGCGGCGCCAACCCCGGATCTGCCGTCACCCCCCACTACCAGGCACCGTTCCGCTTCACCGGCACCCTCCGCAGCGTCACCGTCGACCTGTCCGGCGACCTCATCGTCGACGCGGAGAGCGAGATGCGCATGCACATGGCCCGCCAGTGACCCACGGGTGGCCTACAGAGTCGCGGACCAACCCCGCGGATGCGCGAGAAGAGGCGATTCACCGGGCACAGCAGGCCCAACGTAGGCACTCCACTACCGGCCCACAGGGAATACCGCACGGTTCGAATGACGCTCCCCGCCAGCTGGCGGCTACGGCTGAACCACCGAACGCCGCCGCCGCCGCTACGCCAACGACCTCGGCTCCGACGTCAGCGGCGCGCCCACGTCAGCCGCGTACCGCGCAGGGTTCGGGGCACGTGGAGAGCCTCCTGTGCTGTGCGAGGGATCGCGCATGGGGATTGCCGTGACCGTAGTGGGCGGCGGTGCCGGACACGGATGGGGCAGACCTCCACGATCCATTTCGTTCTCGTGGGTGTTAGCGACCTGGCGTCGGCTGCCGGCCGGTGCCGATCAGCCCTCGCCGGTGGGGGACACCTCGTGGACGCGCAGGGCGAGCTGGATCTCCAGGGCGCGAGCTGGGTCCTGCCAGTCACGGCCGAGCAGCCGGCCGATCCGGTCGAGGCGCTGGACCACTGTGTTGACGTGGAGGTGGAGTGCTTCGGAGGCTCTCGCCTGGCTCGTGCCCGCGGCAAAGTAGACGCGCAGGGTGTGCAGCAGTTCGGTGCCGCGGCGGGCGTCGTAGGCCAGGACCGGGCCGAGGATGTGGTCCACGTATCCGGTCAGGTCGGTCCGGTCGCCGAGCAGGACCCCGACGAAGCCGAGGTCCGTCAGGGCTGCGCCTTGCCCCTGGTGGCCCAGCGCGCGCAGCGCGGCGAGGCACCGCGCGGCCTCGTCGTGGGCGGCGGAGAGCGCCTGCGGCCCGGCGGCCGGGCCTGCAGCTCCGACGGTGATCGGGGTGGCCAGGGACTGGCTGAGCTGCTGGGCAAGTGCCTTGGCGAACGCGCCTGGCCCGTCACCGGGACACATGAGGACCACGTGATCCTGGTGGAGTCCGGCCAGTCCGCTGTGCGCGGCCGCGGTCCGGGCCGTCGCCGCGAGCAGTTGCTGCCGGGACGCCGGGTCCCCCTGGAGGACGAGCACGGTGTGGGGGCGGCCGAGGTCGACGCCGAGCCGGCGGGCCCTGGCCGTCAAGGTCGAGCCGCTGACGCCCGGAGTGAGGAGGTCGCCCAGGAGTTCGCCCCGTACCCGGTCCTCGGTCTCCGCCACCGAGCGGCGCAGCATCAGCAGGAGCGCGGTGACCACGGCCGCGCGTTCGAAGAGTCTGCGGTCGGCCTCCTCCAGATCGGCACGGCCGGTGAGGGAGATGCTGCCGAGAAGTTCAGGGCCCGCCAGGACCGCGCACACCCATACGCCGTCGTGCCGGACTGCCCGGCCGTCCGCCCTGGACGCGGCGACCGCGTCCGTGTCGGTGCGGCGGGGGTCGGCTCCGGCGCGGGCGAGTTCGGAGCCCTCGGCGTCGTGGATGACCGTTCCGCCGCGAAGCACCGTCCCGATCGCGGCGGCCACCTCGGCCAGGTCCCCGCCGCGCAGCACCAGGTCGGTGAGCCGGTCGTGGGCCTCCTCGGCCCGGCGCATCGCCTGGTGGTGAGCCTCGATGGTCCGGGATGCCGTGTTGAGTTCGTCGAGCGCGTTGCGGGTCTCCTCCAGCATGCGAGCGCTGTCGATCGCGATGGCCGCGTGGTCGGCCAGCGAGGAGAGCAGCGCCACTTCGTCGGGGGTGAAGGCGCGTGGCGTGCGGTCCGCGGCGTACAGCACGCCGATGACTTCCGTGCCCAGGCGCAGCGGTACGCCGAGGATGGCCCGCAGCCCCTCGTCGAGCACGGCGCTGTCGATGGCGGTCGTGTGCACGAACTGCTGGTCGTCCTGGTAGTCGTTGGTGGTGTAGGGGCGGGCGCATTCGGCGACCAGCCCGCCCAGGCCCTCGCCCAGGCCCAGGCGGACTCGCTGGAAGGCGGCCGAGACCGAGCCGTCGGTGACCCGCATGTAGGTGTCGCCGGCCTGCTCGTCGTTGAGCGAGAGGTAGGTGACGTCGGTGCCGAGCAGGAGTTTGGCGCGGTGCACGATGGCGCGCAGGACTGCGTCGAGGTCGCGCAGCGCGGCCAGGTCGCCGGCGGTGTCGAACAGGGCGGCCAGTTCGGCCTCCCGCCGCCGGTGTTGACCGAGGGTCCGGCGGACACGGAGGGCCACGTTCACGGCGTCCTCGATTGCGGCGTGCTCCCCGGCCGGCAGGTTCGCGGCGCGGGCGCCGGCGGCCAGTGCGCGGATGTCCTCGGCCGGAGCACCGCGGTCGAGGAGGTCGAGGAGGCTCCGCAAGGAGATCCAGGCGGGCCCGGTTCGCTGCGGTTCGGTGGAATGAGGCATCGGGCGATTGTCTCCGTGGTGCTGAATGGGGTGATGCGGCGGGCGGGCCGTGACCGCGTGCCCGGGTGGGGCTGCCCGCCGTACCGCGCCATCGGCAGGACGGCGGTAGGGCGGGCAGTGGGTGGGAAGTTGTGAGGTGTCAGCCGACGGTCTGGATCGGGTCCTCGCTGCCGCGCCCCTGAGCGGGGAGCGTACCGGCCGGGTTGTCCTCCTGGGCCAGGCTACGGCCGCTCGTCTCCTTGGCGATCACCACGGTGACCGCGGTGATCAGGACCGTGGCACCCAGGTAGAGCGACACCGGCATTGAGGAGCCGTGGCCGTGGAGCAGCGCCACCGCGATGATCGGGGCGAGGGCGCCTCCGATGATCGAGGCGAGCTGGGAGCCCATGGAGGCGCCGGAGTAACGGACCTTGGTGTCGAACATCTCGGAGATGAAGGCGGCCTGCGGCCCGTACATCGCGCCGTGCAGGAGCAGACCGATGGTGACCGCGAGAGTGATCACGCCGGCGGACTTGGTGTCCAGCAGGGCGAAGAAGGCGAATGCCCAACCGGCCATGCCCAGCGCTCCGATCAGGGTGACCGACCGGCGGCCGATCCGGTCGGAGAGGGCCCCCCAGGCCGGGATGGTGACGAAGTGGATCGCGGAGCCGATCAGCACGGCGTTCAGGGCGATGCTCTTGGAGAGTCCGAGGTGAGTGGTGACGTACACCAGGAGGAAGGCGGTGAGAATGTAGTAGGAGACGTTCTCACCGAGC
Source organism: Streptomyces sp. NBC_00273 (assembly GCF_036178145.1). NCBI lineage: Bacteria > Bacillati > Actinomycetota > Actinomycetes > Kitasatosporales > Streptomycetaceae > Streptomyces > Streptomyces sp. NBC_00273. The sequence goes on along the minus strand of NZ_CP108067.1, from coordinate 10,036,286 downwards.
CGGGTGCCGATGGCGGTGAGCACGCCGCGCCAGTTCGTGCGGAAGACCTCGGCGACCGGCGCCTTCTCCTTGACGCCCACGGCGGCCTGGGCTTCGGCCTTGGCCTGGGCTTCGAGGAAGACCGGGGATTCGGAGACCGACACACGGATCCACAGGCCGATGACGACGAGCAGCCCGGAGAGCAGGAAGGGTATGCGCCAGCCCCAGGCGAGGAATGCCTCGTCCGACTGGAAGGCGGCCAACAGGGCGAGGACTCCGGTGGCAAGCAGGTTGCCGCTAGGTGCGCCGGCCTGCGGCCAGGAGGCCCAGAAGCCGCGGTTCTTGTCGTTGCCGTGCTCGGAGACGATCAGGACCGCGCCGCCCCATTCTCCGCCGAGCGCGAAGCCCTGGATCAGGCGGAGGAGGGTGAGGAGGATCGGAGCGCCGACGCCGATGGAGGCGTGGGTGGGCAGCAGGCCCATCGCGAAGGTGGCGCCGCCCATCAACAGCAGGCTGAGGACCAGCAGTTTCTTACGGCCGATCTTGTCGCCGTAGTGTCCGAAGACGACTCCGCCCAGGGGACGCGCGCCGAAGCCGATCGCGTAGGTGAGGAACGCGAGAAGGGTGCCCACCATGGGGTCGGTGGTGGGGAAGAAGAGCTGGTTGAAGACGAGGGCCGCGGCGGATCCGTAGAGGAAGAAGTCGTACCACTCGATGGTGGTCCCGATGAGGCTGGCGGCGACGATCCTGCGGATTCCGGTTGCTGATGGTGCGGCTGTTGCGGGGGAGGTCATGTGCACCACTTCCGGGGTCTGCGGCGACGTTTGGTGTGGCCACACCGTAGAAGCCCGCAGGTCGGCAGCGTATGTGGCGGGACATCACATTCAGGCGCCACCTTGTGTACCCAACCACCACACCGCCACCCTGCACACCTTGAAGGCTTCCGGAACGCCCCGCCGACACCTGCCACAAACGCGTGGATCAGCCTGTTTTGCGCCCCTCGTGCTGACTCCCGTGCTGGTTCGGTGCTGACCCGAAAGCCCTTGTCAGCACCTCTGGCGACCCGTCCCGTGCTGGTTCGGTGCTGACTACGCAGCGTTGAACTCGGTCATTCACGGGCGGACCGGACCCTTTGCACTGCCCGTCCGGCGATGCGGCCGGCCGGGCGAGACCGGTCCGCACCGCGATCGCGCCACCGGACGTCAGGCCGCTTGGACCACGGCCTCGAACTCGAGCGGCAGGCTCAGCTCGGTCTCGCGCGTGAAGACCGAATCCATCAGGGCCCTCAGCCGTCCCGGGGCGTCCGGCATCACGTGCGCGTACGTCTCGTGGGTGATGCGTGAATCCCGGTGCCCGAGCCACTCGGCCATATCCGTTACCGGTACGCCCTTGGATAGTCCCGCCGAGGCGAAGAAGTGGCGCAGCCAATGCGGGGTGATCTTCCTTGTGATGCCCGCGCTCTGCTTGGCCTTCCGCCACAGACGGTCGACAAGCGAGTACATGAGGATGTTGGTGCGCCCGACGTTCGAGAAGAGGTAGTCGCCCGGAATTCGATTCACCGCATCCCTGACGCGCAACGTTCCATAACGCTGGACGTGCTCCTGCACCCTGGCAGCGATACTCGGCGGCAGCGGGACCGCTCGACCCTCGTCCAAGTCACGCCACTTGAGATGCCTTACGCAGTGGGCCCGCCCCCGGCCCTTCGTAATCGCCTTCTGAACAGCGGTTCTTGGCTCCTCGTTCTCACCGTCCTGGGTGACCTGACGGTCCACGTAGATCAGCCCCGCCTCGAAGTCAAACTGCTGGAGCGTCACAGCGCACGCTTCGCCTATGCGCAACCCACAGCCGGCCATCAACCACACCAGGAGCTTGTACGGGCCCGGGAGGTGTCTCTCTATGGCTTCGATCTCCTCCAGCGTGGGCAGACGAATGGTCTTCTTCGCCTTGCGTTTCACACGCCGTCGGCTGGTGCGGACGTGCTGGCACGGATTCTTGGTGATGTACTCATTGGCGACGGCGAAGCTGAAGACTCCGGCGAGAGTCTCGTAGCGGTTGATCGCCGTCGACTCCCTGTAGCCACGCTCCTCGACCATCCACTTCAGCCACGCCTGAAGATCCTTCGGTCTGACAGCGCCGATGGCGGTGCCACCAAAGTACGGCTCCACGTGGAGACGCAGGCTCGTCTCGTACTGGTAACGGGTGCCGTTCGCGCGATCCCCCGCCCTGATGAACTCGCGGTACACAGCGACCAGAGGATGCAAAAGACCCGTCGGCGCGATGTACGTACCAAGATCCTTGTCCCGCTCTACCTTGATGGCAAAGACATCAGCCTGTCCCTTCTTCTCGAAGGACTTCTCTCGCTGACCTCCCGCCCTGCCGCCTGGTTCGCGGTACCGGACGGTCCACGGATGACCGCAGCGGGTCTGCCCACACGGGTAGTGAACGTTCCTCGGGTCATCTTTGCACTTCTGCAACACGCGGGCCAAGCTTCAGATTCTCCCTACTGAGCCTCACAGGAGGCTCCCCTATCCGTACCTGCTGTCGAGGTAGGAAACGACATCTCGCTCACGGAATCGGAGGAGCCGGCCTACTTTCTGGGGGCGAAGCCCCCAAGATCGGTACTTGTTCTTCACAGTGACCTCGCTGACCTTCAGCCATTCGGCTACTTCGGCCGGCGTGAGCAACCGATAGCTCCCACCCTGAGCCAATCAAGAACCTCCGGTCTTCTGGCTCGCCCTGCCCCGCAGAACGGAGCGAGCAACTACGGACACGTACGAGGCCATGATGCGAAGAATCCCCGGTTTCGCTAACCGGCGATCCTGGACTATATTGCGCCCAGCCGTCCGAACGATCGGGGTCTCCCCACCACCCACGAAGGCGACTGGTCGACGGTCAGGACAATCACACACCTCTCCAGATCCGGGGCTCCGGATTCCAGGACCGATACTCTTCGGGTGCGCGAGGATGAAGTTCGTAAGCTTGCACTGATTCCTCCCCTGGGCCATTGGAATTGCGGACACTCGTACGTTGACATGTCCTCCGGAAGAAAATCCAGTCATTCATGTCTGCCGTCGACGAATGGGCGGAATAGGGGGCGCTATAGGAACAGGAGAGCGTTGGTGACGTCGCCCACTGCCGCTGCACTCGTTCTTCGGCGAAATCCGAACCAGGCGACCAGGTGCTGCGACCTCCTGCGGCTGGTAGCCAAGGCGCCGACGAGCAGGGCGGCGTGGTGGGCGTGCTCAGGTCAGGATGTGACGGTGTCAGCGCCTACCAGGTCCGAGCGCGCCGGGATCTCGCTTGTGCGACACGGTCGTGCCGAACTACCTGGCCGACACGTCGTACACATTCGGCCGGTAAACGCTCCTTGAACGCCCTTGGCGATGGACAACATCCTCGTGGCGCTCAGCGCCGTTCCCGTTCGTTGCTTCCAGGGGGTTGTCGGTGGCCAAGCGCGTGGCGAAGAAGGGCAGCAGCAGGCCCGTACGACTCACTGCTGGTCGGCTACGGGATGGCTGGCCTGCCCCCAGGAGCACCCGCGTACGACTGGCAACGGCGGCGGACACGGACGCTGTGGACGCGCTGCTGGAAACGGCCGGGGTCCGGCTCATGCCGGCCCTTCGGTAGTCCATCGAGGAAGGCACGGCGGGGCGGCTCTCCTCAACGGCTTGGACGGCACCACCAAAACGTTCCTCGAGGACTTCGCACGTCGTACCGCTGGGCACGCTATGGCCGATTCGATGGCCAGCGTCAGCCTCACCCTGGTGGCCGCAGACCAACAGGACCGAACGGTCGGCGTCCTGGCGGTCACTGCTCCCGGAACCGTCATCGAACGAGCCTTGGACCACGGGTACAGCGATGTGGAGGCGTTGACGCTGAGCGTGGCCATCGGCAAGGTGCATGGGTTGGCAGTGGCCGATGAAGCCCGTGGCCAGGGCATTGCCAGCACTTTGATGAAACGGGCCTGGCAGGTCTACGAACAGCTCGACTACTTCCTGCTGTACGGGTCTTTCGAGACCGAACGGGCCCTGGGCAGCCTCTACACCGGCTGCGGGTACGGTGTGCACGCCGCCGGCCAGGGATTCCTCCTCGACCGAATCGGTCTGCCCTTCGGAGTCAACGCCGGCCCCGACCAGTGCGTGTTCACTCGCTGGCGGCCACGACGCTGAGCCCCCGCTACGCCAGGGGCATGGAGACGCAAGCAGGCACCGTCCTCTGCTCCTTCCCAGGGTCAGGGTCGCTCGGCAGCGGGGTCCCAGTAGTGCTCCAGCATCACTGCCGGCCAGGCCGGGGCGGTGATGGGGCCGCGGGGTCCCATCTGCTCGAAGTAGGGGGCGAGATCGTAGATGGGGGTGCCGTTGACGGCGTCAAGGTCGGTGACGTGCAGATCCCGTCCTTCGACTTTGAGCAGCCGGGGAAAGCTGGTAGCCATTCGGTTGGGGCGCCGGTGGTTTCGGTGCACGAAGGTGCCGGTGGGCTGCCACTCCGGGTTGTTCCGGGGGCTGCGGGCTCCGAGGTGGAGGTCGGCATCGGATCCCAGGTGGAAGCGCCAGGTGACGATCAGGTGGGAGAACTCCTCAAGGCCTTGCAAGGTATCCAGCGGGAGGTCGGGGCGAAGGCGGATGATCGATTCGACTCCGCCCTGGTAGTCATCGGCCGGCTTCTCGTGGCCGCCGACGACATGGGCAACGGCCTCCAACGTGATCGGGTCGTCCACGAAATCCTCCCCTACGACTACCAGCAAGGCCTGGGGGTTCCCCGGTCCGCGCCAGTGCTGTGATGGCGCGGTCAGCGTACCCGGCCGATCACCGTACGGGCGCGGTCGTCCAGTTGGGCCAGCGCCGTTCCTCCGCGGCCTCGGTAAGGAGACAGGGAGCGGCGCATCTGGACCACGGTGTCCAAAGCCCGACCGGACTGGACTCCCTGCATGGTGTCCAGGGCCTGGGACCAGGTGGCGCAGGCCGCATCGACAGCTCCGCGCTGTATCTGCACCGCGCCCAGGAGGCCGAGGGTGACCGCGTGGGTGCGGGCGAAAGGCTGGGCGCGGCGGGTGCGGACGCTGCGCTGGAACTCACGTTCAGCACCGCGGAGATCTCCGAGGCCCTGCAGGGTGCGGGCCGTTTCGTGCGCGAGGCTTGCCTCGGAGAAGAAGAAGACTCGGGCAGGCTCGCCGTCTCCGCTTTCAGCGTGGCGCAGGTCGTCTTCGGCACGCAGCAGAGCGGCAATGGCCTGCTGCTTGTGGCCGGCTACCGCCAGGCTGCGTGCATGAACGACCCCAAGGAGGGAGCGTTCGCGCGGGCTCGCATCCGTGTAGCGGCGGTGGGCGACGGAGGCCTCGGCCAGTCGGAGGGCTTGGGTGGGATGACCGAGGTCTAGGGTCTGGTGCGCCTGGGCCCGGAGGATATGTCCGGCCAGAGGAGCATCGTCGGCTTCGGCAGACAGCCGCAGGCCAACACCGAGCCACTTCTGGGCGAGGGCGTGCTCGGAGGAGTCGAAAGCGGTCCAGCCTGCCAGGTACGCCAGTTCGCCGGCAGCAGTGAACATCTCCTGCCGCGTGTGGTGATCCGGGAATCGGCCGCCGAGATATCCGGCGACGTCGGTCCGGAGATAGGCCACAAGGGCGGAACGGCCGTCCTGGCCGCCGCGGCGCTGTTCACGCTGGGAAAGCAGCTGCGTCATTTCCCGTACGGCGGCTACGTCGTCCGGGCCGACGTGCCATGCGTCCGACGGCTTCCGCGACTGAGCTGTAGTGACGGTGTCCTGCCACCATCGGTCGGACGGCAGGAACATCCCCGCGAGAGAGAAGGCTGCACCCTTCAGGGTGCGGCGGCGCTCCAGGTCCAAGTCGGTCCCCCCGAGATCGACGAGCTGTGCGATCGAGTCGCTGTCCCGGGTTGCGGAACCTGCCTTCTCATCAGGGTCTTTAAGCCCGATGTCGGCTGCCGTGACGACCCGATGGGTCCCTCGGCTGCTCAGCCCTCGCGACAACGCTTCACACAAGATACGGGTCGCCGACGGCTCAGGGTGCGATCCGCGAACCCACTGGTTGACATGCGAAGCCGACACCGCTTTCAAGTCGTCGGCACCGACCTCGGCCGCCACACGCTGCAGATGCCGGGCGGTCGTGGCCTGCGACCAGCCAAGCTGCCGCAGCACGCCCTCCAGCAAGATGTTGCGCTCACGCGGCACCGGAAGCTCCCGTCCACGAAACGATCTTTACGCGCCTTACGCAGTACCGCACCCTCCACGGGATACCCACGCCGAGTGAATCACGGTTCGCTGAGCGTAACGGTAGCCGCAAGAGCCACTTCGTTGGCTGCAGTTCGGCCATCCCCGGCGGCCACCCGAGCGCTCTGCAAGACCGTCCACGACCGCGAAGAGGAACGAGGTGAAGCGATGAACTCCCACCAGATCACGCGCGACAACATGCTCAAGGCACTGGCCTCACCCACCGCCGTCTCGGCCTGTATGAATCTGCCCAGCCGCCCTGAATCCGTAAAAACCGCACGGGACTTCGTCGTGGACCAGTTGGCCTGGTGGGGCCATCCGGACTTGGAATACGCTGCCACGCTGGTCTGCAGTGAGCTGGTCACCAATGCCGTCACGCACGCCAATCCGGACCCTTCAACGAGCGAATGCATGGTCGCGCTCACCCTGGTCCCCGGAGAAGCTCTGATCACCCAGGTAGCGGACCCCCATCCCGCGCCCCCGATTCCAAAGGCCACCTTCCCGGGCACCCTGGCGGAGCACGGCCGCGGGCTGTCCATCGTCACGCAGTTGACCGCCCACTGGAGTGCCTCCCCCAGACCCGACGGGAAGGGGAAGGTCATCAGCGCCTACCTACTGATCGCCGAACAGCCTGCCTGCGCAGCTCGCACCGGAAGCACTTTCCCGATCGCACGCGCCAGGACCGATCGCTCGTGACGCTGCCCGACTTTGACGATCAGGTCCACTGGACCGGACTCGAAGACTCTGAGGCAGAACTGGTACGCGGCTCCTTGTTCAGTCGCACGGTTGGGCTTGATCCGCTTTGACGGACATTCGAGATCAGGGGTTCGTCCCCGGGAGGATGTCCATCATGGAGAGCATGGGGAAGAAGAAGCCTCGCCCTCGCCGTTCGTTCACGTCGGAGTTCAAGGCCGAGATCGTCGAGCTGTGCCGGCGCGGTGACCGCTCGGTCGGTCAGATAGCCAAGGACTTCGATCTGACCGAGACCGCGGTGCGGGACTGGGTCAAGCAGGCCGAGGTCGACGCGGGCGAGCGAGACGGGCTGACCAGCAGCGAGCGTGAGGAGCTGGCCGCGCTGCGGCGGGAGAACCGCCGCCTGCGCGAGGACGTCGACATCCTCAAGCGGGCCACGGCTTTCTTCGCGAAGGAGACCCGGTGACGGTGCACCCGTTCATCGAGGCGGAGAAGCAGAGCAACCACAACGTCAAACGCGCGTGTGAACTGCTCAAGGTCTCCCGCACCGCCTTCTATGCCCGCCGCAACGGAACTCCCGGCCCCCGCGCGGTCCGCGACCTGGAGCTGACCGTGAAGATCACCGAGGCCCACGAGCACTCCCGTGGCACCTACGGGGCCCCACGCCTCCACGCCGTTCTGCAACGCGAGGGCGAAAGATGCGGACGGCGCCGCGTGGCCAGACTGATGCGGGACGCCGGACTCGAAGGCCGGCACCGCAGGCGGCGACACGTGACCACCGCCCCCGACCCGCGGGCCGCCGCGAGGCCCGACCTCATCGGGCGCGACTTCGCACCCGACCCGGCCGCACTCGACGTCCGCTGGTGCGGCGACATCACGTATATCCCGACCGATCAGGGCTGGCTCTACCTGGCCACCGTCATCGACATCGCCTCCCGCCGTGTCGTCGGCTGGGCAACCGCCGATCATCTGCGGACCGACCTGGTCGCCGAAGCCCTTACGACCGCCTGCCGGCGGCGCCGCCCCGCCCGGCCGGTGATCTTCCACTCGGACCGCGGATGCCAGTACACCAGCCAGCAATTCGCGTCCCTGGCAGGTGAGTTCGACGTCCAGCTATCGGTCGGCCGCACCGGACAGTGCTGGGACAACGCCCTCGCCGAGTCCTTCTTCGCGACGATCAAACGGGAACTGCTCGGCACGAAACCCTGGCCCAGCAGGGCTCTCGCCCGCACTGCGATCTTCGAGTGGATCGAGAGCTGGTACAACTTGCAGCGGCTACACAGCAGCCTCGGCTACCGAAGTCCCGCCGAATACGAGACCGTACTCGCGGCCTGACCACCACACCAATGGTGTCCGTCAAAGCGGAGCAAGCTCACTCGACGATGAGGGCCGTATCCGACGCCTCACCCTCATGATGCGCCCGCTCACAGCCGCCACCCGTTTCCTGCGCGTGCTTGGGCCTCGGGTTGCGAGCCGGCAGGGACGGCCGGGCACGGCGGGAGTACTCATCGTGGCGGGCGCATGGCTCGACTCGGTCGTGGCCGGCGGAGATCGGGTCTTCATGCCCATGGCCAGTCCTGATCGGTCACGTCGACCAGTCCAGGTCGACCGCCCACCGGCGTGATCGGCTGTCGGCGGTGTTCCTCCACCGCCGAGGCGTCCATGTCGGGGGGCGACGCTCATGCCCACGCCGGGCTGCCATGTTCGCGGCCACGAGACCGGTGATCAGTCAGCGCCACGATGTCGCAACGTCGAATCACGGCAGCGCTCATACGGAAAGAGGTTTCCGCATCACGTCACTACACGACAGCGGTCAGCACCCCAGGAGCCTCCCAAGGACGATTGTTTGGCAGCACCCGACCTGGGGCGGGCGCCACGATGCATGTATTCACAAATGATCGAATGTGTCAGTGCACCGCCGAACGGCTGGTCGGGGGCTCATGCAATGACTGCCCGGACCTGTGTTGTCAGCATTCGCTCGAGCGCCAGCAGCGCTTCGGGGGCGTGGCGGGTGTCGAGGCGTACGGTGTAGATGAACCGTGTCAGCTCCGGGTTGGCCAGCGGTCTCGCGACAACATTGGCCACACCGCGGGGCAGGGCCAAGCGGGGCAGTACCGCGACACACAGGCCTGCGGCAACGAAGCCCAGGATGGTGTTGAAGTCGTCTCCCTCGTACTTCAGTCGGGCCTCGAAGCCTGATGTCTTGGCCATCTGGGCAAGCAGCTCCAGCCGCAGCGCGGCCTCGGGCGCGGCGACCCACGTCTCGCCGGCCAGGCTCGCCAGGTCGATGACCTCCCGGCTGGCCAGCTCGTGGCCCGCGGGAAGCACCGCCACGACGGGGTCCCGTGCAACCAGGGTCCGGCGCAGTGTGCGCGGCGGCGGCTGGGGAATGAAGTCGTAGTCATAAGTCAGGGCAAGGTCGGCGTCTCCCCGTTTGATCCGACCGTAGCCGGCCTCGGGCTCCAGCTGCGAGAGGCTGACCCGGACGTCGGGGTACGACGTTTGCAACTGCGCGAGAGCCTTCGGGACGATGCTCGTGGCGGCCGAGGTGAAAGCGCCGAGCCGGATCCGCCCGGACGTGCCGGCACGCAGGGCGTCGAGTTCCAGTGCAGCTGCGGCCAGCGCGGAGCGTACCCCTTGTTCGGCATCGAGGAGGACCTGGCCGGCGGGCGTGGGACGCACGGGACGGCGCTCCAAGACTCGAAGGCCTGCGCGGCGTTCGAGTTCGGCGATCTGCTGAGAGACGGCGGGGGCGCTGTAACCGAGTTCGCCGGCGGCGGCAGCGAACGAGCCGTGGCGCACCACGGCCTCCAAGGTGGCGAGCAAGCGGGGATCTGGCATCTGCATGGGTTAAGCCTGACTTACCTCACACAAAGATGTCATTTCTTGTGCTTAAGGAGGAACGCCAGCAGGATTCTGCCACCAGGCAAGGGGCGTGACCCGTCTCGCTCAGTGCCGTGGCCGTCCCCTTACCCATGCCACGAGGTGCACCCGTGCACCGCCGTCCGTGCAACGGAGCCCTGCCGCCCCACCGTGATGCGTTGCCCGCAACCATCGCCGGGCCGGGGTTTCAGGGGGTGGTCAGTCATCTGACTGGATTTGACTGCTGCATGGGAAAGGGGCGCTGCGTGCGCAAGCCACTTATCGGAATCACCACTTACCTCACCGACGCGCGGTGGGGAGAGTGGGAGCTGCCCGCCGCACTGCTGCCCGCGGCGTACGCCACATGCGTTCAGGCCGCCGGAGGCCGGGCCGTCCTTCTGCCGCCCGATGCGCCGGGCGCGGCGGCGGACGTCATCGCGCGATTGGACGGCGTCATCCTCGCCGGAGGTGAGGACCTGGATCCCGCCCTGTACGGGGCCGAGCCCCACCCGTGTGCGGGGACTCCGGTCCCCGCCCGCGACCGGTGGGAGCGCGCTGTCCTCAAGAACAGTCTGGACCGTGACATTCCCGTCCTCGGAATCTGCAGGGGCATGCAGCTGATGAACGTTCACGCGGGCGGCACGTTGATCCAGCACCTGCCCGAGAAGGTGGGTCACGACGGCCACAACGGGTATCTCGGACTCTTCACGCCACATGCCATCACCACCGTGCCGGGCACCCGTCTGGCCTCGCTCCTGCCCGGGACCAGACAGGTGGCCACGCACCACCACCAGGCAGCCGACCTCCTCGGCGCAGGCCTGGCGGTCGCGGCCTACGCCGAAGACAGCACAGTCGAGGCCATCGAAAGCACCCGGCACCACTTCGCCCTGGGCGTGCAGTGGCACCCCGAGATGAGTGCCGACCAAGCAGTGATACAAGCTCTGGTGTCGGCAGCCCGGCAGCGTACAACGGCAGGGTTGCACGAGTCGGCTGAGCGGCAAGCACCGGTCGGTGGCGTTCCCCTTTAACGTCTTGTAACGCCTCGCGCCACTGTCAGCTCGGCCACCACATCCGGCAGCGAAGCGGCAGCTGCCGGCACACCGGCAGCGTCGCTGCCTGCCCTGCACTAGTGACCTGGGTCTGAGGTGTGTCGTGAGTGGGGTATGAGTCGTCCTGGTCCGGAGATTCCGCCGTTGTCTTCTCAGCGGTCGCGGATCGTACTGGAGTGCGCAGAGGGGCACTCGGTCATGGAGGTGTCGCGGCGGCTGCGGATCGCTCCGGAGTCCGCACCTGGCGCGGCGCTCCTTCGAGCACGGCCTGGACGTGCTGGGCGACGAGCCACGGCCGGGTATCCCACGGAAGATCACGGACGCGGATGTCGAGCGGGTGATCGTCAAGACGCTCGAAGAGAAGCCGAAGAACGCGACGCACTGGTCGACCCGGTCGATGGCCGCGGCCACGGCCACGGGCATGTCGCAGTGGACGGTCTCATGGATCTGGCGGCGTTCGCCCTGGCCCCGCACCGGTCGCACACGTTCAAGCTGTCTGACGGGCCCGCTGTTAATCGACAAGGCCCGCGACGTCGTCGCGCTCTGCCTCGACCCGCCGGAGAAGGCCCCTGGTCCTCTGCGTGGACGAGAAGTCGCAGATCCAGGCCCTGGACCGGTCCAAGCCGGTCCTGCCGATGATGCCCAGCGTTCCAGAACGCCGCAGCCACGACTACATCCGTGCCGGCACACCACCCTCTACGCGGCCCTGGAAGTCGCCACCGCAAGTCATCCGATCACTCCCACCGCCGCCACCGGGCCGCCGAGGTCGAGAAGTTCGTGACCAAGCTCGACAAGGGAGTGCCCGCAGACCTCCAGGTCCATCTGATCCTCGACAACTACGCCACCCACAAGACACCGGACGGGAAGAAGTGGCTGCTGGCGCACCCGCGGTTCCACCTGCACTTCACACCCACCAGCGCGTCGTGGCTGAACCTGGTGGAGAGGGGACGCTGCTGGAAGACGACATGAAGCGGGTGCGGAACAAGTCCGGGGCCACCCGGCTCGGCTTCCCTACGGCACCTTTCCCTGCATTCCGGCTGCCCTCCTTCAGTAGCCGTCGGTCCCGGGCTCGGTGCCGTCGTCGGCGACGGCCTCGCCGAGGCGGAGCACACGGCCGGGTTCGTCGGCGTCGTGGGCCGCCCGGTCCGCGTAGATCCTCAACTCGTCCCCGGTCAGGACGACGAGGGGATCGGTCCACGCCTCGGTGTCTTCCGGCACGAGCAGGCGCGAGGCGCCCCGCTCGATATCGTGGATCAGCAACGAGGCGATCCAGCCCCCTCCCGGGCCCCACCTCTGCATCGGATGGTCGTCCGGGCCCATGGCCTGCACCACGTAGAACCGGTTCCCCTGCCAGTGGCCTCCGAAGTCCAGGGCCACGTCCGCTTCCACCTGGACGCCGTCCACCCACAGGCGAGATGCCCACTTCTCGTCCTCACGACAGGACACCGCCCGATGCCGGTCGTCAGGGCTGAACCTCACCCTCAGCCAGGTGTCCCCGTAGAAACCGCTGCACGCTCCCGGCGCCGGGCCCTCGCGACGGCCCGGCGCGGCCGGCTCCAGAGCGCAGATCTCCGGAGTGCGACACGCCCGGTCGATGCGCCGTTCGCACCCCATGCCCGCCGCCGCGCAGTCACGGGGGGACGCCCGGGACAACAGCTCGCGCCCCCGCTCCTGGTACGCATCCTCCCCGACCAGGGCCCGGTAGGCCTCCGCGTGTCCCCACCACGCGAGCAGGTCGACGGCCACCGGCGAGCGGCGCAGCCACGGCCACCACTCCACGCCCTGAAGGCCCCAGTGCCGCAGCACCCGGCTCTCCGGGGCCTCCGCTCCGCCGAACCCCTTCTGCGTTCGGTGCTGCCTGTCCCATCGCCATTTCATGATCCCGCCCTCCCTGTACGGCTTCCGAGATCATGAGAAAGCATCGGACGCCAAGAGAGCAAACTGCTTTGCCGACCGGAAGAGGAACCGTCGGCGTGAACGTACTTGAACTGCTGCTGGCTGCGACCGATGTCGGAGGGACACGCGGCAGGCCTCCCGTTGGCGCGCGATCCTCCCGTGAGCAATCGAAGCGGCAGCGCTGATGTACGCCGCGACTGATCTCGGAGGTGGTCGTGGGATCTGCGGATCAGTCGTGGTCGAGACCGAGCAAGGCTTGTTCACCCAGCCGCGGCCGGAGCCGCCCGGTGACGCCGTGGCCAGCACGCTTGCCCCTCCCGAAAGAGCGAAACGGACATCACCTCACGCACCGCCCTCTGAGTAGAACGTCGACGTCCCACCGGGATGCGGGAACCGGGAAACCAGGGCGGCAATCTACGTAGTTCCACGGATGGCTCGTGGTCGGATGTCTGGAAGGATCATGAGCCAAGGGCCGAGCCCCGGTGACTGCCGCAGTGGCGTATGAGCGTCCGCCACTCCTCGAGTAGTCGCACGGGGCAGGGCATGACGGGCTCAGGCTCGCGTCGTCGGCCCGGGGATCGACGTGGGGACGGGGTGGGGGTCGCGTCCGACGGGTCGTGATCGTTTCAGGCAGGGGTGCTGCTGGTCGGGGCGGCCGCGATCGTCTGCGCGATGCTTTGGGCGGTGGAGCCTTACCAGGACGTCACGGGACTCCGCCATCCGCGTCTGTGCTCGGGGGGCGTACCGACCCCGGCCGGGGCCACGCGCGGCTGCATCGCGCGGGAGATCGGCAGCCGGGGCGACACGTCCGACGGAGTTGAACTCCGATGGAAGCGGGGCCACGTCGAAAGTGACGCACTACGTTGTGACGTACCGGCGCGCCTCCGGGTCCGAGGCGAGCCGGGAGGTTGCCTCCTCCGTTTACAGCGCCGCCGGGGGCTGGGGAGCGCGCGGACCTGGTGACCTGGCGGGATGTGGTGGTCGGGATCACTGTGGCGGACAAGAGCGACGGATTCGATCCGCCCACCGAGGATGTCCTCACGAACGCCGCGATACTGGCCTGGACCAGGCTGGGACTGGTCCTGTGGTTCCTGCTGGGCGCCGGGACGCTCCGCCACCTCTTCGGAATCACCGGTCTCCGGGCCACGGGTGGGTCCTGTTCGGCTACTGGCCAGTCCTCATGGTTCCATTACACCCTGACCTACGAGCTGAGCACATCGGACTACGGAGGGGCCTGGTGCTCTGGGTTTTCTGCCTGATGCTGGCCGCGTTCTGCGTCTTCGGCTCCTACAACGAAGGCCTGTCGCTGGTGGCGCTCGGCCGCTGGTCGGAGGCGAGACGCTCAAGGTGAGTGAGACTCGAGCTCAGGGGGTGGCCGCGTGACGACTGACGGGGAGAGTGTCAGCCTGGCGTCCTTGAATGTCTGCTGCGGAATGTCCAACTCGCTGCGGCCCGTGAAGAAGCGAGCGGCCGAGTTCTGCCGCCGCCTCGAGCGGACGGACGTGGACCTCGTGAACTTCCAGGAGGTCTGGACCCCGCGTCTGCAAAGGTTTCTCGCGCGGCACCTGCCATCGTTCCCGTTCGTCGCCCGCAGGACCGGCATGCTCGGTCAGCCGGCCGGAGGCCTGGTCTCCTTTTCCAGAAGGCCGTTGCGGGCAGTCCGGTACATGTCGTTCCGCGGCACGCGGCCGCGAGCTGGCGGCCCGTTGTTACGCTGCGCGGTGACATTGGGCAGCGGTCTCCAAGGCGTCCTGACCTTCGAAGTCTCCGGACACCGAACGGTGGTGGCCAACGTGCATCTGACCGCGAACAGGGACGGGGATTGGTCGGCGGGCAACCGGCACGAAGCCCTGCAGATGGCGCAGCTGACGAGGTTCCACCGGGTCGTGCGGGAGGCGCGCGACCGCGACACCGAACTGGTGATCGCCGGCGGCGACTTCAACCCCCCCAGCAGTTCAGCTCTGTATGAGGCGCTGGTGGACGAAGGTGGATGGCGGGATCCGTTCGCCGCAGCGGACCTGCCCACCTTCCACGCCGAGCTGCTGCCTGCCGGTGCATCGGCGTACCGGGTCGACTACCTGCTCGTCCACGGTGACGCCGCCCGTTACCCGGTCACCGGGAGCGGTCTGTTCTTCACGGAGCCGGTCGCGATGCCGTCAGGCGGCACGGCATTCCTGTCGGACCACATGGCACAGGTAGCCACGATCGGACGCAGGTCAGGTCCCCGACCTGCTCAATGAACGCACCGGAGGCACGTTGGCTGATCGCAGACGAGACGGCGCACCGACACGTCGATGACCACCGAACGCCCAGCGACAGCGGTATCGGCGAGATGCCGCTGATAGCGGCCGTGGACACGATGCGCAGCCATGCCGCAGCAGGGGCAGTCCACGGCGCGGTCGTCCGGAGTACGCGAGGTGACGTGGCCTGTGCCACCCTCCACGAACACACGCTCGACCAGCCCCGTCTTCAAGTGTGGAAACACGATGTTGCATGTCCAGCAGCGATGCCGGCGGCGTTGTCGTGCACGGACACGGCGAGAACCGCCACCACGATCACCATGCGCAACACGTCAACGGTCAGGCTGTGCTTGAGCCCGGTATTCTTTTGCCGCATCACGCCCGCCGACTCCGCGGGCACCCCGGCCGCCCCGTACTCTGGATGTCGAGCACCCAGGCTCGGGTCCGCCTTCCGCCGCGCCCTCTCCCGCACCTGCCGGCGCAGCAGGTTTGTTCTTGGCGCCGGGTGGCCGTCCGGTGCCGGCGCCTCGGGGATTGGGAACACGGGTCGGGCAGGCGAGGTGAGCGCGGATGTTCCTGAACCCCCGGCGGACCCGGGCCCGGCTGCGATCCGGACCACGCGTCCTTCACCGTCGCGCTGACCGACCGGCGCGAGCTGTTGCGCCACCGCTGTCTTCTGCACGTGCCCCAGGCCGCCGATGCTTTGGCCAGATCGCCCGGCTGGGAGCGGGAGCTGATGCTCTTCGACTGGCGGCTGATGCCTGAACCCGGGGCGGCCGGGAGTTGGGGGGCGGGACGATCGGACCGGCCTGCGCCGTAATGGCGTCCATCCGCAGCCACCGTTTGCGGGCGTGGCACCCTAACGCTGGCACAGATGTTCGGGGGCTTCGGCGCGGGCTTCATTCCGCCGGATGCCGGATGCCGGACCGGCCCGACGCGGTCTCCACCGGCCCCGGACAGAGCGCGAGCACACGGATGCCGCGCCGCCGTTACTCGTGGCGGAGCGCGAGGCTGAAGTTCAGCACGAAGGTCTTGGACGCGCCATAGACGGCGAAGTACGCCGTCGGCTGGAAGGCGGCTGTGGACGCCACGTTGACCACCGATCCACGGCCGCCCTCGAACAGGTCAACGCCACCATGTCGCAGCTCAAGCGGTACTGGGCGAAGATCCAGGAGAGCGGCGACCCCGAAGAGTCCCCCGCCGTCGAGCGCGAGGCCGGAATCCTCGCGTTGCACTGAATCCGACCCGACCATGGACGAGGGCTGTCTTGACTTGGCTGTTCGCCGTTCCACGGTACGCTGTCACGTCTCCGGGAGGGCGCAACCCTCATCGAGGTCGAGAAAGTCGGCCGATGGGGGTGGACCGTGCAGGTCGGGCCTGTCGAGCAAGGGGCGGTGGTGAGTCGCTGTCGGGTCTCTTCCCCTGCTCGTTGCCCAGCTCACATGGTGACGGTCGCGCGGACCAGGTTGTGGTCCGATAGGCCCTCCATCCTCTCGACCGCTGCGTTGCTGACAACAGCGCCCCGCACGACCACGTGGTCGATCCACTGCGACTTAGAGCCTGACGTGCGCGGCCGTGTCGGCAGGCCGTCCGGCGGGAGGTCCGCGACGGCGAAGCCAGTACCCAGAGCCGACGCTACGGTGGCACGGTCGGTGTTGAAGTCCCCGAGAAGTATTGCTGCGTATCCCCGCGGAGAGGCGGCCAATTCGGCCAGGCGTGCCAGCTGGCGCGTGCGCCGCTGATCGCCGCTCACGTGCGTGGCGACGATCAGCGTTCCGGCGGTCTCGACGGCGAGCGCGCCCTTCCCCGGGTCGTCCTCGAAGGACTCGGCAGCGACCTCCCGGCTCGGTCCGTCGACCAGGAGCACGAGGTACTCCTCGGGGTCGCGCAGCGAGCAGCTCCCGTGGCGCGGTGCTGGGACGCGCGGGTACCTCAACGCGTGGACACTCCGGCCGGTCAGGGCAAGGCGGAGGCTGGCCAGTTGGTCACCGCTAACTTCCTGCAGGGCGATGACGTGCTCGTCTCGTCCCACCAGCAACGCCGTAACCGCGGCGATCCGCTCCGACTCGTCCGGGCAACCCCTCAGGGCGTCCTCACCCCAGTTCTCGGCGTGGACGCGGTGCAGAACATTCCAGCTGGCAACCGTGATCATACGTCGCGATGTTAGAGGTCCTAAGCTTGACGTTTAACCTGGCAGGTCACCCGACTTGCTGATCTGCGGTTCTTCCCGGGACAGCGGGGGCGGCCGTTCTCCACCCTTCGAGATGTCGAGTCACGAAGCACGAGAGAACGGCCGCTGCTCATGAGTTTCCCTGCCGCCCCGCCCTCAATCGAGGCGTTGGACATCTTGTCCCGCTTTCGGGTTGAGTTCTACGAGAGCCTGTACGCCCGCGCGGACGTGCTCTTCGAGCTGACCGACGCAGTGCTGTGCACCGATGGCCCGGTCAAGACGCTGGTCGAGCTTTCCCTCGCGCATGAGATGCGGCGCGGGCACGGCGCCCTGTACGCGGCTCTGGACAAGGGTTGGTGCCAACCGGTCCGCATGCGCCGGGCGCTGGCCGACCTCCCGCTGCCCCGCATCACCGACGGCCGCATCGCCTTGGCGGTGGACGTCTCCAACTGGCTGCGTCCCGACGCGAACACCAGCCCTGACCGGCTCTTCTGCCACGTCCACGGCCGCCGCGCCGACCGCAGCTGCGACCAGCTGATCCCCGGCTGGCCATACTCCTTCGTCGCGGCCCTCGAATCGGGCCGCACCTCCTGGTGCGGGCTGCTGGACGCCATGCGCCTGGGGCCGGCCGACGACGCCACCACGGTCACCGCCGCCCAGCTGCGCGAAGTCGTCACCCGCATTATCGCCGCAGGCCACTGGAGCAACGGCGACCCCGACATGCTGGTCGTAATGGACGCCGGCTACGACAGCGCCTACCTCTCCCACGCCTTGGCCGACCTGCCCGTGATCCTGGTCGGGCGCCTGCACTCGGATCGAGTCATGCTCCGCGACGCGGGCCCGGCCCGCTCCGGCCCCCGGGGCGGGCGGCCGCGCAAGCACGGCGGCGTGCTGACCTTCGCCAAGCCGCAGTCCTGGCACGCACCCGAGGTCACCACGGTGACGGACACCACCCGCTACGGGAAAGCGGAGGCGATGGCCTGGGACCGCATGCACCCCCGCCTGACCCACCGCGGACCCTGGCTGGGGCATGCCGCAGAAGAACTCCCTCTGCTGCACGGCACGTTGATCCGTCTGACCGTAGAACGACTGCCCGGCGAGGCCACCCCCAAGCCGGTGTGGCTGTGGTGCTCGGCCACCGGCGCCACCCCGGCCACCGTGGACCTGTGGTGGCAAACGTTCCTGCGCAGGTTCGACATCGAGCACACCTTCAGAATGATCAAGCAGACGCTCGGCTGGACCGCGCCACGCGTCCGTCACCCCGCCGCAGCCGACCTGTGGACCTGGCTGATCAACGCCGCGCACACCCAGCTCCGCCTCGCCCGCCCCCTCGCCGAGGACCTTCGCCACCCCTGGGAACGCCCCGTAAAGACCGAACGGCTGTCCCCGGCCCGCGTCCGGCGAGGGTTTCGCAACCTCCGCCGGAAGGCGGCCCGTCCCGCAGCCGCACCGAAACCGGGCAGGCCCGGCCCTGGACGTCCACCCGGCAGCCGCAACCAGCACAAGGCCTGCATCCAGGACGTCGGCAAGACCGTGAAACGCGCCGAAACGATCAAGGAACACGAACAGCAGCGAGGTTAAACGGCAAGCTAACAGAAGCCGGTCGAGGTGTGCCTGTCGGCTTGGATGCTCGTTGGTCTGGCCGTGGGAAAGAGGGAGTCTCGTCCGTGGATCATCTCGGATGAACTGTGGTGGTCGATTGAGCCGTTGCTGCCGATACGGGGGCCGAAGCTGAAGCCGGGCCGGCCGCTGGTGCCGGACCGCCAGGCCTTGTGCGGGATCTTGTTCGGGCATGACCTGCTGGCGCCGCCTCAAGGCCTGGAACAAGGCCGGCGTCTGGGACAGGCTCCACGTGATCCTGCTCGAGAGGCTGCAGGCGGCCGAGCAACTCGACTGGTCGCGGCCGGTGATCGGCTCCAGCCATGTCCGGGCCGCTCGACGAGGACCAAAAGCGGGCCCAGCCCGGACCGGTGGTGGCCACAATCGCGCCGTCGGGCCGGTCCGCGGTGGGCTGCGCCGCGTACCGGCACACCAGGCCAGCGACCCGCCCGCACAGCAACCCGCCATCCCTCCCAGCATCACCGGGCTGTCCGATCAGGGCTGTCGTGGGCAAAGAGGGTGATCTCGGTTCCGTGACAGACGATCAGCTCACCCCCGGTGGTGGTCGCCGCGGCCCTGATGGGGTTGGGGAAGCACAACTCCGGCCCAACCTGCTGGCCAGTGTTCAGGTCCCAGGCGCGGATGGTGCAGTCGTCTCCTCCGGTGATGACGACCGGTCGGCTGTTGAGAGTGGTGACCGACACGGTTCGTATGGGAGCGGTGTGACCGATCAGCGGTTGGCCGAGAGCCTCGCCGGTGGTCAGGTCCCAAACACGCCCTGTCGCGTCCTCGCCAGCGATGGCAGCCACGGGACGGCCCTCAACGGTCGCCGTGGCCACCGCGTTGACCCAGCTCTCATGGTGCCCGAACGGTAGGCTTTGCCAGGTTGTGAGGTCCACTGCACGTAGTTCGCCGTAGCTGCCGCAGGCGATGACGGCAATGGGACGGTCCGCAACGGTGGCCACGGCCAACGCCCGCACCCAATGGGCATCCAGCCGGTGGCACTCACGCCGGGGAATTTCCCGGGACAGTTCTTCCAGCCACAAGTGTCCTTGACCCTCGTCGGTGCCCAGCCGCAGTTCAGCCCGCACCAGAGCGCCCTCGCTTTTACCGTGTGGCGGCCCCTCGGGCAGGCCCCAGAACCGTACGCTTCCGTCGTCCTCGTCACCGTCCAGGTCGAGCCGGTCGTTGCCGCCGGTGATGGCGTACGGTAGGCCGTCGACGGTGGCCACGGCAACCGCGTTCACACCGCCACGGCGGTGGCTTCCGAGCCAGCGGACTGACCGGCCGGTCGTCAGGTCCCACAAGCCCACGTGGCCGCCGCCCGTAACGACCACCGGCCGACCTTCGATCGTGGCTGTGGCCAGGGACCTGGCCACGCCGTCGCCGGCCCACGCCTGGCCGACTGATCGGCCATCGGCCAGGTCCCATACCCGTACGGTCCCGTCCTCGCCGCTCGTCACGGCGACGGGACCCTCGTCGAGGTCGGCGACCGCCACAGCGCACACGGCAGCGGTGTGACCGGTGCGGTGTGGATCCGCCAGAAGGTCCCAGATCTGGACCCGCTCCTTCTCACTGCAGTGGGTGACGGCGACAGGGCGGCCGTCCACGCAGGCCGTGAAGACGCCGCTCACCACGCCCGATTGTCCGGTGAGGGGCTGACCCAGGGGGCGACCCTCCGCCACATCCCAGACCCGCACCGTCTGGTCATCACTGCCCGTGACAGCAACCAGCCGCCCCTCCAGCAAGGCCACCGCCACCGCCCGCACCGAACGGGTATGCCCGGTGAGGGGCTGACCCAGGGGGCGGCCCTCCGCCACATCCCAGACCCGCACCGTCTGGTCATCACTGCCCGTGACAGCAACCAGCCGCCCCTCCAGCAAGGCCACCGCCACCGCCCGCACCGAACGGGTATGCCCGGTGAGGGGCTGACCCAGGGGGCGGCCCTCCGCCACATCCCAGACCCGCACCGTCTGGTCATCACTGCCCGTGACAGCAACCAGCCGCCCCTCCAGCAAGGCCACCGCCACCGCCCGCACCCAGTCGGTATGCCCGGTGAGGGGCTGACCGAGAGGGCGGCCCTCTGCCACATCCCACACCCGCACCGTCTTGTCGTAGCCACCGGTGACTGCCACCGGGCGTCCGTCGAGGACGCCCACAGCGATCGAGGCGATGTGCCCGGTGATCGGCGGCCCCACTGGGCGGTCGGTTTCGACGTCCCACACCCGCACTGTCCCCTCGCGGGTGTGACGAATGACAACCAGCCGCGTCCCGAGGGCCGTCACCGCGAAGGGCCTGACTCCGTCGGAAGGCCTGGTCCGGTTCTTGTCGGTGATCAGGGACCACACCCACGAGGCGAGGCCGGCAGAGGCCACGGCCTGGCGGCCCTCCGGAGTCGTCAAGACGACTTCCCGCACGTCCCTGCCGGACGGCCCGGCCCCTGGAACAGGCGTCGCCCCGCTCGCCGCAGGCCGCCCCGCCCAGAAGTCCTCCACGTGTCCCCCGTTCGACCAGGACGGCCACCAGACTCCAGCAGGGCCCTCCCCGTCGGCCACGTGCACGGCACGCACCACTGCGGCCAGCTGTGGGTGGTCGGTGCGAAGGGCATGCATTCCCAGCAGCCAGCGCCGGACACCCGCGTCGCGGCCCCTGTAATGCAGGGACGCTCGGTACACCGCGGCCGACTCCCGTGCCCGGTGACCTGCGGCGCTGTCAAGCAGCGGGACTATGAACTCCGGATCGGCATGAACGAGGAATGCAGGATCCATGAGCAGGGAGTCCACGGACCCGCCGGACAACGCTTGTGCTATCGCCGTCTTCTGCTCAGCCCACCCAGCTTCGGACCATCCCCCAAAAGGTTCCGATGGCGTACCAGCCAAGACATCGTTGTGGCCCACGCGTCCACCCCCGTCACAGCAGGGCACCCTGGATGATGCCCCACCTCCACAGTGGCAGGCAATGATATATGTCGTGATCTTCCAAGGGCCGACGTTCCACCGGTCGGAACCGGACACCGAGCGACTACTGCCATGTGTCAGGTGAGGCTGGCACGCCTCCATGTCGGCCACCGCCACGCCGGACGCAAGGCACAAGGGTGTTTGCGCCCCTGGGATGAGTGAGGCGCATCCTGCAGACGAATGACGCAAACATCCACTTGCTGCTGTGAAGTCAGCCACGACACCGCCCGGCCCCCAGCTGCTCGGCGTACCGGAAAGCGGCTCCCAAACGACCGGCTGAGCCGCATGAGTTAAGCTGCTCGGCCGTGCCCACCGAGCAGTGGGCGACCGTTCTGAAGCAGCCGGAGACGGTCGCCTGGCTCATGTCACCGTGCGGGGTGGAAGAATGCGCAATCCGGCGGACGGTGCTTTGTCCGACATCTGGGTTCCCCGGTGGACTCGCTCGGAATGCGGAGGCACATCGTTGTCTCCGGTCAGCACTGTGGTGACCACGGTGCTCGACGGACACCGTGTCGCCGTCACCGCTGGCAAGGACACCGCGTGCGTGTGGGACCTGACCGACGGCAGCTGCTCCGGTGAGATATCGGTCGGTGCGATGGAGGACATGGCGATCGTCCCGTTCGGAAATCGTCCGGCGGTCGCCGTCCTCGGCCACGATTCGCGCAGGGTCGGACTGTGGGACCTGGCCGCTGGACACCATGTGTCGGACCTGCCTGCCGAGGATACCCAAGCCGTGGCCGTAGTCATGATCGATGCCTGCCCGGTCGTCGTCACCGGCCACGAGGACTGCACGGTACGGCTGTGGGACCTGACGACTTGCCAGCAGATCGGTTCCCCCCTTGTTGGTCACACAACCTGGGTGGCCCACGTGGCCACTGCGATGGTCGACGGCCGTGCCGTCGCCATCACCGGCGGTGGCATGGACCTAGACCACGACTGGGACGAGAAGATACGAATCTGGGACCTCACGGAAGGCAGGCAGCTCACATCATTCCCCACCGCAGACGGCCCAGTCTCCGCGATCGCCGTGATGACACTCGGCGGCCGTCCCGTCGTAGTGGCCGGTTACTGGGACGGGCGGTTGGAACTGTGGGACATGACTACGGGACAGGCTCTCAGGGCATGGCAGGCCGAAAGCCTCACCGACCTCCTCTACCGGCCCGCCGGAGTCAGTGCACTGCAGACCATGGTGCTGCGTGGCCGCACCGTCGTGCTGGCCGGTCACGACGACGGCACCCTGCGGATCTGGGACGTGGCAACCGACGAACAGACCGGACCGACGCTCCAACTCCCCATCTGTGAGGGCGCCTCCGCACGCCAGCGGTCACTTGGGGCAAGGCGTCGTCGCGTGAGGCTGGCCATCGGTCCGGAAGGCGGCCTGGTCGCCTGCGCCGGCCAGGAGGTGGCGTTGCTGTACTACGGCGGGACGGCGCAGGGGTGTGACAGCGCCTGACCGGTCGCCGTTGCCGCTCGTGGCGCCGAGGCTTCCCCCGGCTGTAACTGACGTCCTGGCCTGACCAGACCGGCGGCCCGCTCCGAAGCGGACCACCGAGACGCCGCGCCGACGGGGTTTTCCAGCGCCGTCGGCACGGGTTCGCTCCAGCGAGTGGGAGTGTTCGCCGAACAAACGGCCTTTCTGACTCTGTTCGTGAGAATGAGCAGCGATTCGGGCGGCAGCGGATCCGTGTCAGGTGGCGCGGATGTTCACGTGATTCGACGGCAGCCGAATACGGCCAAGTAGGTGGCCAGCACCACTCGATGCCCGACCGGTCGAACCACCAGCGGGGCGCCCAGCATCTCCTCGACCACGTCGTAGCCGGTTGCGGACCTGGTCCACTGGCTGCGGGATCACCGCCCGGATGTCCCGTTCGCGGAGGTGGGACCGGATCATGCGTGAGGAGTACGCCCGGTTCACGATCACCGTTGGCGCCAGACCGATGCCACCATAAGTGCCCGGTCGGCAAGCGGCAGACAGTCGATGGCTGGGCAAGATTCGACCGCGCGCTCCTTCACCGGGGGGTGCGGGGACGGAAGTCCGCTGCACGTTGAGTGAGACAACCCGGATTCTCATGGGTGTACGGCTCCGCTCGTGGCGGCAGCACCCTGCGTGACTTCGACAGCGCCGGACGCCTGGAGCCGCAGCACTGCCACCTCGGGGCCGAACGCGACCACGAGATCACCATTCGGTGCGGCTGTGAGCGCGTGCACGGGCAGAGGGAGCAGATAGTCGGTGGTGGCCCTGCGCCCTGTGGCCAGGTCGAGGAACCGCACGGTGTTGTCATGGCTGATGGCCGCCACGAGTCGCCCGTCATCGGTGCTGCTGACGGCTATCGCCCCGCTCGCACCTGACTCGGTGAGCTCGTGGCTGCCGACCTGGGCCATGGAGCTGAGGTCCCACAGGCAGACCGTTCCGTCCCGCCCCTTTGTCACCGCGGCAGGACCGCTGGGCAGCGTCGCGGTGGCCACCGAGGTCACCCAGTCCGTGTGGCCGGTCAATGGCCCGTCGACCTGGCGGCCGGTGGTGAGGTCCCACAGCCGCACCGACTTGTCCCAGCCGCCCGTCACCGCGACGGGCCGTCCGTCCAGAACAGTGGTGGCAACGGCTGTGACCCGGCTGGAGTGACCGGTGAGAGGCTCGCACAACGCCTTGCCAGTGTTGAGATCCCAGACCCCCACGGTGCGGTCGCTGCCCGCGGTGACCGCTACGGGCACTCCGTCCAGGTTCGCCGTGGCCATGGCGAGGACTCTGCCGTGGTGGCTGGGCGTCGCCGAGCGAACCTCTCGGCCGCTGACGGGATCGAGAATGTGCAAGGTCGCGTCCGGGCCGGCGGTCACGACGACCGGGCGCCCGTCCACGTCCGCTGTCGTCATAACGGCTGCCACGGTTTGCGAGGCATCGGTGACCTGCTGACCGGTGGCCACGTCCCAGGTCCGTACGGTCTTGTCGGAGCCCGCGGTGATGGCCACGGGCTTCCCGTCGAGAATCGTCGTGGTGAGGGCGACGACGGCGCCGGTATGACCGGAGCGGTGCCGGCCACCACCGTGAACCTGGGTGAGATCCCACATGCGCACCGTGCGGTCTTCGCCCGCGGTCAGGGCCACCGGACGTCCCTCCACGAGGGTGGTGTCGAGGTCCCACACCTGGCCGGTGTGCCCGGTAAGGGGCTCGCCCTGCTGCATCCGGGTCTCCAGATCCCACACCCGCACGGTCTGGTCCAGGCTGGCGGTCACCGCCAGCGTCGCTTGCCCGGCGGGCACGGTGTCCATGGCGCACACCCGCTCCGTGTGGCCGGTCAGCGGCCGCCCCGAGGGCCACCCTTCCACCGCGTCCAGCACAGTGACCGTGCCGTCCGGTTCGGCGGCGAGTGAAACCATTCGCCCCTGCAGCACCAGGGACCGGGAAGTGGCCCGAGGCCCGACTCCTACCGCGTTCCCGGTACTGATCCGGCCGCCTCTGCGGCCCGCTATCAGGTCCCACAGGTCTGTTCGCTCACCCGGGTCGGGGGACAGGGCCAGCAGTCCGTCCCCGGCAGCGGCACTCCTGATGGCTCGGATGTCGTCGGTGCGCTGAGTGCTCGTGGTCAGGTCCCAGACGTGCAGTGCCTGATCGGCTCCCGCACAGAGCACGACCCTGCTCGCGCCCAGGACCGCGGTCTCACGTCTTCGGATGGACGCGTCTTTGTCTCGGTAGTCGGCGGTCCAGTTCCCGACCAGTTCCGGTTCGGCCTGATAGTCGAGGGTGACGGCGACCACTCGGTTGTTGACCGCCGTCAGAGCTGACACGCCTGACAAGTCCTCCGCCTCCAACAACCCGAGCTCTGCCCGCTCGGCTCCTTCGATCGGGTGACCGGTGATGAGGTCCCACACGCGCGGCGGCTGGCCTTCCTCCTCAGTCACAGCGAACGGCCGCTGTCCTTCGACCAGAAAGGCATCCACGACCGCGAGACGCTCGGCGACTTGACGGTCGGCCATCAGATCCCACACCTGGACCGGTTGGTTCACGGCGGCGGCGACGGCGACGAGGCGCCCGCCCAGCACACCTATGTCCGTGACCCAGGGGAACGCGCTGATCTGGGCCCCGGTGAGCAGGTCCCATGCCTGCAGTGTCCGGTCCTTCCCCATGGTCAGAGCCACACGGCGCCCGTCCGGGGTCGCGCACTCCACCATGTCGACGAGTTCGCCTGCAGAACGGCCTGTCTCCAGATCCCACACGCCCACCGGCCCAAAGGCGTGCAGTGTGAACGCCAAGGCACGCTCGTCCACCAGAGCCGTGGCCACGGCCAGCAACTCGGCCGTCACCGACGACACCGGGTCGGTATGGCCCGTCGTCAGCTCATGCCGCAGCCTCCCGGTCGTCAAGTCCCACACCCGCACAGCCCCGTCCTTGCTTCCCGCAACGGCGACCGGCCGATGGTCGACAACCGCCGTCGCCACGGCCGTCACAGGAGCGTCGTGGCCTGTGAAAGCGCGCAGGAACCGAGGGTCGGAAGCAGAGCCGCTCGCCCACTCCGGAACCCACTCTGGACCGGGCTGCCCCGGCACATCCGCGCTCCCGAACCATGCGGCGAGTTCCGTCTCACCCAGCCGTGCCGCGTCCAGCGTCAGCACCTGGCGTCTCTGAACCGGCACCAGCGTCCGGTGCACTTCCGCCGAAGCCCGGTACACCGCTGCTATGGCCCGACTCCGAGAGTCGTCTGCACGGCCCAACAGCTCGATGACACGTGCCGGTTCCGTCGTGAGAAGGAGACTGGGATTCGACAACAAGGAATGCATGTCATGCGGCTCTTCCGCCGGTCCTTCGCTCATAGCCCCCGAGACTACGATCCGGCACTGACATCGGGGCCGTAGTGTGGATGGTGAGCCGGCAGTCTCCGCGCCAGGCGCCAGCCCTACAGCGTCGCCCATCGCCTGCTCGCAAGACGGACGCGGATGCGGTGTGGAGGCGTTGACCGCTCGCGGCCATCACCAGCAGCCCGAGGCAAAGCCCTAGGCCGAAATCGTCAGCCCCGGCAAGGGACTCGGCGTCCGCTCCGGCCCGGCACCCACTACAAGCAGCAAGGCAAGATCCCGACCGGCACGGTGGTCAAGCTGCAGTTCAACGGCCAGCGCCTACGCTCCCTGCGCCGCGGCCTCGCCGACCTGCACCAGCCCCGCCGCTGCTTCCTCGGCAGCGGAGAAGTCGACCTCCTGGAACTTCCACGACACGATCCGCGCCCCCGCCGGAACTCGGTACACGTACTGCATACCGTTCTTGAACCCCGGCTGCAGCTGGTCGTTGCACTCCGGGTTCCCCTGCAGCTTGAACAGGTCCTTGATCGCGTCGTACCGGCGGCCCTGGTCGTCGATCAGTGAGTTCGCCACGGGATAGCCGCACGTGAGATCCATGCTGGCCTTCGTCTCGTTGCGAACCACCGTGTCGAGCACGATGAACACCGCCCCGTCCCCGGCCTTCACCGTCGCGGTTTCGCCCGGGTCGGTCTGCTTGATGTTGTCGGCCCAGGTCACCTTCGTCACGGTCACGTACGCGCCGCCGCTGCGGGCCTCGGTGCCGACCGCGGAGCCTGCAGCAGAGGGCGACGGAGACGGCGCGGCAGAGGGTACATCTCCATCGGGGGTAGCCGGAGTACGCGTGTCCTCCCGGATCGACGCGGACGCCTCCGGCGCTGCTGCCCCCTGGTCGGAGACCAGGGTGTAGACCAGACCGCCGGAGGTGGCGGTCAGGGCGGCGGCCAGGCACACCGTGGCCGTTTTCCACGGGTTCCGAGGAGGCCCCGGCGCGTTCTGAGGCTTGGCCGGTATCGCATCATGCTGGATGTCGGTCATGGATCCGGCTCCTCGGGAGTACGGGAGAAGACTGGGCGCGCCGCTCCCATCGGGGTAGGAGCGTCCAGCAGCAACCACCGGATGGTATTGGGGCTGATGCCGTTAGGTGCTGCTTTTGCCTCTGTTGGTAGGCGCAATCCGGACGTCGGCACCTACCATCGGGCCCCGGACAAGACGAAGTCCCCGCAGCCGGGTGGCTGCGTTGCCTTCGCCCACATGGGAGGAGTGAAGATGGCGGGAATCGAAACCGTGTCCAACGGCCCAGAGCCTGTCTAATGATCTCCCTGCGGGCACAAGGAGGGCTCCGGGAGTCGGATGCACGCCCCCGACCACGAACCACCACGACGCAGATGAGACGTATGACAACCAAGATCCGGGCCATTCACGGGCCTAGCCACGGGAACTTGGCCCGACACGTGCCATCTGGGCTGGTCAGCGACGGTACGGCGCGCGTACCACCAGCACACGAAGAACCTGCTGGTCGTCTGCAGGACTGTTCCGGGGCGCCGACCTTAGCGTGCTGACAAGGGGAAGCCGGTGGTCACTGCCCGCCACGCCATGACGGTCGGGTGTAGCCGCAGGCTGAGGGTGCCAGCTAGCTCAATCTCATGGCGGTACAGCAGCGCGCACATCGCCAACTGCGAAGGTACAAGAGTTTTTAAATCGCAAGAGGCAGCAGTGTTGGGCGGCCTACCATGAGTCGCTGGCGATGAGACGGCCCCAAGTTCTGACGGCCCGAGTTGTGCCGCGAGTCCCGGTAACTGCTTGGTTCAGGCGAGGCAACAGACCACGACTTGAGCCGGTGACCCGCTCCACGTTTACGTTGCCCAGGAGGACAAACTGCGCTTCATCGTGCTCGATCGAGACGGTCCCACGAACGACGGTCCTCGCGCCTGCTTGCTGGCGCCACGCGGCGATCCAGGACCTGACAGCTATGCAGCGGACGATGAGTACATGACGCTCTACCAACTGTGGTTCCGTAACCACGGATCGCTCATCGAGTTGGGTGCGGTAAAGATCGGGTATGCCGACCTGATTCGGGGCGAGAGGCCTCTCGAGGCAGGGTCGTTCTCCGCACTATCGGGACTTGATCAGCGCCTGTACTGGTTTTCCGTGGGGCAGAGCGACCTTTATTACGAGAACATCCGCAAGCTTGGTAATGAGACGCGGCACGCGGTCTTGAACGGTCTGTGCGATATGGCGGTCGACCCCTCGGTCTTCGCAACCGCCATGCAATGGGACGTCACCCACACATCGCTGCTGCGTAGCCTCGAGACACGGACGGTGGCAGCCCAGTTCCGGCGCATCGCGCAGGGCGGTCCCCGGCTCACGGAGTACCGGTTCGACTACCTGGGCCCCGCCGGGCACGGCAGCTCGAACGGCAGTGCCACGAAACCCTGGCACCTCTCCTTTTCAGTCGAGCCGCATGCACAGCCCCCCACTAACATTCACGTTCTGATCGGTCGGAACGGGGTCGGAAAGACCACGGTGCTCGGCGACATCACCAGGGCCGTCGTACATCCGGAAGAGGACAGCGATGCCGTCGGGCGTCTCATCTGGGGCGAGGATGGACCCGGCTCCTTCGTCAACGTGGTCTGCGTGACCTTCAGCGCCTTCGACCCGGCTCAGGAGCAGTTCGAGTCGGAACAGGGCGCTGCTGAACAGGGTGAGCTGGAAGGCTGGGACGGTGCGCTGGACGTTACCGACGGCCAACCACCTCCCGCGGCCGAGGACAACGTTGCGGGTGCTTCCTTCAGGTATGTGGGCCTTGCCAAGGTGGATGAGCTGGGGCGCCCGACTCGGGAGCGCAAGACCCGCCTTGACCTAAGCAAGGAGTTCTCCAAGAGCGTGGAGGAGGTTGTCGCCGCCGGCCGAGTCCACAGTTGGATCAAGGCGCTAGAGACGTTGGGTAGCGACCCGTACTTCTTCGAATCTCCGGTCCGCTCCTTCGCGCAGGCTCTCCTGGACCGAGGCGTGTTCGGCCGTACGAGCGACCGTGACACTGCTTTGGAGATCTTTTCCAGTCTCAGCTCGGGGCATGCGATTGTCCTGCTGACGATGACGCGTCTGGTGGAAACCGTCGCCGAGCGGTCGCTGGTGCTCCTCGACGAGCCTGAAGGACATCTACATCCCCCGCTTCTGGCGTCCTTCGTCAGGGCCCTGTCCGACCTGCTCACCGACCGCAATGCGGTCGCACTCCTGGGCACCCACTCGCCGGTGGTCCTGCAGGAGGTCCCGCGCTCCTGTGTCTGGAAGGTCAGCCGCCGGGGCACCATGCAGCCGGAGCGGCCATCGATCGAGACCTACGGCGAGAACGTCGGGGTTCTCACCCACGAGATATTCGGCCTCGAAGTCCGGCGGTCCGGGTTTCACGCCGAGATCGAGAAGGCAGTCCGGGAACTGGGCACGTACGAGCAGGTCCTAGCCCGATTCGGCGGACAGCTCGGCGGGGAGGCGAAGGGCCTCGTGCGGATTCTGCTCGCCTACCAAACGTCGCAGGGGCGCCGCTGATGTGGCCTCTGGAGCCGCCCAGGGTCACCGCCCGTCAAAGTTACGAGGCGTGTGTGGCTGGCACCCGGAACGCGTCCCGCCAGGCACGACTTCTGGCCGCCACTGAACGCATCGAGGAAGCAGGCGAGCAATTCCGGTGCGCGGCCCAGCAAGGCTCCCTGCACACCCTGGAGTGCGCGGCCTTCGCCCTACCGAATATCTCAGCGGCCGAAGCCGTGGCGTGGGTCTACGAGAACGGCATGCTCGGTACCAAGAACGGTCGAGTCATCTACGAGCAGCTGAGAACAGCCCCGCAACATGATCGTTGCCCCCTGTGCGGACACGGGGTCGTCAGAACCCTTGACCACGTCCTACCAAAGAAGTCGTTCCCTGCGCTGTGCGTCGATCCCTTGAACCTGGTGCCCGCCTGCGCCGACTGCAACCACGCCAAGGGCGACGCCCTCCCGACGAGTCTTGAGACGACTCCTCTGCACCCCTACCTCGACCGCATCGACGATGACCACTGGCTCGACGCGAGGATCGTGGGCGACAGCCCTCTTTGGCTCGACTTCTTCGTCAGCCCCTCGCCATCCTGGGATCAAGTCCTCACTGACCGAGTTCAGTACCACTTCGGACTTTTTGGACTGTCCAGTCTCTTCGCCATCCAAGCGAACCGCACCCTGAGCGGCATCCTCAGCCTGCTCACCGCTCTGCGTCACATTGGTGGGGCCCAGGAAGTGCGCAACTACTTGGCGGACGAGGCCGCCACACGCCTCGCTGACCGCCCCAACGGCTGGGAAGGAGTCACTTACCGGACTCTGGCGAGCAGCGACAATTTCTGCAACGGCGACGTCACACCCTGACTCCGGAGATTCAGCACACACCGCCGGTGATTGCGCAGCAGGCGCGCACGGTCCGGCCCTCGATCGCCTACGCGATCAGCGCATCGTTCCTCGCCGAGCAGCAGCTACGTCCGGTCTGCCCGGAGGTGCAACCTCCAGCACCCACGCAGTCTCCCGCCAGTGGCTGGCGGGCGGGACCGGAGCAGCGAGGCTGTTGTCACTTGTCCACAACGTCCACCACATGCCCACGCGCCCACTCCGGCGACAGATCGAACACCTTGGCCAGCTCCGTCTACAAGGCTGTCGGAGCCGACGATGCAAGGGCAGCATCCGCCGTCCTTTGCAGGCAAGGCAATCCGGCGCAAACCTAGGACCAATCTAACTACTCGTCAGTAAAGTCAGCAAAAGGTCAGCATTCGTCTGAGCAAAGCTGATTACAGCCTGCGACAGATGAGACTCAACCGCCTGCGCCGACGGCTGTCGGACCGTGCTCGACAGCCTCCCTTCCACCAGGACAAGCGGAGGGCTGGGTGCGAGCGCCACCCCCAGCCCCCAGCCGCGTAAAACAGCAGGTCAACGAACCCTTCCCCTCGGCTTCAGGTGGGTAGGAGGCAGTTCCGGGGAGGGAATCGGAGGGCCGTCATAGCCCTTGACCTCGCCGAATCGGGACCCGTTCATCCAGTCTTCGCGGGCCTGCGCGATATCATCGTGTGACCGTCCGATCCAGTTCCAGAACCATTGGATCGTTCGACGTTTCCGCAGGTCAGAGCGTTGCGAGTCCCTAGAAGTCAGCAAAAGTCAGCATCGGAGTATCCACCCACGGGTCTGACCAGGGGGATTTATTCCTTCCGGAACTGGATCGGCGCGACTCCGCCGCCCCACCTACCCAGTGACAGCCCGTGGATGCATTCGTGGCAGCCTGGGCGGACCCGCCATACACCGGCCAACGTCGATCTCTTGCGACCCGAGGCAAGGCTCATCCGATCTCACCGACACACTGGCCGCGCTCGGCGATCGGCTTCCTCTAGAACCGGACCAGCGACCCCTGAAACCGGGACACCACCCAAGAACAACGCTTATCGCTCCTGTGCGCGAAGAACCACTCGGCCAGGCCGCTCAAGCAACGCGGCCCACTCACCACAGCGGGGGTCCCCACACCACCGTGCGACTCCGCGAAGTCGGCAACGCCGCGGACGCGAACCTGGCCAGAGGTAGACGGAGGCGGCCTTGGGGTTGAGGACGCTCGACCAGATCCCTGTCCGAATCCACCGAGCCCTGCCCACAGCGCACGCCAGTGTCGGCCTGCCATCGGCGTGGCGCAGGATCGCACCGAGCGCCAGGTGGCGATCCCCAGCCACACGAGATAGACGGTGCCGAGGCGCTCCTGCCCTTCGAGCCAGCCGGCCAGGCGGTTGACACCAGGACGTCGCCACGTAGTCGCGCCCGTCCGCCACCAGCAGGCCCGATTCGGGTGTGGGCGGGTCGGCGCCGTAGCCGAGGAAGCTCAGGCCGGAGACCGCGAGGATCGCGATGCCGAGTTCGAGTGCCAGGAGGGAGAGCAGCGGGCCCTGGGCGTGTGGGAGGACGTGGCGGACGAGGATCCGGCAGTGGCCGGCGCCCAGGGAGCGTGCCGCCTCGACGGAGCCTGACCGGCAGACGCGCAGCGTCTCGGCTCTCGTCACCCGCGCGAAGTTCGCGACCGTCGACAGGCCGACCGTGATGGCGACGTTGACGGTACCGGAGCCAAGTGCCGCGATCAGGGCGAGAGAGAGGAGCAGCGGGGGGATGGCGAGCAAGACGCCGAGGCAGCGCATGGTGATCTCGCCGTACCAGCCACCCAGGAAGCCGGCGCCGAGGCCCAGGGCGCTACCGCCGAGCAGGCCCAGCGCGACGGCGATGCCGGCCGTGGTGAGCGAGAGCCGGGCTCCGTGGATGACACGAGCGAGTAGGTCGCGGCCGGTCTGGTTCGTACCGAAGGGGTGTTGGGGGCTCGGTGCCCGAAGTCGGTACGCCGCCGATCGAGTCGGCCGCGGTCAGCATCCACGGGGCGAGCACGGCGAGCAGGACGAGGCCCGCGATGAGCATCGAGGCGAGGAGTCCCGGCGTGGTGCGGCCCCTTGACCCCCAGCGGCACCATCCGGGTCCGCACCGCCGCGCACGCACCCTCGTCCCGGACGTCCAGCAGCTCGCGTATGCCCTCCCAGGCAAGCACGCCAGCAGCAGCGCATCAGTACACAGTTTCCTGGATTCAGGACTACGTGTACTGTCGGTTGGGTGCTGACGATCGCCCCAGACATCGAGGTGCTGGCCCGGTTCGGCCGCGCGCTCGCCGACCCCATCCGCTGCCAGCTGCTGCTCGCCTTGCGCGAAGCACCCGCGTATCCCTCCGATCTGGCCGACCGCATCGGCGTCTCGCGGACGCGGCTGTCCAACCACCTGGCCTGCCTGCGGGACTGCGGCCTGGTCGTCGCCCTGCCTGACGGGCGCCGAACCCGCTACGAGCTCGCCGACGAGCGGCTCGGGCACGCCCTGGATGATCTGCGGACGGCGGTCATCGCCGTCGATGCCGACCGCACCTGCGCCAACGCTGACGAGGAGGGCTGCTGCTGATGGCTTCCATATCCTTCGGGCCAGCCCCGGCCCGCCGTGATCTGCTGGCCCGACGCATAAGGCTCCTGGTCGCTGCCACCATCACCTACAACGTGATCGAGGGCGTCATCGCGATCACCGCTGGCACGATCGCCTCCTCGACCGCGCTGGTCGGCTTCGGCCTCGACTCGGCCATCGAGGTCTCCTCCGCAGCTGCGGTCGCCTGGCAGTTCTCCGCCCGGGAGCACGAGGTACGCGAGGCCAGGGAGAAGACAGCACTCCGGATCATCGCCATCTCCTTCTTCACACTCGCCATATACGTCGGCGTCGACTCCGTCCGTGCCCTGACCGGAACGGGCGAGGCCGAGCACTCCCTTACCGGCGTCGTCCTGGCCGCCGTGTCCCTCGCTGTGATGCCGTTCCTGTCGGCCGCCCAACGCCGTGCCGGCCGCGAACTCGGCTCCGCGTCCGCTGTCGCGGACTCCAAGCAGACCCTACTGTGCACGTATCTGTCGGCGGTCCTGCTGGCCGGACTGCTGGCCAACATGCTCCTCGGATGGGCCTGGGCCGACCCGATCACCGCCCTGGTGATCGCCTCCGTAGCCGTCAAGGAAGGCCGTGACGCCTGGCGCGGCGAGTCCTGCTGCGGCCCCATGCCTGTCGGCGACGCGATCAAACCTGGCGAGACCGAGGCCAACTGCGCGTGCCCGCCCGGCTGCGACTGCTGCTGACAGTGCACGCGGTCAGCTGAGCACGTCGATCGCATGCCGAAAGACCCCGTTCCCCCGTCGACACGGGCTCGCCTCCTCACGGTGATGGCGTCACCCGGCTCACGGAGTCAGCTCCCGTGTGTCCAGCGGCATTCTCCAGAAGTTGCGTCGGCGTGCGGCATCGAGCTCGCTCTGGAGTGGAGACGGAGGCACAACGAGAACAGGGCAGGCGGCGTGCGCGAGGCAGTAGCGGGCCACCGAAGGGCGGACGAGGCGGCGCAACGCGGCGCGTGATCCCGTGCCGACGACGAGGAGGTCCTGCGCGTCGCGGGCAGCGTCCACGAGGGCCGCGCCCGGGGTCCCCCGTACCGTGAGGCCGGCGACAGTGACACCGGGCTTTACGGCACCGAACGCCGTATCGAGGACCTCGCGGAGTCTTTCGACAACCGCGGCGCGGCATTCCGCCAGGGCGGAGGGCCCGAGGCCGTTGCGGCTTCCGAGCTCACCGCCCGGTGACTGCCAGGCCAGGACGACCCGCAGCTCCGCATCGCGCACGCGGGCCTCTGCGGCCGCCCGGTGCAGCGCGGACAGACTCCCCGGCGTTCCCGTCACACCGACCACGACTCTTCGCACGGCCTCTTCCCTCTCTGCTTCGTCCACCAGTTCCCATAGAAGAGCCGGAATGGAGGATGACGTGATGTTGCTGATGGCCTTCTAACGCGGAGATCCGTAACCATGACGGGTTTCTGATGCCCGTGGCTCCGGCCGTCAGTGATCCGTAAGAACATGGCCGGTCGCCGTATGGGTCCCGTTACGAGGTGGCCACAGGTGCAGGGGTGCGGGGATAGCTTCGATGACGCGCCCCGGCCCGCCTCCCCGCAGCCGGGGCGCCAATCGCCACTCGTGGTTCCTCAGGGAGGGCCCCATGTGTTTGTTCCTGTACGACGACGACCCCGAGCCTGAAGAACAGGCCCCGGCCGGGCCTCTGTACGTGCCCGCCCGGCCGGGAGGAGCACACCAGGTGGTGCGGCTGTTCCGCACCCCGTTGGGAACCCGTACCGCCGTCGGCTTCACCAGCCCGGACCGGATCGCCGCCGCGCTCGGCACGGCCCAGCCCTGGATCCGGCTCTCCGAAGCCGCTCTCCGGGCCATGTCCGAACCACTCGGGGTGCACCTGCTGACCGTCGACCCGACCCTCACCGCACCCCCGGTCACCGCGGCCGCGAGCACCGCCCTGCTCGCGGCACCGGTCACGCAGGCACCCGGAACCACGGCCCGGACGGCCTGAAGGGATCACACATGACTATCACCGCCCTCTCCGCCATGCCGACCGACGCGCGTGAACTCTCCATATGGCCCGCGTCCACGACCCCGCTCCCGCACGGCGGCCTGGCCGTCGGCGGAGTCCCCCTCACCGAGATCGCCGACCGGTTCGACACACCGGCCTACGTACTGGACGAAGGCGAGGTACGCGGGCGCTGCCGGACCTACCGGGACGCCTTCCCGGACGCCGACGTGCTGTACGCCGCCAAGGCGTTCCTGTCCCGCGCCATGGTGCGCTGGGTTCAGGAGGAAGGACTGGGCCTGGACGTGTGCTCGGCCGGGGAACTGGAGCTCGCCGTCACCTCCGGTTTCCCACCCGAGCGCATCGTGCTGCACGGCAACGCCAAGTCGCCCCGCGACCTGGAGGCGGCGCTACGCCTCGGCGTGGGGCGGATCGTCATCGACAGTCCGTCCGAGATCGCCAGGATCGCGGCCGCCGACGGGCACCAGAAGGTCATGGTGCGCGTGGTGCCGGGAGTCTCGGCAGGCGGCCACGACAAGATCCGCACCGGTACGGACGACCAGAAGTTCGGCCTCTCCCTCACCGACGGGGGCGCGCAGCACGCCGTCACACGAATCCTCGGCCAGCCGCAGCTCGAACTGACCGGCCTGCACTGCCACATCGGCTCGCAGATCACCGACGTGAAGCCCTACCTGGTGGCCCTGCGCCGGATGGTGGGGCTGATGGCCCGCATCCGCGACGCGCACGGCGTCGTCCTGCCCGAGCTGGACATGGGCGGCGGCCACGGCATTGCCTACCGGCCCGGAGAACCCGCCTTGGACCTGACCGCGCTGGCCCGACGGCTGCGGGCGGAGCTCATTGAGGGCTGCGCCGCTGCCCGGCTGACCGTCCCACGGCTTCTCATCGAGCCCGGGCGGGCCGTCGTCGGGCCGGCCGGAGTCGCCCTGTACCGGGTGCTCGCTGTCAAGCACACCGGCGAGAAGGTGTTCGTCGCCGTCGACGGCGGCATGAGCGACAACCCGCGGCCCGCCCTGTACGGGGTGCGCTACGCCCCCCGTCTGATCGGCAGAACCTCGGCTGCCGAAACCCGTACGACCACGGTCGTCGGCCGCCACTGCGAGGCCGGCGACGTCCTCGCCGCCGACGTGCACCTGCCCGGCGACATCCGCCCCGGCGACCTGCTTGCCGTTCCGGTTGCCGGTGCCTACCAGCTGTCCATGGCATCCGGCTACAACCTGGTCGGCCGCCCCGCCGTCGTCGCCGTCCACGAGCGCACTGCCCGGCTCCTGGTCCGGCGGGAAACCCTGCAGGACTACCGGAGCCGGGACATCGGCGTCTAGGGCCACGCCACGGCACGTTCGCCGCCTGCGCTTCTTCATGTCTTCATGGTGAGATGCGGGAAGAAGTGGTCATGGACGATCGCGACGCGTAGCCATCCGAGCTGAGATCGCGTAGGTGCGGCGGCCGGGCGGATCGTCAGCCCTGATGACCGCCCGGTGCCTGCAGCAGCCGGTCCAGCTCCGTTCCGGCATCTTCGTATCCGGCATCGGAGATCCGTTGCAGCTCACGCAGGTCACCGGCTGCCACCGCGCGTCGGGTGAGTAAGAACCCGGCGTGCCGGGATCCCTCGTCCAACAGGTCGCTCAGCTCCGCGAGGTCGCCGGCCGCGTCCGCGAGGTCGGCCAGCCGGTCCAGCGCGGTCTCGTTGCCCTCGTCGGCCAGCTCGCGGAGGGTCTCCCGATCGGGATTCGTGTTCTCCATGACGCCATGCTGCAACCTTGCCCCTGGGGCAAGGTCAAGTGGGACGATGAGCGCGTGATCACCATCGGACAGCTGGCCGGCTACATCGGAGTGTCGATCAAGACCGTCCGCGTCTACCACGACAAGGGGTTGCTCCCCGAACCCGACCGCGACGCGTCCGGCTACCGGCGGTACGGTGCGAACGACGCCGTCGAACTGATCAAGATCCGGACACTGGCAGAAGCCGGCGTCCCTCTGGCTCGTATCCGGGATCTGAGAGCGGCAAGCGACGAGGAATTCCGGCAGGCGCTGGGAGAGATCGACGACGAACTCGGCGCCCGCATCCGCAGCCTGCAGGAAACACAGGGGCGGCTGCACCGGCTCGCCGCCGGGCGGCTGGTACCGCTCCCCGGCGAAGTCGTCGCCCATCTGGAGGACCTGGCCCGTTGGGGATTCACGCCTCGATGGGTGGACCTGCAACGCGACTTGTGGATCCTCGTGTTCGCCACCCACCCGGACCGTGCGATCACCCTGTTTCACGACCAGGCCCAGATCTTGGCCGACCCGGCGCTACGGCAGCTCTTCCTCGGCTACGACCACGCGCACGACCTCGACGCCGACGACCCGCGCCTCGACGACCTCGCCCGCCGTATC
The DNA here is from genome assembly GCF_036178145.1 of Streptomyces sp. NBC_00273. Classification (NCBI taxonomy): domain Bacteria; kingdom Bacillati; phylum Actinomycetota; class Actinomycetes; order Kitasatosporales; family Streptomycetaceae; genus Streptomyces; species Streptomyces sp. NBC_00273. The sequence goes on along the minus strand of NZ_CP108067.1, from coordinate 9,998,480 downwards.
GCCGAGGCGAATCGGGAGCGCTACGGGCCCGACGAACGGCCCGGGCTGGATACGGGCTCCGAGATCCCCGCCCTCATCCAGGGCAGGGTCAACGCTTCGTCCCCGGCGTGGGAACGACTCGACTCGCTCATTCGCGCCCAACTGAACGCATGACATGAGCACCCGGGAGCGATCTGCGAGGCGCGCCTCTTCTCGGACCGCCACAATTCCCTTGGCTGCGGCGTGGAGTGGGGTGGGCGAGGGCGCCATCTTTCCAGGCCGACCGGCATGGCACGGCGAGGGGTCTGTTCACCGTCCCAGTACGGCGCCGCAGACACGATCGACGCAGGCGGGCACCCCAGCGGTGGCGGAGACCGTAGACGGCGTCACCTGTCACTGGCTCGCGGTCACACGTCCCAAGCGACCGGGAGATACCTCACCCCGCAGATGTCCCGCGTCTCGGGACGCAGGACAACCTCCGCGCCCGGTACGGCCACGCGCAGCGTGGGAACGCACTCGAGAAGCGCGGAGAACGCGACCCGCATCTCGACACGGGCCAGCTGCGCACCCAAGCACCCGGTCTCGCCGTGGCCGGAGGGCCAGGTGCCCGCCCCGCCGGACTCCCTCCGGAGGTCGAGCTGGGGAACGGCGTAGTGCTCGGGGTCGCGGCACCCCCACGTGTAGGCGAAGCGCCGGGGTTCGTCCCGTGCGGACGCGATTCGCAGCGGCGCCGGGACGTGTACGTGGTCGACGACGACGCTTTGCACCACTCGATCGTGATCAGCTCGCGGCAGACGCTCGAGGCCGGCAGCGGCGCGGATCACAGGGTCCGGTCCCTGTTCGCCGATTGCTGGAACCCTCCACTACTCGGTGATACCGTATAGCTGTACTCGGTACTACGCAGTACCGGTGACGCCGAGGAGGAAGACTTGAGATGGACGACCTGACGGAGATGCTGAAGGGCACGCTCGAAGGGTGCGTGCTCGAGATCATCGACCGCGAGGAGACCTACGGGTACGCCATCACCCGTCAGCTGAACGAGCTGGGCTTCACCGACGTCATCGAGGGGACGGTGTACACCATCTTGCTGCGACTGGAGAGGAACGGACTCGTCCAGGTGACGAAGCGACCATCCGGGGTCGGTCCCCCGCGCAAGTTCTACGCGCTCAACGACGCGGGCCGCGAGGAGCTCGCGAAGTTCTGGGCGAAATGGCAGTACGTCTCATCACGCATCGACAAGCTCAAGGAGGGCGGGCGATGAACTTCTGGGAGACCATCACAGGCAGCGATCTCACCAGGGAATGGAAGGCGTTCGAAGCCCGGGCCGCCGCCCTGCCGGTTGACTACCGGGCTGCGTGGGAACAGATCAAGGTCGATCTCCTCCCCCACGGGGGCTTCACCGGCCGCAACCTGATGCCGATCCTCGACGCCGCCCTGGGACTGCACGAAGAAACGGCGGCGGACGGGCAGAGCGTCCAGGAGGTGCTCGGCGATGACATCCGGGGCTTCTGCACGGCACTGGCCGGCGGCGAAGGGGCCCGAACCTATCGCGACCGCTGGCGCGAGCAGTTGAACAGGAACGTCGCCAGGAAATTGAGCAGGCTGGGAGGCTGACATGGGCATCCAGGACATCATCGAGGGCAAGAAGCAGTGGCGGGCGCACACGGCTCGGGTCAATGCCCTTCCACCGGACTACCAGATCGTCTACAAGGAAATGCAGAAGTACCTGTTCAAGGTCGGACCGATCGACCTGCCTGATGGGCCCCTGCTCCCCGGGATCGTCGACTTCTTCGAGGAGGGCGTCGCAGCGGGCAAGGGCGTCTTGCAACTCATCGGCAGCGACGTCGCGGCGTTCTGCGACGACCTGATCAAGGACTCTCCGACCTATGCGGACGCCTACCAGGAATCCCTCAACAGGGAACCCGGCACGGCCGGGAAGTAGCCTCCACCGCTCACCTCAGCGGGCATAGCACGCACGGCTCATCGCTTCGGCGCGGCGCGAACAAATGCGGTCCGACCGACTACCAGAGGCCGCCGCAGATCCTGCCCGCCGAGGTGGCCCGAGCAGCCCCGGCGAGGCCCGACTCAGCCCTGCCGACGCAGGCAACACCGTCGACGGTCAAGTCTCCGCGGCAGGGCGATCGACACCCTCCCCGTGACGATGCGCATGACTGACGTGCCGTCACAGACGTTCGCTTGAGCCGAATCCGAAACAGCATCCCCCTGCGTCTCCTGCCTTCGAAAGGGAAGTCGCCATGCCTTCATTTGTCATGCCCACGACCAGCCGGGTGGACGGTCGCCCGTCGCCGACCGCTGTCTCCGCCGTCGGACTACGCAAGTCCTATGGCGAAAAGCTCGTCCTCGACGGTATCGACCTGCACATTCCGGCCGGGTCCGTGTTCGCGCTGCTCGGCCCGAACGGCGCCGGAAAGACCACCGCCGTGAAGATCCTGTCCACGCTCATCACCGCCGACGCCGGCGAGCTGCACGTCGGCGGGCACGACCTGGCCGCCGACCCGCAGGCGGTCCGTGCCGCGATCGGTGTCACAGGGCAGTTCTCCGCCGTCGACGGCCTGATCACCGGCGAGGAGAACATGCTCCTCATGGCGGACCTGCACCATCTGTCCCAGAACGAGGGGCGGCGGGTCGGTCGCGAACTCCTTGAGCGCTTCGACCTGGTGGAGGCCGCGAAGAAGCCCGCCTCCACCTACTCCGGTGGTATGAAGCGCCGCCTCGACCTCGCGATGACGCTGGTCGGCAGCCCGCGGATCATCTTCCTCGATGAGCCGACGACAGGGCTCGACCCGCGCTCCCGCCACAACATGTGGGGCATCATCCGCAGCCTCGTCGCCGACGGCGTGACCGTCTTCCTCACCACCCAGTATCTGGAGGAGGCCGACGAACTGGCCGACCGCATTGCGGTGTTGAACGGCGGAAAGATCGTCGCCGAGGGCACCGCCGAGGAGCTCAAGCGGCTCGTCCCGGGCGGGCAAGTCCGGCTCCGCTTCACCGGCCCGACCGCGTACCAGTCCGCTGCCGACGCCCTGCGCGAGGTCACCCGGGACGACGAGGCTCTGTCGCTGTCCATCCCCAGCGACGGCAGTCAGCGCGAACTGCGCTCCATTCTCGACCGGCTCGACTCCGCCGGCATCGAGGCGGACGAACTGACCGTTCACACCCCGGACCTCGACGACGTGTTCTTCGCCCTGACCGGCCCGGCCACCGTCCCCAACCAGCCCAAGGAGACAGCCCGATGAGCGCCCTCTCTCTCGCTGTACGCGACTCCAACACGATGCTGCGCCGCAACCTGCTGCACGCGCGGCGCTACCCGTCAGGGACCCTGAACCTGCTGCTCACGCCGATCATGATGCTGCTGCTCTTCGTCTACATCTTCGGCGACGTGATGAGCGCGGGCATCGGTGGCGGCGGCGCCGACCGCTCCGACTACATCGCCTACATCGTCCCGGGCTTGCTGCTGATGACCATCGGCAGCACCGTGATCGGGGCCGCGGTGTACGTCTCCATGGATATGACCGAGGGCCTCATCGCCCGCTTCCGCACGATGGCGGTCTACCGCCCGTCGGTACTCATCGGACACGTTGTCGGCAGCGTGCTGCAATCCGTCATGAGCGTGGTCCTCGTCGGCGCCGTCGGCGTGGCCATCGGCTTCCGCTCCACGGACGCGACCGTCCTGGAGTGGCTGGCGGCATTCGGGCTCATCGTGCTCTTCGCCCTGGCGCTGACCTGGATCGCGGTCGGCATGGGTCTGGCCAGCCCGAACCCCGAGGCGGCCAGCAACATGGCCATGCCACTGATCGTCCTCCCCCTCATCTCCAGTGCGTTCATCCCGGCCGACACCATGCCCGGCTGGTTCCAGCCGATCGCCGAGTACCAGCCCTTCACCCCCGCCATCGAGACCCTGCGCGGCCTCCTCCTCGGCACCGAGATCGGCGATAACGGCTGGATCGCGATCGCCTGGTGCGTCGGCCTGATCGCGCTCGGCTACCGCTGGTCGACGGCGCAGTTCAACTGCGACCCGAAGTAGCCGGGACGACCGCGCCGGCCGGCGTCCGTCCAGCTGCATGGCCTCTGGCTACAGCCGCGTGGGCCGTCCCACGGTCATCGCGCTCCAGGACGGCACGGCCCGGGTCCTCGTACGGCGCGGACGCCGGAGGACTACCGCAACCGGGGCATCGGCAGCTAGGGGCGGTAGACGAGCTCGATCATCATCGCGGCGATCACCGCCCAGACGCCGAGGCCGAGCAGCCAGAGAGCCTCGAGGAGGGCGCCGGTGGCGATGACGGTCAGGCCCGCCGCGCCGAGGGCGAGGATCGCCCGGCGGATGCCGCGATCGGGAAGCCAGTCGATGGTCACGTCATGAGAATCGAGCCTGCCCCTCGCCTTGGCGAGGGGCAGGCTCGATTCCTGTCGGCATCTTGACGCCGGATCCAGGGTCAGCCGGCGTGGACGTGCGGCCGTCGGGTGCGGTCGGGTTCGGCCTCGCGGATGACCTCGCGGGTGACGGGGGCGACCTCGCCCTGGCCGAAGAGGAAGAAGCGGAGGAAGTTGGCCATGGGGTTGCCCTCGGTCCACTCGAAGTAGATGTGGGGGCGCTGGCCGGTCTCGTCGCGGACGTGCAGGAGTAGCGCCGCCAGCGCGTTGGGGATGCTGGAGCTCTCCAGGGTCAGGACGCGGTAGCGGTCGTGGAGCACCTCGCCGCGTACCCGCATCCCGGACTCGAACTCGGACGCGTCCAGGACGGTGACCTCGACGAACATGACGTCGTCCTCGGGCGGGATGTCGTTGTCGTCGCGGATCTGCTGCTTCTTCTGCCGGTACTCGTCAAGGTCCCGGCTGTCCGGCTCGTTGGCGATGAAGCGGATCGTCCGGTTGGCGGTGTCGCGGATGAACCGCTGGGCCATGTCGTCGAATTCCATGTGGGTGACGCGCAGCTCGAAGACGCGGGCGAGGCGGGAGAGCAGCGAAAGGGCCATGATGCCGGCGATGAAGCAGGCGCCGATCTTCACGCCGTCGGGGCGTTCGGCGACGTTGATGGCAGTGGTGTAGACGAAGACCGCGGAGATCACGCCGAAGGCGATCGTCCAGCCCCGCTGACCCGCCTTCCGAGCGGCAATGGTCACGGCGACCGCCGCCGAGGTGATCAGGACCAGGACACCGGTGGCGTACGCGCCGCCCTGCGCGTCCACGTCCGCGTCGAAGATCCAGGTCACCAGGAACGCGATGAGGGTGAACACGATGACCATCGGGCGCAGGGCGCGGGCCCAGGAGGGGGCCATGCCGTAGCGGGGCAGGTAGCGCGGCATCAGGTTCAGCAGGCCAGCCATGGCCGAGGATCCGGCGAACCACAGGATCAGGATCGTGGAGATGTCGTAGACGGTGCCGAAGGCGGAGCCGATGTACTCGTGCGCAAGGTAGGCCAGGGCACGGCCGTTGGCCTCGCCGCCCGGCTGGAACTGGGCGGGCGGGATCAGCAGCGTGGTGATGAAACTGCTGGTGATGAGGAAGACGCTCATGATGAGGGCCGCGGTGGTCAGCAGCTTCTTGGCGCCGCGGATCCGGCCGGCGGGCTTTTCCTCGGTGTCGCCGGAGTCGCCCTCGACGTGCGGCATGACCGCCACGCCGGTCTCGAAGCCGGACAGGCCTAGCGCGAGCTTCGGGAACACGACGAGGGCGATGGCGATCATCATGAACGGGTTGCCGTGCTCGGCGGTCAGAGCCTCCGTCCAGTCGGTGATGACCTGTGGTGCGCTGAGCACCTCCCACAGGCCGACGGCCACGACGACGACGTTCAGCGCGAGGTAGACGGCCACCAGGACCACGGCCACGCCGATGGCCTCGCTGAACCCCTTGAGGAACACCGCGCCGAGGAGCGCGATCATGATCAGGGTGATGAGCACCTGGTGACCGTTGAGGGTGCTGGTGAGGTGCGGGTTCTCCACCAGGTGCGCGGTGGCGTCGGCCGCCGACAGGGTGATGGTGATGAGGAAGTCGGTCGCCGCGAACCCGAGCAGGGTCAGGACGAACAGCTTGCCCTTCCAGAACGTCAGCAACCGTTCCAGCATGGCGATCGAGCCCTCGCCGTGCGGGCTCTCCTCGGCCACCCGCCGGTAGACCGGCAGCGCACCGAAGAGGGTCAGCAGCACGAGCACGATGGTCGCGAGCGGCGACAGCAGGCCGGCCGCGAGCGCGGCGATGCCGGGCTGGTAGCCGAGGGTGGAGAAGTAGTCGAGACCTGTGAGGCACATGACCCGCCACCACGGCCGTCCGTGGGGCTGGGCCGCTGCCTCCTTGGCTGCGGGCGAACTGTTCTCGGCGGTCAGGCCTTCCAGCAACCACGCGCGCAGGCGCGTGGAGCGGGCAGGGGTGGCCATCGTGGGGGGCTCCTGTCGTACGGCAAAGAATCAGCCATCGACATCGACGGCGGAGCAAGCGTACGCAGACTGATCTCTTATGCCCGCGGCTGAGCCAATCCTGACGCGTCCTTAACGCATACGGAGCCACCTGTGGCGTAGTGAACGTCTTCGCGCGCCAGTGACAGCAGTCTGCCTGCGGGCGAGCGGGCAGACACGGTGGTCACGAACGAGGAGCGGGGGCAGCCTGGACGGAGGCCGCCCCCGCAGGGGAACCAGCGGAGTGTGGATCAACGCTGGCCGGCCAGTCGCGGCCGTGGTCTCAGGGGAGGAAGGAGCCTGCGGCAAGCAGGTGGACGGTAGTGCCTGGGGGCTCAGGCGCCCTGGCGTTCCTCTGATGAGCCGTTGCCGAACGTCAGCCGAGGCCGGGGATGGTGGACACCAGCAGGTCGATGAGCTTGATGCCGACGAAGGGCAGGATCAGGCCGCCGAGGCCGTAGACGCCGAGGTTGCGGCGCAGCAGGTCGTGTGCGGAGGCGGGCCGGTAGCGGACGCCGCGCAGGGCGAGTGGGATGAGGGCGACGATGATCAGGGCGTTGAAGATGATCGCCGAGGTGATCGCGGAGGTGGGGCTGCTCAGGCCCATGATGTTGAGGGCTTCGAGGCCCGGGTAGGCCGAGGCGAACATGGCGGGGATGATCGCGAAGTACTTGGCGACGTCGTTGGTGATGGAGAAGGTGGTGAGCGCGCCTCGGGTGATGAGGAGCTGTTTGCCGATCTCGACGATGTCGATGAGCTTGGTGGGGTTGGAGTCCAGGTCCACCATGTTCCCGGCCTCCTTGGCGGCCGAGGTGCCTGTGTTCATGGCCACGCCGACGTCCGCCTGGGCGAGGGCCGGGGCGTCGTTGGTGCCGTCGCCGGTCATCGCGACGAGTTTGCCGCCGGCCTGCTCCCGCTTGATGAGGGCCAGCTTGTCCTCCGGCGTCGCCTCCGCGAGGTATTCGTCGACGCCGGCCTCGGCGGCGATGGCGCGGGCCGTCAGCTCGTTGTCGCCGGTGACCATGACCGTATGGATTCCCATGGCGCGCAGCTCCGCGAAGCGCTCCCGGATCCCGTCCTTGACGACGTCCTTGAGGTGGATGATGCCGAGGACCCGCGGCCCGTCCCAGTCGTGGACCGCCACCAGCAGAGGGGTTCCCCCGGACTGCGAGACCTGAGCGGACCATGCGGCGGCCTCCGCCTGTACGGTCCCGCCGCGCATCGCCACCCAGTCCATGACCTCCACCACCGCGCCCTTGCGGATGGCGCATCCCGCGCCGTTGTCCCAACTCAAGTTCACGCCGCTCATACGGGTGCGGGCGCTGAACTCGGTGAAGCGCGGGTTGCTGAGGTCCTCGGCGGCGGCCGGCTGGAGCCCGTACCGCTGGGCCAGGGCCACGACGGACCGACCTTCGGGGGTCTCGTCGGCGAGGGAGGACAGCTGGGCTGCGTCCGCGAGCTTGGTGTGGTCGATGCCGGGGAGCGGGATGAAAGCGGCGGCCTCGCGGTTGCCGTGCGTGATGGTGCCCGTCTTGTCGAGGAGCAGGGTGTTCACATCACCGGCGGCTTCGACGGCGCGGCCGCTCATCGCGATGACGTTGCGCTGGACGAGGCGGTCCATGCCGGCGATGCCGATCGCGGAGAGCAGCGCGCCGATCGTGGTGGGGATGAGGGTGACGAGGAGGGCGACCAGGACGGTCGTGGACTGGGCGGCGCCCGCGTACGCGGCCATCGGCTGGATGCTGACCACGATCAGGATGAAGATGAAGGTCAGGGCTGCCAGCAGGATGTTCAGCGCTATCTCGTTCGGGGTCTTCTGCCGCGACGCACCCTCGACCAGCGCGATCATCCGGTCGATGAAGCTGTTCCCGGAGCGCGAGGTGACCCGCACGACAATCGAGTCCGACAGGACGGTCGTACCGCCGGTGACACCGGACCGGTCGCCGCCCGACTCCCGGAGTACGGGGGCCGATTCACCGGTGACGGCGGACTCGTCCACCATCGCCGCACCGTCGACCACGTCCCCGTCGGCCGGAACCAGCTCCCCCGCTTCGACGAGCACGAAGTCGAAGGGCTGGAGTTCGGCCGGGGTCACCACCTCGGTCTCGGCGCTGCGCAGGTTCGTCCCGTACGTCCAGTGCTTGAGCCGGAGCGCGACCGTGTCCGTGCGCGCCTTGCGCAGCGATTCGGCCTGAGCGCGGCCGCGGCCCTCGGCGACGGCCTCGGCGAGGTTGGCGAACAGGACCGTCAGCCACAGCCAGACGCTGATCACCCAGGTGAAGACCGACGGGTGGATGAGGGCCGACAGCGTGGTCAGGACCGATCCGACCGCGACCACGAACAGCACCGGCTTTTTCACCAGCTCACGCGGATGGAGCTTGGCGACGGCCTCCCTGGCCGAGGTGGCGAGGAGCTCGGGCTCCAGCACGTTCACCTGGCCGGAGCGTTTCCGGGACGGTCGGTTGACCGGGGTCCGCGGGGGGGTGCCGAGATCCGGGGGAACGTGCTGCGCGGCGGCGGGAGGCATGAAGCGACCTTCTGGTGAGTTCGGCTGGGCACCCCCCTGCCGACAAAGGTCGGGCAAGGAATGAGTGCGGGTGAGGGGTGTCGCCGCCGGGGACTGTCTCGCATGGACCCCCTCGGCCGTCATGTGAGTAGTCGAGCTCCCCGGCGGCGCAACAGGCAGGAAACTACTGCCCGTTCCAGCGGAAAACCCCATGTGTGCGGGGGAATTGGCACCTTCTTGACGGCGGCGCACGAGACGCGTCAAGCCACCGTCAATGGCACGTCAACGCACGTCAACGCACGTCGGCGGTGATGCGGAAGCGCAGTCGGCAAATGACGGCGTCGGTGTCGCGGCGGACTGCGTGGGCGACGACGGAACCGCGCTGGTTCTGCAGCATCCGCTGCCACAGGTGGGCGGGTTCGGTTTCCGGGATGAGGACGGTGACCTGGGTGTCCGGGTGTGCCTGTGTCAGCTCGCGCACGTACGCCGACACCGGGCGACCGAGCGAACGGGTGTCCGAGGAGACTTCGATCAGCTCGACCCCCGGCTTCCACAACTCCCAGTCCCGACATAGGGCTTCGGCCGCCTGACGGTCCTCCGGAGCGGGGTGGGTGACGGTCACGGCGAGGACCTCGTCGCCGAGCGAGCGGGCGGCGGTGAGTGCCTGGCACGTCAGTCGAGACAGCCCTGAGACGGGCACGACGACCAGAGAGCGGGAGCGTTGGGGCGGCTGAGGAATGCGGCCGAGCTCCAGGCGTTCGCCGATCCGAACGTAGGCGCGATGGATCTCCTCGAAGGCGAGGACGATCAGCGGCAGGGCGAGCACGATCAGCCAGGCGCCTTCGGCGAATTTGGTGGCGGTCACGACGATCGCCGAGACTCCGGTGAGCAGTGCGCCGAAGCCGTTGAGGACGGCCTTCGCCTGCCAGCCCTGGGGCCGCTCCCCGTACCAGTGCCGGACCATGCCGACCTGGCAGATGGTGAAGCCGACGAAGACCCCGATCGCGAACAGCGGGACGAGGGTGTTGGTGTCGCCGCCGGAGAACACCAGCAGGACGGCGGACACGAGGGCCAGCCACACCACGCCGTGGCGGTGCACCTGGCGGTCCGCCTTGAGGGCGAACACGTGCGGCAGGTAGTTGTCGCGGGCCAGCAGGCTCATCAGGACGGGCAGCCCGCCGAAAGAGGTGTTCGCGGCGAGCGCCAGCAGCACCATGGTGGCGAACTGGACCACGTAGAAAGCGGCGTTGTGGCCGAACGAGGCGTCCGCGAGCTGGGCGAGGACAGTGACGCCCTCGACCGGCTGGAGGTGGAAACGGCCGATCAGGACCGACAGGCCGATCAGCATCACGCCGAGCAGGGCTCCGAGAGCCACCTCGGTGCGCTGGGCACGCCGAGCGGCCGGGGCCCGGAAAGACGGCACGGCGTTGGCGACAGCTTCAACGCCGGTCAGGGCGGAGCAACCGGCCGCGAAGGCCTTCAGCAGCAGCAGCGCGCCGACCGTGGTGGCCCCTTCCCCCAGAGCGGAGGCGTGCCCGGCGGCCGAGGCGGTGCTCACCGGGCCGTCACGGAACAGACCGACCACGACCATGGCCAGAATCGACCCCACGAACACGGCGGTCGGGACGAGGAACGCCTTGGCGGAGTCCACGACCCCGCGCAGGTTCACCGCCGTGACCAGGACCAGGACCCCGAGGCAGATCCACACCCGCTCCCCGTACAGCTCCGGGAAGGCCGAGGTCAGAGCGGCCACGCCAGCGGTGACGGAGACGGCCACGTTCAGTACGTAGTCGAGGATCAGCGAGGCCGCAGCCACCAGGCTGGTGCGCCGGCCCAGGTGCTTCTTGGCAACGGCGTACGACCCGCCACCGTCCGGGAACGCGGCGATCACCTGCCGGTACGAGGCCACCAGTACGGCAAGCAGAGCCGCGATCGCCAGGGTGACGGGGAGGGTGAACCCTAGTCCGTAAGCACCGGCTGCCGCCAGCACCAGCACGATCGACTCCGGCCCGTATGCGACAGAGGCCATCGCGTCGAGCGACAGCGCGGCCAGGCCCTGGAGGGCGGTCAGCCGATGCCGGTCCGGTGCCTCGGGAGGCGTCCGTACGCCGGTATCAGGAGGTTCCTCCGTGCCCGGCGCCTGTCCTGCCGCGGTTGTCTTTCCCCTGTCTATGGCCATCTTCGCTGTTCCTCCGATTGGACAAAGTGAGGACAGCGTCGGGACGGCATGGCCGAATGACCAGTGCCCTTGGCGGAATCCATACGACCGCCGCCCCACTCTTCACGCACTCCTGACGCCGGGGCCGCAAAGTCGTATGAGGTGCGTCAAGACCTCGCCAGGGTGCGTGGCTCCTTCCTCCACCGGGGGCACGCTTGATATGGGCGACACATGTCCGACGGAACCAAGGGAGTACACGCTGATGGACGCGGAAAACGTGGTCGGGCTCATGGTCGCCGTCGCTCTGCTTGCCTATCTCGTGACCGCCCTCATCAGGCCCGAGAGGTTCTGAACCAAGACCGTCATGTCCGGACGGGAGGCATCACATGTCCGGGTACCGACTCCACGACCGTGCCGTCCTGCTCGCGGCCCTCGTGATCCCCTTCCTCGTTGCGCTCGCGCTCGTGCCGTTCCGAACCGAGCTTTCAGCGACGAACGAGGCTCTGATCATGGTCGTCGCGGTGGTCGTCGTCGCCGCGCTCGGCACCCGGGCGGCCGGGGCGCTGGCCGCACTCTCCGCGGCTGCCTGGTTCGATTTCTTCCTCACCAGGCCCTACCAGCAGTTCGCCATTGCCGACGATGACGAGATCCAGACAGTTGTCCTCCTGCTCGCCGTCGGACTGATCGTTTCGCAGCTGGCCGTACGCGTACGGCGGCTCCGGACGGTCGTGGTCACCGACGCCGCGCACCTGTCCAGCCTCCAGGGAACCGCCCGGCTGGTCGAGGACGGCGGCTCGCCGGAGGCGGTGGTCGAGTACGTGCGCCGGGAGCTCGTCGGCCTGCTGGGCCTGCGCGGCTGCCGCTTCGAGTACGGCAGGCTGCTGGGGCACCGGCCGCGCCTGGAGCACGACGGCAGCCTGTGGCTGCGCAGCGGCGGCCAGATCACCGAGTACGCCGACTGGCCGGACGGGGAGACCGAGCTGAGGGTGGTCGGCGGCGGCCACTACTACGGCCGCTTCCTGCTCGACCCGCTCCCGAACCGCTCCCTGCCCGCCGAAGAGCCCCGCTTGGTGGCTGTCGCGTTGGCGTCGCAGGCCGGCGCCGCCCTGGACACGGCCGGCCTGTCCCACCAGGGCTGACCGGCGATTCACGGCTTCACGCGTAAGCGTGGCGTTAAGAGTTCCCCTGCGCCCGTATGGACCCCGTCAAGGTGTCTTAACGCCGGGCTGAAGACACGGTTATGTCGTCATCGGCCATCTGGCCGATTCATTTCCTCCCTCTTCATCCAGGAGCTCACGGTGGCCGATCTGGCCTTCGTCGTCACCACGGTCGCGGTGTTCGCGCTGGTGGCTCTCATCGCCCGGGGGGTGACCAAGCTGTGAACGCCGAAAACATCGTCGGCCTCGTCGTGGCCGTCTCCCTGCTCGGATACCTCGTCCTCGCCCTTGTGTACCCGGAGAGGTTCTAGCCACCGATGAGTCCCGTTCTCGCTGGTGTGCTCCAGCTCCTCGCACTGATCGCCGCGCTCGCGCTGGCCTACCGCCCGCTGGGCGACTACATGGCCCGCGTCTACTCCTCCGAAAAGCACTACAAGCCGGAGAAGTGGATCTACAAGGCCATCGGCGCCAACCCGTCCGCCGAGATGCGCTGGCCCGCCTACCTGCGTGCCGTCCTCGCCTTCTCGGCGGTGAGTGTCCTCTTCCTCTACGCCCTCCAGAGGGCGCAGGGTATCCTGCCCGGCTCGCTCGGCTTCTCCTCGATCGACCCGGACCAGGCCTTCAACACGGCCGCCTCCTTCGTGGCGAACACGAACTGGCAGTCGTACTACGGCGAGCAAGCCATGGGCCACGTCGTACAGACCGGCGGCCTGGCAGTGCAGAACTTCGTCTCCGCCGCGGTCGGCATGGCCGTCGCGGTGGCCCTCGTACGGGGCTTCGCACGCTCGCGCACGGGTGAGCTCGGCAACTTCTGGGCCGACATGGTCCGCGGAGTGGTCCGCATCCTGCTGCCCGTCTCCGTGATCGGCGCGATCATCCTGGTCGCCTGCGGTGCGATCCAGAACTTCTCCGGGATCCACGAGGTCGGCCAGTTCATGGGCGGCTCGCAGCAGTGGAACGGCGGGGCGGTGGCTTCGCAGGAGGTCATCAAGGAGCTGGGTACAAACGGCGGCGGTTACTTCAACGCCAACTCCGCGCACCCGTTCGAGAACCCCACCCCGTTCTCGAACCTCTTCGAGATCTTCCTGATCCTCGTCATCCCGTTCGCCCTGACCCGCACCTTCGGCCGCATGGTCGGAAACCTGCGCCAGGGCTACGCGATCCTCGCCACGATGGCGACCATCTGGATCGGCTTCACCGCGCTGATGATGTGGACCGAGTTCGCCCACCACGGCCCGGCGTTCGATGTCGCCGGCGGTGCGATGGAGGGCAAGGAGACCCGGTATGGAATCGGCGCCTCCGCGATCTTCTCGGTCGCCACGACACTGACCTCGACCGGTGCGGTCAACTCCTTCCACTCCTCGTACACGGGTCTGGGCGGCGGCATCCAGCTGCTGGGCATGCAGCTCGGCGAGATCGCGCCCGGCGGCGTCGGCTCCGGCCTCTACGGCATGCTGATCATGGCGATCATCGCGGTGTTCATCGCCGGCCTGATGGTCGGCCGCACCCCCGAATACCTGGGCAAGAAGATCGGCACCCGCGAGATCAAGTTCGCGGCCTGCTACATCCTCATCACCCCCGCTCTGGTGCTGGGCTTCACCGCCGCGGCCATGGCCCTGGACACCCCGGCCAACTCGATGACCAACACCGGGGCGCACGGCTTCTCGGAGATCCTCTACGCCTACACCTCGGGCGCAAACAACAACGGCTCGGCCTTCGCCGGCCTGAACGCCGACACGCAGTGGTTCAACAGCACCATCGGCATCGCGATGCTGCTGGGCCGCTTCCTGCCCATGGTGTTCGTCCTCGCGCTGGCCGGCTCGCTCGCCGAGCAGAAGCCCGTCCCCGAGACCGCGGGCACGCTCCGTACCGACAAGCCGCTCTACACGGGCCTCCTCGTCGGCACGATCCTCATCGTCACCGGTCTGACCTACTTCCCGGCCCTGGCACTGGGTCCGCTCGCCGAAGGACTCGCATCATGAGCACCGCCACACCCACCAGGGCTCCGCACCAGGACGTGCCCACCGGCCACAAGCCGGGCGGCGGACGCGTGGGAGGCGGCCTCTTCGACCCCAAGCAGCTGCTGAAGTCCTTCCCCGACGCGATCCGCAAGCTCGACCCCCGCGTCATGATCAAGTCCCCGGTCATGTTCGTCGTCCTGATCGGCTCGGTCGTCACCACCGTCCTCGCGATCAAGGACCCGACGGACTGGTTCGGCTGGGCCATCACCGCCTGGCTGTGGCTGACCACGATCTTCGCGAACCTCGCCGAGGCCGTGGCCGAAGGCCGCGGCAAGGCGCAGGCCGACACCCTGCGCAAGGCCAAGACCGACTCCGTCGCCCGCCGCCTGACCAAGGACGGCAAGGGCGAGGAACAGGTGCCCGGCGCGGAGCTTCGCATCGGTGACCTGGTGGTCTGCGAGGCCGGCGACATCATCCCGGGCGACGGTGACGTCGTCGAAGGCGTCGCGTCCGTCGACGAGTCCGCGATCACGGGCGAATCGGCCCCGGTGATCCGGGAGTCGGGCGGCGACCGCAGCGCGGTCACCGGCGGTACGAAGGTGCTCTCCGACCGGATCGTCATCAAGATCACGACGAAGCCCGGCGAGACGTTCATCGACCGCATGATCGCCCTCGTCGAGGGCGCGGCCCGGCAGAAGACGCCCAACGAGATCGCGCTGAACATCCTGCTCGCGTCCCTCACGATCGTCTTCCTGCTCGCGGTCGTCACCCTGCAGCCCTTCGCGATCTACGCGGGCGCCGAGCAGTCCATGATCGTGCTCACCGCACTGCTGGTCTGCCTGATCCCGACCACCATCGGCGCGCTGCTCTCCGCGATCGGCATCGCCGGCATGGACCGGCTGGTCCAGCGCAACGTGCTCGCCATGTCCGGCCGCGCCGTCGAGGCCGCGGGTGACGTCTCCACGCTGCTGCTCGACAAGACGGGCACCATCACTCTCGGCAACCGCCAGGCGTCAGAGTTCGTCCCGGTCAAGGGCACGACGGAGGCCGAGCTGGCGGACGCCGCCCAGCTCTCCTCCCTCGCGGACGAGACCCCCGAAGGCCGCTCCATCGTCGTCCTCGCCAAGGAGAAGTACGGTCTGCGCGAGCGCCACCAGGGCGAACTCGCCCACGCCGAGTGGATCGCCTTCACCGCCCAGACCCGTATGTCGGGCGTGGACGTCGACGGCAAGCAGACCCGCAAGGGCGCGGCCGGCTCGGTCATCACCTGGGTCAAGGAGCAGGGCGGCCAGGTCTCCGACGACGCCGACCTCCTCGCCAACAAGATCTCGGAAGCGGGCGGCACTCCGCTCCTCGTCGCCGTCAAGGACGACAAGGGGGCCCGTGTCCTGGGTGTCATCCACCTCAAGGATGTCGTCAAGGAGGGCATGCGCGAACGCTTCGACGAACTGCGCCGCATGGGCATCAAGACCATCATGATCACCGGCGACAACCCGCTCACCGCCAAGGCCATCGCGGAGGAGGCGGGCGTGGACGACTTCCTCGCCGAGGCCACCCCCGAGGACAAGATGGCCCTCATCAAGCGGGAGCAGGCCGGCGGCAAGCTCGTCGCGATGACCGGCGACGGTACGAACGACGCCCCGGCCCTCGCCCAGGCCGACGTCGGCGTGGCCATGAACACGGGCACCTCGGCCGCCAAGGAGGCCGGAAACATGGTGGACCTGGACTCCAACCCCACCAAGCTCATCGAGATCGTCGAGATCGGCAAGCAGCTCCTCATCACCCGAGGCGCCCTGACCACCTTCTCCATCGCCAACGACGTCGCGAAGTACTTCGCGATCATCCCGGCCATGTTCGCCGTGGTCTACCCGGGCCTGGACAAGCTCAACATCATGGGCCTGGCCTCACCCGAGTCGGCGATCCTCTCCGCGGTCATCTTCAACGCACTGATCATCATCGCGCTGGTGCCGCTCGCCCTGAAGGGCGTCCAGTACAAGCCGACCAGCGCCGACAAGATGCTGCGCCGCAATATCGGGCTGTACGGCGTGGGCGGTCTGATCGCCCCGTTCATCGGCATCAAGATCATCGACCTGCTCATCTCCCTCATCCCCGGAATCGGCTGATCTGCCATGAACAATTCCGTATCCAGCACCGTCCGCCTGATCGGTGCGGGCCTGCGCGCCCTGCTCGTCCTGACCGTGATCTGCGGGGTCATCTACCCGCTCGCCGTCACCGGGATCGCCCAGGCCCTCTTCAACGACAAGGCCAACGGGTCCGAGATCAAGGACAAGAGCGGCCAGGTCGTCGGCTCCTCCCTCATCGGCCAGAGCTACAACCTGCCGAAGAAGGACCCCAACGACGCCGAAGAGGCGGCCAGGCCGGACCTGAAGTGGTTCCAGCCGCGCCCCTCCAACGGCCTGGGCAGCAACAGCGTCAACACGCAGTACTCGCTGATCCTGTCCGGCGCCACCAACCGCTCCGCCGACAACGGAGCCGTGGGCGGCCAGTGCACCAAGGCGGCGGAGGAAGGCACGCTCTGCGCCCAGGTCGTCGCCGCCAAGGAAGCCGTCATCGCGGACAACTCCACCGCCGGCTACACGGTCAAGCCCGAGGACGTGCCGGCCGACGCCGTCACCTCCTCCGGATCCGGCCTCGACCCGGACATCTCCCCCGAGTACGCCAAGCTCCAGGCCCACCGCGTCGCCGAGCAGAACAAGCTCGACGTCAAGCAGGTCGAGAAGCTCGTCGCCGACCACACCACCAGCCGGACCCTCGGCTTCATGGGCGAACCCCGCGTCAACGTCCTTGAGCTCAACATCGCCCTCAAGGCACTGACCAAGAGCTGATGTTCCACATCGCACGGTCTGAGCGCCGGCGGGGCGCGGAGCTCCCCCAGCTACCGCTGGGAGGGGCTCCAGCGCCCCGCCGGCCTCGTGCCATGCCCGTTACGAAGGAAGGCTGCACACCGATGACCCGGGTGCTGGTGGTGGAGGACGACCCTCAGCTCGTCCGCGCGCTCAAGATCAACCTCCAGGCGCGCAAATTCGAGGTCGAGGAGGCTTCCGACGGCGGCTCGGCCCTGCGGCTCGCGGCCTCCCACAAGCCGGACGTCATAGTGCTCGACCTCGGACTCCCCGACATGGACGGCATCGAAGTCATCAAGGGTGTCCGCGTCTGGAGCAAGGTCCCCATCCTGGTCCTCTCCGCCCGTCACACCTCGGAGGACAAGATTCGCGCGTTGGACGCGGGCGCGGACGACTACGTGACGAAACCGTTCAGCATGGACGAGCTCCTGGCCCGGCTGCGGGCAGCCGCCCGGAGACATGAAGGCCCGGCGGCTTCGCAGGCCGACGAAGTCTCCGTGGTCACGACCGAAGAGTTCACCGTCGACCTGGTCGCGAAGAAGGTGCAGCGGGGCGAGCGCAGCGTACGGCTCACCCCGACCGAATGGCACCTGCTGGAAATCCTCATCACCCACCCCGGCCGCCTGATCACTCAGAGTCAGCTCCTTCTGGAAGTCTGGGGACCGACCTACGGGGAGAACACCAACTACCTGCGTGTATACATGGCCCAGCTACGGCGCAAACTGGAAGCGGACCCCTCCCACCCCCGGTACCTGATCACCGAGCCGGGCATGGGATACCGCTTCGAACCCTAGTCACCCGTCCGATCCACAGCAGAGAAAAAGAGTCGGAACATGGGACGCGGCAAGCTCCGCATCTACCTCGGCGCAGCGCCGGGCGTCGGCAAGACGTACGCGATGCTCTCCGAGGCGCACCGCCGGATCGAGCGGGGCACCGACTGCGTCGTCGGCTTCGTCGAACACCACAACCGTCCGCGCACCGAGGTCATGCTGCACGGCCTCGAACTCATCGAGCGGCGCGAGCTCGAGTACCGGGACGCCACCTTCACCGAGATGGACGTCGACGCGATCCTCGCCCGCCGCCCCGCGGTCGCGCTCGTGGACGAGCTCGCGCACACCAACGTGCCCGGCTCGCGCAACGCCAAGCGTTGGCAGGACGTCGAAGAGCTGCTCCAGGCGGGCATCGACGTCGTCTCCACCGTCAACATCCAGCACCTGGAGTCCCTCGGCGACGTCGTCGAGACCATCACGGGTGTGCGCCAGCGGGAAACCGTCCCCGACGAGGTCGCCCGCCGAGCCGACCAGATCGAACTCGTGGACATGTCCCCGCAGGCGCTGCGGCGCCGCATGGCACACGGCAACGTCTACAAGCCCGACAAGGTCGACGCGGCCCTCTCGAACTACTTCCGTCCCGGCAACCTGACCGCACTGCGCGAGCTGGCGCTGCTGTGGGTGGCCGACCGGGTGGACGAGTACCTCCAGGAGTACCGGGGCGAGCACAACATCCGCTCCACCTGGCAGGCTCGCGAACGCATCGTCGTGGGCCTGACCGGCGGCCCCGAGGGCCGTACGCTCATCCGGCGCGCCGCCCGGCTCGCCGAGAAGGGCGCGGGCGGCGAGGTCCTCGCCGTCTACATCGCCGCCAGCGACGGGCTGACGTCCGCCTCGCCCAAGGAACTCGCCGTCCAGCGCACGCTGGTCGAGGACCTGGGCGGCACCTTCCACCACGTCATAGGCGACAACGTCCCCGACGCGCTGCTGGAGTTCGCCCGCGGGGTCAACGCCACGCAGATCGTGCTGGGAGTCAGCCGTCGCCGCTCCTGGCAGTCCGTGTTCAGCCCCGGCGTCAGCGCCACCGTCGCCCGCGAGTCCGGGCCCGACCTCGATGTGCACATCGTCACCCACGACGAGGCCGCCAAGGGCCGTGGGCTGCCCGTCGCCCGCGGCGCGCGGCTCGGCCGCTCCCGCATCATCTGGGGCTGGCTGACCGGTATCGTCGGCCCCGCCCTGCTGACCGTCCTGCTGAGCCAGGTCGTCCCCGAGCTCGGCCTCGCCAACGACATGCTGCTCTTCCTCACCTTCACGGTGGCGGCAGCCCTGCTCGGTGGACTGCTGCCCGCCCTGGCCTCGGCGGCCTTCGGGTCCCTGCTCCTGAACTACTACTTCACCCCGCCGCTGCACGAGTTCACCATCTCCGACCCCTTGAACATCGTCGCCATCGCGATCTTCGTGGGGGTGGCCGTGTCGGTGGCCTCGGTGGTCGACCTCGCAGCCCGGCGCACCCACCAGGCCGCCCGGCTGCGCGCCGAATCCGAGATCCTCTCCTTCCTCGCAGGCAGCGTCCTGCGCGGCGAGAACTCCCTCGACGCCCTCCTCGAACGGCTCCGCGAGACCTTCGCCATGCAGTCGGTCGTCCTCCTGGAACGCACCAGCGACGTCGACCCCTGGACCACGGCCGCATCCGTCGGCACCAGCCCTGTCAGCCGGCCCGAGGACGCCGACGTCGACCTGCCCATCGGCGACAACATGGCCCTCGCCCTCACCGGCCGAGTGCTCCCCGCCGAGGACCGGCGCGTACTCGGCGCCTTCGCCGCCCAGGCAGCCGTCGTCCTCGACCGCCAGCGCCTGGTCGACGAGGCCGAGAAGTCCCGCGAACTCGCCGAAGCCAACCGCATCCGCACCGCCCTGCTCGCCGCCGTCAGCCACGACCTGCGGACCCCGCTCGCCGGCATAAAGGCCTCCGTGAGCTCGCTGCGCTCCGATGATGTCGACTGGTCCGAGGAGGACAAGGCCGAACTCCTGGAGGGCATCGAGGACGGCGCGGACCGCCTCGCCGCCCTGATCGGGAACCTCCTCGACATGTCCCGCCTCAACACCGGCACTGTCGTCCCGCTCATCCGCGAGACCGACCTCGACGAGGTCGTCCCCATGGCCCTGGGCGGCGTGCCCGAGGACAGCGTCGAGCTGGACATCCCCGAAACGCTGCCGATGATCGCCGTCGACCGCGGCCTGCTCGAGCGCGCCGTCGCCAACATCGTCGAGAACGCCGTCAAATACAGCCCCGACGGCCAACCCGTCAACGTCACAGCCAGCGCCCTGCACGAGCGCGTGGAACTGCGCGTCGTCGACCGCGGCCCCGGCGTCCCGGACGAGGCCAAGGACCGCATCTTCGAACCGTTCCAGCGCCACGGCGACGCCCCGCGCGGCGCGGGAGTCGGCCTCGGCCTCGCCGTCGCCCGCGGCTTCACCGAGGCCATCGGCGGCACACTCACCGCCGAGGACACCCCTGGCGGCGGCCTCACCATGGTCATCACTCTCCCGATAGCAGGCGGCACCTCGCCGGTCACCGCGGAACTCCCGACCTCGGCGGTCACCTGAGCCGGCCCGTGGACCGGGCCCGCTGATCGCGGGTCACATCGTGTGGCCAGCGATCGTTCCCCCGCATCAACTCAGTGGGCCCGCGATGGCTGCGATGGCTTAAGAGGATCACAGCAAAGCAGGCCTGCGTCGGGACCGTGATGGTCAGGAGTTGCGTGGGGTTACCAGGCCGGATTCGTAGGCGAGGACCACGAGCTGGGCGCGGTCGCGGGCGTGGAGTTTGGTCATGGCCCGGTTGATGTGAGTTTTCGCGGTCAGCGGGCTGATCACCATGCGGTCCGCGATCTCGTCGTTGGACAGGCCCTGCGCGACCAGTACGACGGCTTCACGTTCGCGGCCGGTCAGCTCTTCCAGCCCCGGGCCGGTGGCACTCGGGGGCGGCTGGGTGACGTACCGGTTGATGAGCTTGCGGGTGATCGAGGGTGCGAGCAGGGCGTCGCCACGCGCGGCCACGCGTACAGCGTGCAGGAAGTCCTCCGGCACGATGTCCTTGACGAGGAACCCGGCGGCGCCTGCGCGCAGGGCGTTGAAGACGTATTCGTCCAGGCCGTAGTTGGTCAGGATGACGACGTGCACTCCGGCGAGGGCGGGGTCGGCGGCGATGCGGCGGGTCGTCTCGATGCCGTCGAGGACCGGCATCTGGATGTCGACGAGTGCGATGTCGGGCAGGTGCTCTCTGGCGAGCTCCAGGCCCTCCTGCCCGTTGGCGGCTTCGGCGACGACCTCGATGTCGTCTTCGAGGTCGAGGAGCGCGCGGAAGCCGCTGCGGATGAGCGGCTGGTCGTCGACCAGCAGGACACGGATCACGAGGCTCGCTCCACGGGGAGTTCGGCCTGGACAGTGAAGCCGCCCCCGCCGCGCGGTGCTGCCCGGAGTCGGCCTCCGAGGGCGGTGACGCGTTCACGCATCCCGAGCAGGCCGATGCCAGGTGTCGGGGTGGTGTCCGGTGTGGCCTTGCCGTTGTCGTCGACCCGGAGGGCGACAGCGTGCGGGCGGTAGTCGATGCGGACCGATGCCGTGGTGGCGTCCGCGTGACGGGCGATGTTGGTGAGGGACTCCTGAACAATCCGGTAGACAGTCCGGCCCACCGCGGCGGGCACGTCGTGTCGATGGCCTTCGATCGTCAGGGTCGCGTGCAGGCCGGTCCTGCTTGCCCGGTCCACCAGTTCAGGGACGTCGTCGAGGCCGTGCGGCGGGGTCGTGTCGTCGTCGCGGAGCGCCTCCAGGGTGGCGCGGAGCTCCCGGGCCGCCTCACGGCCGGCTTCCCGGATGGCCAGCAGGGCCTCCGGTACCGGTTCGCCGCGCTTGCGGGCCACGTGGACGGCGACTTCGGACTGCACCTTGATGACCGAGATCTGGTGGGTGAGCGAATCGTGCAGCTCCCGCGCGATGTGCAGCCGTTCTTCGTCGGCGCGGCGCCGTGCGGTTTCCTCCCGGGTGCGTTCGGCTTCGTCCGCGCGCCGCTCGGCCTGCCGGAGGGCTTCACCGGCGGCGCCAGCGGCGATCAGCCAGGCGATTTCGAGGGCGCCACGGGCCTGAGCGAACGCCTCGCCCGTGTCGTGCAGCCCCGAGGCCAGGGCCGCGAGGGGGAGAGCAGCCAGCACGGCCACGCTCGTCACCACGGTGATGAAGCGGTGTCCCGCCCTCATCGCCGCGTACACCGCGAAAAGGTACGCGACGGCGGCCACATCGAACCCGGACGCCTGGTACCCCACCGCGCACAGTCCGGTGACGGCCAGAACGGGAACCGGAGCCCGGCGACCAGCCGCCAGCGCCAGGCCGCCGACCGCCAGCAGCACGTAGCCGAGCAGATCGAGGCCCGTGGCGGAATGCCTCTGCCCGGACAACCCGGTGACCAGCAGCGCCGCCGCCACACCGACGGCGATCAGCCAGTCCCTCACGCCGGCGCGAACACCGAACCGTCCTTTGCCCATGCGCGCACCGTAGCCGGATACCGCCGCGGAGGAATCCCGCGCGCGGACGAGCAGTCGACTACCGCGAACGCAGTACCTTCGCGCCGCCTGCCGCCTCCGCGGTAGCGCGAAGTGCCTGCGTCTGCCGGACGACCTGTCGTGGGCCCGGCCGACATGCTCGGACCGCATCCAGTCGTGGGAAGAGAAGGAGCACCTTGATGTCCGCCCATCACCTGCTTACCGTCCAGCCGGTCGCCGCCAGCGTCTACGACTTCAGCCTCGGGCGACTCGGGGCCACCACGGGCGGGCTGCTGGGGCTGGCCGGCGTGGTCATCGCCGTGCTGGCGCTGACCCGCCCCGCCGGCCGCCTCGGCACTGCCAATGGGTCACTCGGGGCCGTCGCGGCCATGGTGGCGGGGCTGATCGGCATGGCCCTCGGCGGGCTGGTCGCGGCCACCGCCGACGGCGGTCTCGGCACCGGCAACGGGCTCGGCGGGGCCTACGTGGCCCTGCTGCTGGGCCTGATCGGCACGGCCCTCGGCGGCAGGGCCCTGTCCCGCTCCCGCCACACCGGCTGACCGGCCGACCGGCCACAACTCGTCTGGTTCGCAAGTGCTGTCCGCCCGCGCGCAGACGGCCACCGTGATCTCCACGAGCTGCTTGCCACATAGCAATTACTTGCCGGGAAAGATCATCTGCCGGTGTGAGCGCTGACGCCCGAAACACGCGAGCCGCCCAACTCCGGTATCCCCACACCGGGAGCTGGACGGCTCATGTGTTGTGCGACGTTTGACCAGCACGCGGTCGCATCGGCCCGTACCCCCACGGCCGGACCATGCGCACCTTCGGCGGTGTTCAGGTCACCGACCTCCAGCCGCGTGCCACCGGACCGTCACCGGCTCCGTCGCTCCGCCAGTCTGTTACCGGCCAGCGTCCATAGCAACGCTCCTTGACGCGTTCCTTCCGCACAGCCGTCGATCTTTGACGCGGCCCTGATGACCTGCGCGAAGACCTGATTCGCACGGTCACCCGACGGCCATCAGAAGGCCGTCAAAGTCCCGTTCAGGATCTTGCCCCGGCATCCCTGATGCGCTGGGATGGGGTCATGAACAGCGGTCCGCGCTACGACGATCGGCCACCGAATCCGGTGCAGCCGACAGCGCCCGCTGTCCGCCCGGCCCTCTGACATCGGCCGCGCGTCCTCCGCGTATCTGCCACCGGTGTCCTGAGGGACTTCGGCCAGGGCTTCGTACGCGTCCTCCCCCTTCACCGCATGACCTGAGCCCTCGTCCCCTGCCCAACGCCGGGGGCGCCGGGCGCGTCAGCCATGCCTGCTTCCAGGAATCCGACATGTCTTCATCCCTGTCCGGACGTATCGTCCTCGTCACCGGCGCCGCCGCCGGCATCGGCTACGAGACCGCTCGCCAGCTCGCCCAGCGCGGCGCGGTCGTCCTTCTCCACGGCCGCACCGCCGAGGAGGCCCAGGCCGCGGCCGACCGTCTGGTGACCACCGAGGGCATCGACAGTGCCCTGCTGCGCCCACTCGCCGCCGACTTCGTCCGCCTGGAGGAAGTCGAGAACCTGGCCCACGCGGTCGTACGAGAACACCCGCGCCTCGACGTTCTCGTCAACAACGCGGCCATCGCCGCCCCCGAGCGTCACACCCTCACCGTCGACGGCAACGAGATCGCCTTCCAGGTCAACTTCCTCGCGCACTACCTCCTCACCAACCTCCTGGAACCCTCCCTCACCAGCGACCCGGGCGGGCGCGTCGTCAACGTCTCCTCCTCGCTCCACCGCACGGCCGCCATCCAGTGGAGCGACCCGAACCGGGAGCGCCGCTACTCACGGCTGGCTGCATACGCGCAGTCGCAGCTGGCGCTGACCGTCTTCGCCTCCGACCCGCGTGTCACCGCCGTGTCCGTCCACCCCGGTGTCTGCGAGACCGGCCTGCTCCCCCTCTACGGCAACGAAGGCGAATCCGCCGCCGAGGGCGCCCAGCACGTCGTACGCCTCTGCGACCCCACCACCGAGATCGTCAACGGCGCCTACTACGACCGCGACGAACGCGTCGCCCCGGCCGCCGCCGCCACCGAGGACCGCACGATCAAGCGCCTCACCAAGCTCGCCGACCTCCTCGTCGGCCACACCGCCTGAAGGGACACCCGTCCATGTCCAAGCGCGCACGCAAGAAGAGGGCACGCCGCAAGAAGGGCTCCAACCACGGCAGCAAGCCCTCCTGCTAGCCAACAGCCCATTCCGCGGGGCGGCCCTCCGAACAGGGCCGCCCCGCCTCCATGTCCCGACAAGGAAGCCTCGTGATCAACCTGCCGCCCCACCGACTCCCGGCCCTCGTTCGCTGGTTCCCCACCGGGGCCCCGGGCTCGGCCGCCCTGACCGAGCACGTCCTGACCACCGAGGCCGGCCGCTGGTGGGTGGACCGCGTCATCCAGCCGCGCGTGATCGCCGCCGAATGCGGGGACCACGTCCTCTTGCGCGGAGACCCGCAGGCCCTGATACCGAGGGATCTCAGGGTCTTCGCGGACCGCTCCATCGAGGCTCCGGGCCGCTTCCTTCCCCTGATCGGGGCTTCGTTCGACCGGGTCGTGCCGTGGCAGCGCATGGTGTACGTCAAGCGCTGCCCCGTGCCCGCCACCCGGCCGCCCAGGGGTGTGACCGTACGGAGGCTCAACGCCCAGGACGCTCGCGCGCTCACCACCCTTCCGCCCGCGATGAGCTGGATACACCGCACCTGGGGCGGTCCGGACGCCCTTGCCCGCTCGGGCTACGCCTGGGCCGCCTTCCAGGGCGACCGCATCGTGGCCGTGGCCTGCACCTACTTCCTCGGCACCGCCTATGAGGACGTCGCCTGCGTCACCGTGCCCGACCCGCGCCTGCAGTACCTGGCTCTCGACTGCGTCAACACCCTGTGCTCCGACATAGCGGCCCGAGGGCACACCCCCAGCTGGACCTGCTCTGCGAGCAACCGCCCCGGCCGCCTGCTCGCCTGGACCGCCGGCTTCCGTCCGGAGCGGGAGTACGCCCACTACGCCGTCGGCACACCTGCGGCAACCGGAAGAGAGGCGGCAGGATGAGAAGCGATACTCACCGGGTGGACTCCATCTACCGCAGCACGGCGGGCCGCGAGCACATCCGCCGCTGGTGCACCGACCGGCTCGACGCATGGCCGGTGCCGCACGAGCGGGCGACCATGACCGTCAACGGAGCACAGACCCACCTGATGAGCGCCGGTTCCGGCCCGACCACGGTGGTCTTCGTGCCGGGTACGAACTTCAACGCCGCCGCATCTCTGCCCCTGGCCACCGCCCTTGTCGCGGCCGACCATCGGCTCGTCCTGCCGGACGTCCCCGGACAGCCCGGTCTCAGCTCCGGGGAGCGCGGGATCTCCGGCGGCAACCTGTCGTGGTACGGCACATGGCTGAGCGAGGTGCTGGACGCTGCCGCCGCGACCGGGCCCGTGGTGGTGATCGGGCATTCCTTCGGCGCCGACACCTTCCTGCCACCGCGACGGCTCGCCCCGGCGGCCCGCACCATGCTCGGCACCGACCTGCACGTCATCCCGGACGCCGGCCACCTCGTGATCGAGGAACACCCCGGCCGGCTGGCGGCCCTTGTATGAGCGGACATCAAGCACGCCGGTCTCCCCTCCCCTGCCCGCGTCCGTACTGCTCACCGGCCCCTCTCACCGGAACTCGGCCAGCCGGCGCCGCAGCCCCAGCACCGTCAACCCGGCCGTGAGCAGCAGCGACGCGCCGGCCATCGGGCCCTGCGTGGTCAGTGCCCCTCGGCCCTCCCGGACAGCGAGATCGAAGTGCCTCTGGTTGATGGCGGTGACCTGGTCCAGAGCCTTCGTCCACTCCCCGAAGTGGGCGTTCGAGGTGTCCGATGCCCAGCCGATGCAGAAGACCGTGGCCTCCTGCTGCTTCCCCTCGGCCACCAGCCGTCTGAAGGTCCGGTCGTCGCGCTGGTAGACGGCGTACGCCTCGACGGTCTTCTGGGCGGCCTCCCGCTCGCCCGCGAAGGTGATGTTGTCCAGTTCGCGCCGGTACTCGCCGGTGAACCGTTTGTCCTCGTGGTTGTTCAGGTACGTGGCCCATGTGTCAGCGAGCCTCCGGTCGTACATGTCGAGTCCGGCGCCCTGAATCCCGTACAGCTGGTGCGACTTGTCGAGGAAGGAGAGCTCGTACGCAGGGCGGCGGTCGGGGTCCAGGAGGTAGCGGCTCTCGTCGGCGTTGGCGTCGTAGCCGATCGCTTTGGACCGTGACAGCGCGATGACGGAGTCGAAGGAGTCGCGGCGGGCGACCTCCATCCGGTCGTAGGTGATCGTGAGCAGCTGGGCGCCGCACACGACCGCGACCACGGCGCAGAGGGTGGCGGCGATCAGTCCCGGGTTGAAGACCCGGTGGAACCGGCGCGCGAGGTGGATCTGGAGCAGTACCAGCGCGGCGATCAGCAGCACGCCGAGGACGGCTTCGGCGGTCCGCTGCACGTCGAGGTCGCCTCGCGCCGCAGTGTACTGCCGTTCGTACACCGCATTGTTGGCGTCGACGAGCTTGCGTGCCTCCGGGAGGAGTCGCCCCGTGAGGAGGTCGGTCGCGGTCCGGTAGTCCTCGCGGGCGGCGTCCTTGCCGCCGGGCCGGCTGTCGTTCTCCAGTGCCCGTCCGATCAGCTCCTGGTAGTGCGCGAAGTCATCGGTGAGCCGCACGACGGTCGCCTCGGTGGCCGGGTCGCCTTCCGAGGCGGCGGCGAGCGTGCGCAGGGAGCGGCTGATGGTCTCCTGCGCATCTCCGTAGAAGCCACTCGCCTTGGTGTACGACTCTTCCAGGCGCCCCTTGCCGGTACCGGAATCACCACTGGAGAGCAGGATGTTGGCCGTCTGCGCGTCCATGTCGTTGAGCGCGAGGTTGAGCCGGGTCGCGGAGATGGTACGGGGCGCGTCGCGCTGGGCCGTTTCGTCCCAAGCGGTGGTCGCGCCCGTCGCCGAGACCGCGAGCAGGATCAGCAGCCCGGTGGCAAGCAGCACGCACGCCGTGCGCGCGAGGCGCAGCCGGCCGGGCAAGGTGGCCCAGTAGCGGTCGGCGAGGAGGCGGGCCGCCCGGGCGATCACGGTGGGAGGCCGTGGTCCCGACGGCCTTCCTCCCAGCTCCCCTCCGGACGCCGAACGTGGGACGCTCACGCGACGGGCGTCCGGTGCGGGGCTCTGCGTGACAGTCTCTGGAGCCCCCGCTCCCTGGGTCTGTTCGGTACCGGCGGTGATCGTCACTCGCGCTCCAGCTCACACCCGGGCCGTTCGTACGGCCCTGCGTGCACGCCAGCATCTGGCTCAACAGTTCGACCCACCAGGCACGTTGATGGTCTTCATACGCGGGGAGACGCAGAATTGACGGGGCCTTGACGGCGTGCCCGATCCGTCGGCTCCGCAGCACTCACGCCTCGAAGCGGTACCCCATGCCGGGGGCGGTGATCAGATGGCGCGGGTGTGACGGGTCCGCTTCCAGCTTCCGCCTGAGGTGAGCCATGTACACCCGCAGGTAGTTGGTCTGCGTTCCGTAGGACGAACCCCACACCTCCTGGAGCAGACGCCGCTGGCTGACGAGCCGGCCCCGGTTGCGGATCAAGACCTCCAGCAGATGCCATTCCGTCGGCGTGAGCCGGATGCTCTTCCCTCTGCGCCTGGCCTTCTTCGCGAGCAGGTCTACGGTGAACTCCTCGGTCTCGACGACCGCTTCGTTCGCGGCGGCCGACTCCTGTGTCGGTGTGCGGCGAATGACGGCTCCCAGCCGGGCCAGCAGTTCGTCCATGCTGAAGGGCTTGGTGATGTAGTCGTCGGCGCCCGCGTCCAGGGCCTGGATCTTCTCCTCGGAGCCGTGGCGGGCGGAAACCACCAGGACGGGCACCTGCGACCATCCGCGCAGCTGCTTGATCACCTCGATCCCGTCCATGTCGGGCAGTCCGAGGTCCAGCAGGACCACGTCCGGGCGGCAGGCCGCCACGGCCGCCAGGGCCGTACCCCCGTCCTGCGCGCAGTCCACGTCGTACTTCCGCGCCTTCAGATTGATCACCAGCAACCGCGCAAGCTGCGGTTCGTCATCCACCACCAGCACCCGGGGCATCGTCGTGCCGCCTTCCTGTTGTACGTCCAGTGAGTACGGATAACCGGAGGGAACAGCGGTTTTCGGCCGCCTCGGCAGGCGTTGACGACGTCCATACGGCCGTGGGCGCGACTTTGACGGCATCCTTACGGCGAGGCGCGCGCGGCAGTGCACGGGACGGCCCGTCCGTGATGCGTCCCGGCTCCAGCCCGACCCCCCGCGGTCCGGACTGGGCGTGGCCTCGGCGCTGATCGTCACGCGCCCTCCAACCTCGCATCACGGACGGTCGTCCGCTTCCCCCTGCCACTCAGTCTGCGATCACCGCCGTGTGTCAACGCACTACGTTGACGCCCTTCTTACGGCAAACCCGCACTTCCTGACGCGCTGCTGATGGCGGGCATGGGGGTGCCGTAAATGAGTCGTAAACATCACCGACATCGGACGTAGCATCGGTGCGTTTGCTGTGATCTATGTGGTTCACGAGGGGGAATGTCATGGGCATCGGCGGCAGGCAACGGGGGAGGTTCCTGGCCCTTGTTGCAGGTGGGGCGGTTCTTGCCTCGGGCGCGGGGTTGTACGGATTGAGCGCGACGGGCAGCTGGCCGTTCCGCGCGAGCTACTGCTGGGGAGCGTGGCAGGAGGACAGCGGTCCGTCCTTCCTCGGTGATGAGGCGCTCGGCAAGTCCGGCTCCGCGCGCCGGGCCACCGAGTCGGCGCCGCCCTCGTCCACCAGGCCGACCGCCACGTGCACAGTCACCGTCGCCTCGTCGATGCCCGATGACGACTCCACCGAGCCGCTCACCTTCGATGAGCGCGTCACCCTCGCGTACGGCCCCGTCCCGGCCTCGGCCGAGGAGCGCCGTGCGTGGATAGCCCACTTCTTCGACGGTTCGGCATCGCCGTTGCCCGACGGACTGAACGGGCTGGTCGGCGGCGATCGGGCCATGCTGGTGCTGCCCGAGGCCTGTGATGTGGACAGCAGACCGTCCGCGGTCACGATCCGGAGCGAGAGCTGGGGCGACGGCCACCTGGGGAAGAAGGCCATGCCCTTCACCATCGGAAACCGGATGGACGTCGCCCGGATGCTGCTGGACGCGGCCGGCACCGCTGCGTCGAAGGCGGGCTGCAAGCCCGCAAAGCCGCTGCGCCTGTCCTCGCCGATGGTGGTCACCGCGGAGAAGGACGAGAGGGCCTCCAGTCCCCTGTGCCGGATTCCGGGCGTGACTTTCGAGTTCGGCAAGGACTCCACCTATCAGCAGCAGGTGGGCGTGGTCGGTGAGCGGCTACAGACCTGTTCGGTGGTGTGGCGCTCCCGGGGGGTGCCCGATGAGCCAGCGGCGCAGTTCGTGATGGCGTCCGAGCCCCGCATGGTCGCACTGTTCGACGGGCTTCCCGAGGGCAACGGTCAGGGACTGGTGCGGGCCACCTGTGGCGGTCGGAGGACCGTGTTCTACGGGAACGTCGAGCCCGGCCTCAAGGGCCGGAGCCGCCCGGACGACCAGCAGGTGTTCGCGAACTTCACCGCGTCCGTGAGCAAGCGCATCGGGTGCCAGGCAGGGGAGAACCGGTGACCGCAGACAACAACGGCAGCGTGGCGGACAACGGAAAGAGCGTGACACCAGCAGTGGACAGCGAAACGACCCCGGACCGGCAGCCGGACAAGGAGCAGGACCTGGTTCCCTCTCCCGCGCGCCCCTCGTTGGTGCGTCGGCTGCTGCGGAACCGTACCGTCCGGGGCACCGCCGCGGGCGTCCTGGTCGGCGGCCTTCTCGGTGCCGGCGCCGTCGCCTGGCGTACGGACACTCTGCCGCTGCTCGGCCCTGCCCCCTGCTGGGATTCCCTCAGCGACTCGACCGTGTCCTCCCTTTTCGGCGACCGCAGGACCGAGGTCGAGGAGCAGGTGCTGCAGTCCGACCCCCACGGCCTCGGACTGTCCTACGGCCAGTGCCGCATCACCAGTTACAAGGACGACAGGGCCAGAAGGCAGCTGACCGTACGGGTGCACAAGCTGGACGGTCTCTACGGAAGCGACGGGCGGCAGTGGCCCGAGGAGTTCCTCGCGGCCGGCATGGTGGCACTCGGGGAAGGCCTGCCGGGCATGGCGTCCTCCTCCCGCGCCTGGGTGGCTCTTCCCCAGTCCTGCACCGGCAGGCCCGCCCAGTTCGAGGGCCCGGTCGTGGTCGACGTCGGCATGGGGCCTGCGGGTCTTGACATCTCTTCGGAGTACGAGAGGGAGGACCGCGCCGCTCTGGCGCACGCTGCGGTGGATGCGGCCAACGGCGTCATACGCGAGCTCGGCTGCTCCGGGGTCTACCGGTCACCAGACCTGCCGAAGGACGTCGTCGCGTGGCGGGACACACAGCCGGACGCCTTCTGCGGGATCAAGGGCCTCGCCCTCCCCGCTGCCTACCGCGAGAGCCTGTCACGTACCCGGGTCAGCGGCGACGGCGGCGCCGCCCGGGTCTGCGAGGCCGCCGGCAGCTACCCCAGGGCCGCAGTTCGGATGACGACCGTCGTGGACCCGGCGCTGACCGCCGTCTTCTCCCAGGATCTCCTCAAGGGCGGCTCGTCCTTCAAGGGCACCAACGGGTACGGGGCGTTCAACGTGAGCCGGGCCGTGTACCGGGCGCGGTGCCAGAGCGGGGACGTGATCTTCATGGTGGAGCAGAAGGACAGGTTCGGGGAGCAGGACTTCACGTTCGCCCACGACCTGCTGCCCGCCTACGTCGAGGCGGAGTCCAGCCGTATCGGCTGCGGCCAGGAGAAGGTGACACTGCCCCGCGGGTGAGCCGCGGGCGGCGGAGCGGGTTGTGCGGCCCGTGATCGGTAACACCCGTCGTGGCGGGGGCCGGTCATGCCGGTATCAGAGCTGTGTCAAGGACTGGGCGACCTCCTTGATCCCTGTCTCACCAAGCAGTTGGATGAACGACGTGAACAGCGGTCTGCTCCATGACGACCGGCCACCGCATACGGTGCGCCCGGCCTCGCGCGCTGCTCACCGGCCGGTGCGCTGACGCACCGCTCGCAATCCGCGGCCGCCAACAGTCACCCGTAGGGCGGGCGGCCGCTTCCGTCCCGTGCCTGCCCCCGCCCCGGGCAGGCACGGGACCTCGCACGCACCTCCTCACCAACCTGCCGGTGCCTGCGCCCGTCGGCCACAACGCCTGAAGGCGAGCCACGGCCCGGAGCTGCGCGGCCTCTTGCCGTGTGCCGCCCGCTCCCCCTGCCCGAGAACCCGTTGCAGCACCACCTGGAGACATTCGTGATCGAGATCTCCCCGCAGCAGCTCCCCGCCCTGAGCCGTTGGTTCCCCACCGGCTCACCCGGTCCCGGGACACTCGCCGAGCACGTACTGACCACGGGCGTCGGCCTCTGGTGGGCCGACCGCCCCCACCTGCCTCGCGTCCTCGCCGTCAGCTGCGCGGACCACGTACTGCTGCGCGGCGATCCGAGCGTGCTCACCCAGGACGCCCTGGCCCGGTTCGCCGGCCGGTACGTAGAGACACCCGCCCGCTTCTGGCCGTCGCTCGGCTCGGCATTCGAACGCGTCGTCCCCTGGGAACGGATGCTGTACGTCCACCAGCCTCAGGCACCGGTGTCCCTCCCCCGCACCCCGCGTGGCGTAACGGTGCGGCGGCTGACTCCCCAAGACGTTCCGGCACTGGCCGCGATGGACTCCGAGAACGGCTGGATTCATGCCAGTTGGGGCGGACCCGGCGGGCTCGCCGCCTCCGGCCACGGCTGGGCCGCGTTCGCCAGGGGTCGGGTCCTCTCCGTCGCCTGCACCTACTTCCTCGGCAGCGCCTACGAGGACATCGCGGTCGTCACCGTGCCCGATCGCCGCCGTGAGCTCCCCCAGCTACCGCTGGGAGGGGCCCCCACCGCACTGGCCTGCGTCGCCGGCCTGACGGCCGACATCCAGGCACGGGGACACACCGCGAGCTGGTGCTGCTCGCGCGACAACCGGCCCAGCCGACTGCTGGCCTGGACGGCCGGCTTCCGGCTGACCCGTGAATACGTCCACCACGTCACCGGCCAGGCCCTGGCACGCGAGGTCCGGACGACCCCGGCCCCCGCGTGAGCCAGGCGTCACTGACGGCTCAGTGGGGGCGCTGCGCACTCAGGGCATTCAGCAGGACAGCGCCGCGCTCGGCGTCGTCCACGCTCACCGCGAACTCGCCGCCCCGCCGGACGTGGATCACCAGGCACTCGCCGCTGCGGAGCATCAGCGTCGTCCCCATACCGCTCGGCCAGTACCTCCATAGGTTCACCCGGCCGATGGATGCCTGCGCACCGGCGAGGAGGACACCGCCAGACAGCAAAGCGGCTACGGGCCGGCCCCGCATCGCCGGGCCTCAGGTCGCCCCGTCACGCCACCACACAAGCCCGACGATCGACAGCACGAGGACCACCCAGATCAAGGCCGGGAAGACCGCGGCTGCCCACAGGGGCATCGAGCCGTCCGGTCCGTCGGAGCGGGCGCCCCAGTGAGTCGACGTTCACCCCCAGCGCTTGGGAGAGGTCGCGCGGAGGGCAGTCGGTCAGCCGGACCGCACTCGCCCTCAGCGATGGCACGTCTGATGGCACCCGACACCTGCTCGTGCCGGAATTGGCAACGGCTTGGACGGACACCTGTGTCAGGCTGCGGGGCGTGGATTGGACATTCAAATCTCATGGTGGTGTCGCGGCCGCGCTGGGCGCCGCGCTGTTGGTGCTGGCCGCACTCACCTGGCTGCCCGGGACCTTGCCCCTGACCGTATCGGGGTGGCCGATGGCGGCGATTGCCGTGCTGCTCTTCCCGATCTTCATATCTGCCCTGGTGCGTATGCTCCTGACCCGCGCGGACCGGCACTCGGTATGGCTGGCGTTCAGGTGCCTTCCTCGCAGGGCCCAGATGGGACTTGCGGCATTGGCGATTTCGGGTATTGGGATCACCGTCATCGGCGCGGCCGGGGAGGGGAACTTGCAGGCTGCCGAAGTGAAGGACGGTCAGTACTTCGCCTACGACACCACGCCGCACGCGCGCGGCACGGTCGAGATCTCCCAGAGTCAGTACCAGGCTGTCCTGGAGAGCGATCAGCGCAGCATGTTCGCCATCCCTGCCTTGCTCTTCGTCGGTGCTGCATGTGTCGTCCTGGCAGCCGGAGAGCTGCGCCGAGCAGACCGTAATTCCACGCAATCGTGACTCGTGTGAAACGGCTGCCACCGCGGCAAACCCCGGCCCCATGCCGACACGCCCCGCTGTCGGCGGGACTCGCCGGCTGGACCAGAGCACAGATCGGCCGTCGGCGAGGCATCCGCAACGAGGTCCTGAAGCCTGGGAAGTGGACGGAGCCGGCTGATCATCATCTCGCCAGGTCCAGCCGCGCCTCCTCCAGGTCCAGGGAGCGCTGAAGGCGTCGGCGGGTGGTGTCGCTGATGTGGTGTTCGTCGTAGAGATGCTGGAGTTCCACGGCCTCCACCCGGATCAGGTCACGGCGCAGCAGCCGGTAGACCTGGTCTGCGGATTCAGCCAGGTCGGCTTCCTCCAGGCGGTCGCGGGCGTGTTCGAGCCGGGCCTGGAGGCTGCGCCGGAGCCGGTCTGCCACGACGTCCGGTACCGCTTCGAGGTCGGACACCTCGTCCAGCCGACGGATGCCGGCTGCGGCAAGGGCGCACCGGGCGGAGGCCTCCTCGCGTTCGGTGTGATCCGGTTCGAGGGCGATTCCGGAGCGACGGACCACGTCTGCCAGGGTGAAGCCCTGGGCGACGAGGGTGACCACCACGACCGACGTGGTCAGGACGAGCACGAGCGGGCGCTGGCCCAGGAGGCTGCCGTCGCCCTCCGCGACCGGGATGGAGAGGGCCGCGGCCAGTGGGACGACGCCACGCGTGCCCGCCCAGGTCAGCACGGCCGGGACGCGCCAGGAGGGACGTACGCCCGCGTTCCGCTGGACGACGGCCGAGAGGGGCAGGACCCACAGCAGGCGAACGGTGATCAAGGTCGCGGCGACCGCCAGCGCATACAGCGGCCAGAGCCCGTCGGCAGCGGTCAGCGCGGCGACCTGGCCGGGCAGGGTGAGGCCGATCAGGCTGAAGACGACGCTCTCCAGCAGGAAGACCACGGTGCCGTTGACGGCGTGCAGCTGGATCCGTATGCGGGCGTTGGTGAACCGGTCCGCCCGGCCTCCGAGCACGACCCCCGCCACGACGACGGAGGTCACACCTGACGCGTGCACCGCCTCGGCCAGTACATAGGCGGCGTACGGGGTCACCAAGGCGATGACGGTCTCCAGCACGGGATCCTCGGTCCTGCGGCGCATCAGCGCAACGACCCCGGCGACTGCACCTCCGATGAGGATGCCGCCACCAGCGAGCAGCGCGAACTCGGTGCCTGCCGCCTGCCACGACACCCCGGCGGAGGCCGCGGCGACGACGACCGCGACCCGGAAGAGGACGAGCGAAGTGGCGTCGTTGAAGAGGCTCTCGGCCTGTACGAGGACTTGGACGCGGGGAGGCAGGGCGAGGCGCCGGCCGAGCGCGGTGACCGCCACCGGGTCCGTACTCGCGAGGACGGCCCCCAGGACCAGCGCCATCTGCCAGGTCAGCGGGGTCAGCAGCGACGCGACCAGACCCACCGCGGCCGCCGAGGCCAAGACCAAACCGACCGCGAGCACGCCGACCGGCTTCCATACCAGCCGCAGCTCGCGCCAGGACAGTTCCTCGGCGCTGGCGTACAGCAGAGGCGGCAGGACGATGAGGCCGATGGCCTCCGGACTGACCCGGATCTCCGGAGTGCCCGGTACCAGCGCGACGACGAGGCCCGCGACAACGAGCAGTGAGGGCGCGGGGATTCGCCAGCGGCGGGCTCCCGTGGCCACGACCGTGGCCAGCACCACGAGGAACAAGACCGTACCGACGCTGCGCATTCCGCCCCCACCCGAGTCGACGCGGACCATGCGGTCACGCGACGCCGACCAGGCTTCCCGGCACACCGCCTTCACCCTATCGATGCAACGGCCGTCAATACACCGTCAAAGTCCCAGTCGACTCGCGTCAGGAGTGCGTCAGGGCCGTTTCCTTCGCGGCGTCGTTGCTGTTCGCTGGTGAAGTTGAGGACGTGCGGAGGAGTCGGGTACGGGTGAGCACGGAAACTGTCGTAGGCATCATCGTCGCGGTCAGCCTGGTCGGGTACCTGGTCCTGGCCTTGTTCTTCCCCGAGAAGTTCTGAGCATGACGACCACGCACGAGGCGGGCCCGGTGGCCGACGCGGGACACCCTGCCGTAC
The DNA here is from genome assembly GCF_036178145.1 of Streptomyces sp. NBC_00273. Taxonomy (NCBI): domain Bacteria; kingdom Bacillati; phylum Actinomycetota; class Actinomycetes; order Kitasatosporales; family Streptomycetaceae; genus Streptomyces; species Streptomyces sp. NBC_00273. Next base: position 9,962,775 of record NZ_CP108067.1, on the reverse strand, counting down.
GGCCGGGGAGGCTCAAGGTCTTTCTGGGTGCGGCCCCCGGCGTCGGCAAGACGTACCGGATGCTCGACGAGGCACACCGCCGGGCCGCCCGCGGCGCGGATGTGGTGGCCGGTTTCGTGGAGTGCCACCGGCGCCGGCACACCGAGGAGAAGCTCGACGGCCTGGAGATCCTCACTCCGGCCGAACAGGAATACCGTGGCGGCCGGTACACGGAGCTGGACCGGGAAGCGCTGCTGGCGAGGCGGCCGCAGGTGGTGCTGATCGACGAACTCGCCCATACCAATGTCCCTGGGGGCGGCCGGCACCCGAAGCGGTGGCAGGACGTCGAGGACATCCTCTCCGCCGGGATCGATGTCGTCACCACGCTCAACATCCAGCACCTTGAGTCGCTGAGCGACGTCGTCGAGAAGATAACCGGAGTCCCGCAGCGCGAGACGGTGCCCGACGAGTTCGTGCGCCGCGCCCATGAGGTCGAGCTGGTCGACATACCCCCCGAGGGACTTCGGCGCCGCATGGCACACGGCAACATCTATCCCCCGGAGCGGATCGACGCCTCGCTCGCCAACTACTTCCGCCCCGGCAATCTCATCGCGCTGCGGGAGCTGGCCCTGCTGTGGCTGGCCGGGAGGGTGGACGAGGCCCTCCACAAGTACCGTACCGAGCACGGCATCGGGGACGTCTGGGAGACCCGCGAACGCGTCGTGGTCGCCCTCACCGGCGGCCCCGAGGGCGAGACCCTCATCCGTCGCGCGGCACGCATCGCCGGCCGGTCCGCCGGCGGTGAACTGCTCGCCGTGCACATCGCGCGCAGCGACGGGCTCGCCGCCGGGGTCTCGCACGCGGCTCTGGCCGGCCAGCGGGCCCTCGTCGAGCACCTGGGCGGCACCTACCACTCCGTCGTCGGCGACGAAGTACCCACCGCACTGGTGGACTTCGCGACGGCGGAGAACGCCACCCAGCTCGTCCTCGGTACGAGCCGCCGCCGTCGGCTGGAACGTTTCCTCACCGGACGCGGGATCGGCGAGACCGTCGTGGCGCTGTCCGAGGACATCGACGTCCACATGGTCACGCACGAGCGGGCGGGCCACGGCCGGCTGCTCCCGTCCCGGCGCCGCACTCTCCCCACCTCCCGGCTCATCGCCGGACCCGTGGCCGGCGTGGTGCTCCCGGTGCTGCTCACCCTCGGCCTCGACCGCATGCGCGGCACACTGAACCTCACCAGCGAGGCGCTGCTCTTCCTGGTGGCCGTCGTGTGCGTGGCCTGCATCGGCGGAGTGGCCTCCGCCCTGATCGCGGCGCTGACCGCCGCACTGCTCCTCAACTACTGGTTCATGCCGCCCATAGGCGAGTTCACCATGAGCGACCCGGACAGCGTGCTGGCGTTGGTGGTCTTCGCCGTCGTCGCCGCCACCGTGGCCGCCGCGGCGGACAGGTCCTTGCGGCTCTCCCGCCGTGCGGCTCGGGCCACGGCCGAGGCGGAGACGATGTCGTCCCTCGCCGGCAGCATCGTCCGCGGCGACCAGACGATCCCGGCGCTGCTGGAACGTACGCGTGAAACCTTCGGCATGGACACCGTCGAGCTGGCTCCCGAAGCCCCCGGCAAGGGCGGCGCGACGGACCCCGCCCTCGTGGTGGCGGCGGGCCCCGAGTCCTTCCTCGTCCTGCGCGGCCGTACGCTGCCGTCCTCCGAACGCCGCGTGCTCGCCGCCTTCGCCGCGCACGTCGGCGCGGCCGTCGAGCGGGCCCGGCTGGCCGAGGCCGCCGCCGAGGTCGAACCCATCAAGGCGGCCGACCGCCTACGCACCGCCCTGCTCCGGGCCGTCAGCCACGACCTGCGGACCCCCTTGGCAGGGGCGCTGGCCGCGGTCAGCTCACTGCGCAACCAGGAGATCGAGTTCTCTGCCGAGGACCGCGCGGAACTCCTGGCGTCCGCCGAGGTGTCCCTGAACCGGCTCAACCGCCTGGTGGAGAACCTGCTCGATCTCAGCCGCCTCCAAGCCGGCGCCCTCGCGCTCGACCTGCGAGCCACCACACTGGAGGAAGTCCTGCCGGCCGCGCTGGACTCGCTGGACCTGACGCCCGATGGCGGGCCCGCCGTCGATGTGCAGAACCTCGAATCGGTACCGGCGCTTCAGGCCGACCCACCGTTGCTGGAACGGGTGCTGGCCAACCTCGTCGGCAACGCGGTCCGCCACGCACCCGCGGAGCGCCCGGTGCTGGTGACAGCCAGCGCCCTGGCCGGGCGGGTCGACATCAGGATCGCCGACCGGGGCCCCGGGATCGCCGCCGACGACCGCGAGCGTGCCTTCGAACCGTTCCAGCGCCTCGGCGACCGCGACAACACCGCCGGACTCGGCCTCGGCCTCGCCCTGGCCAGGGGACTCACCGAGGCCATGGACGGCACTCTCACACCCGAGGACACCCCCGGCGGAGGACTGACCATGGTCCTGTCCCTGCCCGTCGCCACCGATGCGGCAGGGCGGTTCTGACCGGCATGTCCTCGACCCTCCACCTCCGAGCGGAACTCGGGCAGCGCTCCGCGCACGTGATTATTTGTGGTGACGACGGCCTCGCGCACCGTCTGGCACAGGAGCTCGACGCCGTGTGCGGCGAGGCCGTCACGGTCGTCCTGCCTTCGCGCCGCGAGGGGCACGGCGCCGAGGTCGTCGCCCTGCACCGGGATCCGCACTCCCCCGTGGAGCTGCTCATCTCCGCGCGGCCCGACGAGCAGACCCTCCGGGAGGCCGGCGTCGAGCGTGCCGCGGCGCTTGCCCTCACCTACGGCGACGACCAGATCAACATGACCGCTGCCCTTCTCGCCCGCAGCATCAATCCCTCCGTGCGCCTGGTCATCCGCATGTTCAACCGGGACCGCGGTCGCCATCTCGAACTGCTCCTCGACCGGGCAGCAGCCGCTCACGCCGGGTACGACGACGCGTTCATCGACGCATCCACGACGGTGCTTTCCGACGCCGACACGGCCGTCCCCGAACTGGTGGCCGCCGCGGCGGTCGGGCACGGGCCCACCCTCCAGGTCGAGGGCAAGGTGTTCCGCGGAGTGGTCCGCCCCGCCGGAACCCCGCCCCACGCGACGGACCTGGCCACGCTCGCCGTTCTCTCCGGTACGCACATGGACGATCCGCTGGGCGAGGACAGCGCGGAAACGCCGGGTGCCAACGGCACCCAGCTGCTGCCCGACACCGCGACCGCCTACCACCGGCAGTTCACGCACGGCCGGCTCATGCTCGAGGAGGTGACCCACCACCACGCGCCGGCGGCCCCCGCCAGGCGGCGGGCCTATCGGGGCTGGCTGAGCGACCGGCTCGGGCACCTGCCCTGGAGGATCTTCGTCTCCCGTGAAGTGACCGCCGTCTTCGGGGTGCTCGCCGCGGCTGTGATGCTACTGGCCACGGCGACGGCCGTCGTGGAGGACGGACCGTTGTGGAAGTCGGTGTACCTGCCGCTGCTGGACATTTTCACCATGGGCGACCCGGCAACCGAAGAGTCCACGGCCCGCCAGGTCCTCCAGCTCATCGCGGGTTTCGTCGGCCTGGCCGTACTACCTCTCGTCGTGGCCGCCGCCATGAACGCCACCCTGGCCTTCCGCACGGCATCGGCCAACCACGTACCGGATACGGGTCTGCACGACCACATCGTCCTGGTCGGCCTCGGCAAGATCGGCACGCGCGTCCTGGCGCAGCTGTGTACGACCGACCACAAGGTCGTGGTCATCGAGCGGGACCCGCAGGCCCGAGGGGTCGCGCTGGCACGCGAGCTCGGAGTGCACCTGCTGCTCGAGGACGCCGCCGCTCCCGGGGTCCTCGATCTCGCCCGCATCGGCACCGGCAAGTCGCTCCTCGTCCTCACGCATGACGACGGCGTGAACCTCGACATCGTGATGGCCGCACGCGAGAGCAACCCCCGTGTGCGCGCCGTGATGCGCCTGTACGGCGACGACTTCGCCGCCACCGTCTCCCGCACCATGCGCGCCGGTTACCCGGACGCGCTCACCCGCAGCCGCAGCGTCTCGGCGCTGGCCGCGCCCTCCTTCGCCGCCGCGATGATGGGCCGCCACGTGCTGGGGGTCATGCCGGTGGAGCGCGGATCCCTGCTCTTCACCGTCGTGGACGTCGCCGGCCACCCGGAACTCGAAGGGCACTCCATACACGAGGCCTTCAAGGAACACGAGTGGCGCGTACTCGCCGTCGGCCCCGCGACCAGCCGCCGGTCGGCCTCCTCGACGGACACGCTCGGCGGATTCCGCACGGACCGGCCTGCCTTCAACTGGCGACCACCACACGGACGGGTCCTGCGCCACGACGACCGCGTCGTGCTGGTGACCACACGCCGCGGCCTGGACATTCTGATGACCGGTGTCCAGCCACGCCCCGCAGGCCGCCGGCCTCATCCGGCCCAATGATCTCGCTTGGACCGAACTCGCTCACCGATCAAGTCACTTTCACCACGGGGGTCCTATGTCATTCGATGCCGAATGGGCAGAGCTCAAGTCAGCCGCTGCTGCGAACCAGACGGCAATGCAGCTCAATCAGCTCGATCCCGGAGGGGGCGGCGGGCCCGGGCCACAGGGGGATCTGGTGGTCACCCAGAAGGACCTGGCGGCAGTAGGTAACGCCGCATTCAAGCTGCGGCAAAGGCTCGGCACCGATGGGGACCATGCCAAGGCCAGTACGCACGAGGCGGCCGGCTCCTTGAAGAAGGACTTCGCTCTGGGGACCGCCCTCTCGACGCTCGCGGACAAGTGGCACGACCAGGTGGGAACGCTGCTGGACGCCTGCGCCCACATTTCCAACCACCTCGACTACACGCAGAACGCGCACGCCGAAGGCGAGTACTGGATCGCCACCCAGTTCAAGTTCGCGCAGCTCAATACAGGATTCGAGGAAAGGGCGCAGCACTGATGGACCTGGACGCACTGCGTTTCGCGGACTTCTCGAAGCTGTCAACCGCCGTCGCGGACTGGACGGCCATGGCCACGAAATTGTGGGAGCTGGAGTCGGATGCCCGTGGCGACCTCGGCGGTAAAGCCGCGAAGGCCGACTGGGCTGGGGTGAACGCGACCGTGACCCGGGAGTTCATCGGCAAGACCGCCAAGGAGTTCGCCGACGCCGCCACCGAGGCCACCAGTATCGGGAACATCCTGCGTGACACCCACGGTGAGCTCGTCGACTACAAGGCCAGGCTGAACGAGGCCGTCCGGCGCGGGCTGGAGAAGAACCTCACCGTGGTGCCGGCGGGCAATGGCGGCTTCACCGTCACGATGAACATCCACCCCGACCGCGCCGCCAAGGGCACGACGGTGCCCGAGCACACCGAGGCCGATGCGACCGCCCTCCGCGACGAGGTACAGCGGATCCTCGAGGGCGCCACCGAGAGCGACACGACGGCTGCCCAGGCGCTGACCATGCTGGTCAGCCAGACCCCGTACGGCTTCTCCGACGCCGCCTACTACGACCGCGACCGCGCCGCGGACGCCATGAAGGACGCCGACCGGATCGCGAAACTCCTGAAGACCAAGGGCGACGACATGTCCCCCGAGGAGTTCGACAAGCTCAATGCCGACCTGGCCAAGTACAAGGACGACCGGCTCTTCCAGGAGAAGCTCGCCACCACCATCGGCCCGCGCGGCCTGCTCGACTTCTGGGCGGACCTTGCCGACCCCTCCGACGGCGGCACCCTGCAGCGCTCCCGCCACGACCAGCTCGGCGACTTCCAGCGCAACCTCTCCCTCACCCTGGCCGGCGCCACCCAGTCCGACAGCCCGGCCATGCGCACCTGGGAGAACGACATGGTCAAGCTGGGCGAGGAGCGCATCCAGACCCGCGGCAGCCAGGTCTACGGCTACCAGGTGATGAGCAACCTCATGCGCAGCGGCGACTGGGACAACCGCTTCCTGAACGACTACGGCAACGCACTCGTCGCCACCGAGAAGAAGATGAAGCTCCCGGCCAACTACTGGAACGTCGGCGTGCCACCGGTGCCCAAGATGAACTTCATCGGCGAGGACTTCGGCCGCGACCCCATGACCGGCTTCATGACCGCCCTGGCCGCCAGCCCGAACGCCGCAACGGAGTTCTTCAACGCGACGCAGCCCACCGACAACGCCCAGTACGTCCTCGGCGACCGGCAGACCTTCGACGACACGCCCCTCAACACCAAGGACGGCAACGCCGCACGGGATGCCACGGGCGCCGCCCTGGTCTCTGCCGCCACGGGAGTCGACCCCAACAACATGACAACGCGTCCCGACGACCTCACACCTGAACACCGCCAGGTTCTGGACCGCTCCCTGAAGTACCTCTCCGAGCGCGGCGACGAGTTCCCGTCCGAGATGCGCGACGACATGGCCAAGGTCCTCTCCGCCCACAGCGATGTCGTACACCACTCGGCCAGCGCCATGTCGGACACGCCGGACGACCCCCGCCAGCTCGACCGCCACCACCTCCTGGAGGTGAGCAAGCAGGTCTCCCGCGACCAGAACTCCTACGGCATGCTCAACGAGGCCATGAACCGAGAAATGATCAAAGACATCCACGCAGAACACCCGCGTGACCCCAACGAGACGCTGCAAGATGCGGGCCGTACGGTCGGCTTCCTCGAAGAGGCCCGCTACCAGGCCCTCAAGACCGACAAGGATGACCCCACGTGGGAAGCCAAGTGGCGTTACCACGGCTTCGGCGGAGCCGCCAACTTCATCCCCGTGGTCGGCGACATAGCGCAACGAGGTGTCGACGCCCTCGCCTACCAGTGGCAGCTCGACGAACAGGCGCGGATCGACGCGGGAGTCCAGGACCAGAACGCGAAGACGTTCACGCACCGGGAGAACCAGCTGAGGGCTCTCTCCGAGGAATGGGCCAAGGCGAACCCCGGGCACCCCTACACGCCGCGCACGCTGGAGCAGGAGATCAACACGTCCGCAGTGACGGGGAACGTCGCTGCCAAGGGTCTGGCAGGCACCCAGTGAAGCGCCTGCGCACGGCCATGACGGCCGCCGCGGGGGCCGCGGCACTGATCTCCGTGACCGGGTGCAGCGAGAGCAGGGAGTACGCACTGCCGGACGGCATATGCGGCGTGGCCGTCGATCCGGCCCTCATCGCACCGCTGCTTCCGCCTGGCGCCAAGCTGGAGCAGTCGACGTACGCAGCCAGGCCGCACGCTCCGCGGTGCGAACTGACCGTGGACAAGAACACCGTCCTGACCGTGAAAGGCGACGTGACCACGGCGGACGAAGACGTCATCGGTGGCATCGGACAGCGCTTGGCAAGCTCCGGCGATCCCGCACAGATCGACGTGGGCGACGCTGCCCGCGTTGCCGACTCCATGGCCGTCGCCGTCGCACGGTGCACTTACGAGGGCAAACCCAGCCAGTTCGTCGTCGAGATCTACCCGCCCATCAAGGCCTCCGACGTACCCGCACGCCGTGAGGCCCTCACCCGTCTCATGACCGTGTACTTCCCCGCGGCCCAGAAGGCAGTGGGCTGCGCCTCCTGACCGCAATGGCCGCTGGGGAATGCGCGCCTCCCCATACCTTCGACCCAGCTAGGACGCAGCCTGTGCATCACGACGACGAACCGGTCTTCAAGCGGAGCAAGTGGGGAACGAACCGCTACTACTACAACCCTCGCAACCCCGTCGGGCTCGCCCTCATCGTCATCACCGTGCTCGTCGTCGGGACGCTGCTGATCCTCATGGCCAACCGGGCCGGACCGTTCGAGCCACCGCCTGCCCCCGCACCGTGGAATCCCGCGCCGGTCACCACCGGCCCGCCAGGCCACTGAACGGCCTGGGGTTGGTCTCGAACCGGAGCGCCGTCAAAATGCCGTAGCCATCACATCAGCGGTGCGTCAGGGTCCGGTGTCGAGGCCCGTACCGGCCCTAACGTCACCCCCATGGGACGACGTTTCACGCAGTCCGCAACCGGTGCTCACGCCGGCGCGGAGCCTCGAGGGCCTATCACACGCGACATCCACTGGGCCGGCGAGATGCGCTCGGCCATCGGTGTCGCGTCCCTCCTGTACTCGGCCCTGCTCGCCATGGACGCGGGTTTCGGCAAGCTCGACGCGACCCGCGGCGCCCTCTGGACCGGCCTGGCCGCCCTCCTCTTCGTGATCCTGCTGCCGTCCAAGGTCTCCGTAGGCCCCGGTCTGCTGAGCGCCCGAGGACTGCTGGTGGAACGCACTGTCCGCACCGCCTCCCTCGTCTCGGTCAGGTGGTCCGACGGGGTGGCCCAGCGGATGATCCTCCGCGACACGGAGGGAAGCCAGGTCGAGATCGATCCGACCGTCCTGGCCCGCAATCCCGCGATGTGGCGCCGCCTCGACACGGACACCCGCACATCGATCCGGCGCGGCACTCTGCTGCGCGGCGAGACCGCCCTGCGCCGGCTGGCAGAGCGTATCGACCGCGAGACGGCCCTCACAGTCTTCAAGGTCTCAGGCCTGCAGTGATCAACGGTCGGTGACTTTAGTGCACCCGGGCAGTGGCTGACGCGAGTCACTGACCCTCCGCCGGGGACGGCGCAGCCGGGGTGATCGGCCGCCGGGAGGCCGCCGCCGGAAGCGTGAGCGTCACGGCAAAGCCGGGGCCGACGGCTGCGGTTTCAAGGGTGCCCCCCATGGTCTCCGTGAGGTCACGGCACATCCGCAGGGTCAGACTGTCCGGCGTGCGACTCGGATGTGTGCCGCATTCCGCGCCCTGCACAGCGCCGTTGGTGCCGTCCGTCATGTAGATCTCCACCTGACCAGCCCGGGTTTTGCCTGTCAGCCGCGCGGGCCGGTCCGGCGGGCTGTGGCGCTGGGCCTCGGCCGCCAAGGCGGTCAGCACGCGCGTGAGCACAGCCGCGTCGGCGATCACGTCAGGCAGCAGCTCCGGCAGGCTGCATTGGATCGTATGGCCACCGGGACCCAGGTCGTCCAGAACGGCGGTCAGCAGCTCGTCGAGATCGACCGGTCGCAGATACAGATCCAGCGCCCCGGCGTGCAGACGGCTCAACTCGTCGAGATCCGAGAGAAGCTGGACCGCACGCTGCACCGACGACCGGGCTGTGGCGAGGTTCCGGCTCTCCCTCGTATCCGTGCCGACGCCGACGCCGACGCCGAGGCCATCCAGCGCTTCGTCGGCTGTGCGCAGTGGGCCGCGCAGATCGCGGCTCGCGGTGAGGAGGAGCGAGGCCCTGGTGTGCTCGGCTGCGGCGCGCAGGCCCGTTTCGGCATCGTGGGCAGCAAGCCGGCCGTGCGAGTAGGCCATGCCCAACTGGGCCGCGCACGCTCCCAGTACGCGCTGGTCGTCGCTGCTCAGCGGGCGCCCTCGGGCAGCCAAGGTGAGGTCGTCGCCGACGGGGCTGTCCACATCCGCGTCGTACGGGCGCTCGGGTGGATCCTCGCCTGTGCTGGCGATGACGTACCAGCGGGGCTCGGCGGCATGCCCCGTATCCCGTTCCAGCAGGCTCACCGCTTCCAGGCTGAAGTCCTCCCGTACCTGTTCGAGCAAGGCCGGCAGGTCCTGGCCGTGCATCATGGCGGTGGCCAGCCGACTCAGTGCCCGGGCCTCGGCGCTCGCGCGGACGGCCTGGTACGTGCTGCGTGCGGCCGCACCCGCGGCCATGCCGACGATGACGGCCGTGAGGACGTACACCACCAGCGCTATGACGTCGGCGAGGTGCTGGACGCGCAACGAGTGCATCGGCGGGGTGAAGTAGTAGTCGGCGAGCAGTCCCGCGGCAAGAGCGGCCACCAGTGCGGGAACGAGGCCACCGACCAGGGCGATCACGACAACGGCGAGCAGGTAGAGCACCAGGGCGAGGGAGAGATCCACGTGCTCGCCCAGGAGAACCAGGAGGGCGGTCAGGCCCGGGAGCGTGATCGCCGCGAGCAGCATCGCCGTCCAGAAGCGCCGTGGGCCGGTGGCGCGGCTCGGGTGCGGCAGTCGCAGCGGGGAAGTCGAGCCGGCGGCGTGCTCATGGGTGATCACGAGTACGTCGATGGGGCCGGATCGCCGGATCGTCCGGTGCCCCACACCGCCGCGGAGGAACGTGGAGAGCCTTCCGCGGCGGCTCGCGCCCAGCACGATCTGCGTGACGTTCTCGGCCTCCGCGAACTGGAGCAGCGCCTCGGGGATGTCGTCGCCGGTGGTCTGGTGGTAGCTGCCGCCCAGTGACTCCACCAGGGCCCGCTGGGCGGCGAGGGTGGCCGGATCGCCGTGGGTGAGGCCGTCGCTCGGTACGACGTGCAATGCCAGCAGCTCACTGCCGGGGACTCGGGCGCTGATCCGGGTGCTGCGGCGGATCAGAGTTTCTCCCTCGGGGCCGCCGGTGAGGGCAACCATGATGCGCTCGCGGGTTTCCCAGGGGGTGGTGATGCCGTGTTCCGCGCGGTAGCGCTGCAGTCCTTCCTCGACGCGGTCGGCGAGCCACAGGAGGGCGAGTTCGCGCAGGGCCGTGAGGTTGCCGACGCGGAAGTAGTGGGTGAGGGCGGCCTCGATGCGGTCCGAGGGATAGATCTCGCCGTGCAGCATGCGTCGGCGCAGCAGCTCGGGCGGCAGGTCCACCAGTTCGATCTGGTCCGCGCGGCGTGCCACCTCGTCGGGCAGGGTCTCGCGCTGCGGGACACCAGTGATCTGCCGGACCACATCACCCAGAGACTCCAGGTGCTGCACGTTGAGCGTGGTGACAACGTCGATCCCCGCATCGAGAAGGTCCTCAACGTCCTGCCATCGCTTGGCATGGCGGGACCCGGGCACATTGGTGTGGGCCAGTTCGTCGACCAGGGCGGCCTGCGGGCGGCGGGCGAGCACCCCGTCTAGGTCCATCTCGGTGAAGCTCGCCCCCCGGTACTCCATGGTTCGCCGGGAAATGATCTCCAGCCCCTCGGCGAGGGCAGCGGTGGGCCGTCGCCCGTGCGGCTCGACGAAACCGACCACCACGTAGGCGCCTGCCTGGGCCAGACGCTGCCCTTCCTCGAGCATCGCGTATGTCTTTCCGACCCCGGGGGCGGCCCCGAGGTAGATCCGCAATCGCCCACGCGCCATCGACGGACTCCTGCCCGCTCGTCACACCCCCTCGGCCCCCGCATCCCATGGTGCGCCCAACCGCGCTCCCGCGCTCGCAATCCGCGCGCAGGATCGCCGGTCAGACGCCCCGATACGAGAAACGGCTGCTCTCGGGCGGCATGGCTTCCCCACACACGGTGTCGAGGACGGCGGCGAGGCAGCGAATCGGACCGTCGTCCCCGGGCTCAGCCTCCTTGGCCGGTGCCTCTCGGACGCTGCGCACGCGTGATCAACACCAGGGCGAACAGCAACACCACGGTGCCGGGCATGGTGAATACAGTGCGGTAGGCGGAATCGACCGCCAGGAGACCGATCAGCTGGGTGCCCAGCGCGATCGCGATCAGGAGTTGCGCCCAGCCGAAAAGCCTGACGCGGACGATGTGCCGCCGCTGCCAGGGCAGCAGCCAGCCCCTGCTGAGTGTGGCGATGCCGGAGCCGGCGAGCAGTAGCGCTGTGACAGCGATCAGTGCGCCGATGCCGTAACGGATCCCCATGCGGGCGCTCCTTTCAGTGGGTGTGTGCCATGGGTGATTGTTGTGGGCCGTAGGAGGGCCCGGCCGACCGGGCCTGCGGATCGTGGTCGATGTACTGACCGCTTCGGATCAGTCGGCTTCGGCACGGGCTTCCACGTCCTCGATGTCGGAAGGACGTCCGGCTCGGACCCAGCGGAGGTAGAAGGCTCCGCCGATGGCGAGGGTGGCGACCAGGGAGAGGATGGGCCAGCCGCGGAGGAGGTTCGCCAGGAGGGTGAAGGCCACCGCGACGGCCGCCATGGCATTCAGCCAGGCGAGGGCGGGCTTGCGCTCGGTGCGGGCGAAGCGGGTCATGGCCAGCAGCCCGACGAGGAAGCTGACGAAGACCGCGACCGCGTAGAAGAGGACGAGTTCCTGCTCCTCCCCTGCCGCGGCCACGATGATCACTGCCGCCGCTGCCAGGTAGACGAGGACGGACCAGTACGGGGTGTGGTGGCGGTTCGTCCGGCCCAGCACCGACGGGAGGACGCCCGGGTGGTCCGGGGATCCGGCGAGGGCCTTGAGGAGTCCGGGGCCGGCCTGGAACGAGGAGCTCGCGGCAGCCAGGAGCAGGAGGGAGCTGGTGAGCTGGAAGGCTCCGTAGAGCCAGCCGGATCCGGTGGCGGCGTGGGCGATGTCGGCGATCTGGGTGGAGTCCTTGCCCGGGATGCCGATGTGGAGGCGCACGGCGAGCGCGGTCAGGGCCAGGGTGAGGCCCCCGACGATGATCAGAAGCAGGGCAAGGGTGCCGCGCCCGAAGCGGCGGCGGTGAGTGTCGTCCAGCTGCCCGAGCTGGGCAATGGCCGTGGACGGCGCCTCGATGCCGGTGGCCAGGGCCATCGCGACGGGGAAGGCGAGGACGACCGCAAGGGCGGCGGAGCGGCCCGGGTCGGTCGAGGCCGGGGCCTCGCCGACGGTGTGGGGCGAGACGAAGCCGTGTACGAGTACGGCGACGCAGACGAGTACGAAGAGCACGGTCATGACGGCGAACAGCAGCCGCCCGCCGTGTCCGAACCAGGTCAGCCCGGCGACGACCAGCAGCAGGAGGAGGGCGAGCGGGACACGGAAGGGCGCGGCGGCGGGACATGCGGGTCCGCCTGCGCCGGTACAGCGGAGTCCCAGAGGACCAAGAGCTTGGCGAACAAGCGGGCCGCCTGACGAACTAGCCATTGCCGGTGCCGCACCATCCCGCCCGTCTCGAGCACGCTCGGCACCTCAAGTGATGTCCCTGCTTTGCGGGCGCCCCCCACGCCGGAAGGCCCAGGCTGACCGCACAGCTGCGCCTCATCCGGCCCGACGCGCCCTGGACACCGTCGCAGCGCGGGTGTGAGCAGCCACGCTCATCGGCGGGCTCGTTTACGCCGTCGGCCCCTTCTTGACCGCTCCTGCCGCGCCGGCCCGAAGCTCCTGTAGATCCACATGCCGAGGGACAGGCCCAGCCGGGAGCCGGAATGCGGGTGACATCAGAGTGTTTCAGTATGGAAGTCGGGTCCGACGTGTCGCTGTCCACGGAGGTGAATGCGATGACGCTTCTGGCGCGGCGCCGGACCGGTGGCCCGGTGGAGCTGGACGCGTCCTTCGGCCGCACGCACCAGTTCCCGGGTGTGCCATGGGCGCGGCACGCGCCGCTCCGGCCGATGCGGATACCAGGCCGTGCTCCCCTCGAGAGTGAAATCCGAGGACGTCAGTGCGGCCCTTGCCGACGGCGTGCTCACGATCACCGTCCCCAGGGCCCAAGCAGCCACGGAACGGGGTGGAGAACGGCCGCCGTGAGCCTGAGCGAGCGGACAGCGGGCATTGCCAGGCTCCACGCGCTCAACGCCCGGCACGGTGGTCAGGAGCCGAAGCTGTCCCAGGCAGTGGCCGGGACCGGTATCGACCACGCGTGGGAACAGGTCTCCAACTCCTCCCGCTGCCACGAGCGGAGCCGCGCCCAGCAGGCGGTGCGCCGGGCAAGGGGCAGCGCGACCACCAGGCCACCGCGATGAGCACGGCCGCGACGCCTGACCCCATCACAGCCGGGACTACCGATGGCGCGGATCACTCGGGGAGTGCCTCCGGGCCGTCGATCCTCACCTTGACGATGAATCCTGCAGTCGATCTCTGTTGGGAGGTCGAGCATCTCGAGGACATCGGCAAGAACCGTGCCCGGGTCAGGTCGGTGGCCGCCGGGGGTGGAGGGATCAACGTCGCCCGTCATGTCGTGCGGCTCGGAGGACGAGCCACCGCCTTCCACACCGCCGGAGGCGAGGTCGGCCTGCGCCTGAACCGGCTGCTGGACGAAGAGGGCATCGACCACGTCGCCGTCGACATCGACGACGAAACCCGCGAAGCACTCGTGCTGTTCGAGGCCGAATCGCGCTGCGGCTACCACATCGTGCCACCCGGCCCGCACCTGCACGAGCACGAGGGGCGGCGATCCCTGGATGCGCTGGTGCAAGCCGTTGACGGTTGCCCGTACGTCGTGGCCAGCGGCAGCCTGCCCGGCGGCTTGCCCGACGACTTCTACGCGGCCGTCGCCCGCCGTATCAAGGAAGCCGGATCCCGACTGGTCCTGGACACCTCCGGGCCGGCGCTGCGCAGCGCACTCGCGGAGGGCGTGTTCCTACTCAGGTGCAACCGGACCGAGGCCGAGAGCCTGACCGGCCGGCCCGTCCGCGACTTCGACGATGCCCGGGCCCTCAACGAGCACCTGCTCACGACAGGAGCCGCCGAGATCGCCGTCACCACCCTCGGGGAGCTGGGCGCACTGTGCTCGACCGGCCACGGGCACACCGAGCTCTACGCGCCGCCGCTGCCCGGCGCGCCCCTGAGCGATGCCGGAGCGGGAGACAGCATGGTCGCCGCCCTCATCACACAGCTGGCCGCCGGAGAGGAACCCGTCAGCGCCTGCGCGCTGGGGGTGGCGGTGGCTGCCGCAGCGATGCTCACCCCCAGCACCGAGCCCTTCGACCTGGACGTGGCCCGATCCCTCCGCTCCCAGGTGAGGACCAGGTTCCAGACCGATGCACGACGCCAGGGCGTTTGACCCTGCCCAGCCCCGTGCCGTTTGGTCAGCCCTCTCAACCACATTCCGTTCCCCGTGCTCACAAGCCGACCCTGCCCCCACAACCGAGTCGGGGTGTGGCGCTGCCGGTGGTGCTGAAGCGACGACAGTGCCGACCTCGTGATGCGAGCGGGCCCGCGGTTGGGAAGACTGGAAGCATGGCGACCAAGGCAGTGCTTGAGGGCGGCCCAGACGATCTGCCCGAGCGGATCGTTCCGATCTCCGACCCCGGACAAGACCTGAAGATTCCACACCGCGGCGGGTACGAGCATTTCAAGAACACGTCGCGGCACCAGGACAGCCCGGAGGGACAACTGGCGGTCTACGAGTGGTGGGAACGGACAGAGATCGCCGAATGAAACGGACGGCCAAGGACGCTCGGCCGGTACCTCACCACGGCGGCCGGGATGCGCGGGCTGGCACCGCATGGTGTGCCGCATCGCCGACCCCGATCCAGTCCGGCCGCTCCCCGACGATCCCCGTTGTCTTGGTACTTCGCGGCCGACCTCCTGCCGTTGCCGCTCAAAGCAGCACAGGAACGGCCGCAGACCAAGGGGTCCCACAGCCGACTCTGCACGTCGGTGAAACCCCGATACCCACCTGGCTCACCAGGAAACGCGTCCCCCACTAGGGCTGCCGGTCAGGCCGGTACGGGGAAGGCACGTTGGGGAGTGGCGGTGGTGTAGTAGTTCTCGACCTCGCGGAGGATCTCCTCGTGGGTGATGCGTCCCGTGGGGTCGGTACGGTGTTCGGCCGAGATCAGACGCGCCCGGTGCGGTTCGGCGCCGAGTGCCACCAGTACACGCTCGACCGTCGAGGCGGTGCTGCTCGCCTGTTCTGCGTCGGGGTCGGCCACGTCGAGGACGGCCTGGTGCCAGGGCAGTGCGATGCGGGCGAAGGCTCCCGGGTCCTGGTGCAGGCCGGCCTGGGCGGCGGTGACGAACTCGGCCCGGGTGATCCGCCCGTCGAGGTCGGTGTCGACAAGGCCCGCCATCCCCTCCCAGTAGCAATCGGCGGCGGCCGTCAGCCGCAGACCCGCCTCGCTATCCAAGCGTGTCGACGCCGGCACGTGGAGCGCACCTGCGCCTGGCAGAACGCCTACCACCGCCTCACCCACTGCTACGAACACCGCGCTGCTGTGACCGTCGCCTTCTTCGATCTCGCTGATGTGATCATCGCCGTCCGCAGCCTCATCCGACGCGCCTGGACAACCCATCACTGGGACAACGGCTCAAAGCGGTGCCCTTGAACTCGCCTATCTACGGGCGTTCTTGGCATGACCGCCTGGTGCCGCGCGATTCCCCTCGATCATGCCTGATGGGCCATCGGGATGACCAGCCGGGCCAGCTCCTCACCGTTGACCCGTTCCAGGACTTCGTCCGCCGAAGAGGCCTTCATCGATCAGTTGAGAGGGGATGCTGAAGCCGCCTGCGCGGTACGCTTGCCGACCCGGGCCTCAAGCATCCACAGTGTGCCGTGTTCGATCGTGAACTCGATGTCGCACAGGTCTTGATAGTGGTCTTCCAGCTGTTCCATGTACGCGCGCAGCTGCTGGAACGAGGTCGGGTCGAGGGTGGCCAGCTCGTGGAGCGTCACAGTGTCGCGGACGCCTGAAACGACGTCCTCACCTTGGGCGTTGGGGAGATAGTCGCCGTAGAGGCCGGGACGGCCAGTGGCTGGGTCGCGGGTGAACGCGACGCCACTGCCGGAATCCGTGCCGAGATTCCCGAACACCATCCGTTGGATGGTGACCGCCGCGCCGAGGCCGTCCGCGATGTGTTCGCGCCTGCCGTAGAGGCGGGCACGCTCACTGTTCCACGTGGTGAAGACGGCGAGGATCGCCTCTCGTAGTTGTTCGCGCGGATCCTGCGGGAACTTGCGGCCGGTCCGGTCGAAGATGAGGTCTTTGAACGACTCGACGACCCTGATGAGGTCGCAGGTGTCCAGCCGGGAGTCGTCCACGACGCGGTGCTGCTCCTTGACGCGCTGGAGCATGCCTTCGAAGAGTGTGACGTCGACACCCATGACGGTATTGCCGAACATTTGCACGAGTCGACGGTAGGAGTCCCAGGCGAAGCGCTCCCGCTCGGGGGTCTTACCCAGTCCGAGCACCGACAGGTCGTTCAGACCGATGTCCAGGATGGTCTCCATCATGCCCGGCAGGGAGAACGCCGCCGAGCGGACAGACAGCAGCAGCGGGTCGTCCACCTGCCCCAGCCTCTTGCCGGAGGCACTCTCCAGCGCTGCCAGGTGTTCCCCGATCTGGCGGTCCAGATCCTCCGGGGGCTCGCCGGTGGCCAGGAAGTCACGGCACGCCTCGGTGGTGATGGTGAAGCCGGGCGGAACGGGCAGTCCCATGCGTGCCATCTCCGCGAGGTTGGCACCCTTGTCGCCGAGCAGATCGGCCATGTCACGGCCGCCCTCGGCGAAGTCGTACACGTAGGAACCCATGGCTGCCACCAGCCTCCTCGGCGGAATCGTGCTCTGTTCTCACACTGGCTGACGGGCACCGCGTTTCCGGAGGGGCCGGATGGCCCTTCCTGGGGACATCCGGCCCCTCCGGCCTCAGGCCCCGGCGGGCGGCCTGTTCCGCCTGCCAGCTCCGGAGGGCCGCGGCACCGCACCCAGCAGTGGCTTCAGGTCGCCCGGGACTCGGGGACATCCCCCGCCGATCCCCGACCCCCGGTGTCCGGGTGGCCGAGGCTGAGGCCGGAGCCGCCTTACGCATCGGCGGGGCAGGTCCCGACCCGGTGGCTCCCGCTCAGCCCTCCTCAAGCCCTGCCTCCCGGCTCCAGGCCCGGTAGGCCTCCAGAGCCGTGGGCAGGGTCGGGTAGATGCGACCCGCGCCCACCGAGGCGGTGAGCCCGTACGCGTCCAGGTCCTCGCGGAGCTCCTGCTTGACGCGGGCCAGGGCGAAGACGATCCCCCGGTGACCGAGTTCCTGGCGGAGTGCGTCCACGGCGTCCAGGGCGGTGACGTCCACCTCGACGTTCGCCTCGGTGTTGAGGACGAACCAGCGGGCCGGAGGTTCCTGTCCGTCGACGGCGGTCAGCGCCCTGCGGCGGAAGTTCTCCGCGTTGGCGAAGAACAACGGTGAGTCGTAGCGGTAGATCAGCAGCCCCGGAACGGTCCGCGCCGTCGGGTAGTCGTCCACGTCGTGCATGCCGGCGAGCCCGGGCACCATGCCTTCCACGGCATCGTGCGGACGGGCCACGCGGGCCAACAGCTCGACCACGGACAGCGCCACGGCGACGAGGACGCCGTACAGGATGCCGAGGGCCAGAACACCCATGAGACATCCCAGGGCCAGCAGCAGTTCGCGTCGCCGGAAGGCCGCGAGGCGCCGGAACTCACCCACCTCGATCAGGCGGACGGCGGCGTAGACGACGATGGCGCCGAGGACGGCGCTCGGCGTGTGGGCCAGGAGGGGGCCGAGGAAGAGCAGGACCAGCAGGACCGCGAGCGCGGCGAACAGGGAGTACGCCTGGCTCCTGGCCTTCGAGGACTGGGCCAAGGCGGTCCGGCTGGCACTGCTGCTGACGGGAAAGCCGTGCAGCACGCCCGCTCCCAGGTTCGCCGCTCCCAGGGCAAGGAGTTCACGGTTGGGGTCCAGCGATTGCGGATCGGCGCGGCCAGCGAAGGCCCGGGCGGTCAGGATCACGTCCGAGTATCCGACGATGAGGACGCCCAGCGCCGGGACCACCAGCTGGGGCAGGTCGCCGAGTGGTGGAAGCTCGGGCAGCGGCAGCCCGGAGGGTACGGATCCGATCACGGCGATCCCGTACCTCTCGTCCAGTCCGAACGCAGCCACCACGACGGTGGCGAGAACCAGGGCGAGCAGGGGACGTGGAACGAGGTGCCAGTACCTCGGCAGGGCGAAGAGCACGGCCAGGACAGCCAGGGTCAGGCAGACGGTCGGCCAGTGGACGTGCGCGAGGTTCAGGACGAAGGAGTACAGCTTCGGAAGGAAGTCCGTACCTGTCGTGCGCACTCCGGTGAGCCTGGGCAGCTGGTCGACGATCATGATCAGGGCGACACCTGCGAGGTAGCCGACGAGTACGGGCCGTGAGAGCAGGTCCGCGAGGAAGCCCAGCCGCACGGCCCAGGCCATCAGGCACAAGAGGCCGACGACCACGGCGAGGGCCGCCGCGAGCACGGCATATCTGCCCGGGTCTCCGCCGGCCAGTGGTCCCACGGCGACGGCGGTCATCAGCGCGGTGGTCGACTCGGGTCCCACCGACAGCAACCGCGAGGAACCGATCAGGGCATAGAGCACGATGGCGGGCAGCACGGCCCAGAGCCCTGCGACGGGCGGGAGCCCGGCCACCCCCGCGTACGCCATGACCTGCGGCACCAGATAGGCGGCGACGGTGACAGCGGCCAGCGCGTCCCGACCGAGCCAGGACCGGTTGTACCCCCGGAGCCCAGGAGGCCGCAGGGACGATCTTTCACGCGCGGACATCGGGCTCCTCACTGATGGTGCCTCCGGCAGCGCCCACCGGGCACCCGCCCCGATTCAGTCGTTCCCGAGAGTGGCCGCATGGTCGGGCACGGCGGTCTGAAGCTCCTTGGACGGTCGCTCGTAGCCCGTGGAAGCGGGACGGCGCGGCAGGGCCACGAACGTGTAGGGAAGCGAGGACAGCAGGTGGGCGATCATGTTGAGTCGCGCGCTGCGCTTGTCGTCGCTCTCGACCACGTACCAGGGGGCGTCCAGGGACTCCAGATCCATCGGCGAGAGCTTCCACCTCCGCAACGGGTCCTCCGTGCGGCGCCGGAAGCGTTCCTCCTGGACCGCGTCGCTCACGGAGAACCAGTACTTGCGGAGCAGGATCCCGTCCTCCACCAGCATGCGCTCGAAGGCCGGACACTGGCGAAGGAAGCGCTGGTGCTCGGCCGGCGTGCAGAAGCCCATGACGTGCTCCACTCCGGCGCGGTTGTACCAGCTGCGGTCGAAGAGCACGATCTCGCCAGCGGCCGGCAGGTGCTCCACGTAGCGCTGGAAGTACCACTGGGTGCGCTCCCGCTCCGTCGGCGTGGGCAGGGCCGCAATGCGCGCCACGCGGGGGTTGAGGTGTTCGGCGACCCGCTTGATCGTGTCTCCCTTGCCCGCCGCGTCACGGCCCTCGAAGACGACGACCAGGCGGGCGCCCTCCACCCGCACCCACTCCTGAAGCTTCACCAACTCCGTCTCGAGCCGTAGCAGCTCGCTCTCGTAGACCGCCTTCTTGAGACCCATGATCGCCCCCTCCTCATCGTCCGGTGCTGCGATCAAGTCAGTCACGGCCGGCATCGGCGCACAACGATGTCCCTCTGCGCCGGGGCGTGTCGATACGCTGGCACCGGACGGGGCGGGCAAACGGAGGAGAAGCTCGTGAGTGTGGGGGATCCGTTGAGTCAAGTTCCGCGGATGCGGCTGGACGAGCTGCTCGACGAGCTCCAAGTGCGCATCGACGCGGTGCGCGGTACCCGCGACCGGGTGCACAGCCTGCTGGAGGCCGTCATGTCGGTCGGGCGGGAGCTCGATCTCGCCCAGGTCCTCCGGCGGATCGTGGAGGCGGCCGCGCTGCTCGTCGACGCCGAGTACGGCGCGCTGGGCGTCATCGGCCCCGACGGCCGCACGCTCTCGCAGTTCCTCACAGTCGGACTCACCGAGAAGGAGATCGCCGAGATCGGCTCCCTGCCGGCCGGCCACGGCCTGCTCGGTGAGGTCATCCACCACCCGGAGCCCCTGCGCCTCACCGACCTCGGCGCGCACTCCTCCTCCTACGGCTTTCCGGTGCACCACCCGCCCATGCGCACGTTCCTCGGTGTGCCGATCCGGGTCCGCGACGAGGTGTTCGGCAACCTCTACCTCACCGACAAGCGCGGCGGGATCGACTTCGACACCGAGGACGAGACGGTGATCTCCACCCTCTCGGTGGCGGCGGGCGTGGCGATCGACAACGCGCGGCTCTACGAGGGCTCGCAGCGCCAGCAGCGATGGCTCAAGGCCAATGCGGAGATCACCGAGAGCCTACTGTCGGGCAGTTCCCGCCCTGCGGTGCTGGACCTCATCGCCCGCCGCGCGCAGGAGATCACTGCGGCGCGGCTCGCGGACATCTCCATGCCGGTGGCCGGCACCGAGGGTCTGGTCGTCGAGTTCGCGGTCGGTGCGGACAGCGAAGCACGACAGGGGCTCATCGTCCCCTTCGCCGGAACGCTCTCGGGAGCCGCGCATCAGGCCGGCCGGTCCGTCGCATCCCTGCACGCCTCCGACGATGAACGGTATCCCTCCGATGTCCAGGTACAGGACGGGTTTGGCCCTGCCGTGGCGGTGCCGCTGGGAACCACCGCCGGGGAGAGCAGGGGCGTTCTGCTGCTCGCGCGCCCGGCGGGAGATCCGGCGTTCGGCGAAGAGGAGCTGGAGCCGCTCGTCGCATTCGCCGGTCAGGCGGCGCTGGCCCTGGAGCTGGCGGAGCGGCGCCGGGACGCCGAGCAGATCGCTCTGTTGGAGGAGCGCGATCGGATCGCGCGCGACCTGCACGATCTCGCCATCCAGCGGCTCTTCGCCACGGGCATGACCCTGCAAAGTGCCGCTCGTCTCGTCGAGCACGAGGGTGCTGCGGAGCGGATCGGTCGCGCGGTCGACGACCTGGACGAGACCATCAAGATCATCCGGTCGACGATCTTCGGGCTCCGTACGAAGGACCGCGAGAGCGGCCCCGGCCTGCGGGCTCGCGCTGCCCGCGCCGTCGGCGACGCGGCCACGGCCCTCGGCCATCCGCCGCGTCTGAGCATGGAGGGCCTGCTCGACACGGACGTACCGCCACCGATCGCCGACCACGTCATGGCGGCGCTCGGCGAGCTCCTGAGCAACGCGACCCGCCACGCGCAAGCGACCCGGGTCGGTGTGACCCTCAAGGCCGCGCCGGGAGAGATCATGCTGACCGTCTCCGACAACGGCAAGGGCATTCCGGCGCAGGGACGCAGGAGCGGCCTGCGCAACCTCGCCGAACGGGCTGAGGGCCTGGGCGGGACATTCACCGTCGACACGCCCGACGAGGGAGGCAGCAGGCTCGTCTGGCGGGCGCCGCTGCCCACCGGAAGCTGACTCCACGGTCACGACCGGCCCCGGGCAGCCGACGCGGGGCGCGTCCCCTCCGCCTCCAGCCTGAATCCGGTGACGAGATCGGGGCGGATCCGCAGAGCACCGGCCATGGACTGTGCCACCCAAGGGCGCAGAAGCTCCGCATAGCGGTCCGCCTCGCCGGCATCGGCCACCAGGCTCGCGTACCCGGTCACGACCACGCTCCACCCGAGATGCGTGTCGGGGTCAATGACATCCGCCTCGTAGGCGACCACCACACCGGGAACGTCGGCGGGTGCCACGAGGGAGGCGAGCGCACCGTCGTCGTGGATCCGGATGATGATGTCCCCGTCCTCGACGAGGTGGTTGACCGGGCGGACGGCGGGCAATGCGTGCTGCGTGAAGACGATGCGTCCCAGGGACACCGTCGCCACCAGCCGGAGCGCCTCGGCCCTGTCCAGCTCCCGCATGCGCCGGGCAGGCGTCGTGTCACGGACCCGGCCGTCGGCGCGCTGCGTGCCGTCCTGGTCCATGATGCGCACCTTCGTCGAGTACCAAACCGGTCCTTACGGCTTTCGATTCACCAGCCTCCCTCTCGATCCGGTGAGGGAACCAGGGCCGAACGGTCCACGTCAGGGCTCCGGATCCGGACGACACCGCGATCACGCGACGACGAGCCGAAGATCTCTGTCGGCACCGAGCACCCGCATGGACTTGACCACTGGGGGCGGCACATCGCAGAGGAGGAGCCGCGTTCCCGACGCACGACAGCGGCGGTTCAGACGGATGAAGAGGTCGATTCCGGCGCTGTCACAGAAGGAGAGGCCGCACAGGTCCAGAATCAGGTTCCGGTGGCCGGCTCGTGCGAGTTCGTGGAGGCGCGGCTCCACTTGCTCTGCCGTGTAGAGGTCGAGCTCCCCGGACAAGGTGACTTCCAGACCGCGGTCATCACGTGCCATGGTCTTCAGGTCGATCAAGGCGGTCGTCATGGGATCCTCCGCGCTGCTTGCGGCTCCGTCGAGTCGCGCCGTTCCCCGTGCGCCATCAGTTCATCCGGTGCCGGGTGCACCGAGGAAGGTCCGGCAGGCCCTCCGGACAGGGCCGAAGGTCCCTCTTCTGAGCGCCGACCGGGCCCCCGCCGAGCCGAGTACGGACCGATGAGGGCCGATCGGCCCTGTCCGTTCGGCCCCCCCCGGGAGGCAGGATGCCGATGTCCGTGCACCCAGGACGAACCCGGCGAAGGAGTTGGTCATGACCGACAGCGGTGCCCTCACCCCTACGAAGACGCCGATCACGGTCTTCCTGCTCGACGATCACGAAGTCGTGCGACGCGGGGTCCACGACCTGCTGGACGCCGAGCCCGATCTGACCGTGGTCGGTGAGGCGGGCACCGCGGAGCAGGCGCTGATCCGCATCCCCGCGCTGCGCCCCCAGGTGGCGGTGCTGGACGTCCGGCTCCAGGACGGCGACGGGGTGAGCGTGTGCCGGGAACTGCGCTCGCGGATGCCCGAGCTGGCCTGCCTGATGCTCACGTCGTTCGACGACGAGGAGGCACTGCTGGACGCCGTGATGGCCGGGGCCTCCGGCTACGTCCTGAAGCAGATCACCGGCACCGATCTGGTCACTGCCGTCCGTACCGTCGCGTCCGGCCAGTCCATGCTGGACCCGGGCGCCACAACCCGGCTCATGGCCCGGATGCGCGGCGACGTCCCCAAGGAGGAGCAGGTCCCCGGCCTGCCGGGCTTCACCGACCGGGAGAAGGAGATCCTCGTCATGGTCAGCGAGGGGCTCACCAACCGGGAGATCGGCAAGCGGATGTACCTCGCGGAGAAGACGGTGAAGAACATCATCTCGCGGCTGTTCGTCAAGCTGGGTGTGGAACGTCGTGTCCAGGCCGCCGTCATCGCCAGTCACGCGCTGACACATCCGAACCGGCACCCGGTCCCGGCCGCCGAATAGAGGATGTGGTGGCGGGTGGGCAGGACAGGGTGCGCCGTACAGTCGCGCACCCCGCCCCCGCCCCCTCCCCCGGGCCGAGTCAGGAGTGCGGGACCACCGCGACCGGACAGGCCGAATGGTGCAGGACCGCATGGGCCACGGATCCGATGCGCGCCCCCACCGACGACTCGCGGACCCGTCGGCCGACGACGAGGAGCTGCGCGTCCGACGATGCGGTCAGCAGTACGTGGCCGGCGCTGCCCCGCTCCACGTGCTCGACGACGTCCACCTCGGGGTACCTCAGCCGCCACGGCTCCAGCGCCTGCTCCAGCGCGGCCTTCTCGTACGGCTCCAGGCCACCGAACTGGTCGGCGATCCACATCGATCCGGGGCTGTAGCCGTAGACCGGGGGCAGGCTCCAGACGCGGACGGCACGGAGCGGGGCCTTGCGTGCGGCAGCCGCCTCGAAGGCGATGCGCAGTACCTCGGCGGATTCCTCCACGCCGCCCTGCTGGCCTACGACGACCTCGCCCTCCTCCGGCACGGCCGCCGGCCTGCCGTGCGCGGAGCGTACGGAGACCACGGGGCACTCCGCTGCGGCGATCACCTGCCGGCCGTACGAGCCGAGCAGGAAGCCGACCAGGGCACTGTGCCCGCGAGTGCCGAGAACGAGCAGCTCCGCTCCCTTGCCTGCGTGCAGCAGGGCCGGCACCGCCGCGTCGGAGAGGACTTCCGCGGTGACAGTAAGCCCCGGGTACCGGTGGGTGAGCTCTCCCTCGGCTTCCCTCAGGATGTCCTCGGCACGCCGGGCTTCGGTGTCGCGGTCCTGGACGAGCGGGAGTGCGAGCGGCTGCCACAGCCAGGCGTGGACCACGTGCAGGGGCAGGTCGCGCTGTACGGCTTCGCGAGCGGCCCAGTCGGCCGCGGCCCGGCTTTCCGGGGATCCGTCCACTCCGACGACGAGGGTGCGCTTCACAGGTCTGTCCTCCGTACTGATGCGTGCGGCATCGGGGTCGGCCGGCAGAGGGAGCGGCACCGGCCGGGGGTGCCGGCGCCGCTGAACCCACCTTCGCCGCGACGGTCCGTTCCGCACAGGGGCCGACAGTCCCTCCCCGAGGGCCGGTCCTCCCCTCGCGGACGGCAGCCCGGCGAGTGCAGAGTGTCGGCATCGGCTCAGTCGACGAACGTTCCGGACCGCCGCACGGAGGAGCGGACATGACCGCGTACCCCATCTCGGAGCTCGACGCCCACTGGCGCGCAGCCAACTACCTGGCAGTCGGCCAGATCTACCTCATGGACAACCCGCTGCTGACCGAGCCCCTGCGCCCGGAACACATCAAACCGCGGCTGCTCGGCCACTGGGGCACATCGCCCGGCCTGAACCTCGTGCACACCCACCTGAACCGCGTGATCAAGGAGCGTTCCCTCGACGCCCTGTGCGTCTGGGGTCCGGGCCACGGCGGACCTGCCGTCCTCGCCAACTCCTGGCTGGAGGGCACGTACACGGAGACCTACCCCGGCATCACGCGGGACGCTACGGGCATGGGCACGCTGTTCCGACAGTTCTCCTTCCCCGGCGGCGTACCGAGCCATGTGGCACCGGAGACGCCGGGCTCCATCCATGAGGGCGGCGAGCTCGGGTACGCGCTCTCCCACGCCTACGGAGCCGCCTTCGACCACCCCGACCTGCTCGTCGCCTGTGTCATCGGCGACGGCGAGGCCGAGACGGGCCCGCTGGCCGCGTCCTGGCACTCGAACAAGTTCCTCGACCCGGTCCACGACGGCGCGGTCCTGCCGATCCTCCACCTGAACGGCTACAAGATCGCCAACCCGACGGTGCTGTCCCGGATCCCCGAGGACGAGCTCGACGCGCTGCTGCGCGGCTACGGGCACGACCCGCTGTACGTGACCGGCAGCGACCCCGCCCAGGTCCATCACGCCATGGCCCGGGCGCTGGACCACGCCCTGGACCGCATCGCCCTCATCCAGCGGGAAGCCCGGACGGCGGGCACCGACCCGGGACGGGAGTACGCGCGCTGGCCGATGATCGTCCTGCGTACGCCCAAGGGCTGGACCGGACCGGCGACCGTCGACGGCGACCCGGTCGAGGGCACGTGGCGTGCCCACCAGGTCCCGCTCGGCAGGGTGCGCGAGAACCCCGGGCACCTGAAGCAGCTGGAGGACTGGCTCCGTTCGTACCGGCCGGAGGAGCTCTTCGACGCCGACGGCCGCCCGACGGCGCAGGTCCTGGCCTGTGTCCCGGAGGGCGAGCGCCGCCTGGGCGCCGTGCCGTACGCCAACGGGGGCCGGCTGCTGCGGCCGCTGCCGCTGCCCGCGCTCGACGCGCACGCCGTCCCCGTCGACAAGCCGGGCAGCACCCTCCACGAACCGACCCGCGTCCTGGGACGCTTCCTCACGCAGATCATGCGGGAGACGGCCGGGCGGCGGGACTTCAGGGTCGTGGGACCGGACGAGACCGCCTCCAACCGGCTGGACGACCTGTACGAGGTCACGGGGAAGGCATGGCAGGGCATGACGGAGGCCACGGACCGGAACCTGTCCCGGGACGGCCGGGTCATGGAGATCCTGTCCGAACACGTCTGCCAGGGCTGGCTGGAGGGCTACCTGCTCACCGGCCGCCACGGCCTCTTCTCCACCTACGAGGCCTTCGCCCACATCGTCGACTCCATGGTCGGCCAGCACATCAAGTGGCTGAAGACCTCGCGCGAACTGTCCTGGCGCGCGCCGGTCGCCTCCCTCAACTACCTGCTCACCTCGCACGTCTGGCGCCAGGACAACAACGGCTTCTCCCACCAGGACCCCGGCTTCGTCGACCACGTCCTCAACAAGAGCCCCGAAGTCGTACGGGTCTACCTGCCGCCGGACGCCAACACCCTCCTCG
This sequence comes from Streptomyces sp. NBC_00273, assembly GCF_036178145.1. Classification (NCBI taxonomy): domain Bacteria; kingdom Bacillati; phylum Actinomycetota; class Actinomycetes; order Kitasatosporales; family Streptomycetaceae; genus Streptomyces; species Streptomyces sp. NBC_00273. Next base: position 9,936,247 of record NZ_CP108067.1, on the reverse strand, counting down.
CCGTGGCCGATCACGCCCTGCGCAGCCGCGACCAGGTCAACGTGATCGTCGCCGGCAAACAGCCCTGCTTCGACTGGCTGCCCATCGGAGAGGCCCGCACCCACGTGACGCGCGGCGCCGGCATCTGGGAGTGGGCCGGCACCGACCGAGGATCCCGCGAACCGGACGTCGTACTCGCCTGCGCCGGCGACGTACCCACCATGGAGGTCCTGGCCGCCACGGCCCTGCTCCGCGAACACCTCCCCTCGCTGGCCGTCCGCGTCGTCAACGTCGTCGACATCGCCCGCCTGATGCCCCACGAGGAACACCCCCACGGCATGAGGGACACCGAGTACGACGCACTCTTCACCACCGACCGGCCAGTGATCTTCGCCTACCACGGCTACCCGTGGCTCATCCACCGCCTCGCCTACCGCCGCACCGGCCACCCGAACCTGCATGTGCGCGGGTACAAGGAATCCGGCACGACCACGACCCCCTTCGACATGGTCGTCCGCAACGACATGGACCGCTACCGACTCGTCATGGACGTCCTCGACCGCGTCCCCGGCCTCGCGGGCCGCACCGAGGGGCTGCGCCAGGCCATGACCGACCAGCGCATCCGCCACCACGACTGGATCCGCGAGCACGGTATCGACCTGCCGGAAGTCGCGGACTGGGCCTGGCCGTACTGATCGGCACGGGAACCAGTGCTGCACGTTCTGAGACGCCGGCACCCAGATGGGGTGCCGACGCCTCAAGCTCCCTCCCAGACCGCCCGCCTCCGGAGCAGCACGACCGTCAGCGCGCGAGCCCACCGTGGTGGGAGCACGTGCCCCTCCCCTTGGACCGGGAAGCCCAGCCATCCCCGCAGAGCGTGCCCGGGTACACGGGCGCCGGAGTGACAGCCGGCACAGAGGGCCTGCGCCCCGGCGTCACCCCGCAGTTCCCGGGGTCGCCGAGCCAATATCCCTGAGGAGATCCACTGGGACACGCTCCGTACGGAGTGGTGGACGGAATCGCTCCAGCCCGTACGAGGGCTCTCACCAAGACGTCCATGGCCGTCGCCGGTGGCGACGCCTGAGGCTCGACGGACGGTGCGTCGAACAACCCAAGCTCCCATCGAAGAACCCTCACGCCGACGCCGTCTCCCATCGCCGGCCTGGCGACAGCCACATCCCTCTTTGCCTGCTTGCCGGGTTCGACCCTCCCGAGGTAAGCCGTCTCGGTGGCAAACACGGCCCCCTCCGATGTCGTGAACTGCAGCGTCACCTCGTACCAGGCCGCTCGGGTGGCGTGCGGATTGAGAACGCTGACTTCGATGAGCGACATGCCCGTTTCTGGGTCGGCGCACTTCAGCGAGCCAAGCGAGACCTGACTCGTTGGCCCGACATCTCTTGAGGGTGTGGCCGTGGCCGTACGCACCTCGGGTGGACAGAGGGTCTCTTGCTCCGGCCCTGCTGAGGTCCGCGCGCAACCCGTGGTGAGCAAGAAGAGGAACGCTGCTACCGATACTGACTTCGCGCCGCGCATGGTCTACCCGATTGCTGGGAGGAGGCAAAGGCCAGGCATTCCTACCACTCTGACTGCGCGATGCGCGCCGGGAACAACCCACTGCGCCACCTGAGAGGGATGGACACGAGCGGGATCAGGCGACGAACAAGATTCCGCAGGTCCTCAGTCGCGGCCTGCCCCCTCCCGGAAGGGTGGGTTCAGTTCTCTCCCGATCCAGGCCGGCCTTGACCCGGCCCGTGCGCACGCAGTGCGGTCAGACGTTGTTCGTACTCTTCCTCGTCGATCTCGCCTCGGGCGAACCGTTCGGCGAGCACCTGCTTGGCGGAAGGCGCAGCCGGGGGCTGCACTGGGCCCGAGGGGAAACGGTCGACACTGCGGAGGAGCAGCACGACTCCCGCGATGGCCAGGGCCACGAGGAGGACCATGCTGAACGACATGGCGACCCAGCCCCATCCGCCCATTCCGTGGTCGTACCAGAACATGGCTCACGCTCCTGTTGCGATGGTCTGGGACACGGCCCTCAGGGCATGTCCCCCATGTCCTCACTGTCCGTCGCCCCGTGTCGTCCGGGCATGGGCCGCTCGGGGGCACGACCAGGGCCGATAGGCCCATGCCCATGACCGTGCCTGCCCCCAGACGGGAAGCGGGGAACCGAACGGAGGCCGCAATGAGCACACCTTCCCGCCCTGGGCGCCACCGCAAGGTCGGCTCTTCACCACAGAAGTTGGCTCTGTCGCTAATTTGGGGGTAACGGCCTCTTGATCATGGTGAGAGCAGGATGCGGCGTCGTAGGAGATCGAAGTTGGCGCGGCCGTACATCTGTCTCTTCAGGAGCTTGACCCGCGTGACGTTGCCCTCGACCGCTCCGGAAGTGTAGGTCGTGGTGAGGGCGGCCTGGATGGCCGCGCGGTCGCGTCGCATGCCATTGGCCAGGGTGCGGAGTTCGCGTTGTCCATCGAGGCGGACGTCGGCCATCCAGACGTCGAGAGCGAGGTGTTCACTGCGGCGGTCGCGGACCATGAGTGCCAGGCGGCGTGCGTAAGCGACGGTCGTCGCCAGCGCTGGGTTCCGCTCGCACAGCTCGTCGAGACCCTTTCGCTCAACATCGTTGAGGCGCTCGGGTCGGCGCATGATCCAGTCGGTGACCCTGCGGACGGTCAGGTGTGGCAAGGGGGCGGTGAGTGGGATCGCGCCGTGGCGGTAGGGCTTCAGGTGCCGGCGGACGGTGTTGACGTTGCCGCGGTAGCCCAGCCGCTGGATTTCCCGGGTGAGCGCGGAGGCGTTGGTGCAGCCTTCCATCCAGCGATGGTGCAGGTAGAGGCGGTAATCATCGATCAGCGCGGGTCGATGAATGGCCGCGAGGAGAAGCTCATCGACTTCTGCGGCGTGCGCGAAGCGGTTGACTGTGCCGCGGCTGAGCCGCAGGTCGCGTGCGATGGCGCGAAGGCTGTCGCCACGTTGGATGCGTTCGTGGATCTGTTGGTGGCGTTCGCGGGTGCGGGCGACCAGAGGTCGTGGCCGCCCGTTGAGGTCCAGCTCTTCGCGGTCGCGGCCCTCGGAGGCCGGGCCGTCGTCGGTCCGGTCATCGTGTGAGGTGAGAGGCTGTCGCAGGTCAGCGCGATGCCGTCCGATGACCCGTTCGACTGCTTGCGCCAGGTTGTTCAGGAGGTGCCAGGCATCGGCTACCTGCATGGCCTGCGGGGCACCGACCTGGGCCCCGTCTCGGTAGGAGCCTGCACGGTCACGGCAGACGATCCGGACCTCAGGATGGTTTTGCAGCCAGGACGCGAAAGTCGCTGCGGCCCGGTCGGCCAGGACGTCGATCGGGCGGTGGGTTGCCATGTCGATGAGGATCGTCGCGTAGGTCCGTCCCCTGCGAACGGCGAAGTCGTCGACGCCGAGATGCGGCACCGATCCCGACGAGGGGAGCGGCAGCTTACGGATCAGCCGGAGCAGAGTGTCCTTGCAGGTGTCGATGGTCATGCGCTGGAACAGGCGAGCGCCTGGCCGGCCGCCCAGGAACAGGGCCACGTCGGTGAGCTGGGCGGTGAGTGCGTCGGTGCGGCGTGCATGGCGATGCGTCAGGCCCGGTATCTGTTCGGCGAACGTCCGGCGGTCACACTGCTCGTTCCCGCAGACGAGTCGACGCGCCCGTAGCTCGATCCGCACACGCCGGCCGGCGACCGGACGATCCGCCAGAGTCCGCTGGTAGTAGCAGTGCACTCTCGAAGATCTCCGCCCGCATCCGGGACAGGCCGCCGACACGGCCCTTGATCGCACGGCGACCCGGACCTCCACATCCGTCAGAACCAGCTGGTCGATCTCCACTGCGACACCCGGCAGAAGAAGATCCCCGACCTGAACCCCACCCATCACACCGGATAGTTGCCCAACTACCCCCAAATTAGCGACAGAGCCCAGAAGTTGTGCCAGAAGCCGAGTATCGACAGCAATGACGGCCGTGGCGCAGCGGGCGGGCGCGGTGACGACATGGTGTCCCTCTAGGGTGGCCTGGCGGGGGCCGCTCGGTTCGATGCCGGCCTGGTGAGGAGGGCGTCAGCATGTCGGAGTCGGAGCAGGGGCTGGCCGATGTTCAGCGTGCGCACTGGCAGCAGACCTACGGCGATCATCCCGGCATGTACGGCGAGGAGCCGTCCGATCCAGCGGTCCATGCCGCTGCCGTCTTCAGGACCGTCGGTGCCAGGAAGGTGCTGGAGCTGGGTGCCGGCCACGGCCGTGATGCGCTGTACTTCGCCCGCCAGGGATTCTCCGTATTGGCCACTGACTTCAGCCCGGCGGGTCTGGAGCAGCTGCGCGAAGCCGCCGCGGCCCAAGACGTCGCGGGGCGGGTCACCACAGCGGTCCACGACGTCCGCGAGCCTCTGCCGCTCGCGAACACCTCGGTGGATGCCGTGTTCGCGCACATGCTGCTCTGCATGGCGCTGTCCACCCAGGAGATCCACGCCTTGGTCGCCGAGGTGCGACGGGTACTGCGGCCGGGCGGAGTCTTCGTCTACACCGTCCGTCACACCGGGGACGCGCACTACCAGGCCGGTGCCGGGCACGGAGACGACATCTGGGAACACGGCGGCTTCGCCGTCCACTTCTTCCCCCGCGACCTGGTCGACGCCCTCGCCAGAAGCTGGACTCTGGACGAGGTCGCCGCCTTCGAGGAGGGCGGCCTCCCCCGGCGGCTGTGGCGCGTCACGCAGACCGTCCCTCGGTGAGTACCGCCTGAGGGCTCAGCGCTGTCCGATCTCGGGTTCCGGTTCGACTTCTGTCGTACCGCCACGATGCTCGGTGCACCGGGCGGCGGGCGTCGTCACGCAGTCCTCACCGCACGGGAACCGTGATCACCGGGCAGTGCGCCCGGTGCAGCAACCCGTGGACGACCGATCCGAGTCGCATGCCCGTGTAACCGCCCTTGCCTCGACGGCCCACGACCACGGCGAGGGCGTGCTCGGCGGCACCGGCGAGCTCCTCCACCGGGTGACCGGTCAGCACCTCGTGCGTCAACACGACGTCCGGGTACTCCTGCGACCAACCTGCCGTCGTCTCGGACAGCATGCGTCGTTGCCCCTGGAGCGCGGCCTCCTCGTCGTGGTGCAGGAACAGCGGTGGCTGCCACACCGACACGGCACGCAGCTTGGCCCCCCTGAGGTCGGCCTCTTCGAACGCAATCGCAAGGGCCGCCTTCGAGGACTCGCTTCCGTCGATGCCCACCACCAGGTAGGGCGGCTGTTGAGTGACGTGCTCGGCGTCGCCCACGACGACGACCGGACACTGCGCCTGCGCACTGACGGGGACGACCAGGGAGCCGGCGCTGAGGAACTCCGAGGTCCGGCTCAGGTGACGGGAGCCGAGCACGATCATGCGGGCCCGCCTCGACAGTCGACCGATCGCCGGAGCGGGGAACCCCTCGACGAGATCCACGACCGCTTCGACCTCCGGGTGTCGCTCCCTGCTCCAGGCGGCAGCCGCGCCGAGGGCGTCCGAGGCCTCCTGGTGCAGGGCGATGCTGCGCGGCGTGTCGTCGACGTGTTGCGTGTCGTGCTGGGGAGGTACGGCTACGACGAGTCGCAGCCGTAGCCGGCGTCGCCCGGCCTCGTCCACCGCCCAGGCCACGGGCAGACGCCAGTCCCTGGCCGGGTCGATGCCGACGACGATCTCCTGGTGTTCGTCCGCGTCGGTCACGATTCGCTCCCATCCTTGTCCGTGTGGCGCGGAATGAGCTGTACGGGGCAGTGGGCATGGTGGACCAGGCTGTGCGTGACCCGCCCGAGGGTGGGCCCGAGGTAGCTGGGTGACCGTCGGCCGCCCATCACCAGCAGGTCCGCCTGGCGCGAGGCCTCAACCAGTACAGAAGCCACTGACGTGCTCTTGTCCGCGTCCACCTGCACGGTCAGGTCCGGGAACTCCTCGCGGATCCGGTCCGCCACGGCGTTCAGGTGATGGACCTGCTCGTTGGCGATTTCCTCCACGTCGTCGAGCAGGGTCACGACCTCGCCGACGGACTGCAGGATGTTCCACACGTGCAGCAGCCGTAGCGAGCCCTCGCGGATCTGTGCCTCGCGTGCGGCGTACCGTGCGCAGTCGAGGTCGTGTTCGTCGCGCACAGCGGCGAGCACCGCACCCGTGTCGGCGCCGTTCTCGGTGCCTCTGACGATGATGACGGGCGTCTTCGCTCCCGCTGCGACCTTGAGGCCGACCGATCCGAGCATGAGGGAGCTGAAACCGCCCAGCCCCCGGCTGCCGACCACGATGGTGCCGTGGAGGCCCGCGGACTGGTGGAGGCTCGGGACAGGTGCGCTACGGCTGAACTCGGGGTTGACTTGCAGGCCGGGAAACCGCTCCGTGACCGCGGCCACCGTGGCGTCCAGCAGTTCACGGCCGGCCCGCCGGACATGCTCGATGGTCTTCGCCGAGACGTAGAGGACCCGGCCGTCGGTGTCGGACCCGTGCACGATGTGCAACGGACGCTCGCGGCGTACGGCCTCCGCCGCTGCCCACATCGCTGCCTGGCGGGCCGGTTCGGAGCCGTCGACGCCGACGATGACGGCGCCGAGTTCAGAGCTGCTCGTGGTGCCTTCCATGGTTCCTCCTCAGAGAGCCGCCAGGAGTCCGGCTCTCGGGTCGGTTCTTCGGGCTCCTCCGCCAGGAGGCTGCGGCACGGGTCCGATCGGGCCCGGCTGCGGACCATTCGGCCCTCCTCCTCTCGTGGCATTCGGCGGATCGTGGTTATCGGCGTCCTCCGGCCTTCCCTTCCGGGTGGATCGCTGTGACGGCAGGAGGTGCCTCATGAAGCACATCAAGGTCGGAGACCTGATGACCGACGAGGTCGTCTCGGTTCTGACGTCCACCCCTTTCAAGGATGTCGCCAAGCTGCTCGCTCAGCACGACATCAGCGGACTGCCGGTCCTCGACGACGAGGACCGAGTGCTCGGCGTCGTCTCCGAGAGCGACCTGATCGGTCGCGTAGCCTCCGATCACCCACCGCTGGGCGAAGAGCCCGGTGCCGGCCGAGGTGGGGCCGTGTTCCCGTCCGAGGTGACGTTCACCGCTGGTGAGGCCATGTCCGCACCGGCCGTCACGGTTCACGCGGACGAGACCGCGGCAGGAGCCGCCCGGCTGATGGCCCGCCGGGGAGTCGAGCGACTGCCGGTCGTGGACGACGAGGACCGCCTCGTCGGCATCGTCACCCGCCGTGACCTGCTCTGGCTCTTCCTGCGACCGGACTCGGAGATACGACACCGCGTGGTCGCGGACATACTCGTGGACACCATGGGGCTGGGCGCCGATGCGGTCACCGTCCACGTGGTCGACGGCATCGTGACGCTGGAGGGCCGGCTGGAGAGACAGAGCCAGGTTCCGGTCCTGATCCGCCTCACCAGCCAGCTGGACGGTGTGGTCGCAGTCGCCCCCCGCCTGACGGCCCGCATCGATGACTCCCTGCTCACCCCACCACACCGAAGCGCCCTGGGGATGTCTCTGTAACCGCGACGTCCGGTGTGGACCGTCCGGGGGACGCCCGGAAGACCGCTCGCCGCGCTTACGGCCGTCACCCAACGTGACGCTGTCTCCTTGAAGATTCCAAGGCGAGGAGAGAGACCCGGCCATGGATCACTCGATCATCCACAAAGATTCCGGACCCGATGCCGTCTTCATGCTCCAGGACTACGAGCAGGCCCGTACGGATTTCACTTGGGACCGGGCTCGATCCTGGCTGTCCGGGCTCCCAGGAGGCGGGCTGAACATCGGATACGAGGCCGTCGACCGGCACCTGGTGGCAGGCCATGGCGGGCGGGAAGCGCTCCGCTGCATCGCAGCCGACGACACCGTCACCCGCCTCACGTACGCCGAGCTGGGCGGCCTCACGGGCCGCTTCGCCAACCTACTCACGGCCCTGGGCGTGGGGCGGCAGGAAAGGGTCTTCACGCTCCTGGGCCGCTGCCCCGAGCTGTACACGACGGTCCTGGGCACGCTGCGCAGCGCACGCGTGCTGTGCCCGCTCTTCTCGGCCTTCGGGCCCGAGCCCGTGCGGCAGCGGCTGGAGCTGGGCGACGCCCGGGTTCTTGTCACCACCGAGGCCCTGTACCGGCGCAAGGTCGAGGAGAACAGGCAGCGCCTGCCGCGTCTGGATCACGTCCTGCTCGTTGGCCCGGTCCACGATCCGCCGCCCGGCACCGTCTCCTTCGCCGAGCTCATGGAGCGGGCACCCGAGGAGTACGCCGTCCCGCCCACGGATCCGGAGGACATGGCGCTGCTGCACTTCACCAGCGGCACGACCGGTACGCCCAAGGGCGCGGTCCATGTCCACGATGCGGTCGTGGCCCACCACGCGACGGCGGCCTTCGCGCTCGACCTCCGCCGGGAGGACGTCTACTGGTGTACGGCGGACCCCGGGTGGGTGACCGGTACCTCCTACGGGATCATCGCCCCGCTCACCCACGGCGCGACTGTCGTGGTGGACGAGGGGGACTTCGACGTCCACCGCTGGTACCGGATCCTCGACAACCAGCGGGTCACGGTCTGGTACACGGCACCGACCGCGATCCGCATGCTGATGCGCGCCACCCCCAGGGACGGCACCCGACAGCTCCCCGGACCGTACGACCTTTCGGCCCTTCGATTCATCGCGAGCGTGGGCGAGCCGCTCAACCCGGAAGCCGTCCTGTGGGGGCAGGAGGTGCTCGGCCTGCCGGTCCACGACAACTGGTGGCAGACAGAGACCGGAGCGATCATGATCGCCAACTTCGCGGCCAGCGACATCCGGCCCGGCTCCATGGGACGGCCCCTGCCCGGTGTGGAGGCCGCTCTGCTCGAACGCGGTGAGGACGGACGCGCCGAGGTCACCGGAGGACGCGTTCGCGTCATCACCGAGGCGGGTGTCGACGGTGAGCTGGCCCTGCGCCCGGGCTGGCCCTCCATGTTCCGGGGCTATCTGAACGAGGAGGCCCGCTACCGCGCCTGCTTCGCGGACGGCTGGTATCTCACCGGCGACCTTGCGAAACGCGACGAGGACGGGTGGTTCTGGTTCGTCGGCCGCGCCGACGACGTCATCAAGTCGGCAGGACACCTCATCGGCCCGTTCGAAGTGGAGAGCGCTCTGATGGAGCATCCCGCCGTCGCGGAAGCCGGCGTCATCGGCCGCCCGGATCCGGTCGTGGGAGCTGTCGTCAAGGCATTCGTCTCCCTCCGTCCGGGGCTCGCCCCCGACGCGTCCCTCAAGCGGGAAATTCTGGCGTTCGCACGCAGGAGGCTGGGGCCCGCGGTGGCTCCCAGAGAGATCGAGTTCGAGCAGAACCTCCCCAAGACGCGCAGCGGCAAGGTGATGCGCCGTCTGCTGCGGGCCCGGGAACTGGGATTGCCCGAAGGGGATCTGTCCACGCTGGAGAACCCCGGATGACCCGCTCGTGAGAGAAGGCAGAACCATGAGCAACACCACCTCGCAGCACGAAGGAAGGGCCCGGAGCACAGCACGTAAGAGCGGGCGCAAGAAGGGGCCGGCCACCGCCGCCCGCGGCACTCCCGACGGGCTTCCCGTGCCCGGCCACCACCTGTCCCTGCTCCGCCGGATGCTCGCCATCAGGCGGTTCGAGGAAAGGTGCGTGGAGCTCTACAGCGGCGCAAAGATCCGTGGTTTCGTCCACCTCTGCATCGGTGAGGAAGCCGTCGCCGTGGGCGTCAACCAGGCCCTGCGCGAAGAGGACGCGGTGGTGTCCACCTACCGCGAACACGGGCACGCCCTGGCTCGCGGAGTTCCGGCCAACGCCGTGATGGCCGAGATGTACGGCAGGGCCACCGGCTGCAGCCGCGGACGCGGCGGCTCCATGCACCTGTTCGACGCCCCGCGCCGCTTCTACGGGGGCAACGCGATCGTGGCCGGCGGACTGCCCCTGGCGGCCGGGCTCGCACTCGCCGACCGGATGCGCGGCAGCACCCGCGTCACCTGCTGTTTCTTCGGGGACGGAGCTTTCGCCGAAGGCGAGTTCCACGAGACGGCCAACCTCGCGGCCCTGTGGCAGCTGCCCCTGTTGCTTGTCTGCGAGAACAACCTGTACGCCATGGGAACGAGCCTGGCCCGGGAGCATGCCCAGACCAACCTCGCCATGCGTGCCGCTTCGTACGGGATGCCTGCCTGGACCGTCGACGGCATGGACGTTCTCGCCGTCGAAGCCGCCGCACTTCGGGCGACGGAGTCCGTGCGCGCGGGCAACGGACCGCACTTCCTCGAGGCGCAGACGTACCGGTTCCGCGCCCACTCCATGTACGACCCGGACCGGTACCGGGCCAAGTCCGAGATCGAGGAATGGAAGGGACGCGACCCCCTCAAAGGGCTGGCCGAACTGATGCGTTCCGAAGGGCAGCTCGACGACCGGGTGATGGAAGAACTCGACAAGGAAGTTCTCGCCGAGATCGACGAGGCCGTGCGGGGGGCCGAGGAAGCCCCGCTGGAACCGGTGTCGGACCTGCTCCGCTTCGTCACGAGCGAACCCGGGAGCACGGCATGAGCACGCGGGAGGCACCGACCGGGACTTCCCGGCCGACCACCTACCGGGAGGCGCTCCGTGAGGGGCTGCGCGAAGCCCTGCTGCAGGACGAGCGCGTCTTCCTCATGGGTGAGGACGTGGGCCGGTACGGCGGATGCTTCGGCGTCAGCCTGGGACTGCTCGAAGAGTTCGGACCCGACCGGATCCGCGACACACCGCTGTCCGAATCCGCATTCGTCGGCGCGGGCATCGGCGCCGCGCTCGGCGGGATGCGGCCCGTGGTCGAGATCATGACCGTCAATTTCAGTCTCCTGGCACTGGACCAGATCCTCAACAACGCGGCCACACTGCTCCATATGTCGGGCGGGCAGCTGAGCGTCCCCGTCGTGATCCGCATGACGACCGGAGCAGGCCGGCAGCTCGGCGCCCAGCACTCTCACAGCCTCGAAGGCTGGTACGCCCACATCCCCGGCATCCGGGTGCTGGCCCCCGCGACGGTCGATGACGCGCGCCACATGCTCGCAGCAGCCCTCGCCGACCCCGATCCGGTGCTGATCTTCGAACACGGCAGCCTGTACAACGCGGAGGGCACCCTGGACGAGACCGTCGAAGCCGTCGAACTCGACACGGCGGCCGTACGCAGGTCAGGCACGGACGTCTCTGTGATCACGTACGGCGGCTCCCTGCCGAAGGCCCTGGCAGCCGCGGAAACCCTTGCCGGGGAGGGCATCAGCGCGGAGGTCGTGGACCTACGTTCCCTGCGCCCCCTCGACGACACCACCGTCATGGCATCCATCGGCCGAACCAACCGGGCCGTGATCGTCGACGAGGCATGGCGCAGCGGCAGCCTGGCCGCGGAGATCTCGTCCCGCATCACCGAGCAGGCGTTCTATGACCTCGACGCCCCCGTTCAGCGCGTATGCAGCGCGGAGGTCCCCATTCCCTACGCCCGGCAGCTCGAAGAAGCGGCACTGCCCCAGCCCGCGACCATCGTGGACGCCGTCCGCCGGACGGTGAGCTGACATGGCCGACTTCACCATGCCCTCCCTCGGCGCGGACATGGACGAGGGCACCCTCGTGGAATGGCTGATAGGGCCCGGTGACACCGTCGCAAAGGGCGATGTCGTCGCCGTCGTGGAGACGGCGAAGTCGACGATCGAGGTCGAGTGCTTCGACTCGGGAACGGTCGGTGCACTCTTCGTCGAACCGGGGACCACCGTGCCGGTCGGCACACGGATGGCCGTCATCGACTCGGGGGCCGAGCCTCCGGCCTCTGCCCCTGCGCCTGCGCCTGCGCCTGCGCCTGCGAAGCGGCCGACGGTCCCGGCCTCCGACCTGCAAGCCTCTCCCGGCCGCACCACGACCCGGGGCGGGGGCGACGTGTCCACGCCCTTGGTGAGGCACTTGGCCGAGCAGAAGGGCATCGACCTGTCGTCCGTGCACGGTTCCGGCAAGGGCGGTCGGATCACACGTTTCGACGTCGAGCACACACCGGCGGAGGGCCCGCATCGGGTGAAGGCATCGCCGCTCGCCCGTCGGCTGGCCCGGTCGTCGGGCGTCGACCTGAGTGCCCTGAAGGGAACCGGGCGGGGCGGCACGATTCGGGCTGACGATGTACGCGCCGCCACGGGGAGCCCTCCGGCCTCTACGGTCGAAAGCCACGAACCGGCGCGCCGGTCGTCGGCAGCGGCCGAGCCCCAGCATCCGGCGCGCGCGGCGATCGCGGCTCTGATGAGCCGCGCGAACCGCGAGATCCCCCACTACTACTTGTCGACGACGATCGACCTGGCCGTCGCGATGGCGTGGATGCGCGACCGGAACGCGAGCAGGCCCGTGGTGGAACGGCTCGTGCCGGCGGCCCTGCTGCTCAAATCGGTTGCCCTGGCAGCACGCCAAGTGCCGGAACTGAACGGCTATTGGAAGGACGAGGCGTTCGTCCCCTCGCCTACTGTGCGGCTCGGTGTCGCGGTGTCCCTGCGCGGCGGCGGCCTGGTCGCACCGGCGCTGGCGGACGCCGACACCATGCCACTGCCGGAGCTGATGGCGGCGCTGAAGGGTCTGGTCTCGCGGGCTCGCAGCGGCCGTCTGCGGGCTTCGGAGACGGCAGATCCGACACTGACGGTGACCAACCTCGGCGATCAGGGGGTCGAGGCCGTCTTCGGGGTGATCTACCCACCTCAGGTCGCCCTCGTCGGCCTGGGGCGTGTCACCGAGCGGCCGGTGGCCGTGGACGGGATGCTCACGGTGCACCCGACCGTGACGGCCACGCTCGCCGCCGACCACCGCGCGAGCGACGGTGCGACCGGGGCGCGATTGCTGACGGCCATCGACCGCCTGCTCCAACGACCGGAGGAACTGTGAACCGTGACGAGGCCCTCGTACTGATCAAGGATGTCCTGACAGACGTGGTTCCCGGCGCCGACGCAGGCGCACTCTCGCCGGACGAGAACTTCCGGGAGAGCCTGGAAATGGACTCCCTGGACTTCCTCAACTTCATCGAGGCACTGAGCGAGCGCACCGGCCTCGCCCTGCCCGAGTCCGACTATCCGGCATTGAACACCCTGGACGGCTGTGCGGACTACGTCGCCTCGCGCGCCTCCATGGAGTAGCGGGGCTGATCGGCCCCATATGGGGCCACTCGGCCCCTCCTCGGTCATCGCGCCGCAGGCCACGCTGGAAGAGGACCGCGGCCCCGCGCTGCCCAAGGAGGTTCTGGCCATGAAGCACCATGTGACCGTCGGCGTGGACGGCTCTCCAGAGAGCCGGGCTGCGGCCCGTTGGGGCGCCCGGGAGGCGGCCTTGCGCGAAGTGCCGCTGAGGCTCGTCCACGCCGTCGACTGGCTGATCAGCCCTGCGGTACCGAGGCCGGGCCGCGAAGCGGCCGACCGTTGGGCCGACGAGGCGCTCACCGAGGCATTGGAGGATGTGCGACGCCGACATCCCGGCCTGGAGGTCTCGACGAGATGCCTCTCAGGCAGGCCGGCGGCAGCCCTGGCCGCGGAGGCGGTGGACGCCGGGCTGCTCGTACTCGGCTCCCGTGGGGTGGGAGGCCTGGTCGGATTCCTCATCGGCTCGGTGAGCTTGTCAACACTTGTGGCCACCGAGACGCCTGTGGTGCTCGTACGCGTGTCGCACGCGCCCGAGGAGGCCTTGCCCATCCGGTACGGGGAGATCGTCCTGGGGATCGACATCCACGAGGCAGCGGACAAGGTCTTGACCTTCGCCTTCGAGGAAGCCGACCGTCGCGGCTGCGCCCTGCGTGCGATCCACGGCTGGAAGATGCCCTCCATGTACCAGTACGCGCCCTTCTTCGACCCGGAGAACGAGCGGGAGGTCGGCCGGAGTGTCACCGTGATGCTCGACGACATGCTGATGCCGTGGCGGCACAAGTTCCCGTCCGTGAGCGTCACCCACGAGGCGTTCATGGGGCCCGCCGGAGACCAGCTGGTCCAGGCCGTAAGAAGCGCGGACCTCGTCGTGGTGGGCCGCCATCAGCGCCGCTCCCCGCTGGGGGCGCATCTGGGCTCCGTGGCCCATGCGGTCCTGCACCACGCCGCCGCCCCCGTCGCGGTCATCGCTCACGACTGACGGCCCTACTCACAAGGGAGATCGGACCATGTCTCATCGCACCGTCGCAGACGTCATGACCCGGAACGTGGCCACGGCGAGCCCCGAAGCCTCGCTCAAGACGGTCGCCCGGAGCCTCGACAACAACAAGGTCTCGGCCCTGCCCGTCGTGGACACCCGTCGCCATCCGATCGGCATCGTCTCCGAAGCCGACCTGCTTCGCAGGCAGGCCGGGCTGCCCGATACCGAAGGGCGCGACCCCATGCGCGCCGCGGCGCCCATGGACCGTGCCTCCATGGGCGCCCGGACCGCCGGCGATCTGATGTCCACCCCGGTCCTGACCGCCCGTCCGGAGTGGGGCATCGTCGAGACGGCCCGCTTCCTGCACGAGCGAGGTGTCAAGCGTCTGCCGGTGGTCGACGAGACCGGAACCCTTGTGGGCATCGTCAGCCGCACCGACCTGCTGCGCCCCATGCTCCGCCGTGATGACGCCATCCGCGACGAAATCGTCGACGACGTACTGGGCCGGACCCTCAGGATCACCCCGGGAGGCGTTGCGGTGGACGTAAGCGAAGGGGTCGTCTCCTTGAGCGGTCGGGTCGAGGAGCGGTCGACGATTCCGGTTGTCGAAAGGCTGTGCCGATCGGTCGACGGGGTCGTCAGCGTGGACCAAGCCCTCGGCTACGCGGTCGACGACCTGTCTCCGGTCGCCGACCCTCACCGTGCGACGCATTGACTCCTCAGGACAAAGGGCGGAAAGAGCCCGCCCGCTTCTCGCGGATCCCGATCGTGCGGTGCACGGCCGCCAGCCGCTTCTCCGCATCCTCTCAGGGACTCTTTCCGTCAATTTCATAAAAGCACGCCCGATACCTGAACAACAGGGCCGATCAGCCCGAAGTGACCCCCTGACGGCCCTACCGCCGACGGGCACAGGTGCCCACGCTCGGACGTATCAGGACTCCGCTTCTGGAGGCATCATGAAGCAGCTTCGCACCGTCGAGGACGTAATGACTCATGCCGTCATCTCCGTCGACCGCAGAACACCGTTCAAGGACATCGTGGAGGCCATGCGGCAGTGGCGGATCAGCGCTCTGCCCGTCCTCTCGGAGGAAGGACGGGTCGCCGGCGTGGTGTCCGAAGCGGACCTGCTGCTCAAGGCCCAGGGCGCGGACGAGTCCCGCGCAGTCAGCGCCGGGCAGCTGATGACCGTACCAGCGGTCACCGTGACCAAGGACGCCACCATCCCCGGCGCCGCCCGCCTGATGGCCCGCGGCCACCTCAAGCGGCTCCCCGTCGTCGACGGCGACGGCCGCCTCGTCGGCGTGGTCAGCCGGGGCGATCTCCTCAAGATCTACCTCCGCCCCGACGCGGACATCGCCGAGGAGCTCCGCCGGCTGATCATGGCCGAGCTCATCCCCGCCGGCTCGGCCATGGTGCAGGTCCACGTGGCCGACGGCATCGTCCAGCTGGACGGCTCCATCCCGGACCCGGCCCTCAAAGACGTGCTGGTCCGAGTCGCTCGCACCGTACCCGGGGTCGTGGACGTCACGGCCGTGCGCCTCGACACCGAAGTCCGCGCGTGAAGGAGGCCGACGATGAGGCACCGCAGCGTCGCCGACCTGATGACCCCGACAGCCGTCAGCGTCCGGCGCGGCACCCCGTTCAAGGAAATCGCCAGACTCTTGAAGGAGTTCGACATCTCCGCCGTACCCGTGGTGGACGAGGCCGAACACCCCGTGGGCGTCGTCTCCGAAGCCGACTTGCTCCGCAAGCGCAGCTCCGGCAGCGGCGCGAACACCGCCGCCGATGTCATGACCAGCCCCGCCATCACCGCTCGGACCGAATGGAGCGTCGTCCGCGCAGCGCGGGTCATGCGGGGGCGCCAAGTCAAGAGACTGCCCGTAGTGGACGCCGCCGGCCGACTGATCGGCATCCTGAGCCGCAGCGACCTGCTTCAGCTCTTCCTGCGCAGGGACCACGCGATCCAGGAGGAAATCCTCGAAGACGTTCTGACCCGCACCCTCGGGCTCAGCCCGTCGTCGTTGACCGTCGAGGTCACCGACGGGCTGGTGACCCTCAGCGGGACCGTCGGCCGACGCAGCCTGGTCCCCATCGTGCTGCGCCTGTGTCAGAGCGTCGACGGCGTCGTGGACGTGGTCAACCGGCTCGACTACGAGCAGGACGACGTGTCGGTCTGCGCTGGGCCGACCGCGGAGCGGTAGGAGAAGAGCATGAAGCATCGGGAAGTCCGCGAGCTGATGACCCGCGAGGTCGTCGCTGTCCCCAACAACGCCCCCTTCAAGGAGGTCGCCCGCACCCTGACGGAACACAAGGTGTCGGCCGTCCCGGTCGTCGACCATTCCGGCCACCCGCTCGGCGTGATCTCGGAGCGGGACCTGCTGCCGAAGTCCGCAGGCCAAAGCGACTACTTTCGGTCACTTCCCGAACGGGAGGCCTGGCAGGAGGACAAGGCCGCGGGTACGCGTGCCGAGGAGCTGATGTCCTCGCCCCCCGTGTGCGCCAGACCGGACTGGACCGTCGCCGAAGCCGCCCGATTGATGGAAGCCCAAGGAGTCAAGCGGCTCCTGGTCGTGGACGACTCGGACGTACTGATCGGAATCGTCAGCCGACGGGACCTGCTGCGGATCTTCCTCCGGGACGACGAGGACATCCGTCACGAGATCATGGGTGATGTGCTCGAACTCGGCGTGCGTCAGAGCCCCTCGGCCATCACCGTGGCCGTCACCGACGGCCGGGTCGAACTGCACGGAACCGTCGACTTCAGGAGCCTCATCCCGCTCATCGAACGCCTCTGCCGGACCGTGGACGGCGTGGTCTCCGTAACCCAGCATCTCGGATACGCCATCGACGACACGAACTCAGTCTGAAGAAGCCGGCGCTCCGCCTCGACACGGGCGGAGACGAACTCCCTGACCGATGCGGACCCCTGCCGAGAGAAGCCATCATGAACGGTCGAATCGTCGTCGGCCTCGACGGATCCGCGGAAAGCCTCGCGGCCGCCCATTGGGCGGCGCGAGAGGCCCTCCTGCGCGGCGTGCCGCTCCACCTCGTCCACGCCGAGGAATGGTCATCTCCCCGCGACCGCCCGGTGCCGACGAGCGATATACGCCGCCACTGGGCCCAGGCGCTGCTTAATGAGACCGCCGACGAACTGCGCGCGAGCCACCCCGAATTGGAGGTCGGTATCCGATCATTCGACGGCAGGCCGGCCGCCGAGCTCGTCGGCGTCGCGGCCGGCGCGGACATGATCGTCCTGGGCTCTCGGGGACTGGGCACCGTCACGGGCTTCGTCCTCGGTTCCGTCGGCATGGCGGTCATCCAGGCGACGGTACGGCCGGTGGTCATGGTGCGGGCGAGCGAGGACGCGGTGCCGCACCCCGACCACCGGCACGCAGCCCGTGAGCTGCTGGTGGGCGTTGACATCAGCCGGCCGTGCGATGCGCTGCTCACCTTCGCCTTCGAGGAAGCGGCGCGACGGGCCTGCGCCCTCCATGTCCTGCACAGCTGGTCACTGCCTCCGCTGGTGGGGTACGGCGCGGCGTACGACCCGAGAGTTCACGCCCAGCTCGAAATGAGCGCGGAGGCCTCTCTGGGCGACGTCCTGGGACCCTGGCGGGACAAGTACCCGGATGTCGGCGTCATCTCGCGCGCGAGCGCCGGGCACGCCGCTACAGAACTCGTCGAGAGGTCTTCCGAAGCGGGTCTCATCGTCGTCGGCCGCCGCATCCGAAAGTCCTCGATCGGCGCGCACATCGGACCGGTCACTCACTCGGTCCTTCACCACGCCAAGGCACCCGTCGCCGTCATCGCGCACGAATAGCGGTGCAAGACGACGCGCTGCGGCTTACCGCTCCGCGCAGATCGTCTCGACGAAGTGGCCTACCTGCTCCTCGGACAGGTGCCTGGCGAGATCGGCCTCGCTGATCATCCCGACGAGGCGGTGGTCGGCGATCACCGGGACACGCCGGATCCGGTGATCCTGCATCGTCTGCAGCACCTGGCTCGTGTCAGCGCCCGCGTCGACCGTGATCGGCTTGCCCTGCGCGAGCTGCCCGGCTGTCATGTGGTGCGGGTCCTTGCCCTTGGCCAGGCACTTCAGCACGATGTCACGGTCGGTGATGATGCCGTGCAGACGGTCGTCGGGCCCGCAGATCGGCAGCGCACCGACGTCCAGTTCGCTCATCCGCCGGGCCGCGTCCATGAGCGTCTCGGTCTCCTGTACGCAGGTGGCACCGCTGTGCATGATGTCCCGTGCGGTGGTCATGGCTGCCTCCTCACGTGCGTATCCCTGTCCGTCTCCAGTCTGGGCTGGGGCCCAGCGCCGCGCTCGTCGACGCGAGATCATGGGGGCGTGGCTTCCCTGCGCCATGGAGAACAGCCCAAGGCCTTCCGGGCTCTTGCCGGACGCCGGGCCGGCCGACAGACCGCCTGCCGTGACCGCCCTGGTTGATCAAGGCCCCAGACCTCTCGTCCACCGCACCGGAGACGGGGCCGGTCGGTCCCACGAGGGGCCGACCGGCCCCTCAACAGGAGGCCGTCGGGCAGTCAGTCTGAAGTGGGCGGGAGAAGCGCCGACCCATGAAGAAGGAGATGGCGACCATGGCGAACCGAGTGACCGTCGGTCTCGACGGGTCCCCGGAGAGCACGGCGGCTGCCCGCTGGGCGGCCTATGAAGCCGAGCTCCGCGGTGCGTCCCTGGACCTGGTCCACGCAGAGGAATGGCTGGAGAATCCCCCGCTTCCCGTCACGACCACCGAGGAACGTCGGCAGTGGGCCGAGGCCGTCCTCCGCGACACCGCCGATAAGACGCGCCGTCTACATCCGTCTTTGAAGGTCGACACCCGCCGAGTGGGCGGGCTGCCTTCCCTGGCTCTCACACGCGCCGCCGAGGACTCCGACATGCTCGTACTCGGCTCACGCGCGCTCGGCAGCATCGCGGGATTCCTCGTCGGGTCCACCAGCACTGCCACCCTCATCGAGGCCGTTCGCCCCGTCGTGCTGGTCCGGTCGGTGGACCGCGCGGGCAATCCGCCGGACGGCACCCGCGACCGCGGGCCCATCGTGGTCGGCGTGGACATCCACCAGCCCTGTGACAAGCTGCTCGCCTTCGCCTTCGAGGAGGCGTCGCACCGCCACTGCCCGCTCGTGATCATCCACGGCTGGTCGCCACCGCCCATCCTCAGCTACGCACCAGCCCTCGACCCGGGGGTCCAGCAGGAAATGGCCCACGGCATCACCACCGCACTGGACGAGATGATCAGCCCCTGGCACGAGAAGTACCCTTCGCTGCAGGTCGACTCCCGGGCCACCATCGGCCAGCCGGCGATTCAGATCCTCGACGCGGCCTCCACCGCCGCCCTCGTCGTCGTCGGCCGCCGTATCCGCCACTCCGCATTCGGCACTCACATCGGCCCCATCACACACGCCGTGATGCACCACGCGGTCTCGCCGGTGGCCGTCATCGCCCACGAGTGAGGCCCACCGCACAGGCAGGAAAGTCTCATGACCGCATCGCTTCCGAACCCGGCAGAGATTGTTCCGCTCATCGAGGATGCTGTCACGGCTCCGTCCATGCACAACGCCCAGCCGTGGAAGTTCCTCTACCGACCGGCCTCCGGGCTCATCGAGCTGTACGGCGACCCGGGCCGTGCCATGCCCCATGCCGACCCGGACCACCGCGCCCTCCATGTGGGCTGCGCCGCCGCTCTGTTCAACCTACGGGTGTCCGCAGCCTCGGCAGGCTGGGGCGCTGACGTACGGCTGCTGCCCGACCCGGACGTTCCGTGGTTGCTGGCCGCTGCCGACCTCCGGGAACCCGGGCCCACGGACAGCGAACTCGGAACCCTCCATCCAGCCGTACGGCGACGTCACTCCAGCCGTTTCCCTTTCGCGGAGGAGGAGATCGCTCCCGCACTATTGGACGGTCTGCGAGCCGCCGCCCTTCTCGAAGGGTGTCGCCTGGCCGTGCCGGACGCCTGGCACACCGACACGGTGTTGGGCCTGGTACACGACTCCGAGCATCGCGAGGAGATGGATCCCACTATGACGGCGGAGACGATGGCGTGGACACATGCCGACACTCCGGAAGGCCAGACCCGTCCAGACGGAATCCCCGTGGACGCATTCGGTCCGAAGCACGCGGGTCGCGGTGGGGTCGTGCGCGACTTCGGTCGCTCCCGGCGCGTTCCCGGGCGTGGGTGGGCCACCTTCGAGCAGAACCCGCACATCGTGCTGCTGGGTACTTCGGGTGACGGGCCCGAGGACTGGCTACGAGCAGGACAGGCCCTGCAGCGGGTTCTCCTTCAAGCCACCGCCGACGGACTGGTCACGTCCATGACTTCGCAGCCTCTCGAATGGCCCGCGCTCCGCTGGACGGTGCGCGATCCGGGCTCGGCGATGACCCATGTCCAGATGGTGATCCGGCTCGGCTACGGACCGCAGGGCCCGGTAACGCCCCGGCGCCCGGTGGCCGAGGTGCTGGACATCCGCTGAAACCGGAGATGAAGCTGCCTTGTGCCTCGGCACGTACCTCGGCGATCGGCCGCTTGTCCCGACAATCATGACTCTGGGTAGATACCCCGGGCCGTGGCCGCGGCGCCTGCCCGAACGGCTTCGACAGCACTCTGGTGCACGGTCCGACTGGCTCGTTCGCTACAGGACAGGGGGCTTCCGGTCATGGTGCACCACTGGGGGGCACCGCCGTACTGCACCGCGATGTGGGCTTGTCCGTCCTTCCAAATGGTGCGTACGCTCACCTCGCCGGTGATGACCCCGGCCTCGTCGGTGCGGACGCCACCCGCGCCGGTGAACACTCCTGTGGTCGTCCACGTCGGTGCCATGTCCCGTGTCCCCTTCCTCCCCGCTTCGCAAGGACCCCACAGGGCCATGCTCCACCGGGCGGGAGGGGCGGTGCAGGGCTGAATGGCCCCCCGACCAGGGCCGCACGGCCCAAACAGCGCGGCACCTCCTGCGCGCAGATCCGAGGCCCAGGGCAGGGAAACGATTCAGTCGGCCCGAGCCATGGCCATGTCTCGGGACTCGGCCATGCACGACATGCGGCAATGCTCCGGCAGGACGTCCGTCGCGGCGAGCGTGCCGCTGCACGCGGCATCGCCTCACGCCTCAGTCCGGTTCCATGTAGGGGCGGCGGAAGACCGGGGCCTGGCCGGCGCCGTACGGGCGTACGGCCGCCATCGCCTGGATGACCGCGGCCTCCAAAGGGCCGCCGGTGTCGATGGGGACGGCCTCGTCCCACGACGGCTCCGTGGCTGCCATAGCCCTGGCCACATCGGGGGTGGCGTCGGACGCCCCGGGGGCGCGGGTGCTCAGGCGCGCTGCCGACACATCGCCCGGAACCTGGCAGTGTAGGGCCACCAGGTCGGCGCTGGCGCGTTCGGCCATGCGCAGAGCGGCTTCGCGCTGTCCCGCATCGGACCAGGTGGCGTCGAGGACGACGGACTCGCCGCGGGACAGGAGGGCGGACGCCCGGTCGAGCAGGGCCGCGTACGTCCTCACGGTCCACTCGGGCGTGTACAGCCCTTCGCCGTAGTCGGAGGCCGCGGATTCCTCCGCCGGCATGCCTGCCAGCTCCTTGCGGAGGCGGTCGCTGCTGAGCAGCGTGACGCCCAGGCGATCGGCCAATGCGCCGGAGAGCGTGGACTTTCCGCTGCCCGGGAGGCCGCCGACGAGGGTCAGGCCGACAGCGGAGGTACGCAGGTGGCGCAGCGTCGTGGTGACCAGTCGCCGCGCTGCCGCCTGCGCGCCGCGGGCGCCTTGAGCTGCCTGGATCAGGGAGACCTTGGCACGGACGAACGCGCGGTAAGCGACGTAGTGGTGCCACAGGGACGGCGGTGCGGGGTCGCCGGAGTACTCGCTGTACTGGGCGAGGAAGAACGCCGCGGCCTCCGGGGCACCCGTCTGCTCCAGGTCCATGGCGAGGAAGGCCGCGTCGTCGAGACCGTCGACGTAGCGAAGGCGGTCGTCGAATTCCAGACAGTCCAGGACGCGGGGGCCGTCGTCGAGACAGAAGATGTCCTGGGCGAGCAGGTCGCCATGGCCGTCGACCACCCGCCCCTGCCCAATACGCGCGTCGAACAGTTTCTCGCGGCCGGCGAGATAGCGCCGCACCAAGCGCTCGGTCTCCTCCACCCCGTCGAGCAGCTGGCCGTCCTCGGTCAGTCGCCTGACCTGCGTGAAGCTCGCTTCCCAGCGCGCGGAGAGCGCGTCCCGCCTGCCCTGCTCGTCGATGTCCGGGCCGCGGAGCGCGTCCGCGTGACGGGAGGCAAGGAGGCGTGCGACAGACCGCAGGGCTTCGTCGACGTCGGCGCCTTGACTCACGAGCAGGGACAGGCGGCGTTCCGCCGGCATGCGGCGCATCACCACGAGAGGTTCGGGCGTGTCCGCGTCCGGTCCGCGAAATTCACCCAGGCCCAGGTAGACATCAGGGGCGAAGCGACGGTTGAGGGCGACTTCTCGTTCGCACACGGCCCGCCGGGCCGCCGTGGTCGTGTAGTCGAGGAACCCCAGGTCGACCGGCTTCTTCAGCTTGTAGGCGCGGTCACCGACGAAGAACAGGACCGCGGTGTGCGTCTCGCACACCTCTGCGCGCGGTAGTGGCGGAACCTGGAGGCCGGTGCCGGTCCGGAGCGCGGACGCGTCGGTCCTGTGCGCCGGCACCGGCGGCTCCTCGTGGTGGCTCGGCTCAGTCATGGGGAATGACGGCGACGGGGCAGCGCGCGTGATGGATCGCGGCGGTGGCCACGGAACCCAATGGGGGTGCCAGGGCAGGGCGGTGCCTGCGTCGGCCGACAACCAGTAGTCCTGCCCCCTCGGCGGTCCGGACCACGACCTTGGTAGGGCTTTCAAGACCGATACCGGGAGTTACCTGCACGCTCGGAAACTTCTCGCGCCAGGGGCGGAGAGCGTCACTCAGGACCTTCTGCGCGTCCTGCCTGATCTTCTCGGTCACGTCGTGGTCCACGCCCCAGGGAGCGTGAGCGTGGAGGGGCATGCTTCGGCCGTGGACGGCTTGCAGGGGAACGCCCCGTGCCGCGGCGGCGGCGAAGGAGAACGCGAGCAGGTCGTCGCACGGACCGTGCAGTTTCAATGCCACCACTACGCCGCCTGAGGCACCTGGAGCGGACGGCGGACCCTCTTCGCGCGTCCCGGCGCGCACCAGGACCACCGGCCGCTCGGCCCGTGCGACGACGGGCATGCTGATGTCGCCCAGGAAATAGCTCTCGACGGGCTCCAGCCCTCGCGAACCGAGCACGGTCATCTCGGACTCCGCTGACGCTTTCAGCAGCGCCTCCTGAGCATCCTCGGCGACCAGGTTGCCGACGATGGTCAGGCCCGGGTGGCGCGCTTGGAGCTCCGCCTTCGCGTTGTGCACGATCCGCTTCGCCCAGTAGTTCTGATCCATCTCGGAGGGGAGGTGGGTCGGTTCCGGCGCCAGCAGGGGCCACGCGTGCAACAGGCGCAGCGTGAGTTTGCGGCGGTCGGCTTCGTCAGCGGCCCAGCGGGCAGCGGCGAGGCTCTCGGGTGAGCCGTCGAGGCCCACAGTGACGACTGGCTCCATGCCGGCTGTGCTCCGTCTGGTAGGTGACTGGAAGGCGGTGAGGTGTCCGGCCGGCCGGAGCCCTGTCGTCCCCGCGCTCGCGCCGGTAGCCGTGCAGTGACCGTAAGCGGTACTCGATGAAGCACCTGTGCCAACGCGCCGAGCACACGGCCGTATGTCATCCGAGGAGCACCTGAAGCCTCCCGACAGCGCGCAGAAGGCAGAGGCGAGCCTGCATGCGGCTGCGGCTGCCGGTCGGCTCCGACGCCGCCATCCGACGTAACGACACCTGCAGACCGGCCGCAAGCCCGGGCCGCAACCTCGCCCGGACAGCCGGTCACGCCTGGGCGGGATCAGTGGGTGCGCTCGATGTCCAGTTCCAGGAAGTGGGCCGAACACGAGATGCACGGGTCGTGGTTGCGGACGGCCCGCTCGCACAGCCGGGTGAGCTCGGCCTCGGAGCCCTCACCCCGATCGAGGCCGGCTTGGACCAGCCGACGCAGGTCCTCCTCGATGGCGCCCTGGTTCTGGGCGGTCGGTGGCACGATGCGGGCGTCCGTGACACGCCCCCCGTCGTCGAACGCGTAGCGGTGGTAGAGCAGGCCGCGCGGCGCCTCCGTGGCACCGTGCCCGATGCCGGCCCGGGCCGGCACCTCCACGTACGGGCGGGCCGGACGTTCGTACTCCGTGATGATCCTCAGGGCCTCCTCCACCGCGTACAGGACTTCCACCGCCCGGACGAGGATGCTTCGGTACGGGTTCCTGCAGACCTCTGCCCGCCCGGCACCTGCGCGCGACAGGGGGTCGCCCAGCCCGGCCTCCCGTGCCGCTTCCAGGGCCAGCGGGGACAGCAGGTAGCCGCTGACCGCCCAGCGCGCCAGGGAGCCCGTGAGATGCCTACGGCCGTCCAAACGGGAGTGGAGGGCTGTGGAGTGGGAGACCTGCTCCTCGGCCACGTGGTCGGTGAAGTCCCGCAGGGGAAAGCTGTAGGGCGGGAGCATCTCGTCGTACGGGAGCACGGTGGGCACGCCGGACTCGATGGCGTAAGTGCCCTCCTCGGCGAGGGCGAGCAGGTCGGCGTCGCACTCGGCGTCCGGGAATTCGAAGCCGGCGACCCAGCGCACCGTGTCCCAGGCGTCGTCGAGGGCGGTGCGCAGCCGTTCTTCCAGGGGGCGGAGTTCGGCGCGGGTCGGGGCGCGGTGGAAGCCGCCGATCCGGACGTTGACGGGGTGGATGGCCCGGCCCCCGAGCAGTTCGACCACGGCGTTGCCGGCCTGCTTCAGGCGCAGTCCGCGCTTGACGTGCTCCAGATGGGAGCGGGACAGACCGATCACGTCGTCCTCGCCGAGGAAGTCCGGTGCGTGCAGCATATGGATGTGCAGCGTCTGGCTCTCGATCCATTCGCCGCAATACAGCAGGCGGCGCAGGGCGGCCAGTTGTCCGTCGACGACAACGCCGCACGCGTCCTCGATGGCACGGCAGGCACTCATCTGGTAGGCGACGGGACAGATCCCGCAGATGCGGGAGGTGAGGTCGGGCGGCTCTGTGTGCGCTCTGCCCCGGAGGAAGGCTTCGAAGAACCGCGGCGGCTCGTAGATCTTGAGCCGCGCCTCGATGACTGTGCCGTGGTCGATCCTCAGGTGCAGCGCGGTCTCGCCCTCGACACGGGCGAGTGAGGGGATGCGCAGCTCCTGGGACCGGGGCGTGGGATCGCTCATCCGGGTCCTTCAGCGTCGGTCACGCCGGGCTGTCCTTGCTCCTCCACGGCGGTGAAGGCGGTCACGTTGAAGGTGTGCAGGAACCTGCCGATGTCTTCCTCGCTCATCCCGTCACGCTGCATGAGCGGGACCAGCGCGGGAAGGTTCGTGGTTCCGGCCGGCCCGAAGCAGCCGTAACAGCCGCGCCCGTAGGTCGGGCACAGGGCCCCGCAGCCCGCGTGGGTGACGGGGCCCAGGCAGGGCGTGCCGTGGGCGACGGTGACGCAGACGTTGCCGCGCCGTTTGCAGGCGAAGCAGACACTGTGGTTCGGGATGGCGGGCTTGCGTCCGGCGAGGAACGCGGTGATGACCTCCACGAGCTGACCGCGGTCGATGGGACAGCCGCGCAGTTCGAAGTCGACGGGTACGTGGGCCGAGACCGGCGTGGAGGTCGCGAGGGTCTCGATGTATTCGGGGCGGGCGTAGACGGTCGCCAGGTACCCGTCGACATCGGCGTAGTTGCGCAGCGCCTGCACGCCGCCGGCCGTGGCGCAGGCACCGATGGTGACGAGGTGGCGGGCATCGGCGCGGATGCGCCGGATTCGCTCCACGTGCTCGGGTGTGCTGACCGACCCTTCGACGAGGACGAGGTCGTACGGACCGGGCGCGGGCTCGCTGGACGCCTCCAGGAAGTGGGCGATCTCCAGTTCGGCGGCGATGCCGAGCAGTTCGTCCTCGCAGTCGAGGAGGGTGAGCTGGCAGCCGTCACAGGAGGCGAACTTGAACACGCCGAGGCGGGGGCGGACAGGGGGCTGGGGCGTGGTGGGGGTGCTCATCTCACAGTTCCCGGACGGTGAGCAGGGGCTCGGCCTGGTCGTAGCCGACGACCGGGCCGTCGCGGCAGAGCAACAGGGGTCCGAGCTGGCAGTGTCCACAGTGGCCGGTGGCACAGCGCATGTTGCGTTCGAGGGAGACCCGGACGCGGTCGGGACGTACCCCTTGGTGGATCAGCGCGCGTGCGGTCGCGCGCATCATCACCTCGGGACCGCAGACGAAGGCGACCGTGCCCGAAGGTGTGAACCGGGCCTCGCGAAGCAGCGTGGTGACGACGCCGACCCGGCCGGTCCAGCCGCCGGAAGGCCGGTCGACCGTCACGGCACCGAACGGCTTTCCCCAGGCGGGGAACTCATCCCCGTACAGCAGATCGGCGGGGGTCCGGGCGCCCGCGAGGACGTTCAGCCGCCCGAACGCCTGGGGCTCGGCCAGAACGGCGTCGACGAGGGGACGGAGCGGAGCGAGCCCGATGCCTCCGGCGATGACGAGCAGATCGTTGCCGTGAGCGGCGGCCGAGTCCCAGGCGGTACCGAAAGGGCCGCGCACGCCGACCCACCCGCCGATCCGCAGCCCGCACAGTGCGCGGGAGACGGCCCCGACGGCGCGGACCGTGTGCGTCAGCCGGTGCCCGTCCGCGAGCCGGGACACGGACACCGGGATCTCACCGACACCGAACGCGTACAGCATCGCGAACTGGCCGGCTGCGAAGGGCTTCAGGGCATCCGCGGCAGGCTCCAGTACGAGCGTGACCGTGTCGTGCGTCTCGTCGCGGCGGTCCACCACGCGGTAGGAGAGGGGCGTGAGCGTCATGGCACCGGCCCGCTCCCCTTCGGTCCCGGCGGTCCGTACAGGTCGAGCAGCCGGGTGCGGGTGGCTCGGAGCCGGTCGCCGATGGTCTCGGCGACGACGGTGACCAGCGACAGGCCCAGCGCCGTGTCCACGGCGCACAGGTCATGGACGGCCGCGGCATCGAATTCCCATGCACGGACGGGGTCCCGGGTCTCGGCCGCGAGGTGCCACTGCCGCGGCGGACACAGCCATGACCAGCCGAGCAGGCTGCCGGCACCGATGGTCTCGACGACCACTCGCCCCCGGCCGGGCATGTGGACGTCGAGCGCGACCGTGCCCGAGCGGATGACCCAGAAACGGTCGGCCTTCTCCCCTTCCTCGAAGATCCGCGTGCCGCCCGGAAGGACGACTTCCCGGGCGAGGGCCATCAGCTTCCCGCGGTGCTCCGCCGTCAGAGCGGCGAACACCTCCTCGCCGGGAGGCCCGCCCGGTTGCGAGGTCACGGCGTGTTCTCCCGCTGCGTGGCTTCCTGGTGCAGGGCGTGGGCCTCCTCGGTGAGGTCGATGCCCGTGGGACACCAGACGATGCACCGGCCGCAGCCGACACAGCCGGAGCTGTCGAACTGGTCGTGCCAGGTACCCAGCTTGTGGGTGAGCCACTGGCGGTAGCGGCTGCGCGGGCTGGACCGGACCGGACCGCCGTGGAGGAGCGAGAAGTCCAGGTCGTAGCAGGAGTCCCAGAGGCGCCAGCGCTCGGCGTGATCGCCGGTCAGGTCGGTGACGTCCTCCGTGGTGGTGCAGAAGCAGGTGGGGCAGACCATGGTGCAGTTGCCGCAGCTGAGGCACCGGGCGGTGACGTCGTCCCAGCGCTCCGCCTCCAGGTTGTCCCGCATCAGCGTGCGCAGGTCCACGGGGGGCATGGAGCGGCCCATGCGTTCGGCGGCGGCGCTCACGGCTTGGGCCGCCGCTGTTCTGGTGAGGTCATCGGCGCTCCGGCCCGGCAGTTCCGCGAGGACCGCGGCCCCCTCCTCGCTCCCGCTCCGGCACAGGAAGCGGTGGCCGGCATCGTCCACGACCTCGGTGAGGGCGAGGTCATACCCGGCGTCGGCGGCCGGCCCGCTCCCCATGGAGACGCAGAAGCAGGTGGCACCCGGCTCGGTGCACTCGGCCGCGATCAGGAAGGCACCCGTCCGCCGTGACAGGTAGGTGGGGTCCCGGTACCTGCCACCGCTCATCACCCGGTCGAGGATCTGAATGGCACGCAGATCGCAGGGCCGCACGCCGAGGAACGCGTACGAGATGCTCTCCTGCTTCTCCTCACGGACGACCGGCGCACCGTCCGGGCCGCGGTCCGCCGACCACTGACGGACGCGCTGCGGATGCAGGAACGACTTCCACGACTGGGGTCCCGCGCTGTGCGCGAACACGGCCCCGTCCTCGCGGCGGCGGAGCCGGTACTGCCCCGCCTCCAGCTCGACCCCCCACCCGTAGGGAAGGGCATCGGCGGAGTCCAGCTCGTCGAGGACGATCGCGCCGTCGCGCACGGTCGGGCCGATCACCGTGCGGCCGCGCACCTTCAGGACACGCACGAGCGCGGCCAGACCGTCGCGGTCGAGAACCGCCTCGTCCTGGTGGTCGAGGACGGCTCCGGCGTCCGAAGCGTCGGTCATGGTGCACCTCTCGGTCTCCACGTGCCTAGATCCGGCAGCATGTCAGACCAGCGGGCTCCCGGGTCCGAGGCTGGTCCGGCGAGTTCCCCGGCTGTGCTGCAGGACGTCTTCCTCGATGCGCCGGGCCAGATGTGGCAGGGCGGCCGCCACCGCCGGGGTGAGCCCCATGCCCAGCGAGCGGTCCGCTCCCTCGACCGCGTACACGATGAGGCGGCCCGGGCCGCACCCAAGGCTGTCGGCGAGACATAGGGCCTCGGCGAGCCCGAGCCCGTGCGTGCTCTGCCTGCCTGCGGAAGCCGGGTGCAGCATCTCGCCCGGGGCCACGCACCACCGGTGCGTTCGCCCGGGCTGTCCCGAAAGAGGGAAGCAGGCGTCGACGACGATGGTGAGGGCCGTGTTCTCCCAGAGGGTGATCAGCCTGCCGGGGTCTCCGTCGCACCGAGCGAGCCCGGTACCGGAAGGCAGCGGTCGTTGTGCGGCCCGTTCGCACAACAACGCGATGGCGGCCCACCCCACCCCGTCGTCGCGCCGGAACTCGTTGCCGACCCCGATGACCGCCGTACCGGCGAGCGGCTTCATACGTACCCGCTTCCTTCGTCGGGCGTCTCCAGGTACAGCCTGCCCTACGCGCGGGACGCGGTCCTGCGCCATGGGGCAAACGGCGCACGGCGCAGCCCCCTGCCCGGGGTCCTCGCCCGGTACCGCGAAGTACCGCTGAGCGACGACGCCCGCAAGGAGACGGCGGAGCTGCCATCATCGTGCGACCAGGCGCGACCGTGGCGGAGGCGGCCTGGCTGGCATGTCTGTCCCATCTCAAGCACCTCCCTGTCGTCGACCACGAGGTACACCTGGTGGGAACGGTCCTCCGGCACGCCCGTCTAGAGGCCCTGGCCGGTGATGACGCGTTGCGCGCCGAGATCGAGGCTGTGGTGCGCTCCACGGCACCGGAAGCCGCGGACACCGTCCAGGTCTCCGTGCACGCGGGGGAACGTCACGCTCACCGGTTCAGCGCGCGGAACCAACGCGGCCGGAATGCTTACCGAAATCCGCAAGATCGACGGCGTGAAGGAGGTGACCGATCGAATCATCGCCGTATGAGGCCCGCACGTGCTGCACATGGAGTCTTCACCACGAGCACATCGCCGGTCCGGACCTCAACGGAGTCTGCCGGGCAGAGCGGTGTCGACGCTGCGGCGTAGAAACGACCTGACGGTCGAGGTCGTCGTCCACGCCGGAAGACGCACGGCAGAGCGTGTCACCGGTGCCCGTGGTCGTGTGCGAACGCGTCGAGAGCTTGCCTGGGTGATCCCTGGGTGTGCAGGAAGCGCTCGTCCAGGATGCTCGCGAGGTCTTCCAGGGCGGAACGCAACACCGTGGAGGCGAGCCGGACATCCCGGTGTCCGGCTTCCGAAGCCTCATCGGCGATGTCGAGGGCGTAGCCGATCTGGCGAGCGAGGGAGGTCCGGTCGTCGCCGTCGTGGAAGTAGTAGGACTCCGAGTACTGGAGGAAGTCGACCGCCGCCACGGACAGCGCCGTGGCCAGGCTGTCCAGCATGGCGGCCCCGGCCGGGGAGTCGATCTGTTCCTTCGAGGGATGGGTACGGGAGAGGTGGGAGAGCCGCAATGCCAGCGCCCTGCGGCGCGCCAACGCCGGATAGATGCCGAGGATCCAGGAGACCGTCGCGGTCAGAAGGGCGAACCCGACCAGCGCCTCCAGGGGTGCGAGGAGGCGCAGCCACCCCTCGGCGGGTGCGACGTCACCGAGGCCGAGCGTGGAGAGCGTGACCAGCGAGACGTAGGTCGCGTCCAGCAGGCTCGCATGATCGTCGGGGTGCAACCCTCCCGCGTACACGAACGCCTCGGGCATGTGAGGCCAGTAGATCAGCGCCCAGCCCGCCGCCACGGTCAGGGCCCACAGGGCGACGACGGACACCATGGCGAGCGGGCCGGCCAGGCCGGCTGCTGTGCGACGGGTGCCCAGGACGGACGACAGCCGCCACAGTGTGGTCATGACCAGGCGGCTCAGCCCTCCGTGACGCGTCGGGTGCCACAGCGTGTGGAACACGTCCCGCAGAATCAGCAGGACCAGGGCCGCGCCCGTGACCGTCACCAGCCAATCCATCCGGCACCCCTTTTCCACCCGTTTCGCCCAGGTTCGCGCACCTTCGTAGCCGCTGATCGCAGCCCACGCCGTCGCCAGGTGTCAGAAGCAGGGCCGGGACTCACCCGGCGGCGGAAATCGGCCGAGGTTCCGGCCCCAGGCGAAACCCTGTGACGAGTTCGGCCCGGATGCGCAGCACGCCGGCCATCGGCTGGTTCGTCCACGGGTCGAGCAGCGCCTCAAGCCGTTCGGCGTCGTTGCGGTTCTCGACGAGCTCGGCGTAGCCGATCACCACGACACTCCAGCCGAGATGCGTGTCGGGGTCGATGGAGTCGGCTTCGTAGGCGAGGACGATGTCAGGTGTGCCGGGCATCGCCACGAGCGATGCGCGTGAAGCACCTTCGTCGAGCCGGACGACCACGTTCTCCCCCTCGACGACGTGGTTCATCGGCCGAATGGCCGGCAGCGCCTGGTGGGTGAAGACGATGCGGCCCAGCGGCACGGTGCCCAGGAGCCGCAGCGCTTCGGAGCGGTCCAGCTGCTCCGTGGACCGCATCGGGTCCAGGACGGGGCCGTGGTCCGGCCTCCAGGCGGTTTCGTGATCCATCACACGGCCCTCCGCTCCGACCGCGTCGTGTCGGTGTCGGCTTCACCCAGCGTCCTTGCCTCCTCGCGTGCCGTGCCAGGGCCGAACGGTCCCCTGTCCTGCGGAATCGGGGGCTGGTCGGCCCATACCCAGCGCATCTGGAGCCGCCGAGAATTGAATCGGAATCGACCGGAGGCCGCCATGAGGACCACTCCCCCTACAAAGATCGCCGGCGCGCTGCCGGCTGAGCACCGTTCCCGGCTGATGGACATCGCACGGGAGGTCAACTTCCCCGAGAGCGCGCGCCTCTTCAACGAGGGCGGCCGGGCGGACAGGTTCTGGATCGTCCGAACCGGCATCGTCGCCCTGGACGTGCATGTGCCCGGCAGACAGCCGGCAGTGATCGAAAGGCTCGGACCGGGCGAACTCGTAGGGTGCTCGTGGATGCTGCAGCCCAGTGCCTGGAGACTGGGCGCGGTGGCCACGACGCCGGTGCGCACGTACGAATTCGACGCCGCCGCGGTGCGCACGATGATGGATACCGACCCTGCTTTCGGCTCCGCGATGGGCCACTGGGTCGCGCAGGTGCTCGCGCACCGGCTGCACGCCGCCCGTATCCGGCTGCTCGATCTCTATGCCCCGCACGGCAGTGGCAGCTATCCCTGGCGGCCGGTGTCCCGCACCTGAACCCCCAGCAGTGAGGAGTCCGTCATGCCCGCGTCCCAGTACACCGTCAGCGACGTCATGACCCATACGGCCGTGGCCATCGGCCGCGAGGCTTCCTACAAGGAGATCGTCGAGCTGATGGACCAGTGGAAAGTCAGTGCTGTTCCCGTCCTGGAGGGCGAGGGGCGTGTCGTGGGGGTCGTCTCCGAGGCGGATCTGCTGCCGAAGGAGGAGTTCCGGCGGGACGACCCCCGGCTTCCCGATCAGATGGAAGAGGCTTCCAAGGCGGGGGGTGTGCTGGCCGAGGAGCTGATGTCGAGCCCGGCCGTGACCGTGCACCCCGACGCCACGCTCGCCGAAGCTGCCCGGATCATGGCCCGCAAGCACGTGAAGCGCCTCCCCGTGGTGAACGGCGTGGGGATGCTGGAGGGAGTCGTCAGCCGGAGCGACCTGCTCAAGGTCTTCCTGCGCACCGACGAGGAGATCGAGGAGGAGATCCGCGACGCGGTTCTCGCCGAGCTCGCTCCCCCGGTAGATCTACAGGCATCGGTGAAGGACGGCGTCGTCACCCTGAGGGGATCTCTCCGTAGTCGCGCCCTGGTGCCGCTGGTGGCCCGCGCCATCCGTGCCGTGGAAGGCGTGGTGGACGTCCGGATGGAGCTGGAAGGGCAGCCCGCCGGAGCTGCCTGAAACCCTTCACCGCCGCGCCGGCTCCGGGACGCACCACAAGGTGCGTCCGCCCGCTCCCCTGAGACAATGCGTACGACAAGACGTACGCACAGTCGATCGATTACAGGGGCGTACATGTCCGACGCATCAGCACCCTCTGTCTCGTCCGGGGCGCCCATCAGGGTCTTCCTCCTGGACGACCACGAGGTAGTACGCCGCGGCCTGTACGACCTGCTGGACGCGGAGCCCGACATCGACGTCATCGGCGAGGCATCGACCGCCGAGCAGGCATTGACCCGCGGGCCGGCGCTGCGCCCGGACGTCGCCGTGCTCGACGTCCGGCTGCCCGACGGCGACGGGATCACCGTGTGCCGCGAGTTGCGCTCGCGGATGCCGGATCTCGCCTGCTTGATGCTGACCTCGTTCGATGACGAGGACGCGCTGCTCGACGCGATCATGGCCGGAGCGGCCGGCTACGTCCTCAAGCAGATCAAGGGGTCGGACCTGGTTTCGGCCGTACGGACCGTGGCGACCGGACAGTCCATGCTGGACCCTGCGACGACCGCTCGGCTGATGCACTCGCTGAGGGACCCGGAGACCGTCAAGGCTCCGGACGACGATCGGCTGGCGGCTCTCTCCGAGCGGGAGCGTTCCGTGCTCGAACTGATCGGCGAGGGCCTCACGAACGCGCAGATCGCCAAGCGGCTGTACCTGTCCGAGAAGACGGTCAAGAACCACATCTCGCGGCTGCTGGGCAAGCTGGGGGTGGAGCGCCGGGTGCAGGCCGCCGTCATCGCCGCGCAGGTCCACGAACACGGGCGCGGGCACGAGACGGAGCACGGCATGGGCCGGAGCTGAGTGTCGACGGGGGTCACCCGGGCGGTGGGAAGTCGCCTCCATCCAGCGGTACCCGCCATTCCAGTTTCGTCCCCCGCCCGGTCGACCCGTGCGCCGATACGGAGAGCTCGCCGCCCAGGCGTTCGGCCCTCTCGGCGAGATTGCGGAGCCCGCCGCGACGGCCTCCCCGTGCCACTCCCACTCCGTCGTCGGTGACCCGTACGGTCAGTACGCCCTCGACGGCCGAGAGGGACACTTCTGCCCGGTCCGCCTGTGCATGGCGGGCCACGTTGGTGAGTGCCTCCCCGATCACCGCGAGCGCCTCGTCCGCGGTCTCGGGGGGGACGTCGGTGTCGATCAGGCCCTCCATCCGCAGGGCCGGGGCGAAGCCGAGTGTCCGGGCGGCCTCCTCCACGGCTTGGACAGCACGCAGCCGCAGCTTCGGCGTGACCCCGGGCGCCTCGTGTTCGCGAAGTCCGAAGATCGTCGAGCGAATGATCTTGATGGTGGCATCCAGGTCGTCGATGGCTCGGGCGAGCCGTTCCGAAGCCTCGGGATGCTCGACGAAGCGTTGGGCGCTCTGCAGGGTCATGCCTGTGGCAAAAAGGCGCTGGATGGCGAGATCGTGCAGGTCGCGGGCGATGCGGTCGTGATCCGCCAGCATGCTCATCTGCTCGGCGTCCCGGCGCCGGTCGGCGAGCTCCAGAGCCAGGGCGGCCTGGCCGGCAAAACCGGGCAGGGCTGCGATCTCGGCGCGGGCGAACGCCGGGCGGCCGCATCTGCGGGCCAGGATGAGGACGCCGCTCAACTTCTCCTTGGTGCCGACCGTGACGGCGACGGCGGGGCCGAAGCCCTTCCAGCGTTCCGGCTGCACGGTGATCCGGACCTCGGTTCCGACGTCGGCAACAGTGATCAGTCCGTCCTCCTCGCCGAGGGCGGCTGCTGCCAGGGTTCCCGCGCTGCTGGGCAGCACGATGCCGCGGTGCGCCTCGGCACCGTCTCCCAGCGCCAGCGAGCCGCGCAGTTCCCCGCCCTGGCCCACGAGGTAGAAGACACCGATGTCGGCTCCCGTGATGTCACGGGCCCGCTCCAGCATGCCCTCCAGTACCTCCGCTTCGGCCAAGCCGGAGAGCAGAGCGCTGGTGAAGTCGGAGCTGGCGGTCAGCCAGCGCTCCCGGAGACGTACCTCTTCGAAGAGACGGGCGTTCTCGATGGCGATGCCTGCCGCCACCGCCAGCGTGGACAGGACCGCCTCGTCCTCCTCGTCGAAGTCGATGCCGCCGCGCTTCTCGGTCATGTAGAGGTTGCCGAACACCTCCTCGCGAACCCGGATGGGGACCCCGAGGAAGGAGTGCATCGGGGGGTGGTGGGCCGGGAACCCGTAGGAGGCGGGGTGATCGGACAACTCCGACAGCCGTAGGGTCTCGGGGTGGCGGATGAGTTCGCCGAGGATGCCGTGGCCGGAGGGCAGGTCGCCGATCTCGGCCCGGAGGTCGTCACCGATGCCCACGGGGAGGAACTGGGCGAGCTTCTGGTCGTCGCCGATGACTCCGAGGGCGCCGTACTCCGCGTCCACCAGGACGACGGCGGCTTCGACGATGCCCCTCAGGACCTGCGGAAGGTCGAGCTCCCGGCCGACGGACATCACGGCTTCAAGGAGCCCGTTGAGCCGGTCCCTGGTGCCGCGCACCTCGTTGATGCGGACCTGGAGCTCTTCGAGCAATTCATCCAGCCGGAGCCGCGGCAGCCCCGAACGCACGGCACGCTGCTCGTCCCCGCCCATGCGTACCTCCAGCGGCGCCCCGGGGAAGTTCGGCCTGCCTCTTCACCGTATCCCTGCCCCCACCTTCCCGCTCAGGCTGAAGGCATCATCCGGAGTCGTCCGCGCCGAGATGCCGAATGTGTGCGTCCGGTCCCGGGAAGAAGAGGGTGGTCCTGCCGGTGTCCGACCAGCGGACGTCGTAGGGCGGGGTGCCGTCGTCGTGGTGCAGTCCGACGACTTCGCCGTCGCGACCCGCTTTGCCCACCGTCGGCCCGCCCACCACTATCTCGTCACCGACGCGAGCGTGGGGTCCGTGCTCGGACGTGCGCGTCTCCATGATCATCATCTCCTTCGGAATGCGTGCCGTGCGAGTCGGGCCGCCGCGAAGCCACTGGTGAGGGCGGCTGATGCTCGGCCAGTCGGCGTTCCGCTTCGAGGTCGGTGAGCCCGCCGGGCGCGCGCACCGGTACCTCTGCGGGGGCCGGGGCCATCGCCATGGCGGTCCTATTCGGCCGGAACCGTGATCACCGGGCAGAACGCCCGGTGGAGCAGTCCGTGGACAACGGAGCCCAGGCGCATGCCGGAGTAGCCTCCTCGTCCGCGACGGCCCACCACCACGGCCAGGGCGTGCTCGGCGGCTTCCGCGAGCTCTTCCACCGGGTGCCCGATCGGGACCTCGTGGGAGAGCACCACGTCCGGGTACTTCTGCGACCAGCCGGCCGTGGCCTCGGACAGCATCCGCCGCTGAGCCTGCAATGCGACCTCCTCGTCGTGGAGCAAGAAGACCGGCGGCTGCCACACTGCGATGGCGCGCAGTGCTGCGCCGCGCAGGTCGGCTTCCTCGAAAGCAAGCGCCAGCGCAGCCTTCGAGGACTCACTGCCGTCGATGCCGACGACCAGGTAGGGCGTCTCCTGGGTGGTGTGCTCGGGGTTTCCCACCACGACGACGGGGCAATGCGCCTGGGCCACGACCGGGACCACCGTGGAACCGGCGCTGAAGAGTTCCGCGGTCCGGCTCAGGTGACGGGATCCGAGCACGAGCATGCGGGCCTGGTGAGACAGGCGTCCGATGGCGGGAACGGGGAATCCTTCGATCAGATCAGTGGCCGCGTCAAGCCCCAGGTGTCGGTCCCGCGCCCAGTCGTAACCTGCCGCGAGGGCTTCAGAGCCCGCCTGGCGCAGAGCCGTCCTGCGGGGTGTGTCATCAACCTGCCGCGTACGCTGCGGCGGAGGCACAGCCACGACGAGTCGGAGCCCGATCCCACGACGGTGGTCAGACGCCCAGGCAAGGGGCAAGTGCCAGTCCCTGGCCGGGTCAATGCCTACGACGATCTCGCGGCGTTCGGCGGTGGCCATCACGATCCACTCCCGTGCTCGTCCGGGTGGCGCGGGATGAGCAGCACAGGGCAGTGCGAGTGGTGTACGAGGCTGTGGGTGTGCCGCCCGAGGGTGGGTCCCAGGTATGCGGACGCCCTGCGACCGCCCATGACCAGCAGGTCGGCGTGCCGGGAAGCCTCTACGAGAACACCGGCGACGGACGCGCTCTTCTCGGCATCCGCCCGCACGGTGAGGTCCGGGAATTCCCGGCGGATTCGCTCCGTCAGCGCGGTCAGGTGCCGGACGTACTCGTCGGCGATCTCCTTGATGTCGTCCATCATGGTCATCACGTCGCCGACGGACTGAAGCACGTTCCACACCTGGAGCAGCCGCAGCTCGGCCTTGCGCAGCTCGGCCTCGCGCGCCGCGTAACGCACACAGTCCAGATCTCGCTCGTCACGGACCCCGGCGAGTACCGTCCCGCTCTCGGCGCCGCTTTCGGTTCCCCTGACGATGATGACGGGCGTCTTCGCACCGGCCGCCACCTTCAGGCCCACGGATCCGAGCAAGAGGGAGTTGAATCCGCCCAACCCCCGGTTGCCGACCACTATGGTGCCGCGACGACCAGCGGCCCGGTGCAGGCTGGCCACGGGGTCGCCACGACCGAATTCCGTGGTGGCGACCAGGCCGGGGTGCTGCTTCTTGACCGCAGCAGCGATGTCGTCGAGCAGTTCGCGGCCGGCAACACGGACGCGCTCGATGGTCTCGACAGATGCGTAGAGTGCCCGGCCGTCCGTGTCGGCGCCGTACACGATGTGCAGCGGACGCCCTCGGCGTTCGGCCTCTCCCGCTGCCCAGAGCGCGGCCTGACGGGCGGGCTCGGAGCCGTCGACGCCGACGACGACGGAGCCGAGTTCGGAACCGCTGACGGTGTGCTCCATGATTCCTCCTCGCCCAGGGCCAGTGAGGGTCTGACCTCACAGTGACACCGCAGGCCCCTGTGGGAAGAGGGCCGCTCAGGACCTTCATGGGGGCCAAAGGTCCCGGTCGGGCCTCCTTCGTGGTCACGCTGTGGTGTCCAGCCACCCGCTGTACGGCTTGAGGGACTCCTGCAGGGACGGAGCTCCGGCAGCCTGCATGTCGCCGTAGGCGGCTCGCTTCATCTGGAGGGCGAGATCCTCCATGGCACGAGCGACCGCGAGTTCTTCGCCGATCTCCGGGACGTCGTCGTCCTGGGGTGCGCAACGGGCGGTGCCGTGGCCCGTGAGCCTGTTCGTGCCCGTGTCGAGTTCCAGGCGTGCCTTCGTCGTGTGGTCCTCCTCGAAGAGGTAGAGGCGGACCTTCCATTCGGCCGTGCGTGACATGGGAGCCTCCGGACGGGTTCAGGCGTTCGTGCTTCGGCAAGTGCGTCGGGCCCAGCGCCGGAGTTCGTCGGTGCCCCACACGAGGACCGGGAAGGTGGCGATGAGCGCGACGACATCGAGGGAGAGGGCTGCGGTGCCGAACAGGTCTTGCAGCGGCGGCGCGTAGACGAGCGCCGCGGTGAAGACCAACTCGAAGGCGATGCCTGCGAGGAGCAGGTGGTTGGTGAACAGGCCGATCTCGCGCAGAGCGGCGTGGTCGGTGCGTGCGGCCATGGCCGTGCCGACCTGGCAGGTGACGATGCCGGCGAACGTGGCGGTGGTCGCGGTGACGTACGCATGGTGGAGGGGGGTGCCGGGGCCGGTGGGGTCGCCGGGGTGCCAGCCCGCCCGCCAGAGCACGTAGAAGAACGCGGTCATGACCAGGGCGGCGGACACCGTACCGAGCCATCCCCAGCTCCGGATGAGCATGTCGCGGGAGATGACCCCCTGCGAGCTCGGTCGCGGCGGACGGCTCATGACGCCCGGCTCGGCCCGTTCCCGGCCGAGGGCGAGGGCGGGGAGAGTCTCGGTGCCGAGGTCGATGGCGAGGATCTGCAGGACGGTCAGCGGCAGGGGGATGGTGCCGGCCGAGAGTGCGAACACCAGGAAGGGCACGACCTCGGGGGTGGCGTGGGCGAAGATGTAGACGATGAACTTGCGGACGTTGTCGTATACGCGGCGCCCGGATTCGATGGCGGCGACGATGGTGGCGAAGTTGTCGTCGGTCAGCACCATCGTGGACGCTTCGCGTGCCACGTCGGTGCCGGACCGGCCCATCGCGACCCCGATGTGCGCACGGTGAAGTGCCGGAGCGTCGTTGACACCGTCGCCGGTCATGGCCACGATCTGCCCGTGTGCGCGCAGCGTGTCGGCCACGTGCAGCTTGGTCTCCGGAGAGGAGCGGGCGAAAACGACCTCGGCATCGCCTTGTGCCAGGAGCTGGTCGAGCTCCTGGTCACCCACCGTCTCGGACTGGGCCACCACCGTGAGGCGCGGTACTCCGATGCCGACCTCCCGCGCGACGGCGGCCGCGGTGGCGCCGTTGTCGCCGGTGACGATGTGGACCCGGAGGCCCGCGTCGTGACAGCGGCGGACTGCCTCCGCGACCTCGGGCCGCGGAGGGTCGTACAGGCCGACGAGCCCCAGAAGGCGCAGACCTCTCTCCGCGTCGTGGCGCCGCGCCGGCGTCGTGGCCCCCTTCGGCAGGTCGCGCACGGCGACGGCCAGGACACGCATGCCGTCGTGGGCGAGCCGGTCCGCGGCGGCGAGCGCGGCAGTGGAGTCCCCGCCGTCAAGGGCGCCCACCACCGACTCCGGCGCGCCTTTGACGATGACGCGGGCGCCGTCCGGTTCCGCCTGCTGCACGACGGACATCAGGCGCAAGCGGGGGTCGAAACGGAAGAGGATCTGGCGGTCGGCGTCCCTCCTGTCGAGGTCGATGGGGGCGCCGTGGGCGCCGGCTCCTTCGACCAGGGCGATCTCGGTCGGGTCCCCGTGCAGGTGGCCCTGGGCATCCCGCGTGACCGTGGTGCACAGGGCCACTGCGCGGGCGAGTTCGCCTGCCCAGGGGCCTTTGCTCGTACCGTGTTCAGGTGTCCACACAGTCTGGAGCCGCATGCGGTTCCGGGTGAGGGTGCCGGTCTTGTCGGTGCAGATCACGTTAGTGGACCCGAGAGTTTCCACGGCGCTCAGCCGCTTGACCACAGCCCCCTGACGGGCGAGGGCCCGTACCCCGACGGCCAGGGCGAGGGTGATGATCGGCAGCAGGCCCTCGGGCACGTTGGCGACCAGCAGGCCGATGGCGAAGATCAGCGAGTCGGTCAGCGGGAGTCCCACGGCCACGCCTGCCACGAGGAACACCGCGCCCATGGCCACCGCGACGGCGGCGATCAGCCAGGCGACCTTCTTGACCTGCCGCTCCAAGGGGCTGGGGTCCCGCTGGGTGCGCTGGCTGAGTGCCGCGATCCGTCCGAGTTCGGTGTGGTCGCCCGTGGCGAACACGATCGCCTGGGCCTGGCCCTCGGTGCAGGCAGTACCGCTGAAGACGAGGTTCGGCTCCTGGAGCAGCGGAGCCCCTGCGAGACCGGGGCCGGCGACGCGTTCGGCGGGGGCGGACTCCCCTGTCAGCATCGACAGGTCGACCTCGATACCGCCGTCTGTGAGGCGTCCATCGGCGGGGACCTTGGCGCCCTCTTCGAGGACGATGAGGTCGCCCGGCACGAGCTCGCGCGACTCGACGGCCGACGGTTGGCCGTCGCGGATCACCCATGCGTGCTCGGGCAGATACCGGGCCAGGGTCTCCACTGCCTGCTCCGCCTGGCGCTCCTGCAGGAGCGCGAAGGCGGCGTTGACGATGACCACGGCGACGATGGCCCAGCCGAGGACCGCTATGTCCGCCACGAAGGCCAGTGCGGCAGCCGCCCAGAGCAGCATGGCCAGCGGGTGGACGAGCTGGCGGACGAGCTCCCGGCCCACCGAGGTACGGGCCTTGCGGCGGACCTCGTTGGGGCCGTAGACGGCGAGGCGGCGGGCCGCCTCGCGCGCGGAGAGTCCACTCGGCCCGGTGCCGAGTTCGCGCCTCAGGAGCGGCAACGGTTCGAGGGGGTCAGGGCTCAGGGGCAGCCCGTTGACCGGAAAGGGGGGCCGGGTGGCTGCCTCAGTCATCGCCAGGTCCCTTTTCGCGCCGCAGCCTGCCGGACCAGCGCGGCTCCACGGCCTCCCACTCGTGCTCCCACTGGGCCAGGCTGCGGGTCTCGACAAGAAGCAGACGAAGGCGGACCACTGCCCCTGTGGCGAGGGCGAGCAGGCTGAAGGATCCGACTCCCGCGACTGCGGCCGTGAGGACGCGTCGGGCTTCGGCCGACGGCGCCTGCGCCTCCCTGCCCGCGTCATCGACCCAGATCGTGACCGTCCGGCCTGCCGGAGTGCCGAACGGGACGGAGATCGTGTCGGAGTGCTGGTGAGCGGCCGGGTACTCCCAGACGGCCGGAGCAACCGTCCGGGAGGTGCCGCCGGAACGGTTGGAGACCGCGCGCCCCACGGCACCGACCGTCGTCGCCTCGATCCGGTGCCGGTGCCGGGCCGCTTCCCGGGCAGTGCGGCTTTCGGCATCCCAGACGGCCGTCGTGACGACGACGCCGCAGGACAGGGCGATCAGGAAGGAGAGCACGAAGGCGATGTTCCAGCGGCGCCGGGTCCGGTCGGCCGGACGACGCAGCTCGTTCGGACGTCCGCCGAACAGCCGACGCACGCGGTCGGCCGTCGCCGGGCGCGATCGGGTGGGCCCGTCTCCGGGCGTGCCGGGCTCGGACATCGTGCACCTCCGCGCTCTGATACTGCCCGGCCGCTCAGTGGGGAGCGGCGAGTTCGGCGCTGATGTGGTGGGCCCATGTCCGGATCCGCTCGGGATTGCGGAAGTCTCCTCCCTTGCCCGCGCGGACCATGGCCCGGGCGATGAACCCGGGCGTACTGGCGGTGACACTGCCGCCGAAGGTGATGTGCTCGCGTGCGCCGAGGCGCTCCATCTCCCGGGCCACCGCAGGCACCGGCGCGATGTCGTGCTGCTCGGCGGAACTGTCCACGGGGCCGCTGCTGAACAGGTAGACCGGGCGGTGCTGAAGGTAGTGCTCGTTGCGTTCGGCGCAGCGCTTGGCCTTGCCGCTCCAGTGCCCGGCGTACAGGGCGCCGCCGAGCACCACTGCGTCGTACCCGCGTACGTCGTCCACGTCGTCGGCGGGGACCACGACGGCGTCGAGGCCGTCCTCACGCAGGGTCCTGCCGATCTCGGACGCGATTCCGGCGGTCGCACCGTGCTTGGTGCCGTAGGCGACCAGGACGCGCTTGGACGTCATGACGAGTCTCCCCTGCCGTCCCCCGTGGTGCGCTTGACGGGGATGCTGCGCCTGGACTCCTCGGGCGAGGCCGGCATGAGCACGCGCACGGTGAGGATGCCGTCCTCATACGCTGCCTCGACTTCGTCGGAGGGGATCGGCCCGGGCAGGCGCACAACTCTCTGGAAGGAGCCGTAGCGGAACTCCGAGTGATCCTTCTCCTCCTTGCTCTCGGTGTGCTCGGCGCTGACGGTGAGGGTGTCCCCCTCAACCGTGATCTGGATGTCCTTGTCGGGGTCCATCCCGGGAAGTTCGGCGCGCAGCGTGTACTGCCCCTCCTTGTTGGTCACCTCGATCGGGATCGGGAAGGTGTCGAACGACGACCGCCACAGCGGGAACCGTGGGAATTCGGTGCCGAACCAGTCCCTGAAATCGGGGATCGGGCTGCGCCTGCGCTCCAGGTGCGTTCCTGACATGGTGTGCTCCGTTCCGGCGCCCGATCAGCGCCTTCATGCGTTGCCTTCCTCCACTTTCACGAGACGGACGGCTGCTCCGCTTGGGACCATCGGGTCCCTGATGGGGCCGTTCGGCCCTCCCCGTACCGGACCGATTCGGCGGCGGCCACGTGGTGCTTGACCGCGGCGAAGCTGTCCGGGGCGACGGAGATGGAGTCGATCCCGGCCTTGACCAGGAACTCCGTGAAGGCGGGGTCGTCGCTCGGGCGCTGGCCACAGAGACCGACGGGGCGGCCCGCTGCCTGAGCACGAGGGACGAGGATCTCGATGCTCCGGGTGACCGCCGGGTTGGTCTCGTCGAAGACGTGGGCGAGGGCTTCGGAGTCGCGGTCGACACCCAGGGTGAGCTGGGTTAGGTCGTTGCTGCCGATGGAGAAACCGTCGAAGCGTTCGGCGAAGTCCTGGGCCAGGATGACGTTGGCGGGGATCTCCGCCATGACGTAGACCTTCAGCCCGTTCTCCCCACGGCGGAGGCCTTCCTCAGCCATGACACCAAGCACCCGGTCGGCCTCTTCGAGGCTGCGACAGAAGGGGATCATGACGACGACGTTGGTCAGGCCCATCTCGTCGCGGACCCTGCGCAGGGCCCGGCACTCGAGGGCGAAGCCCTCCCGGTATCCGTCGCTGTAGTAGCGGCTCGCGCCCCGCCAGCCGATCATCGGGTTGGCCTCGACCGGCTCGAACGGCCGACCGCCGACAAGGCGCGCGTACTCGTTGGTCTTGAAGTCGCTGGTCCGTACGATGACGGGGGCGGGCCACCGGGAGGCGGCGATCCGGGCGATGCCGTACGCCAGGCGATCGGTGAAGTAGCGGGTGCGGTCGAGGTATCCCTCGGTGAGCTGGTCGACGGCGCAGCGGTCGGCGGGATCCAGGCGCTCGGGGTGCAGCAGGGCCATCGGGTGGACCTTGACCTGGTGCGCCACTATGAACTCCAGCCGGGCCAGGCCGACGCCATCGGCCGGCAGGCGCCACCACCGGAAGGCGGCGGCCGGGTCAGCGAGATTGAGCATGACGTGCGTCCGGGTGGCGGGGATGTCCGCGAGGTCGGTCTCGGTCTCCTCATAGGCGAGCACCCCGTCGTAGACCTTGCCGCGTCCGCCTTCGGCACAGGAGACGGTCACCTTCTGTCCGTCGTACAGGGCCTGAGTCGCACGGCCGGTACCGACGACGGCGGGGACGCCGAGTTCGCGGCTGACGATCGCAGCGTGGGACGTGCGGCCGCCGTGGTCGGTGACGATGGCGGAGGCACACTTCATGATCGGTTCCCAGTCCGGGTCGGTGATACCGGTGACGAGCACCCCGCCGGACGGGAAGCGGTCGAGGTCGACGGGCGAGTCCATGACGACGACGGGCCCGCTGCCGATGGCCTCGCCGACAGCGATGCCGTCCACGAGAGGCGTACCTGGCACGGCCGTCAGGCGGCAGCGGCGCAGGGTGGAGGCGGCGCGGCGGGACTGAACGGTCTCGGGCCGGGCCTGCACGATCCACAGGTCGCCGGTGAGGCCGTCTTTGGCCCATTCCAGGTCCATGGGGCAGCCGTAGTGCCCTTCGACGGTCAGCGCCCAGTCGGCGAGGAGCCTCACTTCGGTGTCGTTCAGGACCCTCTGCAAGCGCTCCTCGTCGGTGGTATCAACGGTCCGCGTCAGTCCATGTTCCGCATAGACCGCCTTCCGCCGCTTCGCTCCGACACGTACGTCGATCAGCGGGTCCAGATCCGGGTCCTTCAGGCTCGGCTTGAAGACGGTGTACTCGTCGGGGTCGACCTGCCCGCTGACGACCGTCTCGCCCAGTCCGCACGCCGCGCTGATGACGATGACCTCGGGGAATCCGCTCTCCGGGTCGAGGGTGAAGATCACCCCTGCACCGGCCAGGTCCGACCGGACCATGATTTGAACACCGACCGAGAGAGCGACCTGGAGGTGGTCGAAGCCCATCCGCTCCCGGTAGTCGATGGCTCGATCGGTGTAGAGGGACGCATAGCAGCGATGCACCGACTCCAGCAATTGGGCGGTCCCGCGCACGTTCAGGTAGGTCTCCTGCTGGCCTGCGAAGCTCGCCTCCGGCAGGTCCTCGGCGGTGGCGCTGCTGCGTACGGCCACCTCGGGGTCCGCGCGGCCTTCGTCGCGCCCCAGCTGCTCGTACGCCGAGACGATCTCGGCCCGCAGCCCT
This sequence comes from Streptomyces sp. NBC_00273, assembly GCF_036178145.1. Classification (NCBI taxonomy): domain Bacteria; kingdom Bacillati; phylum Actinomycetota; class Actinomycetes; order Kitasatosporales; family Streptomycetaceae; genus Streptomyces; species Streptomyces sp. NBC_00273. The sequence continues at coordinate 9,891,775 of NZ_CP108067.1, read as the reverse complement.
GGGGGCAGCGGCTCGGCGAGGGTCATCGACCGTATCGCGGCCCCGACCTCATCGAGCGCGGCGCCCTCGTGCAGGCGCGCGATCTGTTCCTCGATCCGCCCCCGGAGTCCGTGTCCGTCCAGCAGCTCTCCGTACGCGGCGGCCGTCGTTGCGAACCCCGGAGGGACGCGCACGCCGGCATCGGCCAGGTGGGCGGTCATCTCACCCAGTGAGGCGTTCTTACCCCCGACACTGGCGACTTCCTGCCGGCCGAGTTCCGCGAACGGTATGACGCGCCGCGTGCTTGCCATGACGACCTCCGGGCTCAATAGGGGAGCGGGCGGCCGGACGGGGTTCGCAGGTCCAGCGGCTCGAGCTTGTGGGGCTGCTTCTGGCGGGACTGGATCCTGATGCGCTGCATGGTGCCCACCTCCTGGGGAAACGGAGCCCGTATCGGCATCCGGATTCCACGATCACACCGGGAGGTGGCTGCACCCCAGTGCCGAGAGGTGCAGCGGCAAGGGGCCGACCGGGCCTCACCGGGGAGGGGCCGACCGGCCCATGGCAGGCCGAGCAGGGAACCGAAGGGCTCATGCCCGACAGGCGCAGAGCGTGCAGGCTGGGGGTATGTCCGAGACGACGACCACCGACCTCTACGAGGTGACGATGGCGATGTCCTACCTGCGAGAGGTCATGCTCGCGTCGGCCACCTTCAGCCTGTTCGTCCGGGATCTGCCGCCCGGCCGGGGATTCCTCGTCTCCGCCGGGCTGTAGCCGTCCCTGGACTACCTGTCCCACTTCCGGGTGAGCGCGGATGACGTCCGCGACTTCGCCGTCGCGCTCCACAGACCGCCCGAGGAAGTGTCCGGCCTACTCGGCCTGCGCTTTGACGGGGAAGTCCACGCGATTCCGGAGGGCCACCTCGTTTTCGCCGGGGAGCCCCTGCTGGAGGTCACCTCCCCGCTCCCCCAGCTCGTCGAGACGTATCTGCTCAGCCAGATCTTCCACCAGACCGCCGTCGCCTCGAAGGCGGCCCGTTGCGTGATCGCCGCGGAGGGCCGGCCCCTGGTGGACTTCTCTCTGCGCCGCGACCACGGCCCCCAGGCCGGGCTGCAGGCCGCCCGGCTCTCCGCCATGGTCGGTTTCACCGCGACCAGCAATGTTGCCGCCGCCACCCGATACGGCATCCCCGCCGCCGGAACCATGGCTCACTCCTACATCGAGTGCTTCCCTAGCGAAGAGGACGCCTTCCGGGCCTTCGCCCGCACCCATCCGGGCCCGCTGACGTTCCTCGTCGACACCTATGACACCGCACGCGGCGTCGCAATCGCCGGCCGTGTTCTCGCCGAGCTCCGGCGAGGGCCGGGCTGCGCGATCCGGCTCGACAGCGGCGATCTGGGTGAGCTCGCCAAACGTTCACGCCAGCTGCTCGACGCGGCAGGGCTGACCGACGTACGCATCATCGCCAGCGGCGGTCTGGACGAATACTCCGTCGCCGAACTCGTGCGCACTCGGGCACCGATCGACGTCTTCGCGGTCGGAACCCGGGTGGGCGTCGCCGCCGATGCTCCCTACTTGGACGCGGCGTACAAGTTGGTCCAGTACGACGGACGCCCGGTGATGAAGCTGTCCTCCGCGAAGGTCACCGCCCCGGCTCCCAAGCAGGTGTTCCGCGGCCCCGGCTGCGCGGATGTGATCGGTCTGTCCGGCGAACAACCGCCTGACGGTAAGGTGCCCCTGCTCCGTACGGTGATGCGGGACGGCCGCCGGACCGGCCTTCCCGACACCCTCGCCTCGGCCAGAGCCCGCTTCGAGGCTGACCTCGTGGATCTGCCGGAGGCAGCACGCCTCATCCATGGCCCCGAGAGCCCTGTGCTCATAGGTTCCCCACGGTTGGAGGCCCTGACCTCGGAGGTGAGGGACCGCCTCGAAGCGACATCGGCCGTCCCCGGAGACAGGAGCCGCTGAACGGGATCCGCTGGTCAGCCGACTTCCATGCGGAACCACCGCTGCCGACCGGGGGCCACGGTCGCGGCCCGTCCACCGGGCAGGTACAGCGGAAGGGGAGGGGCCGTGGGGGAGAAGGGAACAGTGATACCCAGCCTGCCGGGGACGAGCCGGATGCGAATGCCACGGTGCCCCAGGCAGTCGACGGTGAAGGAACACCGTGGCACCTCCCGGAGTGGGACGGGGTCGATGCGCAGTCCGTCGGGGCCGACCTCGAGCCCCACGATGCCCCGTTCGATGAGGTCGAGAGTGCCGGCCATGGCTCCGAGGTGGATGCCTTCACCGGTCGTGCCGCCCTGGATGTCCACCACGTCACCGAGCAGGGCTTCTTCGCAGTACCGCCAGGCGTCGGGGCCCTTGTGGCGGGCCAGGACCCAGCCGTGGACGAGGCTGCTGAGCGTCGATCCGTGACTCGTGCGCTGCGAGTAGTACGAGACGGTTGCGTGCCAGAGGTCGTCGTCGAGCTCGTAGCCGAGCCGGGCGAAGATGTCGTGCAGCTCGTCGGGGCGGAAGAGGTAGCCGAGCATGAGGGTGTCGGCCTGCTTCGACGCCTGGTAGCGGTTGACCGTGTCGCCTTCGGATTCCAGGATCCGGTCAAGGCGGCGGATGTCCGTGTACCGCTTGCGGTAGCCGTCCCAGTCCAGCTCGGCCAGATCTCCGTAGCCTTCGAACTGGCTGATGACATTGCCGTGCCACGGGACGTAGAGGCGGCGGGAGACGTCCTCCCAGCGGTTCAGCACCTCCGCATCGAGGCCGAGTTGCTGCTCGAACTGGCTCATGCGCGTCCGCGGCAGCTCTGCCGCCAGGTCGAGTCCACGGGCCAGCACCCATGCGGCGGTCACGTTCGTGTAGGCATTGTCGTCGACCCCGGGTGTGGCCGCCCCGGGGTAGGCGTCGTGGTACTCGTCCGGGCCCATGATCCCGCAGATCCGGTAGCGCTGCCGGTCCGCGTCGTACTCGGCGACCGCGCCCCAGTATCGGGCGATGCTCAGGAGCAGTTCGGCGCCGGGGCCGTACCGGAACCCTGCGTCACCGGTGCTCTGCGCGTATCGCCAGGCGTTCCAGGCTATGGCGGAACCGACATGGCGCTGGAGGTGGGAGTGGTCCGGCAGCCAGCGTCCGGAGCGTGGGTTGAGGTGTAGTGTCTGCGTCTCCTCTCGCCCTGAACTGGCACTCTGCCAAGGGAACATCGCGCCCGGGCTGCCAGCTCCCTGTGCTGCGGCGAGGGCTGCGGGGAGGCGCCGGTGACGGTACATGAGTACGGCGCGTGCGACCTCGGGAAAGTGCAGGGTGAGGTAGGGCATGACGAACAGCTCGTCCCAGAAGACGTGGCCCCGGTATGCCTCTCCGTGCAGGCCCCTGGCGGGTACTCCGGCGTCGAGCTCCGCCGTGTGCGGGGAGAGGGTCTGCAGGACGTGGAAGGCGTGGAGGCGCAGGATCCGGCCGGCCTCACCGGGCACCTTGACTTCGCCTCGGCTCCAGAGGTTTGCCCAGGCTGCCGTGTGGCCGGCGAGCGCGGTCGCGAAGCCTGGTGCGTGCGTGACGTGTTCGACCGCAGACGCGAGCGGATCTCCCGCCGGCCGGTCCAACGAGCTGTAGAGAGCTGCCGACTTGAGAACGACGACAGGGTGACCACGGGAGATCGGCAACCGGAAGGTCTGCGCCGTCGCCACCTCTGTGCAGCTCAGGCTCACTGCTGTCAGGGGCCGGGAGGACGTGCGTACCGCGATACCGATACGGATGCGGGACGATGTGGTCTCGCAGGAGAGCCGGGCGATGCCGTCCGCTCCGACGCCCGCACGGTGGCTGCCTGAGGTGATGTCCGTCAAGGGCCCGGTACCGCGCGACCCCGGCATTGGTGACGTCACCGTCGAGAACGGACTGGATCTCGACGGTTCCGCGCCATCCGAACGCGCGAAAGGTGCTCTGCTGGGCCGCGAAATGGGGATCCGCCATGTGAACCAGCCGGGTGTGGGTGACGCCGAGCCGGCGGCCGTGGCCGTCCTGGAAGAGCATGCGGCGGGTGAGGGTCCCCGCGTGCAGGTCCAGCACGACGTGATGGTGGCGCAGGCTCGGATCGTCGGGAGTGAGCCACTCCCCCGCCGGACCGTCCTCCGGCAGGCAGCGGTAGCGCACCCGGGTCCAGTCGGGGAGGTTGACCATGTCCTCGTTGCCGACCTGCCTGCCCGCAACCTGTGAACGGAGCCAGTTGTAGCAGCCCGCCGCGTAGGTGCCGGGATAGTGAACCGCGTCGGCAGGTGATTCGGGTGCGGCTCCGCGCGTAGCGAACCGGCCGTTGCCGAGTGTGCACAGAGCTTCGACCACCTGCTCCGTCTTCGGGTCGTAGCGGTCGAAAGTCCAGGTCCACGCGGTGTTCACGGCTGCGCTCCGGCAACGGTGTCCACGACGGCGGTGAGGTCAGGGAGCACGACATGCGCGCCGCGAGCACGGAGGTTCGCTGCGGCAGACGTGCCGCCGGTCCGGTCGAGTCCGATCACCAGGCCGAAGTGCTCGCGTCGGCCTGCCTCCACCCCTGCCAGGGAGTCTTCGACCATGGCCGCGTCGACGGGGTCCACGCGCAGCCGGCGTACCGCTTCGAGGAACAGGGCGGGGTCCGGCTTGCCCGCCAGGTTCACCTGGTCGGCATCCGACCCGTCTACGAGCACGTCGAAGAGGGGGGCGATTCGGGCCGACTCCAGCAGAGGGCGGGCATGTCTGGATGCGGAGACGGCGGCGCATCGCATCCCCTGGGCGCGCAGCGCTCCGAGTGCGGGCCGGACCTCGTCGAACGTCTCGACGGCTCCGTCCTTGAGCGCTTCCGTGAACGCGTGCTCCTTTCGGGCGGCGACCGCCCATACTGTGCCGCACCCCGGCGGATCCGTGGCCCCACCCCGCGGCAGGTCTGTGCCGCGCGCGGTCAGAAGGGCGAGAGCTCCATCGAGACGGGGTCTCCCGTCCACCAGCTCCCGATACTCCCGCTCGGCGTCGAAGGGAAGCTGCCCCGGAGGGCCGGTGCCGGCCGTCGCCCAGGCGTCGAGGCAGCCGTCGAAAGCGGACTTCCACGCCACGGCGTGCAGCGCAGCAGAGTCTAGGAGGACCCCATCGGTGTCCAGGACGACGGCTCGAAACGGGCTCACGGCCTGATCACCCTGCGTCCGGTGATCCGGATCGCGGTGACCTTCATCCAATGGGTCCTCGGGCCGCCGGCCCAGGGCAGGGAGTACGCGACTGCGTCAAGCCGACCGAGCTCCTCCGCGTCAGTGACGCCTCCCGCCTCGCCTACGACCATGACGCTCCAGCCCAGGCGCGTGGCGTCGTCGATGTGGTCGACCTCGAAGGCCACCTCGGTGCCGGCGGCCCGCGCGAGCACCGCGTCACCCGAGGTCCGGAATGCGATGTCGCGGCCCGCCACCACGTAGTTGACCGGGAATATCGCCGGACCCTCCGGGGTGAAGACAGCGACCCTGCCCACGCCGTGCGTGGACAGCAGTCGTCGGCACTCGCCGTCGGACAACTCGACCAGCTTGGCATCCCGCACGGCCGTGCCTCTGCCTGGCGGGTACTCCGTCGTCGCGCCGGAGAGTTCCGCGGCGGTCGTCCCGAGCGCGTCGGCGAGTCGCAGAAGGGAGCCGATCGCCGGCGCTGCCGCGTGTTCCTCCAGGTAGGTGATGTACGCGCCGTCAGCGCCGCAGCGCTCACCCAGTTCGTCCCGGGTGAGGCCGAGTTCCTCACGGTGCATGGCGATCCGCCGCCCGAGGTCAGTACGTCCGGCCGGCGCCTCTGTGGCGCCCGGCCCGTGCTGGGTTCTCCTCATTGTCTTCACGTCCTCTCGGTGTCAGGGCTGGGTGGCCGGAACCGTGGCAATGTGTGCCGGAGCTGTGGAGACCGGCGGTCACGATGGGTGCCGGGCCGATACGTCCCGTGCCGAGGATCCTGACCGAATTCACCTCGGGCACGTCGCCTTCGGCGATGCTCTCGTCGAGGCCGCGGACGGTGACGGCGTCGGCACGGACGATCGCGCCGACTGCGTCTGTCCGGGCCCTGGAAGGCGAGTGTCTTCACGACGCTCCCCTCTTCCCTTGCATACGTTAAGGAGGTTGCACCGCCAGGCTGAACCGGGCTCGACCGCCTACGCATGGGCCGGTCGGTCCCCTGCGTGGGCCTGTCGGCCCCCTGTCGGCCCTTACACACGGTGCAATGGTGAGAACCGGATCCCCTTACCGAAGGGAGGGCGGGTCATGTCCGAGACAGCCCCGCGCCCCGCTACCGCCTCGCCCAGACCTGCACTCCTCCGGTTGCTCGGTGCGGTACGCACGGTCACCGGCAGCAAGTTCCTCGTCGAGAGCGACCACGCCCGCATCCTGGTCGACTGCGGGCTCTTCCAGGGTTTCGCGGACCTGCGCCGTCGCAACTGGGACAAGCCCGGCTTCGACGCCTCCGACCTCCGCGCCGTGGTCGTGACCCATGCTCACCTGGACCACTGCGGCTATCTGCCGCGCCTGGTCCGGCACGGCTTCCGTGGTCCGATCCTCTGCACCCCCGGTACGGCCCGCCTCGCCGAGATCGTGCTCCGCGACAGTGCCCGCCTCCAGATGGAGGCCGCCGAGCACGCCAACAGTCACGGCTGGTCCAAGCACCGCCCCGCCAAGCCGCTCTACGACGACTCGGACGTCGAGAACACGTTGAAGTTCTTCGACCCGGTCGAGGTCGGCAGCGAGATCGAGATCATGGCCGGAACGAAGCTGACGCTGCACCACGGCGGACACATCCTCGGCTCAGCCTGGGCCCACCTCACGCTGGAGGACGGCCACACCCTGGCCGTCAGTGGCGACCTTGGTCGTCCCGGGCACCCCCTGCTGCTGCCCCCGGAGCCGTTCACCGGCGCCGACGTGCTGCTGATGGAGTCCACCTACGGCGACCGCCGCCACGACCACGAGACGGCACGGCGCGAGTTCGCTGCCGTGATCACCCGAACGCTGTCGCGAGGAGGAACCGTCGTCATCCCGGCATTCGCGATCGACCGAACCGAGGTCGTCCTGCACGAGCTGGCCGAGCTGCGCGGCGACGGCACGCTGCCCCGCCACGTGCCCGTCTACGTGGACAGCCCCATGGCCCTGGCCGCCTTGGACGTGTACCGCGACGCCCTGCGGTCCCGCGCTCCCGAACTGCGGCCCGAGATCCTGGCCCAGGGCGAGGCGGTGTTCAGCCCGGAGCCCTTCCTGGCCGCCCGTACCGTCCAGGAGTCCATCGACATCAACAGCACCACAGGCCCCGCGGTCATCGTCTCCTCCGCCGGCATGGCCACCGGAGGCCGGGTCCTGCACCACCTGCACCGGCTGCTGCCCGACCCCCGCAACGCCGTCGTGATCGTCGGCTTCGCCGCGGCCGGCACTCGGGCGCGTGACCTCGTCGACGGAGTCCGCACCCTCAAGATGTTCGGCGAGTACGTTCCCGTACGCGCCGAGGTGGCCGACGTACCCCACTTCTCCGCCCACGCGGACGCCGACCAGATCATCGACTGGCTGCGCGACGCCCCGCCCCCACACACCACCTACCTCGTCCATGGCGAGGAGACCGCCGCCGAGACCCTCCGAGACCGCATCGACCACGAGCTGGGATGGACGGCCGTCGTACCCAAATCCGGCGAGGCCGTCCTGGTCCGCTGACCCGGGCCGTATGGGCCCTGCGGTATGCACCGCGAGGCCCTCCCGCACCCCAAGAGACCGGCACGACCCTGAAGGGGAACGGTTGGAGGCACACCATGACCGCCATGACCACTCTCCTCGACGAGATGGAACCCGAAGCACGCCAGGCTCTGCTCGCCCACGCCCACCGCGTGGACATCCCCGCCGGAACCCGCATCTTCAAGGAACGGCAGCGGGCCGACCGCTTCTGGATCATCGAGAACGGCACCGTCGACCTCGACCTGCACGTCCCCGGCCACAAGGCCGCCGTCGTCGACACCCTCGGTTCAGGAGAGCTCCTCGGCTGGTCATGGATGGTCCCGCCCTACTCCTGGCACCTCGGCGCCGTCACCACCCACCCCGTTCGGGCGCTCGAATTCGACGCCGAGGCCGTACGGAAGCTCTGCGACGAGAACGCCGCCGTGGGCCGTTGCATATCGACCGCTGTCGCCGCAGTCATCGCCCGTCGCCTCGACTCGGCCCGTACCCGGATCCTCGACCTGTTCGCGCCCCACCACAGCGACATGCCGCTCGCCTACGCCCGCTGAGGACCAGCCATGACCTCCACCCCGTACACCGTCAACGACGTCATGACGAAGACCGTCGTCACCGTCACCGCCGCCGCCGAATTCAAGGAGATCGCCACCGCGATGGAGCGCTGGAAGGTCACCGCGGTCCCGGTCATCGAAGGCGAAGGCCATGTCGTCGGCGTCGTCTCCGAAGCCGACCTCCTCACCAAGGAGGAGTTCCACGAACACGGACCGAGCCTCATCGAGCAGATGCGCCGCCTCGGCGACACCGCGAAGGCCGGATCGGTCCGCGCCGAGCAGTTGATGACCACACCCGCCGTCACGATCCGCCCCGACGCCACGCTCCCCCAGGCCGCCCGCCTGATGGCCGACCGCCACATCAAACGGCTTCCAGTCGTCGACGCCGACGGCACCCTCCTCGGCATCGTCAGCCGCGCCGACCTCCTGAAGGTCTTCCTCCGCGCCGACGACGACCTGGCCGCCGAGGTCCGCCGCGAGGTCGTCGACCGTCTCTTCCCCCTCTCGCACCGTGACATCACGGTCGACGTCACGCACGGGATCGTCACCCTGTCGGGAAGGACCCGCGACCCCCACCTCATCCCCGTGGCCACGCGCCTCGCCCGGGCCGTCGAAGGTGTGGTCGGCGTGCACTGCCGGCTCGAAGGCCCCGCCTCGGCGTAAGCGCCATGTCAGCCTTACGGGGCCAGGTCCCGCTTCATCAGCAACGCGTGGCCGAGAACGAGCCCCACGACTCCGACCCCGACCAGAACTCCCAGCTGCGGCCACAGCACATGTCCCTGTGCCAGTGCGTCACCCGGTGTGTAGTAGTGGAAGGGGCTGATGAACCGCAGGGGCGCCGCCTTCGACCAGGCCAGCGCGATGAAGTTCACCGCGAAGCCGACCGCCCCGATGGCGATCGTCGCACCGATCACCTGCGCGCGTCGGCTCCCCCAGGCCGACACGGCCAGGGCCGGTCCGGCCAGGCACAGCCCGAAGCCGCACCCCATCAGCCCCGCCGCGAAGACACCGCTCAGCGGCACGTCCCGGTGGATGTCCGGGGACAACCAGACGCCTGCCGCCACCGTCAGCGTCGCTGCGGCGTTGAGGGCGAGGGCGGCGATCACCACGGCGGCGGTCCGCTCGGCGAGGAGCCGGTTGCGGCTCACGGGGCGCACCACGATGAGCTCGATCGTCCCGGATTCCACGTCGGCCGCCACCGCGGCCGCGGCCAGCGCCCCTATAGCGGTCAGCTGCATGGCGATCCAGAAGGGATGCACCAATCCGGCCCCGAGGAGCCCTGGATAGCTGGCGATCGATACGTCTCCGCCCGAGCCGCTGAACGCACGGTACGCCGACGGAGGGCCCTTCCCGCCCGCAGAGAAGAGCTGCCCGGGCGCGATCGTGTTCGCCACCACCACGATCAGGGCCTCGAAGGCGACCATCCCCACCATGAGGGCCACCAGCATCCGCCGACGCCGGTGCAGTGCCAGCCACAGCAGGGGCCACCGCGTCTTCACGGCGCGGCCTCCTCCGCCTTGCCGTTGCGGTACAGATCCAGGAACGCCTCGTCCAGACCCGCCTCCTCCACGATGACGTCGGCCACCCCCAAGGCCAGCAGCTCACGCAGTGCTTCCACCACCTCGCTCGGGGGTACGAGGAGCTCCACCCGGTCGCCCTCCCAGCGGGGCGCCCACTGTTCCGCGCGCCCCAAAGGGCGCATCCCCTTCCCGTCAGCGAAGGCCAGACGAATCCGCCGCGCCCGCGCCTCCCGGAGGGCGGCCACGCTCTCCACGGTTACCAGGCGCCCTTCCCGGACGATCGCCACGCGTCCGCAGGCCCGCTGCACCTCCGGCAGCACGTGGCTGGACAACAGCACCGTGCGGCCGTCGGCCGCTGCCTGCTCCATCAAGTCGAAGAACGTTTCCTGGACCAGAGGATCCAGCCCCTCGGTCGGCTCGTCCAGGACCACCAGCTGGGGATCGTGCTGCAGCGCCTGCACCAGGCCCAGTTTCTGCTTCATGCCGCGCGAGTACCCGCCCACCGTGCGCCGCAGGACCGCGGGCGTCAGCCCCAGCCGCTCGCACAGCTCAGCTCGCCTCGTGCAGGGCCGGCCTTGGAGTGAACACAGGAGGTCGAGGGTCTGCGCCCCGGTGAGCTCCGGGTACAGCCGCAGCTCACCCGGGAGATAGCCGAGTTCCCGAGCCACCCGGCGGTGATCGGCGAGCGGGTCCATCCCCAGCACCCGGACGTGTCCGGCGGTTGGGCGCAGCAAACCCGTCAGGCACCTGAGCGTGGTGGTCTTGCCCGCCCCGTTGGGCCCGAGGAAGCCGAACACCTCGCCCCGACCGATGCCGAGCGTGAGTTCCTCCACCCCGACCACGGCCCCGTATCGCTTGGTCAGTCCCCTGAGCTCAATCGCATCCATGGCACCCACCCCACCAGTCTGTGCCCTGGCCCAGGCCGACGCGCAGCGAGCAGGGAGCCTCCCCGGGACAGCGCCGAAAATCCCCCCAGGGGTACTAATGCGTTGCCGGCGGCATGCGCCAGCGCATGAACAACGCCGACGAAACCCAGCGCCCCCATGACCGAGGAAAAACTCGAAAGCTCATCCTCACCCTCGCCTGACCGGCACCCGGAAGACACCCGTGCCGTTCTGCGCCACGGCTCGGGTGTCACGCGGGCCTCCGCCGGGCGCAGCGCATGGCCCGGACTCCGGCGGAGGTCGCATACGGGGCCGTGCTCCAAGAGTCCGCCCAACGGGTCGACCGCACGTCGGCCTGCGGTTGTCACCACCTGCCACCTGGTCGCATGTCGGCCTGCGCATCGTCTGCCGTCTCTACGAGATGAGCGGATGCGCTGCACGACGGAGTCGACGTAGCCGCTTCAGTCGGACGGCAGCCGGCGGACGCGAGCGCCGAACACACGCCACCGCCGCTCATTGTCGCGCACAAGCGTTGCCGATTCCGCGAGGAGGTCCGCCGCCCGGTCGAGCAGCTCGGACGCCGAGAAGAGGTATGCAGGGGCGTTCCGCTGGGACCCCAGGTCAGCTCGCAGCGCCGCGGGAGAGAACTTGACCCGATCCAACAAGTCAATGGAGCGGCGCAGCAGATGGGCAACCAGCGCCAGCAACCCCGCCGACTGCCAGTCGTTGGCGACGATGCGGTGCCGCTCCCCGAGCAGATCGGCAAGCACTGGATAGGCAGCCAAGAGGCCGACGGCCTCCCATGCCTGCTCCATCGCGTGCGCCAGCCAGATTCCGGTCTGCTCACTGTCTTCCGCGATTTCCCTGACATCCCGCTTCAGCCGCTGAAGCTCGACGGGCTCGTCCGCCCCTTCCATGAAGAGGATCCCCGACTCCGCGACAAGTCCGGGGGCATTCAGATCCTCCGCACCTGCGAACGGATTCCGTGCCGACTCACCGACGTCGGTCACACTCCATCTGTCCGCCAGCGACTTCAGCGCCCGGGACCGCGCCTGAAGCTCGCCCGCCTGCCGCAGCGGAGCCTGTGCGTAGAACTGCTCGTGTTCGCGATGGAACCGGGCTAGGTTGACGATCACCTGCAACAACGGTTCAGGAGGGATGGACGTCGTCTGCTCCTCGGGCATGCGAGAAGTGTCCGCCCGAAGCGGCGCCCACCGGTTGACAACACGCCCCCCTCGTCGCGGACCGAGACCAGCGAGGCCACCACCGCAGTCGCCGAATCTCCCCCTGCCGGTGCAGAGCCAACCGCAGCGGAGCCCATCGGCCCCCGGCGTCGCAGCAGCCGTCGCGGCTCCCTCACCAGGAGCGCAGGCCGCTCTACGGGCGGAGCCGAACCCATCCGGGAGGCGAACCGGGCATGGCACACCCCGTTGAGCACCACACGACGGGCAAAGAGCGCAGCACGTCGGTGCTGGATGTACGGGGCCTGGTGTGCGACACCCGGCAGAGCACGGCTGCGGCTGTAACCCGAACGCCGGGCCGGGTGCGCTCTCAATCACGGGCTGCTGAACTTCCGGTCTGAGGCCGTGATGCGGCAGGGTTCCGGCCTGCCGTGCTTTCACCGACCCGTACCCGCGCCCCCGCGGTGCGACGGGCTGAGGCGCATGCCTGCAGGCCACGGCGCAGGATGCTGGTGGGTGCACAGCGCGGGTTTCCGTTGATGTCGGCGGGCGGGTACAGGCTGTCGAGCAGGTCCAGGAGGCGGCGGGGCTGTGGCTGCCAGTTGTCGGCGAAGAACGCGATGCCGCGTCCGTCGAGACGGCGGACGAATTCGAGGAGGCCGCGCAAGCCGGTGACGTCGATGAACCTCAGGCTCCGCATGTCGCAGGCCACCATCACGACACCGTCGTCGAGGGCGGCCTGCGTCTCGTCGAGAGCAGACCGGGTGTCGAGGTCGAGCTCACCGGCGGGGGTGAGGTGCACGATCGGCCCGTAGCGCCTGATCGGCATGCGGAAGTCCATGTCGTCTCACCTCGCCCTGATCGGCTGGTTCGGTGCACGCCTGACGCATACGGCCCGGCGCGGCCGCGTCGATAGTCCCGCTGCCCCGAAACCGTCCGCAAGCCGGTCCCGGGGAGCTCGGAGGCCGGGTCAGGCGGCGTGCTGGGGCTGGCACAGTTCTGCCTGGCCGAAGAGGAGGGCGTAGCCGCCGGGAAGCTGCTGGAGGATGCGGGTGAGGAGGTCGGGCCCGGCGAGGCGGGCGACGACGGCGAGTACGGCTCCCGTGTCCCAGCGGGCGATGGCGGGGGTGGCACCGGATCGTGCGGCCATGTCTTTGACGAAACCCCAGCCGGTGAGGTGCTCGGTGTCGGGAATCTGAGCGGTCAGGGCGAGGGCGGCCTCGGCGGGCAGGGCCTGGGCAAGGTCGACGCGTTCATTGCCGGTGACCTGCCGACCGAGGGCGACCAGGACGGTACGGACGGCTTCCTCGGCGCGTTCCCGGGTGGGGTAGGCGCCTTCGTAGCGCACGCGTTCCAGCATCTGGTCGAACGTCATGGCCACGGCGGACGGGTTCGGTCGAGGCTGGTCGTACATGGTGCAGCGGCTTTCTCGTGAAGGGCCCGCCATTCGGGCGGGCGGTGTCGGGGATCAGGTGGGCCGGTGGCCGAAGAGGAGGTCGTAGCCGGGCGGGAGCTGCAGCAGAACCTCGTGCAGGAGGGCGTCTCCCGCCGCTGCAGCCACGGTGGAGAGGACCGCGCCGATGTCCCACAGGGCCGTCTTCTCGGTGGCGCCTTCGATCCAGGCCGCAGTCGCGCGGACGAAGCGTTCGGGGGAAAGTGGTTCCGCGGCCTGCAGGGGGTTGAGCAGGATCAGAGCGTACGTCTCGGGGAGGCGTGCGGCGAGTTCGGCCCGCACGTTGCCCACCAAGTGGGCACCGAGCAGGGCCATGACGACGCGGGCCGTGCGTTCCGCCTCTTCCCGGGTCTGGTACTCGCCGCCTTCCTGGACGTGGTCGAGGAACGCCTCCTGGCGCATCGGCATCACGTCACCTCCAAGGGAGCGTGTGTGTGCGGAGGACGGGTACCGGAGGGAGGGGTTCCCGTCCTCCGCGGTACGGCGGTTCAGCCGGAGATCTGCTTGCGGCCGGACTCGCCGCCGATGGCGATCTTCCGCGGCTTGGCGCGCTCGGCGATCGGGATGCGCAGGGTCAGGACACCCGCGTCGTAGTCGGCTTCGATGTGCTCGGTGTCGAGGGTGTCGGCCAGCATGACCTGGCGGGAGAAGACACCCAGGGGCCGCTCTGAAAGCTCCATCTGCACGCTGTCACCGCTCGCCGCGGGCCTGCGCTCGGCCTTCACGGTCAGCATGTTCCGCTCGACGTCGATGTCGATCGCCTCGGTGCTCACGCCGGGGAGGTCGAAGGCGATCACGTACGCGTCGCCCTCGCGGTAGGCGTCCATCGGCATCACGGTCGGCTTGGACCAGGTCCCGGTCGTACCGGACAGCTGCTGGAAGATCCGGTCCATCTCGCGGAACGGGTCGGTGCGCATCAGCATCGCGAAACACCTCCAGTTGGTTCAGGCAGGAACTGCCCATGCGCTTCAACGTGGTCTCGTTGTAGCATGTCATCGGAACGATGACATGCAAGGAGTCATCTGGAGGATGACATGCGACGCAGAGTGCCATGAACGAGGCCGTCGAGCCGCCGGCACCGGTTCCCTTCCTCGCCGCGGCCGCGGCGCTGGAGGCCATCGACCGGGCCCTCAAGGACGCGCAGGGATCAAACGCGGGATCACCGAGGACTACGACGGCAGCGTCCGAGCCGGACTCGGGCCCACACCCGGCCCTGGCCGCGCTGCTGATGCTGCGCGAGATTCGCGAGCAGCTCTCCGGCTGGGAGAGCGGCCTGATCGAAACCGCCCGCGGCCGGGGGGCCAGCTGGGCCGACCTCGCCTGCCCCCTCGGCGTCGCCGGCCGACAGGCCGCCGAACGGCGCTACCTGCGCCTGCGGCCCGGCAGGGACGGCAGCACCGGCGAGGAACGCGTCCAGGCCACCCGCGACACCCGCGCGGCAGAGCGCAGCGTGAACGCCTGGGCCCGCGACAACGCGGCCGACCTTCGCCGCCTCGCCGGCCAGATCACCGCACTCACCAGCCTTCCGGGCGGCGCCGAGACTGCCATCGGAGACCTGAACCTGGCCCTCGCCGACGGCGACGCCGCCCGCCTCGTTCGCCCCCTGACCGACACCCGGCCCCATCTGAGACCCGAGGACGCCGCCCTCGCCGAACGCCTCGACGCCCTCACCCGCCACACCGACCAGCTCCGCCAGGACACCCACGACCAGCGCAGCACGTGACCCGCACCCCGAGCCACCTCACCAGCCGACGTGCGCGGCAGCCGGCGAGCGCTGAGCCCCGGGCTGCCGTCTTCTCGGCCATTTCGTTTCGGTGTCGCATTCCGGCGCCGGACATGACAGAGCTCGGCCGGGTGGCTACCTCCCGGCCGAGCCCTGCGTGCGTGGGGTCCAGCGTGGCTCAGAAGTGTTCCTCCGGCAGGTCGCGCTTGTCTCGGAGCTGCTCTTCCTCGCGGCGGTGCTCGCGTTCCGGGTCCTCACCGCGCTTCCTCCGGGAGGACTGGGCGGTCCCAGGATGGACCGGGTCCCGGCCGGGGCGGCGCATGGCTTCCGTCTACTCGCGCCCCAGGCCGGGTTTCCGGCGCTTGTCGTGCATTCCGCCCATGACCCTGCGGCTCCTCAATGCTTGGGATTTCCTCCCGTCCACGCTCACACGCACTGTCACCGATCGCATCATTTCAATGGCAGATCGTGGCGGACGGGTGATGCCCGCAAAGGAGCGGCACGCGTCGAGAGGCGCAGGGCTGGGCGGGCCCCGAGGATGAATGCGGCCCCTTATCCCCGCTGTGAGGAGTTCCTTCCATGCTGGAGCGAAAGCCGCGCAAGAACCGCACCGAGGTCACTTTCGTCCTGCCCGCCGATTCCCCGCCCGGCCCGGTCAGCGTGGTCGGCGACTTCAACGACTGGCAGCCCGGCGCCCATACGCTGGCGCCGCGCCGTGACGGCACCCGGGCCGTGACCGTTGCCCTGCCCGAAGGCAGTGAGCACTCCTTCCGCTACCTGGCCGCCGGTGACTACTGGTTCGACGAAGAGGGCGCCGACGGCCACGACGGCATCAACAGCCGCCTGCACACCTGAACGGCCCAGCGGATGTGACCGGCGGCCGCGGGTTCGCGTCGGAGGTACCGACGCGTGTCCCGGCCCCGCCATCTGGGGCCGGATCCGTGTGACGGCCCTGCCTACCGTGCCCGGCGGCAAGGGCCGTCGTTCGCGTTCAGGTCCCCGCAGGCAGTCCGACCCCAGGCAAATGCAGGCCGCGCCTGCGCGACGCTCAAGATCATGCATCCAGGACCGACAGGAGCCTGCCGTGGAATCTCCCCACGGTCCATGGCCGGCCCTGGCCAGGCATGCGCGGTCAAGCCGGCTCATCGACGTGCGCTCATCCGGCGGCGTGAGCCGGCACCTCGTCCTTTCCACGGTGAACCGCGGGGGTGAGCGGCCACGGCGCGAAGGGGACAGGTCCCCTGGTGCGCACGGCCTCCACCGCGCACTGTTGTACCGAGTGAGCCTCCTCGGAGGACGGGCAGGGCACAGGACTGCCGACCAGCGTGCACCACTTCGACGCGCCCGCGTACTGGACGGCAACATGTGCCTGCCCTGCGTCCCAGGTGGTGCGGACCGTCAGTTCCCCGGTGAGGGATCCCGCTTCGGCGGTGAGCACCCCGCCGGAGCCGGTGAACACCCCTGGGGTGGTCCATGTTGTGGAGGCCATGTCAGATCACCTCGGAACAGGTCGGTCTGTCCTCATGTCATGGTCTGCCGCCGGGGCGGAGCAGCACAGGGCCATGCGGTCCCACAACGGGGGTCCGCTCGGCCCTCGCCGACTCCGGCACCCCGTCCTACGGTCAACCACATGGATCCAGTGGGAAGGAGCCGGACGATGAACGTGTCCGCGTACATGTCCGCCCCCGCCGTGTCCGTCAACGCCACCACGACGATCGGGGAGGCGGCCCGATGCATGGACCTCCACGGCGTCGGCTGCTTGGTCGTGACGGAGGGAACAGTATTGCGCGGCATTGTCACCGACCGTGACATCGCAGTGCGCGCCGTGGCCGGAGAGTTCGACCGCGATGATCCTGTGGGAGCGGTCATGACCGCTCCGGCTGTCACCGTCGATGCCGCCCAGGACATCCACGCGGCGTACCAGACGTTCCGCAACAGCGGCGTCCGGCGCCTGCCTGTCCTGGACGGGCGGCGAGTCGTGGGCATGCTGACCGTGGACGACCTGCTCATGGACGTCTTCCGCAGGGTGGCGGACCTGCTCGGCCCGGTCGCCTGGAGCGTCCTCGAGGAGCCCCCCGGCCCCCGGGACGAGATCGGCCCGCGCGCACGAAAGCAAGGAAAGAGCCCGCCCGCTTCTCGCGGATCCTGATCGGGGCAGCTACGAATTGACTGCCCGGAGCGTGAAGCCGGTGACCACGCCCGGTCTGATCCGAACGGCATCTGATGACGGTGCGTCAGCCCAGGACTTGAGGCGCTGCGCATAGCGGTTCAGCTCGGTCGGGTCGGTGACGGCGCTGGCATAGCCGGTGGCCACCACGCTCCAGCCCAGACGGGTGTCAGGGTCGATGGCGTCGGCCTCGTAGGCCACGACGACGTCCGGACTGTCCGGGGCCGTGAGCAGGGCCGCCAGTGTCGAGCCGTCCTGAACGCGGACGATGATGTCGCCGTCGTCAAGGAGATGGTTAACCGGGCGCACGGCAGGCAGAGCATGGCGGGTGAACACGATGCGGCCCAGTCCGACGGTTCCGAGCAGCCGGAGCGCTTCCTCGGTGCCGATCTCTTCCGTTCGTCTCCGGAGCGTAGGGCCGGCAGGAGCGACGGCGGCGCTGCCGACCGGGCGGTTCTCCATCGTTGGCACCCTCCGTCCATGGGACCGGGGCGGGGTCGCGGTGTGCTCTCCAGCGTCCCCGTTCCCGACGCGCCCAGGCATAGGCCGTTCGGTCCCTGCCTGGGCCCACAGGACCCATACCCCGGGCAGACCCACTCGCCAAAACTGGATATGGACCCGAATCAGGAGGCCGTTCATGAGCACTCCTTCTCCCATCCGCATCAATGCCGCGCTGCCGGCCGACTGCCGTTCGCGCTTGATGGAGTTCGCCCGCGAGGTCAACCTCGACGAGGGGACCCGCCTCTTCCACGAGGGGGGTCGTGCGGACCGGTTCTGGATCGTCCGGTCGGGCACCGTGACCCTGGACGTGCACGTTCCCGGTCGACGCGCGGCTGTCATCGAGACCCTCGGGGCCGGGGAGCTGGTCGGCTGCTCGTGGCTGTTCAAGCCCTACATGTGGCGCCTCGGCGCCGAGGCGATGACACCGGTCCGTGCCTACGAGTTCGACGCGGTGGAGGTCCGCTCCCTGATGGATTCCGATACCGCGTTCGGCTCGGCCCTGGGCCATTGGGTCGGGCAGGTCCTCGCCCACCGGCTACAAGCCGCTCGGATCCGCCTGCTCGACCTGTACGCGCCCTACGGCAGCGGCAGTTTCCTCTGACCCGCGCCCACAAGGGTCGGCCTCCCACCTGCCGGTGGTTGTCACGCCGTCGGCAAACTCAGCGTCACCACTCAACACGGGTCCCCGACCCGCCGGTAGGCGGTGGGCTGATCTTCATGCTTCCACCGAGCCTTTCGGCCCGTTCCGCGAGATTCCGCAGACCGCTGCGTCGGCCGCCTTCGGGAAGGCCGACGCCATTGCCGGTCACCGGGTGTGAGACTGGTGAGTTCGCATGTTCCCCATGCTCCTCACCGACCCCGGCCCGGACGCCCGCCGCGCCATCCACGTCCGCGCCCGAGCGCTGACCATCTGGCTCGGAGACCTGCTCATCACCCCCACCACCGCACCCCGCTCGAACGCTGCCTCTCCCAGGACGGGTGACCGCCGGCCGCGGCCCGGCCGGCAGCCCCCGCCGGATCTCAGATCTCGCCCTCGTCGTCCTCGACGACGTCCGGGTCATGGAAGGGCAGCAGGCCCTGGCCGGGACCGCTGGATCACTGTGGTACGACCCGTGTCGGACCAGCGTACGTGGTAGGGCGGGGTGCCATCTTCATGGTGCAGGGCGATGACTTCGCCGTCGCGACCTGGCCTTCCGGCGGTGGGGCCGCCCACGACGATCTGGTCGCCCACCTCGGCGTTCACGCCGGTTCCCGGTACGTACGTCTTCATGATCATGCCTTTCTGTGGAACGCTCCCCGGAGGATCCGGGCGGCGATGAACGCTCCGAGACCGGCCGCGGCGGCGAGCCCCGTACCGGACCAGCCCACGGGCTCGGTGTCGAGCAGGGACTGGAGTGCGGGCACGTACAGAGCGGCTGTCGCCAGGAGCGCGGAGACCGCTACGGAGGCGGGGAGGAAGAGGTTCTGCCTGATGAGCAGTCGGGCGCGCAGGCCCAGGGCCACTCCGAGCTGGGCCGCCAGCAGGGCCAGGAAGAGCACGCTCTGCCAGGGCAGGTCCATAGCACGTGCGACGATGCCGGCGGCCAGGCTCAAGGTCGTCACAACTGCGGCGAGTACCAGGAGGCGTTGCCACACGCCCGCGGCCAGGATGTGCTGTCCGGGCGGGCGCGGTGGGCGTCGCATGGCCTGCGGAGTGACGGGTTCGGCGCCCATGGCCACGCCCGTCAGCCCGTGGGTGAGGAGGTTGATCCACAGGATCTGTCCTGCCCGCAGGGGCAACGCCAGGCCGAGCACCGGGCCTGCCAGCATCACCAGTATCTCAGCGGCTCCGCCCGCCATGGCGTAGACGAGGAAGCGCCGGATGTTGTCGTAGACGCGGCGGCCTTCCTCTACGGCCTTCACCACGGTGGACAGCTCGTCGTCGGTGAGCACGAGGTCCGCCGCCTGGCGGGCGACCTCGGTTCCGCGGGCGCCCATGGCCACACCGATGTCGGCCTGGTGGAGGGCGGGGCCGTCGTTGACGCCGTCCCCGGTCATGGCCGTTACAGCGCCCCGGGCGCGCCATGCGCGGACGATGTCCAGCTTCTGCTGCGGGTCGGTCCGGGCGAAGACACGGATCCGGGTCAGGTCGGTGTCCGGGGCCGCGGCCAGTTCCGGCCCGGTGAGGACCTCACTGGCGGATCCGTCCTCGACGAGGCCGGTACGCACGGCGATGGCTTGAGCCGTCGCCGGATGGTCGCCGGTGATCAGGACGGGGGTGATGCCCGCCGCGCGGCATGCTTCCAGGGTCGTGGCGGCCGACGCTTTGGGCGGGTCACTGATGGCGACGAGGCCCAGGAGGCTCAGTCCGTGCTCGGCCTCGGGAGCCGGCCGGTCCCACACGAGCCGCTCGGTTCCTGCCACGGCCAGGACCCGAAAGCCTTGCGCGGCCAGAAGAGCGGCCTGACGGTGGGCCCCGTCCAGAAGCTCCTGCGGTGCGGCAAGCACCTCGGCGGTCAGTACCGCCTCTGGCGCGCCCTTGAGGCATACCAGGACGTTTCCGTCCGGAAGATGGTGCAGTGTGGTCATACGCTTGCGGAGGCTGTCGAAGGGAGCTTCCGCGAACCGGGGACAGTCCCGGTGCAGGGCGGCCTGGTCCGGGCAACCCGCTCTCGCGGCTGCCGCCAGCAGCGCGGCCTCCATCGGATCGCCCACAGCCGTCCACGTGTCCGAGCCCTTTCCGGGGGGCCGCAGGCCGGCGTCGTTGCACAGGGCCGCCGTCGTGAGCAGTTCCTGCAGTGGCCGGAGCTGGTCTGCCGCCAGGGGCTGCCCTTCTCGGGTCAGGCTTCCCAGCGGCTCGTAGCCGCTGCCGGTCACATCTGCGGTGCCGGAGGGCGTCCACAGGTGCTGGACCACCATGCGCCCCTCGGTGAGGGTGCCCGTCTTGTCCGTGGCCAGGATGCTCACGGAGCCAAGGGTTTCCACGGCCGGCAGACGGCGGACCAGGGCGTTGCGGGCTGCCATCCGGCGCGCTCCGAGCGCGAGGGCGAGTGTGACCACGGCGGGGAGGGACTCCGGCACTGCGGCGACAGCCAGGCTGATGGAGGTCACGGCCATCGTGCTCCACGGGAGGCCACGCACCAGGCCCAGGGCGAAGAACAGCACGCACAGGGCGATGGTGACGGCCGCCAGGATCCGGCCCAGTGAGGCGAGGCGACGCTGGAGCGGGGTGAGGTCCCGGCCCGTGTCGAGGAGAGCCGCGATGCGCCCGAGGGCACTCGCCGGCCCCGTGGCGGTCGCGGTAGCGGACCCTCGGCCACGGACGACGACGGTGCCTGCGCTGACCGTGTCGTCCGCCGTCTTGTCCACCGGCTCGGATTCGCCCGTGAGCATGGATTCGTCCACCAGGAGTGCGGATGCCTCGGTCAGGTCGGCGTCTGCGGCGACGATGTCCCCCTCCCCCAGCAGCAGGACGTCACCCGGCACCACCAGTGCCGCCGGAACCTCGTGCGGGGTGCCGTCGCGCAGCACTCTCGCGTGCGGGGCGGAGAGGGCGGAGAGCGCGGCGACAGCGCGGTCCGCCCGGACTTCCTGCGCCACTCCCACGGTCGTGTTGAAGACGACCACCAGGCCGATGACGACGGCGTCCGGGTGGTCCCCGATCGCCATGGTCAGCACCATGGCCCCGAGGAGCACCATGATCAACGGGTCGCGGAGTTGGGCCAGCACCCGTCGGTGCAGCGGCGTGGACCGTGGGGGTGCGACTTCGTTCCTGCCGTACCGGGCCAGGCGGCGCTCGGCTTCGGCCTGGGTGAGCCCCGGTCCCGCCGGGAAGCCGACAGGCCGCGTGGTGGTCGTACGTATGGTCATGGCGGCGTCATTCGCTCGGCACGGTGATCACAGGGCAGTGCGCACGGTGCAGGAGGCCGTGGACGACGGAACCGAGGCGCATTCCGGTGTATCCGCCGCGACCCCGGCGGCCTACCACCAGGGCCGGCGCGTGCTCGGCCGCCCGCGCCAGTTCCTCGACCGGGTGGCCCGTCATGGCCTCGTGGGTGACGTGCACGTCGGGGTACTTGTCCGACAGGCCGGCGGTGGCCTCGGAAAGCAATGCGCGGTGGGCTCGCAGGGCGACTTCCTCGTCGTTCGGCATGAACAGGGCTGGTTGCCACACGCAGACGACCCGGAGCGCCGCTCCGCGCAGGTCCGCCTCGTCGAAGGCGAATGTCAGCGCGGCCGTGGCCGATGCGCTTCCGTCGAGGCCGACGGCCACGTAGGGCGGCTGCCGGCTGATGTGCTCCCCCTCGCCCACGACGACGACCGGGCAACTGGCCTGGGCGCTGACGGGGACCACGATGGAGCCCGCGCTGAAGAACTCCGCGGTGCGGCTCAGGTGTCGCGAGCCGAGCACGACCAGCCGGGCCTCCTTGGCCACCCTGCCCAGGACAGGGACGGGGAACCCGTGGAGCAGGTCGCCGGTGACGTCCACCTCCGGGTGACGGGCGTCTACCCAGTTGCGAGCCTGGTCGAGCCTGTCGGCTCCCGCCCGTCGCAGGGCCATGTGGCCCGGGGTGTCGTCGACGTGGTGGGTGTCGTGCTGCGGCGCCACCGCGAGCACCAGGCGCAAGGGAAGCCGACGGCGGTGCGCCTCGTCGGCGGCCCAGGCGAGGGGCAGATGCCAGTCCCTGGCTGGGTCGATCCCGACGACGATGTCTCGGCCCTTGCGGCCGGTCATGGCCTGCTCCCGAAGTCGCTGCCCATCCGGGGAATGAGGAGGACGGGGCAGTGCGCGTGGTGCAGGACGCTGTGCGTGGCCCTGCCCAGGCTGCGGGTAATCCCGAGGGCGCCGGGGACCCGGCGGCCGCCCATGACGAGCAGGTCGGCGCGGCGGGAACCTTCGACCAGGACGCCGGCCACGGAGATGCTCTTCTCGGCGTCGGCCCGCACCTCGAGGTCGGGGAACTCGTCGCGGACCGCGTCGGTGACGGCACGCAAGGCTTCCGCGTGCGTGGCCGCGATCTCGTCGACGTCGTCGAGCATGCTCACAACCAGGCCTACGGACTGCAGGATGTTCCAGACGTGCAGGAGTCGGAGCGATCCCTTGCGCAGTACGGCCTCGCACGCGGCGTAGCGGGCGTACAGGAGGTCGTGCTCGTCACGGATGGCGGCGAGGACGGTTCCGGTCTCCTTGGCCCCGTCGAGGCCCCGGACAATGACGACCGGGGTCATGGCGGCAGCCGCGACGTCCAGGCCGACCGAGCCGAGCATGAGCGAGTCGAATCCGCCGACGCCGCGATTGCCCACCACGATGGTGCCGTGCAGGGCACCGGCCCGGTGGAGGGTGCTGACGGCGTCGGCTCGGCTGAACTCCGTGCTCACGCGCAGACCTGGGTACTGGTCGGTAACAGCCTTCGCCGTTTCGTCCAGGAGTTCCCGGCCGTTGGCGCGGACCCGTTCGATGATCTCCGCCGACAGGTAGAGGGTCCTGCCGTCGGTGTCGGCCCCGTAGACGATGTGCAGGGGGCGGTCGCGGCGTGCGGCCTCTGCTGCTGCCCACATGGCGGCCGTACGTGCCGCGTTCGAGCCGTCGACGCCAACAACCACTGAACTGGTATCCGGGGTGCGGAAGGTGCTTTCCACGGTTCCTCCCAACCGATAAGCCGACGGGGGACACCACTCACGGTGGCACTGCCGACGCGCTCGGGAGAGGGCCGCCCGGGACCGCGATCGGGACCAAAGGTCCCCATCGTCCCGCGCGCCGCCGCTCCGCCCGAGGGCCATCGCCCTCCCGGCCCCTTCTTGTCCGTCCAGGGGCGGAGATCGCCGCGTACGGGGTCGTGGAGCAGGGCGAGAGCGAGGTCGACGAGTCGATGGTGAATTCGGCCGATGGCCGCTGCGCCCACCCGAGCTGCCTGCCCGGTCCCAGGGTGCCTCGCCCCAGACCGGTCCGAAAGTTCACCAGGATCTTGCCCGGATGCCGCAGCGGTCACCGGCTACCCGATGCTCCCGTCAGAACTACCAGCCGGGGAACAGACCCAGCCGAGAGCCGGAATGCAGGAGACGTCAGACTGTTCCAGTATGGGAGCCGGGTCGGACGTGTCGCTGTCCACGGAGGTGAATACGTTGATCTCGCCCGGGCGGCGCCGGGCCAGTGGAGCTGGACGAGACCTTCGGCCGCACGGACCAGTTCCCAGGTGGGCCACGGGTACGTCATGCGCCGTTCCGGCCTATTCGGGTGCCGGCCGTACTCCCCTCGGGGGTGAGGGCTGAACAGCAGCGCGTCCCTGGCCGACGGTGGGCTCACGATCACCGTACTCGAGGCCCGAGCAGCCACAGCACCAGGCTGAGAACGGCATCCGGCAGCCAGCGCGAGAGGACAGCGGGCATGGCAATGCCTCATCTGATCAACGGTCGGCACGATCGTCAGGACTCGAAGCTCTCCCAGGGCGCGGCCACGCTCGGGATTGACCTCAGCGCGTGGGATCAGGCCCCGGTCTCCTCAGGCCGCCGTGAGCGGGGCCGTGCCCAGCAGGTGGTGCGCGGGGTAGGCGCCAGCGCGGCCTCCAGGGCACCGCGATGAACACGGCCGCGACTCCGTCCCCCTCCACAGCCGAGACTCCCGACGGTGCGGGGGGATCGGGGAGTGCCTCCGGGCCGTCGATCCTCACCTTGACGATGAATCCTGCGGTCGATCTCTGCTGGGAGGTCGATCGCCTGGAGGGCATCGGCAAGAACCGTGCGCGGGTCAGGTCGGTGGCCGTCGGGGGCGGAGGGATCAATGTCGCCCGTCACGTCGTGCGGTTCGGGGGACGGGCCACCGCCGTCCACACCGCGGGAGGCGAGGTCGGCCTGCGCGTCAACCGGCTGCTGGACGAAGAGGGCATCGACCACGTCGCCGTCGACATCGCCGACGACACCCGCGAAGCGCTCGTGCTCTTCGAGACGCAATCGCGCCGCAGTTTCCACATCGTGCCGCCCGGCCCGCGCCTGCACCGGCACGAGGGAGAGCGGTGCCTGGAGGTGCTGGAGCGGTTCGTGGCCGGCAGTCCCTCGTACGTCGTCGCCAGCGGCAGCCTGCCCGCCGGGCTGCCGGACGACTACTACGCTGCCGTCGCCCGCCGGGTCGGGGACGCCGGATCCCGGCTGATCCTCGACACCTCCGGGCCGGCGCTCCCGGCAGCGCTCGCCGCAGGCGTGTTCCTGTTCAGGTGCAACCGAACCGAGGCCGAGACCCTGACCGGCCACCCCGTCAGCGGCTTCGACGACGCCCGAGCCCTCAACGAGCGCCTGCTCACCACGGGGGCCGCCGAGATCGCCGTCACCACCCTCGGAGCGCTGGGCGCGCTGTGCTCGACCGTGCACGGCCACACCGAACTCCACGCACCGCCGCTGCCCGGTGAGCCCCTGAGCGACGCCGGGGCGGGAGACAGCATGGTCGCCGCCCTCACCACGCGGCTGGCCGCCGGCGAGGACCCCGTCAGCGCCTGCGCGCTGGGGGTGGCCACGGCCGCCGCGGCGATGCTCACCCCCAGCACCGAACCGTTCGACGTGGAGGTGGCCCGGTCCCTCCGCCCACAGGTGCGGACCGCCCGCCGCGGCTGAGCAGGGTCTCGCCGCACCTGCCTGTCCCTCGTCGCCGGATCTCGGGACTAGCCGAAGGGCACGACGGCGACCGGTGCGGCACGTGACCGATGTGGGCCCCATCGGCGCCGGGTGCCTGCGGCGCCCGACCACCACGAGTTCCGCGCCCTCCGAGGCGTCCACGAGCTGAACCGCGGCGGCTCCGATGACGGCTTCCTCGACAACTTGGACGTCCGGTCAGCTCCTGCGCAAGGGCCGGACCAGTTCTGCCAGAGCGGATGCGACGTGGCCACCGACCGTCTCGCCAATGCCTGGATCGGCCACCATCGCGTACACGGACGGACCGGGCAGAGTCCAGCCGTGCACGACGCGAACCCTCACGCCCCGACGCGCCGCCTCCAGGAACGCGAAGGCGAGCACGGGCGTGTTCGAGTGTCGGAGGTCGGCGCCCGCGACGATCTCGCCGACAGCCGGTCCGGGCACCTCTCCCGCGGCCGGGGCGTCCGCCCGGTCGGCGCGTACGAGCACGACCGGCCGGTGTGAGCGGCGAACGACGGCCAGAGAAACAGACCCGGCCTGGAACCCAACGAGTCCTCCGAGCCCGCGGGAGCCGAGCACCATGAGATCCGACTCGTCGGCGGCCGCACTCAGCAGGGAGCGAGCGCGCCCACGCACCTCTTCGGTCGTCACCTCAAGCCCCGGGTGGTCCTTGCTCAGTTGCTCGGCCGTGTCGCGGAGCGGTCCCGTGGACCGCTCCGCATCGTAGGCGGCGATCGGGTAGGGAATCGCGGGCGCGACCGGCAACTCCTCCACGTGGACCATGCGCAGGGGGGCCTCGCGCCGTACGGCCTCGCGTGCGGCCCAGGCGGCCGCGGCGACACTCTCGGAGGATCCGTCCAGACCCACAGTGACCTGAACAGTCATGTCGTACCTCCTCCTCGACGCGTCGGAGCGGAACGACCGGAAGCGTCCGAGCGCGGTATCCAGCTTCGCGCTCCGCCTTCGGTGGCGTGAGGGGCCGACCGGGCCAGACAGCTGCCCGAAGGACCCATGCCCGAGGCCGACGGATCGCCGACAGTGGCAGCACCCACCGGAACCGGAGGTACGGCCATGACCGACACTGCACCGGGAAGGTCTGGTACTCGGCTGCCGGAGGCTGCCCACCGGCTCGATGTCGCCCACGTCGACGGCGATGTCTATGTGGTCGACGTGCGCGGCCACCGCTTCCGTGTCGACCAGCCCACGGACGCGGGCGGGACGGACACCGCGCCCACGCCGACCGAGCTGTTCGCAGCCTCCTTGGCTACGTGCGTCGCCTTCTACGCGGGGCGCTACCTGCTGCGCCACGGTCTGTCGAGCGACGGCCTGGCCGTGCGGGCAGAGTTCGCCATGGCCACCGACCGACCCGCCAGGGTGGCCGCAGTGCGCCTGGTGATCGAGCCGCCCCCGCAGATGCCCGAAACGCGGCGCGCGGGTCTTCTCGCCGTCGCCTCGCACTGCACCGTCCACAACACGCTCCAGCAGCCGCCAGAGATCGGGATCGACCTCGCGTCGTAGCCGCCGCTCGGCGCAAGACGCTGATCCTCCGCCTTATGAATCACGCGGTTACCGGGTCTATGTTCGTCACCTCGACGCTGAGGGGGATGGATGGGCCCTGACGAGGTGATGATCGACGCCCTGGCGGAAAAAATCCTCGGGGGCAAGGTCGGAGGCGCCCTCCACCTGCCGTTCCGGTGGAAGCAGAAGAATGCGCCACGTCGCCTGTCCTCCCCCTTTCACGTCGAGGCCAGCACACCCGTCCAGACCGATCTCTCCTGCCGTCTCGACCTGCGCTTCCGAATAGGGCTGGACAAGCCGTGGGAGTACAGCCTGATGCTGCTCCACCCCGGAAGCGGCACGATCCTGCGCCGCCTCGATGTGCGAGGTCATGAGCAGCATCAGCAGACCGGTCATGGGCAGCAGCGCCGCTCCGGAGGCGAAGGCACCGTAGCCGAGCGCCTGCTGGAGGTAGAGGTTGAGGAAGTACCACATCGGGATCCAGGCTGCCCCGAGCAGGGCCATGGCCAGGTCGGAGACGCCCAGGCCGGGGGTGCGCCAGATGCCGAGCGGCATGAGCGGCGCCTTCGAGACCCGCTGGATCAGTACGAATAGGGTCAGCAGCACCAGACCCGAGAAGAGTTCGACGAGGGTCGCGGCCGAGGTCCAGCCGGCTTCGGGGGCGCGGACGACGGCGAAGACGGTGAGCGCAAGCCCGGCGGTGACGGCGGCCGCGCCGAGGACGTCCACCCCGCCCCCGCGGCGGGCGCTGACGGCCGGGAGGAAGCCCGTGGCCAGCAAGGTGGCGATGCCGATGGGGACGTAGACGATGAAGACCCAGGGCCAGCTGGCCCACTCGGTGAACACCCCGCCCAGGAACACACCCGCCGTACCGCCGGCCGGTACGGCGGCGCCGTAGAGGGCGAGGGCCTTCCCGAGCTCCTTGGGGTCGTACCCGAAGAGCATCATCAACAGGGTCATGGAGGCAGGTGCGATGAGCGTGCCGCCCACGCCCTGCACCGCACGACCTGCGGCCTCCACCCAAGCGGTGGTCGCGGCCGCAGCCAGCACGGAGCCGGCGATCAGGACGCTCCAGCCGACCATGAAGACCTTCCGGGCTCCGAGGAGGTCGGAGAGGCGGCCCCCCAGAAGAAGCAGTCCGCCGAAGGCGATGACGTAGGCGTTGAACACCCACTGCAGATCCCCCTGGGAGACCCATGGCCCACCAGCGACGCGGATTGACGGTAGACATGACCGCTCCCACCCCCAAGGGGTATCTGTCGATGAAATGAACCGTATACCCCCTGCAGGTATTTCCCAAGATGCAGGAAACCCGGCCCGGCTTCGCACCGTGAGGAAGAGGCGCTTACGATGCCGCTATGGATCAGCAGGCGAGGCGCGCGGTGACGCCCCTCGGGCTGCGCTCCCACCTGCTGCTGGTCTTGGCCGTACTGGTCGGGCTCGTGGCCATGCACGGCCTGGGGCCGGGTGCTGTTCCGGCTTCCGCCGCCGCACCCGGGTGCGCGGCCGCCGACGAGACGGCCATCGGGCACGGCACTCCTGGGGCGGGCGAGCACGCAATGAAGCTCGACCCCGCGGTGCGTGCCGACGAGCCGGTCGGCGACGGCGGCAGCGGGCACGCCCAGCACGCGGATGCGACCTGCGCCGCCGCGGGCACGGCGGGCACCCCGGTCCTGGACTCTCCGGCCGCCGCCTTGACCATCGTTACGGCCGCGCCGGTCCTCGATCTCGGAATCGACATGAGCAGTGCGGTTGGCGGACGCGCGCCACCGTCACTGAGCGAACTGCAACTCCTGCGCGTATAGGGCAGCCCGAGCTCTCGGACCAGCCCTTACCCCGGCACGCCCATCGCGCGCGCCTTCACCGCAGGAGTTGCACCACTATGACCACCAAGCGTTCCCTGATCCGCCGCGCCACCGCAGTGGCAGCAGCCGCCACCGCCGCCCTCGTCCTCGCTTCCTGCGGCGGAAACGGCGACAACGCCGGTTCGGCCCACAACGGCCACAGCACCACCTCGCCGTCCACATCCGCCCCGGCACAGCAGGGCGACCACCACGCGGCCGACGTCACCTTCGCCCAGGGGATGATCCCCCACCACCGTCAGGCCATCGAGATGGCCGGCCTCGCCGCGACCCACGCGGAGTCGGCCGAGGTGAAGAAGCTCGCCACCGAGATCAAGAAGGCTCAGGACCCGGAGATCAAGACTCTGTCCGGCTGGCTGACCTCCTGGGGCGAGCAGGTCCCGGCCGAGGGCCAAGGCCACGGCGGGCACGACATGTCCGGGATGATGTCGGCCGAGGAGATGATGCAGCTGGAGTCCTCGTCCGGCAAGGCGTTCGACACCGCCTTCCTCCAGATGATGGTCAAGCACCACGAGGGCGCGGTCGCCATGGCGAAGATCGAGCAGTCCGACGGGAAGTACGGGCCTGCCAAGGAGATGGCCGGAGCGATCATCACCTCCCAGAGCGCGGAGATCGCCCGGATGAACGCCCTCCTCGGCAACAAGAGCTGACGCGATTCAGCACGCCTCGGTGCGGGCAGCCGGTGATGGCTGCCCGCACCCGCCCGCCTGTCCCTTCTCAATCGTTCTGGACCTCACACATGACCATCCGCTTCCGGATACCCGCGGTCGCTGTGGCGGTCGGCGCCTGCTGCTGACCGCCCGCTCGACCACAAGCCCCAAGGCCACCGCGCCCAAGGCCGGCGATCCCGTCCCGGGAACCGGGCACCTCCACGGTCTCGGCGTCGCCCCCGCCGACGGCACCCTCTACGCCGCCGGGCATCTCGCGTCTTCCGCCTCGGCCCCACCCGCGCCGTACGGATCGCCGACCGCTACCAGGACACGATGGGCTTCACCGTCACCGACCCGCGCACCTTCCTCGCCAGCGGCCACCCCTCCCCCACCGACCCCACCGCGACCTCACCGCAGCTGGGCCTGATCCGCAGCGCGGACACCGGCCAGGCCTGGACCACCGTCTCCGCCGGAGGGGACGCCGGCTTCAACTCCCTCCAGCAGGCCGGCCCGACCCTCTACGGCCTCGACAGCCAGACCTCGCAGATCTGGGCCAGCAAGGACGGCGGCGCGACCTGGGAACGGCGCGCGAAGATCCCAGGCGGCGACCTGGCCGCCCACGCAGGGGCGCCCCAGGAGGTGTGGGCGACCACCCGCGACGGACTGCTGCACAGCACCGACGGCGGTGCCACCTTCCAGCCGGTCCCCGGCGCACCGGCCCTGGCCGCCGTAGAGCGGCCCGCCCCGGACCAGCTGATCGCCCTCGCTGCCGACGGCAAGGTCGTGGCCAGCGGCGACGGCAGGTCCTGGAGCGAACGCGGCCGCCTCCCGGGCGGTGTACAGCCCGCGGTACTGACCGCGGCAAGCCCCGCCCACCTGCTGGCCGCCGACACGAACGACGCCGTCTACGAGTCCAAGGACGGCGGACGCCCGTGGAATACCGTGCACCAACCGGGCCACATGAACCCAGGGCACTGACTTGCCCGGAGCCAGCCGCAAGATCACCTATCGGAGTGAAGCCTGCGGGGACCGCCCCGCAGGCCGCCACGGGGCCGTGGATAGGATCGCGACGTGAACACCGCCCGGCCCCGTACCTCCACCTTGCGGACCCGCATTCTCGCGGGCCCGCGATGTGTGCTGCTGGTGGCCATGCTGGTGTTCGCCTTCCTCTACTCGCACGGCGTCAGCCTCGACGGGGTCCGCGGCCACACCGACACGGCCGCCGGCTTCCTCACCTCCACCACGGATTCGGCGCTCGCCGAGAGCACCCCGGACGACCATCACGGCGAGGGACACGGCGCGTCCCACACCGCCGAGGAGTGCGCCACCAGCGCGCCGCAGCAGCCGCCGACGCTGATCCCTCCCACCGAGCACGCCCTTACGCGGATCCTGCCGGCGGTGCTCGCTGCGTCCCCGGACCGGTATCACGGTCCCGCTCCGGCCCTGGGCGGCTCACGACCGCCAGGCACCACAGCAATCCTGCGCATCTAGACCACTCCCGGCTCCCGGCGCCTCCGTAGGCCGTCGGTGAGCTCATGCTGCCCGCACATACGTAACCCTGCCCGCCCCGAACCGGGGCCGGGCCCGGTGCAGCCTGCCCTCCGGCAACCGCTCCTGCCACTACCGCGACGCGACCGTCGTCGGCTCGGCCCGGGCTGCACCCGTACGCCTGCAAGGAGTCCCCATGACGCCCACCCAGCTCGCCGACCGCGCCCCGGCCGCGCCCGTCCCCGCACCCCGGTCAGCCGGCCGCAGCGAGATCCGCGAGGCCCGCTCCCGACGCAAGAGGCTCCTGGCCCGCTACCTCGGATACGTCGGCTACTTCGTCGGCGCCGGCCTGATCAGCGGCGCCGTCGTCCACCACCCCCTGGACCCCGCCCGCTACACCCGCATCGCCCTCTACGGCGTCCTGCTCTTCCTCGCCGCGACCGCGCTCAACGAGTTCCTGCTCACCCGCCGCAAGGCGACGTTCAAGCAGGTGGCGGGCATCATGGGCGCCTCTCTGCTGCTCTCCTTCGGCATCGGCATGCTCAGCGGCGGCCTCCAGCACTTCTCGGACTTCCCCACCCGCGCCGCCACCCTCATCCCCGCAGGCATCCTGCTCTCCTTCATCGCCTTCGTGATCAAAGACGAGGACGCCTCCTGGCGACGCATCTTCGGCCTGACCGGACTCGCCATCCTCCTCACAGCCGTCGCCGCCTTCGCCGGCCTGCGCTACGTCGCGTCCTCCATGGCCCCGGAATCAGGCGGGCACAGCCACGGCACCGGCGCCGGCGAGAGCGAGACCCACCACGAGGAACCGACCGTGACCGGCAGCACGCAGCCGACCCCGCAGTCCAAGCCGACGGCTCCGGCCCGCACGGCTCCCGCCACTCCCCCGTCTGAGCAGTCCCACGACGACGGGCACGCGCACGGGCACTGACTCCGAGGTCACTCCATCGGCGGCTGCTCGGCACCACCCAGCAGTACGGCCAGCAGCCGCCCGATGATCGTTTCCGGCTCCTCACCGCGGCCGGGAACGCGTGTCATCAGCAGGTGATGCATCGTGCCGACCAGTGCTAGCGCGATGGTGGCGGTGTCGGCGTCCGAGGCCATCCGGCCGCCAACCTGCTCCGCCTGCAGGTAGGCGGTGAAAGCGTGCTGGATCGCGTCGAACGCAGGCGCTCCGGACTGGAAGCCTTCCCGGGTGTGCAGCGCGGCCGCCGGGCGTGTCAGCGCCAGGCCCACCACTGCCGGGGGCAGGGCATCCAGCAAGGCGAGAACAACGCTCTGGAGATTCCCCGCGACCGTGGCCTGCCCCACCTTCTCGTGCAGCGCCGCGGCTTGGCGGGCACTGCGCGCGAACCGGTCCAGAATCAGTTCGGCGACGAACTCGTCCAGGCCGGCGAAGTGGGTGTGCAGGACGCCCTTGCCGCAATCCGCCTCAGCGGTGACGGCCCGGCTCGTGAGGCCCGCCGCACCGTCACGGGCCACTACGCGCTCCGCCGCCGCGAACAACCGCTCGCGCAGGTCCGGAATCGCCACTCCACGAGGTGACACAACAGCCCCTTTCATCAAGCCCGTTGCGAGTATGGGCGAACGCCCATACTGTTTGGGCGCTTGCCCATACTAGAGCCGGGGCGCCGCGCTGCGCCCCGGCGGGACGGAGTTCACCCATGGCTCGATTCGCCAACACCGCACAGGCCGAGGCGTGGAACGGTTACGAGGGCGAGCAGTGGGCCCGCAGCCAGGAGCGCTGGGACGCCATCAACAACGGCTTCAACCAGCCCCTCCTGGACGCCGCAGCCATCACGGAAAGCGATCACGTGCTGGACATCGGCTGCGGGGCCGGGCGCAGCACCCTCCTCGCGGCCCAGCGCGCCGTCCGGGGCCGGGCGCTCGGGCTGGACCTGTCCGGCCCCATGCTGGAGCGGGCCCGCGAGTGCGCCCAGCGCGAAAGGGTGGAGAACGTCTCCTTCGTGCAAGGCGACGCCCAGGTCCACGCTTTCGATGCTGAGGGATTCGACGCGGTCATCAGCCGGTACGGCATGACCTTCTTCACCGACCCCGTCGCCGCGTTCGCCAACCTCCACCGCGCACTGCGGCCCGGCGGCCGACTGGCCTTCATCTGCGCCGCCGAAGCCGAAGCCAACGAGTGGCTTGAGGCGCTGGCCTCACTGGAGGGCATCCTGCCGCTCGGCGGCTTCGGTAAGCCCGGCGGCCCCGGCATGTTCTCACTCACCGACCCCGAGCACATTCGCACCCTGGTCACCGCGGGCGGGTTCGGCGAAGTCGACGTGCAGCGGCTCGAGGTGCCGGGACACTGGGGCGCCGACGCGGCCGACGCCGCAGCGTTCCTGCTGGACTCCGGCCCGGGACGCCATCTACTCAGCCAGGTCACCCCGCCGCAGCAGGCGGAGGCGCGCCAGGCACTGACGGATACTCTGCACCGTCACGAGGCAGAGGGATCGGTGTGGCTGCGCAGCAGCTCCTGGCTGGTCACTGCCATGCACAACGGGGCTGGACGAAGCTGACAGCCTCCCGTACGGGGCCGCTGCCGCTCAGGAGCGGACCATGCGGGCGATGGCCTGGGAGGCTTCGGCGACCTGGCCCTTGGCCTGGTCCCCGCCGCCGGCGATCGCGTCGGCCACACAGGACTGGATGTGGTCCTCCAGCATGGTGAGCCCGAAGGACTGCAGTGCCTTGGTGGTGGCGCCGACCTGGGTGAGGACGTCGGTGTATTAGGCGTCCTCCTCGACCAGGCGTTGCAGGCCGCAGACCTGACCCTCGATGCGGCGCAGCCGCTTGAGGGCATCGTCCTTGTGGGCCACGTAACCGTGCATGGCGATCCCTTCCCGACGAGCGAGCAATTGCCCCTGGGGGATCCGAGATAACGATGAGCCCGCGCAATGTGTTCCGCCGGCGGCACGCGTACCCAGGGTCAGATCGCCGGCCTCGATGGCGGCGGCGGTGCCGGTCCCCATGGTTTCTGCGGGCTCCATACGCGAGAACGTGGCATCGGAGGCGGGTGACACGTCCCGGGGCATGGCACTGGCCGCCTGCGTCGGGATCCACCTCTCCCGGCGCATGGCACGCTCGGCAGACACCGCCAGGAAGTGGCGGCTGTTCCTGCAGTTCCAGACCGGCGGCTCACCCTGACCGTCGGCTGACACGATGCGGGCGTCGCCCAACGACGACGCCCGCATCGCGGCGCAGGTCCGTGGACACCGGAGCCGCGCCGCGAACCTCACGCTTCCAAGTCGCCTGAGCGGAGATGACCCGCAGGTTGAACAGGCTCGCGCCACAGCCCCGGTGAAGGGGGCGCGGGTGGTGGCGTCTGTACGCAGCATGGAGCGTCCAGTAGCCAGTCGCGCTCAGGTGCCGTGGCGCTCGGCCGGTGCACATATGGCTTGGGCGATGAGGATCGCCACGTCGTCGTGATCGTCGGGGTGTCGCAGTGAGTTCAAGAGCCACTGGCAGGTGTCGTCCAGGGGGCGGCGCGGTCCGTCAAGGGTGTCCAGGAGGGTGTTCAGGCGCTCGTCGATGGGGTGGCGGCGTGTTTCGACCAGGCCGTCGGTGTAGAGGACGAGCCGGTCGCCGGGGCCCAGGTCGAAGGCGGTGGTGTGGAAG
Organism: Streptomyces sp. NBC_00273; assembly: GCF_036178145.1. Classification (NCBI taxonomy): domain Bacteria; kingdom Bacillati; phylum Actinomycetota; class Actinomycetes; order Kitasatosporales; family Streptomycetaceae; genus Streptomyces; species Streptomyces sp. NBC_00273. The sequence goes on along the minus strand of NZ_CP108067.1, from coordinate 9,857,390 downwards.
GGGACGCCGCCGATGCCGAGGGGTGCGCCGGTGGGCAGATCGAGCAGGCGGGGACGCCGGCCGATTGCGGCGAGGACGGGTGGCAGGTGTCCGGCGTTGGCGATGCGGCACCGGGGGTCGTAGACGGCGTAGATGCAGGTGGCTATGTAGTGCTCGAGCCCGCAGGTGATCTTGTCGAGGTGTTGAAGCACCTGGTCGGGTTCCAGATTGAGGTCGGTGAAGGCACAGGTGGCGGTGCGCAGGCGGCCCATGGTGGCGGCGGCGTCGATGCCGTTGCCCATGACGTCCCCGACCACCAGGGCGGTCTTGTCGCCGGTCAGGGGGATGACGTCGTACCAGTCGCCTCCCACCTCGCTGGTCGCCTGGGCGGGCTGATAGAGGGAAGCGACGGTAAGGCCCGTGAGCGGAGGTGGGTGGCTCGGCAGGAGGCTGCGCTGGAGGGTCTCTGCGGTGTTGCGGACGCTCTGGTGCCAGCGGGCGTTGTCGATGGCTACGGCGGCCCGGGCTGCGATCTCCCAGGCGAGCAGGACGTCGTCCTCATCGAAGGGCAGGGGGTTTCGGGCGCGCAGCAGGTCGAATGCGCCGAGGACCTCGTTGCGGGCGATCAGCGGCACGGCCAGATAGGAGTGCACGCCGGCCTGCGCAAAGGCAGCAGCGGCGTCGGCATCTCGGGCGATGTGGGTGAGGTCGTCGCCGCTGGCGTGGGCCACGACGACGGGCGCTCCGGTGTGTACGCAGCGGGTGATCAGCCGGTCCGCGCCGTACGCCGCCAGGTTCCCGGCCGGCAGCGAGGCCGTAATCGCGGGTGTCGGGTAGGCGGCGGCCACGGCGAGGGCCCGGAACGTTTCCGGGCCCAGGGCGCGGGATGGGGTGGCGCGGCGGAAGGCGAGGACGTCGTCGAGGACGTCGACGGCCGCGACGTCGGCCAGGTCGGGCACGGCGACGTGGACCAGCTCCTGCGCGGTGCGCTCCACCTCCAGGCTGGTGCCGACACGGGCGGAGGCGTCGGCGATCACCGCGAGCCGGCGCCGGGCCCGATCGGCTTCGGTGGTTGCCTGGTGGCGTTCGCTGACGTCGACCACCGAGTTCGCCACGCCGATCACCCGCCCGCTGGCGCCATCGATGCGGAAGTAGGACACCGACCAGGCGTGGTCGTGGTCCGGGTCGGCCGGCGTGCGGCCGACGGTGTACTGGTCGATCACCGGTGTGCCGGTGATCAGCACCTGGCGCAGAGCGGACTCAATCGTCTCCACGTCGAGAAGGCTCAGGATGTCGCGGGGGTGCTTGCCGATGTGGTCGGCGGCGGGGATGCCGTTGATGCGCTCCAAAGCCGGGTTCACCAGCAGGTATCGCAGATCGGTGTCCATGAGGGCGATGCCGATGGGTGCCTGCGCCACCAGGCGCTGGGAGAGAGCCAGGTCGGTCTCAAACCGTTGCAGCGTGGTCTGGTCGGCGGCGACACCCAGGGCGTAGGTGTCGCCGAGGTAGTCCAGCAGCCGCATATTGCGGAACTCCACCAGGCGCGTGCTGCCGTCCTTGTAACGGATCGGGAACGCGCCGGCCCAGCTCGCGCCGGTCCCCATCACTTCGGCGAACAACTTGACCACGAGGTCTTGGTGCTCCTCGTGGACCAGCAGGTGCGCCGCGTACTGGCCCAGGGCCTCCTCGGCGGTGTACCCGAACACCTCATCGGCCTGCGGGCTCCAGAACACGATCCGCCCACGTGTATCCAGCACGATCGCGGCCACACTGAGCAGATCGAGCAGCCCACCCGGCGGTGACAGCCCCGCCGGGCCGCCCCGCTCCTGTCCGGGGAGCGGCTCTTGTGTACCCATCCTGAAAGGCTCCCTCCTCAGCGGAGCCCGCCAGGGGCGTGCGCCGGTTGAGGGCTCTTCCTCCATGCTGCTCCCCGAACCTGGTGCCCACGATCCAAGGCATCCCGGCGAAGAACTTGGCACCCCACGCTCGCATGTCGCCCGCCCCGGCAAAGACACGGGGGGACCGTAGCGCCGCTGACAACCGGAAGCCCACGGGAGCGAGCGTGGCGCAGGGATCCGCAAAACCCCGAGAGATCGAAAAGGTGGACGAGTACCGGAGGAAGGGGATGGTGGCACGGCGTACGTCGCCACCACACAGCATGTCATCGGGGAGAGGTCGAAATCGCTGAGGGCGCGGAACTACGACAGTAAGCTTAGAACCACGCGTCGCTGCCAGGCGCGGACAGTTTGTTTCGTGTGTCGAGCGACCGGAGCGTCGCCTGGACGTTGAGGAAGTTGTCTCGGGTCCGACTTCTACGGCCCCGCCGATCAGCAGGAGGCGCCGGCGTGCTGCTCCGTGGGCGGGCGCGGGTCCGCCGCAGCGGGTGACGCGACACGGGCCCTTTGTCCCGGACCGTCCTCATCGGGTCCGGGACAAAGAGCGAAGGTCAAACCATGAAGGCCCAAGTCTGCGACTTTGGCCTTCGTTCACGAGCGGATGACGGGAATCGAACCCCGGCTGTGAGCTTGGGAACCACTCGGCACTTGCTGTACCCGCATAGCGCCTGACCTGCGGGTACAGTGGCCTGGCCCGACGTTTCGGCTACTTCTACGGATCCCCCGTCAAGCACTGTTGACCGTACCTACTGGCACGTTGCGGCACGGCTGGTTCCATTCCGTGGTGCCACGTCGGCCATCGTGAGGATGCCGTTCCGGTGCGGGGGCGGGTCAGGCGAGGGCGAGGAAGAGCTTTTCGAGTTCTTCCTCGGTCATGGGGGCCTGGTTCTCGCCGGCGTCGGTCATGCACTGGCGCATGCCGCTGGCCACGATCTTGAAGCCGGCGCGGTCCAAGGCCTTGGAGACCGCCGCGAGCTGAGTGACGACGTCCTTGCAGTCGCGGCCGGCTTCGATCATGGCGATGACGCCGGCCAGCTGGCCTTGGGCGCGGCGCAGTCGGTTGAGGACTGCGTTGACTGCGTCGTCGTCGACCTTCACCGGTGCCTCCTGGGCTGTTGCATTCTCACCCCATGGTACCCCAGGGGGTATCTTCCCCCTGAGGTCAGCGGTAGCGCAGGGCGGCGAGGGTTGCCTCCAGGTCGCCCTGGCGGGGGCGGTTGTGAGGGAGCTTGGCCAAGAGGTCGGCCATGCCGCAGGTGTTGGTGAGGGAGGAGAAGACCAGGCCGCCCGCGACGCCCGCGGAGGCGAGGCGGAAGGCGGGGCGCAGGCGGCCCAGCGCGAGGCCGGTCAGGACGACGGCGCCGGCGCTGAGACGGACCTGGCGTTCCATGCTCCAGGTGGTGCGGGTGGCCCCCTGGGGGTGGTGGAGGGTGTGGCCTCCTGCGGCCCACGCTCCGGTGCCTCCGGCGAGCGTGGCGGTGGTGATGCCGTTGTCGGCAAGGGTGTTGCAGGCGTTCTCGGAGCGGGCGCCGGAGGCGCAGACGACGAGGATGTCGCCGCGGGCGGCGGCCGCGCGAATGTCGGGCAGGGCGCGGGTGAGATGGTCGAGGGGGATGTTGAGGGCGCCCGGGAGGTGGCCGGTGGCGTATTCGCCGGGGGTGCGGACGTCCAAGACGATCAGTTCGTGCAGGCGGCTGCTGGCCTGGTGGGGGTCGAGGGTGCGGGGGTGGGCCATGGTGCGGGTTCCATCCATGTGGGGGTGCCGGCCCGTTCTGCCGAATACCCCTGAGGGTGTCGGTGATGGCGGCCGGGGAGGGGGCGTGTTGCCGGGTCAGCGGATGACGTCGGCGAGCATGAAGGCGGCGACAGCCAGGAGTACGCCCGCGAAGGTCCGCTGGAGTGTGGTTCCGGAGATCTTGGCGGCGAGTCGTTTGCCGTCCCAGGCTCCGAGGATCGCTGCGCCGGTGAAGGGGGCGATGACCGCCCAGTGCAGGGGGGTGTGGGTGCCGGCGCGGGCTGCGAGTGCGGCGAGGGAGTTGACGGTGATGACCAGGAGACTGGTGCCGACCGCCGCGCGCATGCGCAGGCCCAGGGCGCCCACGAGGGCGGGGACGGCGAGGAAGCCCCCGCCGACGCCCAGGAAGCCGGTGATCGTGCCGAGTCCGGCGCCCGCTCCGGCGGCCCGCGCGGGCCGGACGGGCTGGGGCTGCCGGTCGGTGGGAGGGGTTCTGAACATGGCGAGTGCGGCGAGGGCCGCTACGGCGGCGAACGCCGCGGTCAGCACCGCCTCGGGCAGGCGGGCGGCGAGGGTGGCAGCGGCGACGGCGGGCAGGATACCTGCCGCCGCGAAGAAGGCGCCGGTCTTCCACCGGACGTTGCCGGAGGTCGCGTGGGCGTAGAGGGCGGTGGCGGAGGTGGCTGTGACGATGATGAGGGACGCGGTGGTGGCGGCGGCCGGAGTGAAGTCGAGGAGGTAGATCAGGGCGGGCACGGCCAGGACGCTGCCGCCTCCCCCAAGCGCCCCGAGGGCCAGTCCGATGACGGCTCCGGCGGCGAGGGCGAGTACGAGCGTGCTCACGTTATCCGGCCGCTGCTTCCGCGCGCGTCGACGACCGGTAGTCCGGCCGCTGCCCAGGCGTTCATGCCGCCCTTGACGTCGACGGCCTCGATGCCGCGTCCGGTCAGCAGCTTGGCGGCCTGTTGCGAACGGTGCCCGGAGCGGCAGACCACCACCAGGGGCCGCCCTTCGGCGGCAGCGGGCAGGGCGGTGCCGGCCGCGAGGCGGGAGAGCGGGGCGTGCACGGCGTCGGGGGCGTGTCCGGTGTTCCACTCGGCCTGCTCGCGCACGTCGAGGAGTACGACGGCGCCGCCGGTGGTGCGCTGGTGGGCCTGGATCGGGGTGAGGCGGGCGGTGCCGCGTCGAAAGAGGGACATCCGGCTTCCTTCCGGTTCTCGGGGTCGGGGAGAGGTGGTGGTTCAGCTGCCGGCCGTCAGCGGGAGGCCTGCCTCCATGGCGGCGTCGAAGGAGTCGTCAACGGCGACGACGTCGCGGCCTGCGGCATCCAGCAGGGAGGCCGCGATGGCCGCGCGCATTCCGCCCGCGCAGTGCACCCACACCGTCCCGGCGGGGACGTCGGCCAGGCGCTGGTGCAGGTGGTGGACGGGAATGTGAACGGAGCCTTCGATCCAGCCCTGGGCGCGTTCGGAGTCGCGGCGTACGTCCAGGACCACGTCCGGGCCGGACTCCTGGGCGGCGAGGTCGGCGAAGGTGGCACGGGGGAAGGAACGCGGGGTGTGGCCGGCGGGTATCCAGTCACCGGGGGTGCCGGTGGCGGCCGCGGCCGGGCGGTCGATGCCGACGCGGACCAGTTCGCGCTGGGCGGCGGCGAGCTGGGCGGGTGATTCGGCGAGGAGGGTGACGGGCTTGCCCCAGGGGATCATCCACGCGAGGTAGGTGGCGATCTTCCCCTCCGCCTCGAAGTTGAACGATCCCGCGACGTGCCCTTCGGCGAAGGCGACCCGGTTACGCAGGTCCACCACCCACTCCCCGGCGGCCAGACGCTCCGCGATGCCCGCCGCGTCGGTCAGGGGCGGTGCGCTCAGGTCCACCGGCCGGGGGCCGGCGGCGTTGGCCGGACCCATGTGGGTGTAGTAGGCGGGTACGTCGTCCAGGCCGGCCAGCAGGGCGGCGACGAACGAGTCGACGTCCTTGACGAGGGCGTCGTTGGCGGACTTCTCCTTGCCGATGGTGGTGGCGTCGCCCTCGGACTGGGAGGAGGAGCAGAAGCTGCCGAAGCCGTGGGTGGGCAGTACGGGCGTCTCGTCGGGGAGCTCGGCGGCCAGGCGGTGGGCGGAGGCGTGCTGGTCCCGGGCCAGCTCTTCGGTCAGCCGGGGTTCCACCAGGTCCGGGCGGCCCACCGAGCCGATCAGCAGCGAACCGCCGGTGAAGACCGCCGCCACCGCCCCTCGGTCTTCCAGGACGTAGGAGGTGTGGTGTGGAGTGTGGCCGGGGGTGGCCAGCGCCCGCAGTGTGATGTCCTCGTCCACGCTCACCGTGTCGCCGTCGGCGACGGGCGTGCGGGCGAAGGAGACACGGGCGGCGACGGGCACCAGGTAGACGGCGCCGGTCAGGCGAGCCAGGTCCAGGCCCCCGGTGACGTAGTCGTTGTGGACGTGGGTCTCCACCACGTGGGAGATCCGCACTCCCCGCGCGGCGGCCGCTGCCAGGACCCGGTCGATGTCGCGGGGCGGGTCGACGGCCACTGCGGTGCGCGCGCCTCCCGCCAGGTAGCTGCGGTTTCCGAGGCTCTCGGTCTCGACGGTGTCGATGAAGAACACGTGGTTGCTCCGTTCGGCTGGGCAATTACCCCCGGGGGTATATTTCGAGCCTAGCACGGGTACCCCCGGGGGTATTTTTACGCCAGGGAGAACCCGTCCGCACGGGGCGCCTGCCCGGCCCCCTCCAGTCCACGCACCCAGCGAAAGGGATGACGCCATGCGCTACGACCGGACCGTCCACTGCAGCACCGACTTCGCCACCACCGTCGCCGCCGTCCGCGACGCCCTGGCCGCGCAGGGTTTCGGCATCCTCACCGAGATCGACGTCACCGCCACCCTGAAGGCCAAGCTCGGCCACGACATGGAGGACTACCTGATCCTCGGAGCCTGCAACCCGCCCCTCGCCCGTCAGGCTCTGGACGCCGACCGCGCCGTCGGCCTGCTCCTGCCCTGCAACGTCGTCGTCCGTGCCGACGGCGACCGCACCGCCGTCCAGGCACTGGACCCCGGCGTCATGGTCACCCTGACGGGCCTGCCCGCCCTCCAGGACATCGCCGACGAGGCCACCCACCGCCTCGACGCCGCCTTGAACGCCGTCGAATCCGTCGGCTGACCCACACGAGGTCGGTGAGCCGCCGGAGCAACGCTGCCGCGCAGGACCCTCCGGTGGGAGGATCACGGCTTGGGGGGCACAGGGTTTCGAGTTGTTGAGGGGGAAGTCGCGACGGTTCTGGGAGCGGTGGCCGTCACCGGTGCGGCAGGGAACATCGGCTCAGTGGTGCGGCAAGCCCTGCGGCGCGAGGCGGCCAGGGTGCGCCTTCTCGACCGCGTGCCGCTGCACCTGGAGGCGCCGAACGGGAATCGGGCGAGTGGTCCTGGCCAGCAGCAACCGCGTGACCGGCTTGCACCCGACGCAGCGCCTCACCGGGCCAGTTCGGGCTGTCCGTCACCTGCCTGCGCATCGGCAGTTGCGAGCAGGCACCCACCGAGCCCCGCCACCTGGCGAGGCGGCTGAGTCCACGCGACACCTTCGGCTACGTCAAAGCCGCGCTCACGGCGCCGGCTTCCACGCGGTTCGCCGCGGTGTACGCCGTCTCTGCCGATGCTCGCCACTTCTGGCAGCTGCCGACGGAAGCGGAGTTGGACCACAACCCCGTCGACGACGCCGGAACCCACGCCGGACACATCCCGGGCGCCGACACCACCGCACCGCACGGGACTCCGCAGGACGGCCCCTACGCAACGCCGGAGTTCACCTAGCGGCACCTGCGGCCTTGAGAGCCGGCCCCGGGTGCAGTCCCGAGCCTTCCCGCAACTACCGCATCACGCTGCGGGCTGCGGCTGGCGCAGTTCCGTCTGGCCGAAGAGGAGTGCGTAGCCGGTGGGGAGTTGGTGGAGGATGCGGGTGAGGAGGTCGGGGCCGGTGAGGCGGGTGACGACGGCGAGTACGGCGCCGGTGTCCCAGCGGGCGACCGCCGGGCTGGTGCCGGCGCGGGCGGCCATGTCCTTGATGAAGCTCCAGCCGGTGAGCCGTTCGGTGGCGGGGATCTGGGCGGTCAGGGCCAGGGCGGCTTCGACGGGCAAGGCCTGGGCGAGGTCGACGCGTTCGTCTCCGACGAGCTGGCGGCCGAGGGCGGCCAGGACGGTGCGGACGGCTTCTTCTGCGCGTTCGCGGGTGGGGTAGGCGCCTTCGTAGCGCACGCGTTCCAGCATCTGCTCGAACGTCATGGCGGGGTGGGCCTGGTGCGGTCGAGGCTGGTCGTACATGGTGCTGCGGTTGCCTTTCTCGTCGATGATTCGGTGTCCGGCCGATGGTGTCGGCCGGTCAGGTGGGCTGGGGGTGGCCGAAGAGGAGGTCGTAGCCGGGCGGGAGCTGGAGCAGGACGTCCCGGATGAGGATGTCTCCGGCTGCGGCGGCCACGGTGGAGAGGACTGCGCCGATGTCCCACAGGGCCGTCGTCTCGGTGGCGCCTTCGATCCAGGCTGCGGTCGCGCGGACGAAGCGTTCGGGGGAGAGCGGCTCCGCGGCCTGCAGGGGGTTGAGGAGGATCAGGGCGTAGGTCTCGGGGAGCCGGGCGGCGAGCTCGGCCCGCACGGTGCCGACCAGGTGGGCGCCCAGCAGGGCGAGGACGACGCGGGCTGCGCGTTCGACTTCTTCCCGGGTCCGGTACTCGCCGCGCTCCTGGACGTGGTCCAGGAACGCTTCCCGGCGCATCGACATCTCACGTCACCTCCTTCATGGGAGGGGTGAAAGGGGCCAAGGGGTGCGGAGGACGGGGTGCCGGAGGGGGATCGGGTTCCCCGTCCTCCGCCGCAGGTACCGGCCGGATCAGCCGGAGATCTGCTTGCGGCCCGCCTCGCCGCCGATGGCGATCTTCCGAGGCTTGGCGCGCTCGGCGATCGGGATCCGCAGGGTCAGGACACCCGCGTCGTAGTCGGCCTCGATGCGCTCGGTGTCGAGCGTGTCGGCCAGCATGATCTGACGGGAGAAGACACCGAGAGGGCGCTCGGAGAGCTCCATCTGCACGCCGTCGGACTTCTCCACGGGCCGGCGCTCGGCCTTCACGGTCAGCATGTTCCGCTCGACGTCGATGTCGATCGCCTCAGTGCTCACACCGGGCAGGTCGAAGGCGATCACGTACGCGTCGCCGTCGCGGTAGGCGTCCATGGGCATGACGGACGGCTTCGACCACGTGCCCGACGTACCCGAAAGCTGCTGGACGATCCGGTCCATCTCGCGGAACGGGTCGGTGCGCATCAACATCGCGAAACACCTCCAGTTGGTTCAGGCAGGAACTGCCAATGCGCTTCAACGTGCTTCCGTTGTAACATGTCATCGAAACGATGACAAGCAAGCAGTCATCTGGAGGATGACAGACCACGGAGACCGCCATGACCGAGGCCGCAGAGCCGACTGCACCCGTCACATTCCTGGCCGCCGCCGCGGCACTGGAGACCATCAACCAGGCCGTCAAGGACGCGCAGCAAGCCTCCACAAGCACGTCGGCAGCGGCACCGGCCGCGGGCCCGCACCCGGCCCTGGCCGCGCTGCTGATGCTCCGCGAGGTCCGCGAGCAGCTCGTCGGCTGGGAAACCGGCCTGATCGAGAACGCCCGCGGCCAGGGCGCCAGCTGGGCCGACCTCGCCGGCCCCCTCGGAGTCGCCAGCCGTCAGGCCGCAGAACGCCGCTACCTCCGGATGCGCCCCGGCAAAGCCGGAAGCACCGGCGAGGAACGCGTCCAGGCCACCCGCGACACCCGGGCCGCCGACCGCAGCGTGGACACCTGGGCCCGCGACAACGCCGCCGACCTGCGCCGCCTCGCCGGCCAGATCACCGCCCTGGCCGGCCTGCCCGCCGGCGCCGAAGGCGCCATCGACGACCTGAACCAGGCCCTCGCCCACAACGACACCGCCCGCCTCGTCCGCCCCCTGACCGACACCCGGCCCCACCTGCGGCCCGAGGACGCCGCACTCGCCGAACGCATCGACACCCTCACCCGCCACACCGACCAGCTCCGCCGGGACACCCACGACCAGCGCAGCACGTGATCCGCAATCGATACGGCACGGCCCCGGCCCGAACCGGTCACCGCCCGCTCTCCGACCGCCTGCCCTGCCCTTGCGCGGCGGTCGCGACGGCCACAGGCTCCTGGTAGGCGCCCTGGCCGAGTGGACCCGCTGTCGGATCGGGGAGGTGAACGGGCATGCGGCACCCGCGGAAGCACGAGCCGCGCGACGGGGGCAAGGAGCGCAGCACGGTGGTCCTGGACGTGCGGGGCATGGTCCGGGCCACTCAGCAAAACACCGTCGCTGCCGTGCCGGGCCGCCGGCCGGGTGTGCTGGACGTCGAGGTGAACGCGGTCGCGCAGTCGGCCACGGTCGTCTTCGACCCCCGCCGGACCTCCTTGGCCGAGCTGCGCGGCTGGGTCACCGAGTGCGGCTACCACTGCGCGGGCCAGTCGGTGCCGTCCCACATCTGCGACCCGATGGAGGAGCCGGATCCGCCCGGAGTGGTGGAAGCGGCCGAAGCCGTACCGTCCGCGCACGCGGGGCACGGGCCGGAGGGCGGACCGTCGCCTGACAAGGAGACGGGCCACGGAGCCCATCGCGGCCATGCGGGGATGTCGATGGCGGCCATGGTGGCCGACATGCGCAACCGCTTCCTCGTCGCGCTGGTCTTCTCCATTCCGATCGTGGTCTGGTCCCCGATCGGCGAGGAGGTCTTCGGCTGGCACGTGCCCGTGCCGTTCGGGCTCCGTCAGGACGTGTGGGCGCTCCTGCTGAGCCTGCCGGTGGTCTTCTACTCGTGCTCGATCTTCTTCGTCGGCGCCGTCCGGGCCCTGCGCGCCCGGACCCTGGACATGATGGTGCTGGTCGCGGTCGCCATCGGCGCGGGCTGGCTGTACTCCCTGGTCATCACGCTCACGGGCGGCGGAGAGGTCTTCTACGAGGCCGCCACCGTACTGGCGTCCTTCGTGCTGCTCGGCCACTGGTTCGAGATGCGCGCCCGCGGCGGCGCCAACGACGCCGTCCGTGCGCTGCTGGACCTCGCCCCGCCCAAGGCGCTCGTCCTGCGGGACGGGGAAACGGTCGAAGTCGCCACCTCCGAGGTGGTCGTCGGGGACCTGCTGCTCGTCCGCCCAGGGACGAAGATCGCCACGGACGGGGTCGTGGAGGACGGCGAGAGCGAGGTCGACGAGTCGACGGTGACCGGGGAGAGCCTGCCGGTGCACAAAGCACCGGGCTCCGCCGTAGTCGGCGCCACCCTGAACACCAACGGAACCCTCCGAATACGGGCGACCAAAGTGGGCGCCGACACGGCACTGGCCCAGATCGTCAAGCTGGTCCAGGAGGCCCAGAACTCCAAGGCCCCCGGCCAGCGGCTCGCCGACCGGGCCGCGTTCTGGCTGGTCTTCGTCGCCCTCGTCGGCGGAGGACTCACCCTCGCCGTCTGGCTCCTGGCCACCGACCGGCCCTTCAGCAGCGCGATGCTGTTCGCGATCACCGTGGTCGTCATCACCTGCCCGGACGCTCTCGGCCTGGCCACTCCCACCGCGATCATGGTCGGCACCGGGCTGGGAGCCAAGCGAGGGGTCCTGTTCAAGAACGCGATGGCCCTGGAGGCGTCCGCCGGCATCCAGACCGTGGTCATGGACAAGACCGGCACCCTCACCAAGGGCGAACCGGAGGTCACCGAGGTGATCACCGCACCCGGCAGTGACGGATACGAGGTCCTGCGCCTGGTCGCGGCGGTCGAGCGGGAATCCGAGCACCCGCTGGCCGAGGCGGTCGTGCGCCACGCAGAATCGCGGGGCGTGGAGCAGGTGCGGGCCCGGCGGTTCGAGAACGTGCCCGGTCACGGGGCGACCGCCGTGGTGGACGGCCACCGGGTCGCCGTGGGCAACCTCCGGCTGGCCGAACGCGAGGGCGTGTTCCTCGGTCCGCTCGCCGCCCGGCGGGACGAGCTGGCAGCCACCGGCCGTACCGTCGTCATCGCCGCCGTCGACGGCCTGGCCGCCGCCCTGATCGCCATCGCCGACGCGCCGCGGGAGACCTCCGCGTCCGCCGTACGCGAACTCCACGCGCTCGGCGTCGAGGTCGTCATGCTCACCGGCGACAACCGGGCCACCGCCGAGCGGATCGCGCAGCAGTTGGGCATCGACACCGTCATCGCCGAGGTCCTGCCCGGCGACAAGGCAGCCACGATCGCAGAGCTCCAGCGCGGCGGCCGCAAGGTCGCCATGGTCGGCGACGGAGTCAACGACGCCCCCGCCCTCGCCCAGGCCGACCTCGGCATCGCCATCGGCGCAGGCACCGACGTCGCCATCGAGACCGCCGACCTCGTCCTGATGCGCTCCGACCCTCTCGACGTCCCCACCGCCCTGCGTATCGGCCGGGGCACCGTGCGCAAGATGCGCCAGAACCTCGGCTGGGCCATCGGCTACAACGCCATCGCCCTGCCCATCGCCGCCGGCGTCTTCGAGCCCGCCACGGGCCTCATCCTCCGCCCCGAGATCGCCGCCCTGTCCATGTCCGGATCCAGCGTCATCGTCGCCGTCAACGCCCTCGCCCTCAAGCGCCTCCACCTGCCCCGTTCGACCCCTCCGGCCGCAGCCGACGCAGACGATCGCCAGGTCGGTTAGCCGAGCCCATGACGTGCTGCGCCCGGCGCGGGGGCGCCCTACGGTGGGAAATGTGACCCGCCACGAGCCCCGCACGCAGCCGCAGTCCCGGCCGGTCCCGCGGCTCGGATCGCTGCTCGTCCTTGCTCTCCTGATCGGGTTGCTCGGGATGCACGGCCTCGACACCTCCGCTGCGCTGCCGGCGACGGGCGTGACGGTGCACGTGTCCCACCACGCGGCAGCCACCGGCCCGCTGTATCCGTGCGACCACGAGCAGCGCGGCCCGGTCCGAGACGCCGGTCATGCGGACCAGATGTGTGCTTCCCCGGCCCTGCCCGGTGTCCCCGGCGTCGCCGCGCCGGATATCACGCCTCTCAGCAGCATGCCCGGCAGCCTCGTGTTTGCCCAGCCTGCACCGTCGCTCGCACTGGTCCATCAGCGCGCCGGAGGGCGGGCACCTCCCTCGCTCGCCGGTCTCCAGGTCCTGCGGACGTAGGAACTCCTCCCGTGGCACGCGCCCGAGCACGTCGGCCACGGAGAGCCAGCCCCTCCCGCATCCGAATCACTGGAGCTCAGCGACATGAACACGAACCGATCCCTGCCGCGCCGGGTTGCCCTGGCGGCCACCGCGGTCGCCGCCGGACTGGTCCTTGCCGCGTGCGGCGGCGACAACACCACGAACACGGCCGGCACCGCTCCGGTCACCGCGACCGCCCCGGCGCCGTCGGAGGCCGACCGGCACAACGAGGCGGACGTCGCCTTCGCGCAGGGGATGATCCCTCACCACCGCCAAGCCATCCTGATGTCCGACATGGTCGCCGCCCACGGCGCATCCCCCGATGTCAGGGCACTCGCAGAAAAGATCAAGAAGGCGCAGGCCCCGGAGATCGAGACCATGACCGGCTGGCTCAAGACATGGGGCGAGAAGGTCCCCACCGGCGTCAGCATGGACGGCATGGGCCACGGCGACGACTCCGGCATGCCCGGGATGATGGACGACCAGGACATGGATCGGCTGGGCAAGGCCAGGGGCAACGCCTTCGACACCATGTTCCTGACCATGATGATCGACCACCACGAAGGCGCCATTGCCATGGCCAACACGGAGAAGCAGCAGGGCGTCTACGGCCCCGCCAAGGCCTTGGCCGACGACATCATCGCCTCCCAGACAGCCGAGATCACCCTGATGCGCGGCATGCTCAAGACCGGCTGACATCGGCAGGGCGGCGCCCTCGCCCGGCCGCCCCGACAGAACTCGGCCCTGCCCCGGAAACGCGCACCTCCAGCGCGGGCCAAATCTTGCTCAAGGCCGGCCTCTGCCCGATGTCCGACAAGGGCCGGCACCTACTTTGTCCAGACATGAGTGTCGATCGTGACTGCGAATCCGAGGTGGTCCTCGCGCGGCGCCGAATGGTGCGTGCGGGGTTGAGCGGGGCCCTGGCGTTAGGGGTCGGGCCGGCGTTCGGGCCGTCAGCAGCCTCAGGCGCACGGGCCGGGGAGGCAGCTGTCCGCAGGCCGCGGCCTGCCGGGCCCCGGCAGGCGTGGGGCGAGCTGGAGGCGGGAAACCGGCGCTGGCGGACGTTCCACGAGAGCCATCCGGACCGCGCCGGGCATGTGCGCCGGGCGCTGGTGGGCGGGCAGCATCCGTTCGCCGTGGTGCTCGGGTGGGTGGACTCTCGGGTGCCGCCGGAGTTGGTCTTCGACCAGGGGCTGGGCGATCTGCTGACCGTGCGGTCGGCGGGCGAAGTCCTGGACGAGGCAGTCCTGGGCAGCATCGCCTACGGCGTGCTGGAACTGGGTGTCCCGCTGATCGTCGTCCTGGGGCATCAAGGGTGCGGGGCGGTCGCTGCGGCCGTGCACGCCGAGGCCGGCGGTGAGCTCCCGGCGCACATCCGCTACCTGGCGGACCGGATCCGGCCGGCGATCGACCACCGGCTTCGGGGCGACGCCCGGATCGACGCGGCGGTCGCCGAGAACGTCCGCCGGGTCCGGGCGCGCCTTGCCGCCGAGCCGGATCTCGCCACCCGGGTCGCCGACGGTTGCCTGGCCGTAGTCGGTGCCCGCTACGAGCTGACCAGCCAGTTGGTGCGCAAGGTGCCCTGATCAGCCTGGGCCGGTGAACTTCCCAACGGACCCGCACCAGCTAGACTTGCAGAGTTATGCAATTTACTAGTTCTGGATATGGTGGACGGGGGTCGCGGTGTGGCCGGGTTCGAGGAAGCGGCGCTGGAACGGGTCCGCGTGGCGCGGGCTCGTCTCCAGGCTGCACAGGAAGCTGACGATGCCTTCGAGGAGGCGCAGGCCGCGGAGGAGTTGGAGGACGCCTTGCGCGTGGCCCACGATCACGGCGTGGCCACCGACGCAGGAGACGGCCGGTGAACCGGACAGCAGCACCGGCGCATCCGAGGCGTCGGTGATGGCCCGGCACCCCAGCGGCCGGCCTGCCGTCGAGGTGCTCAAGCACGTGTGGACGGTGCCGCTGGTGCCGGGTTCCGTGCGGGCCGCGCGCGAGCGCAGCGAACGGTCCCTCGTCTCCTTCGGGCTTGAGAGCTCCAGCGCCCTCTTCGGCGCCGTGCTCCTGGTGGTCAGCGAACTGGTGACCAACGCCGTCCGGCACGCTCAGGACTCCACGGATGCGGAGGTGACTCTCCACATGGCCGAGCACCTGCTCGTGGTCTCGGTCGAGGACCTGGACCCGCGCCCGATAACGCTGGCCGACGCCGGCCAGACCTCCGGGCAGGGGCTGCGCACGGTGGCTGACCTGGCGCGCACGTTCGGCGGCGACATCCGTATCCAGCCTTCCTCCGGCGGGCACGGCAAAACGGTGGTCGTCGGCTTCATCCTGCCGGAAGGCACACCATGACCAGCAGGAACCAAAAGGCCGTACAGCTGTACAAGATCACCTACCTCGGAACCGGCCCTGAGCCGGAGGTTCGCACGGTCGAGGCCGGCGAAGTCGCGGCCGCCATCGAGTACGCCGGCGAACACGGCATGCAGGTCCGCATCCGCCCGTGCCGCCACCCGGTCGAGAAGCCGAGCACGAAGGAGGAAGGTGCGTCATGACGGACAACCTGCCCGAGAAGGACACGGCGACGGAGCACGAGAAGTGGAAGGAGAAGGGCGTTGCGATGCGGGCCTTCTTCTACATCTTCGGCACGCACGTGTTCGCCGGGTTCATCTGGTTGCTGTTCTACTTGGGGCAGCACGCCCAGAAGTGAGGGGGACCGAAGTGGGCCCGAACGCCTGCGGCGCGGTTCGGCATATGAGGGAGCGGCCGTCTTCCGGTGTCAGAAGCACGTTGAACCCGCACTGACGGAAGACGGCCGCGTACGTGGGGCGCGGTCCCCGCAGGGCCGGCACCTTTCAGGCGTGGCGGCTGGCCTTGAGGTCGGCCAGTAGTTCGGCCTGGCCCTCCAGAACGCCGGAGAGGATGCTTCGGGCGACCCGCAGGAGATCGACGATCTCGGGGTCGGTGAGCGCGTAGTACACGCTCGAGCCCTCCCGGCGGGTCACCACCAAGTTGGACTTGCGCAGCACGGCCAGCTGCTGGGAGAGGCTCGCGGCCTCCACCCCGACCTCGGGCAGCATCTCGGCGACCGCGTGCTCGCGCTCGGCCAGGAGTTCCAGGACGCGGATGCGGACCGGGTGCCCCAGCGTTTTGAAGAACTCCGCCTTCAGCTGGTACAGCGGTGTACTCACCTGGGTACCCCTGTCGTGACTGCCCATCTCATCCACCCGGAACCGTTCCTTCGTAGAGGCATCCGTTCGCCCCTCTTCACACCTTGCGACCTCCACAATTGCAGATCCTTGCAACTCGTGGACCCGGCGGGGCACCGTCGTGACGTTCGGCACGCCGGGGCGGGGCCTTCGTCGGTCAGGCCTTCTTGAGGAACTCGGTCTTCAGGACCAGGCCCTTGACCTTCTTGGTGTTGCACGCGACCTCGCCGGGGCGAGAGGTGAGGCGGATGTTCTTGACCAGGGTGCCGCGCTTGAGGGTCTCGGAGGTGCCCTTGACCTTCAGGTCCTTGGTCAGAGTGACCGAGTCCCCGTCGTCCAGGACGGTGCCGTTGGAGTCCTTGAAGATGATGTCGCTCATGGCGGTGGTGTCCTTCGTCGCTGTTCGTGTGGATGGTGGTGCTGTCTCAGGCGAGGGCGGGTGCCTCGGGAGAGTGCGAGGTGGGCCAGTCGTCGGTGGTCCACTGCTTGACCGTGCCCGGGGCACCGTGGGCGGCCAGGGCGCCGGCGAGGTCGCAGTGGACGGGCATGGGCGGGCAGGTCGCGTCGGGGACGAGCGAGCCGTCCGCGGGGATCGCGGCGAGCTCGAGCCGGCGTCCACTCTCGGCGAGGCGGCGGGCGGCCTGGGCGACGGCGATCTGCCCGCCGGCCGACCAACCCAGCAGACCAGTCAGGTCCAGGATGACCGGTCCGGTGCCCCGGGCGAGCGCCCAGCCGATCGCTCCGGTGAACCGGTCGGTGGCGTCCGCGCCGAGATACCCGGCCAGGGACAGCACGCCCAGGTCCTGGCGAGTGGTGTAGCGCCATTCGATCGTCATCGTCAGCTCCTCGGCTTTACAGGGGAAGGGTGATCCAGATGGCCTTGCCACGCCCGTCCGTATCCGCCCGTACGACGGCGGTGCCGCCGAGCTCCATCGTCATCTCCACCACCATCGCCAGGCCGCTGCCCGGGGCGGTGGCGAGCGCCCCGAACAAGGCGGGGTGGTAGGGGTGGCGGTCGTGGACGGCGAACGCGAATCCTCCCGGCCCGTGCGCGTAGGTGACCGTGATCATCGGGGACGTCACGGCGGCATGACGGACCGCGTTGGTCACCAGCTCGGCCACGATCAGCAGCGCCGGCCCGACGCTCGGATGGCGAAGGCCCACCCCGCACTCCACCAGGACGAGCTCCGTGGTCTCGCGGGCGATGCGGACAGCGGCCCCCATGGCCGGCACGTCCAGCACGTGCCGGTAGGGCATCGCCTCGACCTGGACGGTCACCGGCCCACCCCGTTCACGGTGCGGGCCAGGCGGAACCCGGACACGGACTGCGGGTGCAGGCGCAGCAGGGTGTCATGGGGGCCGTGGGCCCAGCCGGGCAGGGTGCGCCGGTAGTGGGCGGCCTCGTCTGGGTCGGCGATGACATCGGCCGGGCCGTGGGCGCTGACCGTCCAGCCGGTGCCGGCTGGGCTGCGGATCTCGTCGACCTGGTAGGTCAGCAGCGCCCGGCCGGGGATGGTGGCGGCTTGTACGGGGGCCCGGACGACGAGGCGTCCGTACTCCATCACGTGTGTGGCGGGGCGGACGACGGCCACCTCCCGCTGGATGTAGACGAGTCGGCCTTGGGCGGAGCCCTCGAGGAGCCAGAGAGCCTCGGTGCCGGAGACCTCGATCATGCGGAGGTCGGCGGGGACGGTCATCGTGCGGCCTTCCGGATGCGGTGCGGTCGGTGGTGCGTACGGGGCAGCAGTCCTGCCCGCTCCAAGTGCTTGCGGGCGCCGGCGATCGCCTCGGGGGTGGTGGCGTACTCACGGCCCTCCAGGCGCAGCAGGTCCAGGGCGCCGACGGCGTCCAGGGCCTGGCGCTGGCCGGGCCGGATACCGGAGGTCATGACGGCGATGCCGCGCCGGTTCAGCTTCTCGACCGCGTCTTTCAGGACGAGGGCGCCGGTGGCGTCCAGGGTGGTCACCCTCGCCATGCGCAGGATCACCACCTTCACGTCGGAGACCTCGGAGAGTTCGAGGAGGAAGCGGTGGGCGCCGGCGAAGAAGAGCGGTCCGTCGATGCGGTAGGCCACGATGTATTCGGCGAGCAGGGCGTGTTCCTCGTCGCTGTGCTCGCCAGGCAGGTCCGGGCGGAAGTCGACCTGCTCCATCCGGGCCTGGTTCGCCACCGCCTTCAAGGCGAGGGCTCCCGCGACGACGAGGCCGATGATCACCGCGTACACGAGGTCGAGAACCAGGGTGGCCGCGGCGGTCAGGACGAGCACGACGGCATCCGAGCGGGTCGCCTTCGCCATCGCGCGCAGCGATCCGACCTCGACCATGCGGATCGCCGTCGCCAGAAGCACGCCGGCCAGCGCGGCGAGAGGGATCTTCGACACCAAGGGGGCGGCGGCGAACACGATCACCGCGAGCACCGCGGCGTGGGTGAGCGCGGCCAGCCGGGAGGAGGCGCCGGTGCGGACGTTGACCGCCGTGCGGGCGATCGCGGCGGTGGCCGGCACACCGCCGAACAGCGGGGCCGCGAGGTTGGCGATGCCCTGCCCGAACAGTTCCTTGTCCGGATCGTGCTTCTGCCCCACCGTCATCCCGTCCGCCACGGTCGCCGACAGCAGGGACTCCAGCGCGGCGAGCGCCGCGACCGCGACCGCCGGGGCCAGCAGCGAGCCGAACTCGGAAGCCTTGAGGAAGGCCAGGGACGGAGCGGGGAGCCCGGAGGGAAGGTCACCGATCGGGGCCGCCTCGTCAAGACGGAAGACCTGCGCGATCACGGTCGCGGCGATGACCGCGACGATCGAGAAGGGGACCGTCGGCTTCCACCTCGCCCCGGCCAGCATCACTGCCGCGACACCCACCGAGAGGCCGATCGCCGTCCAGTTCGGGAAGGCCACGAACTCCACGAGCGCCCGCCACGCCACGAGCAGGACCTTCTCGCCCTCCGGCTTCTCGACGCCGAGCGCGTTGGGTATCTGCTGGAGGCCGATCACGCACGCGATCCCCAGGGTGAAGCCCTCCACCACCGGCGCCGGCACGTACCGCATGTACTGTCCGGCCCGCAGCAAGGCGAGACCGATCAGGAGCACGCCGGCCATCACGCCAACGGTCAGGACACCGCCGGGCCCGTACTGGGCAACGATCGGCACCAGGACCACGGTCATCGCACCGGTCGGTCCGGACACCTGGATGTTCGACCCGCCGAACAGGGCTGCGAGCGCGCCCGCGACCACAGCGGTGGCCAGTCCCGCCTCCGCGCCCAGACCGGAGGAGACCCCGAACCCTAGCGCGAGGGGAAGGGCGACGATCGCCACCGTGAGCCCGGCCAGCAGGTCCCGGCGGGGGCTGCGGGCCATGACGGCCCAGTCGGCCCGGGCGGGCAGAACGCAGCGGACCCGGCCGAGCACGGCGGTCAGGGCGGTATTCACGCTCACGAGGCCGGGACCTCGGACTCGCGCAGTTCCTCCAGCAGCTCGCTCTGCCCCGTCAGGACCTCGGTCAGGATCCGCCGCGCCGCCAGCATCAACTGAGCGACGTCCCCGCCGGCCAGTGCGTAGACGACGGTAGCGCCGTTACGGGTCGAGGCAACGATCCCCGAGCGGCGTAGGACCGCGAGCTGCTGGGACAAGGCGCAGGGCTCGACCTCGATCGCGGCCAGCAGGTCCCGCACCGGCATCGGCCCGTCCTGCAGGAGCTCCAAAACCCTTATCCGCACCGGGTGCCCGAGCATCCGGAAGAACTCGGCCTTCGCCTGATACAGCGGAACCGGCACGGTCTCGCACCCTTCTCACCACCCCGAACGGGGCATACGCCTGGCGCCGTGCCCGCGGCTACCTACTGACACAGCAATCACAGCATCTATTAAATTGCAGATTTCTGCAATTTACAGATCCTGCGATCCGCTACCCGCTGCGGGTGCACTGCCTGCGATGAATCTCGTCGAGGGACGAGGGCCAGGAGCCGGTGACGGGAGGATATTTCTTCTTCCGGGAGCTCGACTTGGCGCTCCAGAAGAACCCAATCGGGCGTGCAGAGCGCCCGCCCGCCGGGCCGCCGCGTCCCTGGCCTGATCTTCACGGGCGGCCAAGGAGGCCACGGAGGATCATCCGGAGCGTCGCGCCGGAACCCCCGATGGACACGGCGACGGCGACACCAGCGATGTTGGCGAGGCCCACCGTTCCGGAGACGGCAGCGATCAGCGCCCAGAAGTGAGCGACTGTCGAACCCTTCTCGTCACACCTGCCACGCACCACATCCACCGCAGGGCGGGACCTACGCATCCGGACCAGCCCGAACCAGCCGGAGAAGACCGGGCCGGCCACGACGAGCTGGGTGAAGATCAGCGCAAGCTGGGTCCCACCCATGGGGACGGGTTGGAAGGTGATGCCCCGAGCCATTTGGCGATGCAAGAGCGCCGATGCCGCCTCACTCGCGGGCCGTCGGCCTTGGGAAGCACTGCCGTGGCTGCACGCACCGGTCAGCGAGGAAAGCTACAGAGCTGCGGCGGTCACCCGCCGGCCCACCTCGTTCACCGCCACGCGCTCCCCGGACAAGCAACTCCTCTTCCAGCTCTACCCCGACGGCACTGGCATCAGCGTCCACATCACACCCGCCCCGCTACGGACGGCCACCTCACAGGCCACGCAGTCCGATGAATCAGTCGGTGCCCTGGCGCCGTACCACCTGACCCACCTCGCCGAAGCCGACAGCGTTCAAGACGTGACCGACGTCGTTGCCGACCAGGTGGTCGTGCCCGCCTTCGGGCCCCAGGGCCTGGTCCTCATGAGTGCCTACGAAGGCCGCCTGCACGTCATCGGCCACCGCGGCTACAGCACGGAGTTCATCAACCGCTTCGACGGTACGCCCCTGACCTCCCGTACCCCGACCGCGCACGCGAGGGCCACGGGCGACGCCGTCTCCTTCCCCGACTTCGCCGACTTCCGGCGCACCTACCCCGACGCACCCCGCTCCGCCTCCGGGAACGCCTGGGCCTTCCTACCCCTCACCGCCTCCGGCCACAGCATCGGCTCCCCCGTCCTCTCCTACGACCAACCCCGCCCCTTCCCACCGACCGAACCTGCTCTCCTCGCCTCCCTCGCCGGACTGATCGCCCAAGCCCTGGACCGCGCCCGCCTCTACGACGCCCAGCACACCCTCGCCCACACCGTCCAGACCGGCCTGCTGCCCCCGCCCTGCCCCACGTCCCCGGCCTTGACGTCGCCGCCCGCTACCAGTCGGCCGGCCACGGCATGGCTATTGGCGGCTACCTCTACGACCTCATCCACACTCCCACCGCCACCACAGCGGCGATCGGCGACGTCCAAGGCCACAACACCGCCGTCTTCCTGATGGGACAGGTCCGCACCGCTGTCCAGGCGCACGCCACCGCAAGCGCCTCCCCCGGAGACTTGCTCGCCCGCACCAACCGCCTCCTGACCGACCTCGACGCCGGACTGTTCACCAGCAGCCTGATCGCCCAGCTCGACCTCGCCCATCACCGCGCCCGTCTCGCCACCGCCGGACACCCGCCACCCCTGCTCCGCCACCCCGACGGCCGGACCGAATTCCTGAGGCTGCCCCCCGAACTCGTTCTGGGCATCGACCCCGAGGCCGACTACCCCACCACCGAAATCACACTTCCGCCCGGCTCCGTACTCCTCGTGTACAGCGATACCGACGGATCTCAATCGGGCGCCCCTCGACTCGGGTCCGTGACCTATCCGAACTGTTCACACACAAGACGTGACGACTGTCGCGCACAGTAGTCATGTAGTACGTTGCAGCGCCCTGTGCGCCCTTGCGACGCAGGCGGGCGCACTTGACAGCCTGCGGTTGTCGGCGGCTCCCCCATGCCGAATCGGTCGACGCGCACACAAGTGGCACGCACACGGAGAATGAAGCATGGATCCGTTGCCGGGAGCACCGTGCTCTCTGCTCTGCGGAGCGTCGGCGGCCCCGGCTCCTTCACGAAGGTGGTTGCGATGCCGACGTGGCGACTGCGGGACTTCCGCGACGACGACCTGGACCGCGCCATCCAGATCTGGGACCAGAACCAGCAGGCGGACGAGGCACCTGCCGTCTTCCCCGTTTCGGAGGTCGTGACCGCAGCCAGGGCCGGAGGACCCGCCGTGGTGGCGGTGGTCGGCGACGAGCTGGTCGGTGTCGCCGTGGCGCAGGCCTGTGGCGAGCGGGGTTGGATCATGGTGGTGGCTCTGGCCGGGACGTGGCGCAACCGCGGAATCGGGAGTTCCTTGATCGCCGAGCTCGAACGGCGCCTGCGGTCGCTGGGAGCCCGCCGGATCGGCGCGCTTCTCGCGCCGGGGGCGACGGGAACCGCAGCGTTGGAGAATTCCGGATACCGCTCCCGGGCCGGGCTCGTCTTCTACGAGAAGGTCGAACACCTCGGTGCAAGCGACGCCGGCCTCCTCGCCGAACTCGGGGGAAGGATGCTTCCGGAGGGTCTGTGGGACAGCCTCGCCGGAATGGAGCGGGAGAAAGAGGCCATCGAGCGGCGGATCGTGCTACCGCTGGCACAGTCCGTGCTGGCCGAGCAGTACGGAGTGAGGCCGCCGAAGGCGGTCATCCTCTTCGGACCGCCGGGCACGGGCAAGACCAGCTTCGCCCGAGCGGTCGCCTCGCGGCTGCGGTGGCCCTTCGTAGAACTCTTCCCCTCCCGGCTTGCATCGTCCCACGAGGGAGGGCTGGCGACCTCGCTGCGGGAGGTGTTCACGGAACTGGCCGAACTGGAGACGGTGTTGCTCTTCATCGACGAGGTCGAGGAGATCGCCTCTGTCCGGTCCGGTACGGCTGTCGACCCCAGTCACGGAGTCACCAACGAACTGCTCAAGCTGATCCCGAGCTTCCGCGACCACGACGACCGCCTCCTGATCTGCGCCACGAACTCCGTCCGCTCCCTCGACCCGGCGTTCCTTCGGCCCGGCCGCTTCGACTACGTCATCCCCGTCGGCCCGCCGGACCCGGAGGCCCGTTCGGCCGTCTGGCGGCGCTACCTCGGACCCGCCGCCGTCCATGTCGACCTGCACCCTTTGGTAGAGGCAAGCGCAATGTTCACGCCGGCCGATATAGAGTTCGCCGCTCGCAAGGGCGCCGCCACCGCCTTCGAACGCGAAGTCGCCCAGCGGAAAGGCATCCCGATCGGCACGCAGGACTACCTGCAGGCCATAGCACAGACCCGACCCACACTCACCGACCAGGCACTGAAAGACTTCGTCGAGGACACCGAGGAGTACGTGCGCATGTGACATCGAGGCACACGCCGCGGACCCGACCAGTATGCCTTCCGCAGCGACGCCCCTCCTTCTGCCGGCTCCGCGTGCGTGCCCATGGTCCCGGTGTTCCCGCCCACGGCCGGGCCCGGGCGGGACGGGCCTGCAGGACACCGGCCTCGACCTTGGCGTACATCTCCTCCAGCGGTACGCCGGTGAGCGGAAACGCGGGGGTGCCCAGGACGAAGGCGCTGCCGAAGAAGCTGAGCCGGGCTCCGCTGGGGGGTCGGCGATCGGGTCGAGGTCGCGTACGGACTCTAATCCGCCCAGGAAGCCGAGCCGGCAGGTCCGGCCGCGCGGCCGGACCAGGGCCGACGAGTCACGCAGGACGCTGCTGCCGACGACGCCGAACACCGCATCGAGGCCGATCTCCCGCTCCGCGACCTGCGTGACGAGCGCGCAGTCGTCGATGAGCACGTCGGCGGCGCCGAGCTCCTTCAGCAGGGGCGCCCTCAGCGGATCCCGGGGCGCGGCGATTACGGTCACCCCGTAGTCGACCGTCAGGCTAACCACGGCCTGGCCGAGCGAGGAGGTCGCTCCTCGCACCAGGACGGTCTCGCCCGGCCGCAGGTCCAGATTGCCGAACAGGCCGCTCCACGCCGCCGCGTACACCTCGGGAACCGCCGCGAGATCAGCCCAGCCCAGCGTCGAGCGGACGGCCACAACGTTAGTCGCCGGTACGGCACCGCGGAGCATGACGCCGCCGACTGCTCCCCGCGCCCGTAGGGATGGTCCCACTCAGGGGTGCCCGAAGCTGGCCTGCCGAACCTGCTCCCCCGGCTGCGGGGACGTGCTCGATGACGCTGCAGACACCAGTCGAGGGCATGGGACAACGCTGCTTCCTGGGGCGAGAGCCAACCTCAGGACGCCTGCACCTGAAGACCTTGGATGATGGGATAGGCGACGCTCTGTAGTCGGTCCCGATGGGCCAGTCGGGCCGGTGGCGTGCGCCGCGAGCCACTTCGTCGGTACCGAGCAGGCGCGCCGTTGCCCCGTGCTGGTTCCGTGCTGACTTCGATCGCACAGATCCTGGGATACGGCAGGTCGTAGCCCCGATCGGATGAGTTGTCGTACCACTCGATGGTGGTGCCGATCAGGCTGGCCGCGACGATGCGGCGGATGCCGCCTCTTGAGGACTGGGATTCCATGGCAGTGTGACCACTTCTCGGTTGATGGGCGTGTGCGGGAGGTGTGTCAGGCGCGGGATCTCAGGAGGCGGTCCAGCCCCCGTCGAGTGGCAGGGAAGCCCCGGTGAGTTGTGCGGTCTGGGGGCCGCACAGCCAGAGCACGACCGCTGCGACGGCCTCCGGGTCGATCAGCTCCTTGATCGCGGGCCGGGTGAGCAACACATCGGAGACGACCCTTTCGGGGGTGATGCCGTGTGCGGCGGCCTGCGAGGTGATCTGGTGCTCGACCAGCGGGGTACGGACGTAGCCGGGGTTGACGCAGTTGCTGGTCACCCCGTGGGGCGCGGCTTCGAGGGCGGTGACCTTGCTCAGGCCTTCAAGGGCGTGCTTGGCCGCCACGTACGCCGATTTGTAGGCGCTGGCCCGCAGCCCGTGGACGCTGGAGATGTTGACGACCCGGCCCCAGCGACGGGCGTACATGTGCGGGAGGGTGTGCCGGAGCAGCAGGAACGGTGCGGTGACCATCACCCGCTGGATCAGTTCGAACCGTTCCGGGGGGAACTCGGTCAGCGGCGCCACGTGCTGTAGCCCTGCGTTGTTGACCAGGACGTCGACGTCCTTCGGGAGCCGCGCGAGCGCCGCGGCGTCGGCCACGTCGACCGTGTGCGGGTGGCCGCCGGTCGCATCCGCCACGGCCTTGGCCGCGTCCGCGTCGAGGTCCACGACGTGAACGCGGGCCCCGGCCGAGGCGAGGGCCACGGCGCAGGCCCGGCCGATTCCGCTGCCGCCTCCAGTCACCAGGGCGGTCCGTCCGGTGAGGTCGACCGCTCCGACGGCGGCCGGTGCCGTGCCGCCCCTGGGATTGATTCCGCTTGTCATGGCCGGAATCATGCGGGAAGCCGAGGACACTTCCCACATGTGAGAAACACATAGCCTGGTGCGGAAATGTATGAGAGCACCACATGATTGCGTGGCGCACTATTGCGGAAACGCCGAAGGATCCCCGGCCGAGACCTCGACCACCCGCTGGACGAACACCCCGGGCAAGTGCACCTGGTCCGGGTCGATTTCCCCCGGGTCCACCCGCTCCTCCACTTCCGCCACCGTGTTCCGCCCGGCCTCGCGGCCGGGGGATTGATGTTCCGGGAGGACGCGTGGAAGACCGGGTTGCCGTGGCAATCGTCGACCGCCGCCCGGACCAGCGCGATTTCGGTGGTGGCGCCCTCATTCAGCGCGTACTCGCGCTCCCCGAACCACGGTCCGCTCCGGCGCGCCCAGTACCAGTCCACCTCAGCCTGCTCCTCCGCGATCCTCGTGTGGACGGCCGCGGGCCACAGCCGACCCCGGTCGCCGCCCGCCGGGGCCGCCGCCCCCAGCAGTTGGACGCAGGGGGCTGTAGGCGGAGGTGGCACCCACCTGCCGCCGGTGAATCACCGCGCAGGGCTCCCCGGGCACCACGCGGGTCGAGAACCCCTAACGGTAGAACCGGAATAGCGGATACGGCAGAGAACATGCGGCACACATACCGCATGGCTGCTTCTCGTCCGCGTCCCGTCTCCCCCGATTCGGTGGGTGGGGCCACGTGCACGCCCGTACCCACCGGGCCGCCAGGCGCGCCTGATCCAGCGGTTGCCGACTACTCGCTGGAATCCGGCCTGCGGCAGGAGGCGCACGCCGCGACCCCGATGGCCGGTACGGTCATGATCGATCTCCGCTCCAGGGCCCGCGCCTGCCCCGCAGAGTCGATGCCGCGCGGGTGCGTTGGTCACGCAACGGGCCATCCCTCGAACCTGGTAGCCCGGGTCCCCGCGTAGTCCGTACCTCAGGTGAAGGGCATCCTTGAGTTCCCCATTGATGGCTGCTTGGGTAAGACGTCGGCCGGACATGCGACCCTGACCTTGCATCAGACGTCCCGACAGGGATCATGTGTCATATTTCGGACACATCTCCCGACGGAAGGCATGTCATGAAGTTCGCGGTCATGGGCGGTACCGGGCTGATCGGGTCGCAGGTCGTCACGCATCTGAACGCCGCTGGGCACGAGGCGGTGCCGCACTCGCAGTCCACCGGAGTCGACGTCATCAGCGGCCAAGGACTGGACGACGCGGTGGCGGGGGCCGACGTCATCGTCAACCTGACGAACTCCCCGACCTTCGACGAAGCCTCCCTGGCCTTCTTCCGGACCTCGATGGACAACCTTCTGGCCGCGGGCGAGAAGGTTGACGTACGTCACTTCGTCATTCTCTCGATCGTCGGCGTGGACCAGGTGCCGGAGCTGGACTACTACCGGGCCAAGGCGCTCCAGGAGGACATCCTCACGGCCGGACCGATCCCCTACTCGATCGTCCGCGCGACGCAGTTCATGGAGTTCATCGACGCGATCCTGTCCTGGACCACTGACGGCGACACCGTCCGGCTGCCCGCCACGCCGATCCAGCCGATCGCCTCCAGGGACGTGGCTGCCGCGGTGGCAGAAGTCGCTGCGGGCGCCCCACTGGGGGGCATTCGCAGCATCGCCGGACCCGAGGTCTTCTCCCTGGACGAGTTGGGCCGGCTCGCCCTGTCCCACACGTCCGACAGCCGCACCGTCGTCACCGACCCCACCGCCGGCATGTTCGCCGTCGTCAAGGGAGACGTCCTCACCGACAAGGACGCCCACCTCGCCTCCACCCGCTACGCCGACTGGCTCTCCTGAACCTTCCCCGAACCCCGGGCGGGCACCTGTTCTGGGTGGGCTACCTGAACGGTTCCACCGCTGGTCGGCGGACGGGACCTGGGACCGGCTCCTGACCCTCCTCCGACAGCACGCCGATGCGACGGATGTCCGGGCCCAGCAGCACGCGGCCGGGGGCCCGAAAAAAGGTGCCTCTATGGCTTTCGTCAAGCCGTAGTGGGTGTGGGTGGTTGGTAGAGGGTGCCGTCGCGGAGCATGGCGAAGTGGACGTCGATGCGGCGTCGGGCGAGTGCGATGAGGGCGGCGATGTGGTGTTTTCCCTCGCTGCGTTTGCGGTCGTAGTAGGCGCGTGACTCGGGCTGGGAGAGCGAGGCGAACGCGGCGAGGTAGAAGGCTCTCTTGAGCTGTTTGTTGCCTCGGCGGGAGGGGTGTTCGCCGCGGATGGAGGAGCCGGAACTGCGGGTCACGGGTGCGAGGCTGGCGTAGGCGGCGAGGTGGCCTGCGGTGGCGAAGCCGCTGCCGTCGCGGACGTCGATGAGGATGCGGGCGGCGGTCCTGATCCCGATGCCGGGCATCGAGATCAGGACCTGGGAAAGAGGGTGGGCCTCCAGGAGTTCCTCGATCCTGGCGGCGAGGAGTTTCCGCTGGTCAAGCACGGATTGAAGCGAGCTGGCGAGGCTGGGGACGATCAGCGCGGCGGCATCCGTTCCCGGGACGACGACGGTCTGTTCGTCGAGCGCGGAGAAGATGTCCTCGAGCAGTCGCTCCGCCATCCGCGGCGCTTTGGGACGTATCAGGGTCACGAGGCGACGGCGTCCGGCCTAGCGGATCTGGGCAGGGGATCCGAACTGGTCCAGAAGTCTGAGTACGGCCGGGTGCTGGATCCGCGGGCCCAGGACGCGTTCCAGGGACGGGTGGATCTGAGTGAGCAGGCCGCGGAGCCGGTTGGCGATCCGGGTGGACTCGCCCGCGAGATCATCGTCGAACCCGGCGATCATCGCGGGCTCGGCAATCGTCTCGTCCGCGGGATCGATCGTCCTCAGGGTGTGGGACATTGCTCTGGCGGCGTCGGCGATGATGAACGCGTCGCGGGCGTCGGTTTTCGCCTCGCCGGGGTAGAGATCGGCGATCCGGCGCATCGTGAGTCCGGGCAGGTAGGCGACCTGGCAGCCCGAATCACGGGCGACCGCCAGCGGCAGGGCCCCGATGGAAGCCGGCTGGTCGACCACCACCAGCACCATTCCGTGCTTGGCCTGGAGCCTGTCGAACAGTTCCCGCAGCTTCGGTTCGCTGTTGGGCAGCGGCTTGTCGAACACCTTCTTCCCTGCCCGGTTCACGGCGGTGGTGTGGTGATCGCCTTTGCCGACGTCCAGGCCCAGATAGACGTCGATGCCAGTCTCGTCCGACATGCCCTTCGCTCCCGTGCTCGCGCTCTCCCCGGCCCCACCTGCGGCATCAGCGTGCCGGCATCCACGTTACGAAGAGACTGCCCGAGGGCGCTCGTGCCTCTAATCAGCGGTCTGCCAATGCCTCCGGCACCGGCGATACCATCTTTTCGATCATCTCGACTGGGGGCTCAAGTCATACCGGGGCCGAAGGCCGGGAGCCTCATTGCGAGGCCACGAAGGCGGTAACGGGGGTCCAGGACCGGTGAAGCACTCGGACGCTCCTGCGGCGGACTGGGCACCAGAATCCACCTCGCCCGCGACGGCCGGGGACGCCCCTTCGCGTTCACGGTCGCCGGCGGGAACGTGAACGACCGCACGCGGTTCGAGCCAGTCATGGCCCACATCCGTACGCCGCGCAGCTCGACGGCGCATCAAGAGGTCCGGGCCTGGCCGGCCCCTCGCCCGCCCGGCCAGGGCGGTCTCGTGACGAGACGTGTAGCAGTGTGCGTAGGCCGCTCGTGTCTGCCGGTACCTCTCGCTCACATCCAGGCCAGGCGTGGCGGCAATATTACGCAGGTCGCTGCCTGCCTGAGCATGGTCTGAGAGGAACCTCGCGTAGAGCTGCCGTCGTGTTCTGCCCCACTCAACTGTCGTCTCTCGTTGTGTCTTCCTGCGCTCCACCAACAGCGCCGATCCCATCGCGATCACGGCACCGACGAGCGTGGCAAGCAGCGGTATCCAGGTCATTTCAGAACAGTAGGACACATTCGCGGCCAACTGACCTGGCGCGTTGAGTGTTTGCCGCCCTGTAGTCGACCAGGACGGGGGCGACCCGGGCCTTGGAGTAATACCACCGGCGGGCCTGACTGTCGTGGTCACGGGGCCATGAGCGGTGTCCCGGGAGACTGCTCCAGCGAGATAAATGAGTTCACCGCCGGGGCCGGGCGGCAAGTCCTTCTCCAGCGTCTCGGCCCGCACCCACCTGGCGGTCGCAGGCGAGAACGCGGCCTCAATACACTACAAATAGGACGATGTCTCACTTTGCCGAGGCCCTGCGGCAACAGCTCACGGCATCGATCAGCTGAGCAATCGCGACAGTCCTGAGTCGGGTGGCACTCAAGGGAACAAAGGGGATGGTTTCCAGGCTATCCCTCTGTTGTTCGAGGCGCCTTCTCCTGGCAGCACAGGCGATTGGGCTGAAATCTATGCAGTGGTATGGGATTCTATTGCAATGATTCCTCGTAGGACTCTAGCCTTTGCGATCTTGGCGGTGGCCCTGCTTTCAGCGCTTCTGGTCTTGGTGTTCAGACTCATCGACAACCGTGCACAGGCCTTCAGTGCGGCGTCGGTGCTGATTTCCGGAATTGCTCTGACTGGCGTTGTGGTCTCGCTCACGTTTCAAGCGCAGCAGACAAAGGCTGCCAGAGATGAACGGGACAGGTCTACCCATAGGCAGATGATCTATCTAACGATGGGAGATCGGGCCCTGGCGGAATGTCTGGAACCGCCAAACACTCCAATGCCATTCGAGCGGTATCGGCAGATCATTTTCGCCAATCTGATCATGGGTAGATGGTACGCCGCGTATCAACTGGGAGACGTGGATGATTCCATGCTCAGGTATACGCTTGAGCGGCATTTTCGCGGCGAAGTAGGAAGAGCGCATTGGGAATACGGCCGCCACGACTGGCTTCGCGGCGCCATAGGAGGGCGGCAGCGACGCGCTGCGGCGTTCGCCGACCTAGTCGAGGAGAGCTACCAAGCCGCTGTCAATGCAGGACCTGCAGTGCCGGCAGCTGACTACTTCACCGACGCGGGCACCGACCTTGAACCCCCAGAGCTCATAACAGATGACAGTCAGTCGGAAAGAGGCATCACGAGCCCTGTCGGCGAACTGGGCGGTCGCTTAGAGCTCGTAACACGATCATGAGGTGGGCTTGTTGAGGCGTCGCCAACAGATGAGGCTGCAAGCGAGGGAGACAAACGCGTCGTGGAGCTCGGTGCGCCGTTCCCACCGGACGGCGAGTCGTTTGAACTGATGGAGCAGGGCGAAGGTCTGTTCCACGACGTAGCGGAGCTTGCCCATGCCCTTGATGTTCGGGGATCCCTTGCGGGAGATGACGGGCAGGATCCGGCGTTTACGCAGCTCATCACGGTTGGCGTTGGAGTCGTAGCCCTTGTCCCCGAGCAGAGCATCGGGACGTCGGCGGGGCCGGCCGGGGCGGCCCGCCACCGGTGGGATGCCGTCGACCAGGGCGAGAGTCTGGGTGACGTCATTGACGTTCGCCGCAGTCGTGATGACTTTGAGCGGAGTGCCGCGTCCGTCGCAGATCAGGTGGTGTTTGCTGCCTGTCTTCCGCCGGTCGACCGGCGACGGACCGGTGTCGGCTCCCCCTTTTTCGCACGGATGTGGGAGCCGTCCACGCAGGCCCTGGACCAGTCGAGCCGGCCGGCCGCATTCAACTCGGCGAGCAGGATCCGATGCAGCTGGTCGAAGACCCCGGCCTGCTGCCACCGCTCCAGGCGCCGCCAGCAGGTCTGCCCGGACCCGAATCCCAGCTCAGGTGGTAGGAGTTGCCAGGCGATGTCGTTGCAGAGCACGTACAGGATGCCTTGCAGACACAACCGGTCAGCTACCGGCCGCGGCCCTGGTGACCTCGTCGGCCAGGGCGGCAGCAGCGGCTCGATCAGTGCCCACAAGTCGTCGTCCACGATCCACGGCCGAGTACTCACACCACCACGAACGGCTGAATCGTCACACCGGTCACGGCTGACCAGGACATCTCATCAAGATCGTGTTACGAGCTCTTATGAAACACGGCGGTACGTGATTAGGGCTGCTGCCGCGCAGGGGCCGCCGTTTCCATTGGAAACGGCGGCTGCCCCCCTTGTCGCCCTGACGGTGTGGGCCATCGCCTACCAGCAAGGATCAAGCCGTCGTCCTGAGTGGTGCCAGCCGAGGCAGCCTGACCGCTCCTCCGGAGCGTTGGGCCCGCTCGGCTCGGGCCCGGCGCAGCGCCGCAGCGTGGGAGTCATCCGCTTGGCAGCGGCGCTCGACGCGGGCTGCTCGATCGGGGCCGGCTCGTCGTCGGCCACCGGCGTGTCGGCGCTGGCTCCTGCGGATGCTGGGCAGTCTCATGGGGCAGCTCCTCGTGCGGTCCGTTCCACGGACACAGACACAGCTCCTTGGCATGCTCCCGGCAAGATCGCGCCCAGGTGGGCCCGTTTGAAGGAAGATGCTCGAAGTCAGCCGACATAGAGCATCTTTGAACACCATTCTGCACGTGGCAATCAGTCAGCAGACCGCGCGATAGGGCAGGTCGGGCACGTTCTCCTCCCACTGCTCGCGGGTGAGGTTCCTGCCGACGCGCTCGCACAGCGCACTCACGACGGCATTGGGGTCGAGGTCGAAGACGCGGTGCGGGTGGTACGAGGAGGAAACGTGCAGTCGGCCCCGGGGGTCGAAGGCGAGGGCCCGCAGCAGCCCGGCCGAGCCGCGGAGCGGGTCGCCGAGGCGGCGGCGGGTGGGGACGTCCCACAGTTGGATCCGGCTGTCGCCGACGATGGCGGCCAGGGTCTTGCCGTCGTGGGAGAAGCGGAGCCTCGCCACCCGGCCACCGAAGTCGTCCCCGCGGGTGGACGCCGTACTCGACAGGCCGCCAAGGCGGCGGCGGCCGGTGCCGTCCCAGAGGGTCACGGCGCCTCTGAGCAGACTGACCGCCAGCACCGAGCCGTCGTCGCTGAACTCCAGGTCCTGGATGACGCCGGGGCCCAGGACGTCGCGCTCGACGGTGCGGGTGGCCAGGTCCACCCGCTCGCCCGCCGAAGTGACCAGGAGGGAACCATTGGGGTTCATCGCGAGGTTGGTTGCGCCGGCGTCCTTGATCTCGTACGCCTGCTTGCCGGACTCCACGTCCCACAGCTGGACGGCACGGGAACGGTTTGGTCCCTCCACCGCCACGGCGAGCTGCTTCCCGTCCGGCGTGAACTCGAAGCCGCTGACGAACTGCACGGAAGCCGGCAGCAGGGTCAGCTCGGTGCGCAGCCGGTTGTCCCGGGTGTCCCACACCCTCAGGCGCGTCGCGTCGTCTGCGCCGCCGGTCCCCAGCACCTCGGTGGCCAGCAGCCGCCCGTCGCGCGAGTAGGTCCACACGCCGTCATCGTCGTCGTCGGCCACCGTGCCGGTGTACGCCATCGGAGTGTCCGACAGGTCGCGTACCGCGCCGTCAGCTGTGGTCCACAGGCGCATTCGGTCCTCCGTACCGGCTTCCGTGGTGCCCGCGGTCGCGAGCGTCCGCGCGTCCGGAGCAAACAGCGCATCCGCCAGATTCGTCTTGGAGGCCACGTCCTGGAGTCCGTACGTCAGGTCCAGAGAGCGGACCTGACGGTCCCTGGTCACGTACCGCAGCACCCGGGTTTCCGCGTCGAAGGCGAGGGACAGGGGCATGGGCTTCCCGTCCGTCTCCAGCCGGGGATAGGTGAGCAGGACGGACGACGGAGCGGCGCCGTGGTCCGCCCACACGATCAGCTGGGTGTCCGTGGCCTCGACGGCCAGGGTGCCGTCCGGGCTCAGGGCCGCCACCGACTTCGCGGTGATCTCGCGTACCACGGTGCGGGAGGACACGTCCCAGAGCGTGGACATGCCGCTGGTGTTCGTGTGGATCAGGCGCTTGCCGTCCGCGCTGAAGTCCAAACCCTGGTTGCGCTCACAGGTGGCCGTGGAGTGGGGGGGTTGCTGCACCAGTTCCGTGGTCCGCCGGGTGGCGAGGGAGTACAACTGCACGGGCCGGCCCGACAGGCAGTAGGCGTAGGTCGCTCCGTCCTCCGACAAGGCGGCGGAGCCGTCCCCGGGCACTCCCAGCACCGTCTGCCCGGTGCGGCCGTCGACGAGGACCACCTCGGTGCTGGTGGCGATCGCGATCAGGCCGGCCCCCCGGGAGAGCGCGAGGACGCGGGGTGTGGCGTGGTCCGGAAGGAGCAGCCGACCCGCCTTGCCGCTCTTCAGGTCGATCAGCTGGACGCCCTTGCCCATGCTCTGGGCCGCGACCGCCCCCGAGGGGTCCACGGCTGCCGGCAGGTCCGGTGTCCCCTCGGGCAGTTCGGCCCGGCCGGTCCGCTCGCCGCTGACGACGTCCCAGACCTCGACGGCCTTCTGGGCGCTGAGGACGGCCAAGGTCCGGCCGTCGAGCAGGATGTCCGCGTGGTCCGCGTAGAAACCCGTCGACACCCGCGCCTGGTTGTTGGCCACCCCGCGCTCGTCCTGCCCCAACGACCCGTAGAGGGCCGCCCGCGCGTCGTCGACCGGGGCGATCCGCCAGGCCGCCACGCTCAGCAGTGCCGCTGTCTCCGGGTCGGATGTGCGCAGGCTCTCGGCGATGGAGGCCAGAGTACGGGCGGACGCCTGGCGGGCGCGTTCGTCACCGACCCGTTTCTGCTGCCAGGCGACCAGGCCCGCCACCAGCGCGAGGGTCAACAATGCGGCCCCGGCCACGCGCAGCCGGCGGGTGCGGCGGAGGCGTACCGCGGCCGCCACGCGGCAGGCCTCAAGGAACTCTCCTTCCAGGCGGCTGGCCCGGAGCCAGTCGGGGGCCCCGGCCACGCAGGCGCGCGCGGCCTCCAGGGCGCCTCCCGTCGGCAGGTCCTCGGCCCGCCTGCCCTGCCCGTCCCAGTGCCCGGCGGCCTGGGTGAGCCAGCGCAGCAGGAGCAGCGCGGCGCGGTCCCAGTCCACCCAGGCACGCGCCTGTGCCCAGGCCCGCAGCAGGCCCAGGCTGGCGAGCCGCACGGTGTCGTCCTCCAGGACCAGCAGCCGGGCGACGGCGAGGGAGTCGAACGCGTCGCGCAGCGCGGCGCGTTCCTCGTACGGGCGGCCGTCGAACCATTCGGCGGTGGCGGCGGTACGGATCGAGTCCTGGGAGCCGTCGGCGGCGCCGCCCGGCACGGCCAGCCGGAGCACGATCTCCCGTACGGCCTGCCGGACCGGCTCCGGCAGCCGCTGGTACATCGCGTCCGCGGCGGCACCGAGCGCGGGCTCGGCGCCGCCCCCGGTGGCGTCGCGCAACTGCCCGGCCGTCCGCCGGCCCGCCGCGAGCAGGGCGGCGTCGGCCTCGTCGGCCGGGCCGCCCAGCAACCGCAGGAGCAGCTCGGTTGAAGTGGGACGGGCTGTCGGCGACTTGGCCAGGGCGCGTCCCACGAGGTCGCGCAGCGTGGGCGGCAACGGGGTGAGGTCCGGGTGGTGTTCGGTGACCCGAACGACCACCTCGCCGATGTTCTCGCCGCGGAAGGGGTCACGTCCGGTGGCCGCGAACAGCATCACGGCGCCCCAGGCGAACACGTCGGCGGCGCCGTCGGCGCGCTGTCCGGTCAGCACCTCGGGGGCCATGTAGCCCGGGGTGCCCATGAGGTGTCCGGTGGCGGTGAGCGACATGTCCTCGGTCCGTGCGATGCCGAAGTCGATGACGCGGGGGCCGTCGGAGCCGAGGAGGATGTTGTCGGGCTTGAGGTCCCGGTGGACGACGCCCGCACGGTGGATCGCGGCCAGGGCGGTGGCCACCCCGGTGGCAAGACGGACCAGCGCGTCGCCGGTGAGCGGGCCGGAGTCGCGGACCGCCCTGCGCAGGTCGCGGCCCGGGACGAACTCACTGATGATGTAGGGCCGTTTACCATCGATGCCGCTCGCAAGCACCCGCGCGGTGCAGAACGACTCCACGCGCTGCGCGGCGAGGACCTCCTTGGCGAACCGGCCCGCGATGTCGGGGCGCGAGACGAGTTCGGGGCGCAGCACCTTGACCGCGACGCGTTGCCCCGCCTCGTCATACGCCTCGTACACCGTTCCCTGGCCGCCCGCGCCGAGGCGGGCGGCGAGCCAGTACCCGGCGATCCGTTCCGGATCCTCGGTGGTGAGTAACTCGGGCATTGTTCCCCCTGGTTCAGCAGCCCCGACGTGCGCGGACGCTATCAAGCGGTCCGCTCGCGCGGTAGGCCCCCTCCTGCCGGGCCACCGGGCAGAGGCGGGAGGGGGGTGGGCGGGCTCATGCCCCCGTGCGCCGGGCCCTGCGGATCCTGCGCACCCCGCAGTGGGGGCGACCGGTGGGGCCGGGGAGGACCAGCGGTGGCCGCAGGGGGCGAAGAGCAGGAGCCCCGGCTGGCCGGGGCGCTGGCGCCAGGAGATGCGCTCCGGTGGGCCGTCGCACACCGGACAGCGGGGCAGCGGGCCAGGCTCAGCCTCCGGCACCCGGTCGGGGGCGGCCGCAAGCGGCGTGGCGTGCGGATCGCGCATACACGACGGCGCACGCCCGAGCGCCGTCGCTGTCGTCGCCCGAGTCCAGGCGGGTGAGCCGACGACGCTGGCCTGAGCCGGTGATGCCCGCGCCTACGGATGGGACCCCCAGCTCCAGCTCCTCACCCGCTACACCACTGACCACACGGTCGCCGCCTACCTCGCCGCGTGCGGGATCGAGGAGGAGATCGCCGATGAGTTCTCCTCTCAGATTCGGGCCCACCTGGCGGATGTCACCCCCGCCACGGCGCATCATGCACTCATCCCCTGCGGACACCTTGTCGTGCTGACCAGCGACGGGGTCCACAACCAGATCGAACCCGACGACCTCGACGCCATCATCCGCACACACCAGCACGACGCCCAACACCTCGCCGACACCCTCGTCGCCGCAGCCGAGCCCAACGAATCGGGCTACCGCGACGACGCCACCGCCCTCGTCATCATCCCGGCCCGGACCACACCAGGCAGCCCGGTCGGTGACGAGGTTGGCGAGGAGTGCTGCGAACCCGATCGGTTCACGGCCGTCCGGCTGCCGGGTGGTACGGGCAGGGTGGGCTTTGCGGGAACCGCTGGGCCGCTCGCCTCGCTGACGGGCCGTGGCCCGGGCGGCGGCGAGCACGTGATCAGCTGGCTACCTTGCGGCTGGTGTCTGGGTTAGGACTCCAGGCCCGACCCCTAGGGACTGTGTGATGTCGTGATCAGTCGGCGGTTTTGAGTAGGTCGTCGATCCAGATCATGGCGGCGCGGAGGTGGAGGCCGGCGAGATAGCTGCCTGGAGTCTTGTCGTAGCGGGTGGCGATGCCTCGCCAGGCCTTCAGCTTGTTGATCAGCCGTTCGACGGTGTTCCGTTCCTTGTAGAGGTCGGCGTCGTGACCGATGGGCCGGCCGCCTCTGGCGCCCTTCTTCTTGCGGTTGGTGGCCTGGTCCCGTTTCTCCGGGATGACGGCCTTGATTCCACGTTTGCGCAGGTAGGCGCGGTTGCCGCGGGACGAGTACGCCTTATCCGCGGCGACCGCGCCGGGCGTCGTGCGGGGACGGCCGACCGGCAGACGGACCCTCACCTTCGCGAGCACGGGGATGAACTGCGGGCTGTCCCCGGCCTGCCCGACGGTCAGGACCAGCGCGAGCGGACGACACCGGCGGTCCGCGGCGAGATGAATCTCGCTCGTGAGCCCGCCCCTGAACCTGCCGAGCAGGGCTTCCTTCAGACGGAGCCTGTGTCTGCACCGGATGCGCCGCCGATCGTCCTGTCCGTTCTGTTCCTCCGTGCCGCCCCCTTTTGCCGGGCCGTCTCCTGCTCCTGCACGGCTTCCTCCAGGGCGTTCATGAGGTGCCTACTGACGCGCATCCCCGCAGCGTCGTGATGGGCGCGGACCGTGGTGGAGTCCACGCTGACCAGCGACAAGTCCGTCCTTCCGACGCTGACCCCCTGGGCGATCAGGCCTTCCAGCAGGGCGGTGAACACACCAGCGTCCCGCCACACGCGTAAGCGCCCGTAGACAGTGGCCCAGGGACCGAACTCGGCCGGCATCTCCCGCCACTGCCCACTGGACCGGAACCGCCAGATCACCCCTTCGAGCTGCTCCCGCAACCGCTCCGGATACGGACCGTACCTGCCGATCGGCAGGTACGGCTCGATGAACTTCCACTGGACATCGGTGAGTTGACTGCGTGTCACAACTCCACTCCTACCGGATTCCAGCCCGTGCAGAGAGCAGAACCCAGCAGCTGATCAAGACATCACACAGGCCCTAGTAGTGCTTTGTTAGGTGGTGTCGCGGCGTTCGCCCTCGTATCCGCCCTCGTCCAGGACGCGACGGAGGCGAACCAGACGGGGTCGTCCTGGTCGGGCTGGATCACGACGAAGGTGTTGTCGGAGTCGTTCAGGTCGCTGATCAGCATGAACAGGGCGTCCTCGGACGGGTCGTCGACGTGGTCGCCTTTCTCGCTGTCGGCACAGTAGTACCTGGCGGCCACCGAAGCCCTCCCCGAAGATGTGCTGCCCAATGCCGTGATCAGGATGGCACGGCCGTGCGGGCGGCCGCTGGTTCACAGCCACGGGTGGATCGCGGCTATCTGGACGGTCGCCTCGAAGCGGCAGGCGAGCTTTTCATACCGGGTCGCGACCGCCCGGTGCTGCTTGAGGCGGCTGATCCCGCACTCGACTGCGTGGCGGGCCTTGTAGTCCTCCCGGTCGAAGGCCGGCGGCCGGCCACCGGAGCGGCCACGGCGCTTGCGGTTGCGGACCTGGTCGACCGGCTCGGCAATGGTGCAGCGGATCCCGCGTCTGCGCAGGTAAGCACGGTTGGCGCGCGAAGAGTACGCCTTGTCACCAGCACCCACAGCGGCTTGCGCCTTGGACGACCACCGCGGACCTTGGGCACCCGGATCACTTCGAGGACCGGCGCGACCTGCGGGCTGTCACCCCGCTGACCTGCCGTGACCAGCAACGACAACGGCTTCTGACCTTGCTCGCACGCCAGATGGATCTTCGTGGAGAACCCGCCCCGTGACCGGCCAAGCCCGTGATCCTCCGGCTCAACCACGCCCCCTCCCGGGGGCTCCTTCTGCCCAGCCCCGTCCGGCGGGCACCAGCAGCATGCTGATGGGCCCTGCAGACCGTGGAGTCGACGTTCACCTCCCAGGTGATGAGCCCGGCCGCATCAGCCCTCGCCTGCAGCAAGGCGAGAATCCGGGCCCAGACTCCCTCGCGCTGCCAGCGGAGAAAGAGCCCGTAAACGGTCTGCCAGGGCCCGTCCTCGCGCGGCAGATCCCGCCACGGAACACCGGTCCGGACCCGCCACCCAACTCCATTGATCAACCGCCGCCGGTTCCCGGACCTGCGGCTCACTCCTGCCGCAGGCAGCAACGACTCCAGCACCGACCACTGTTCATCAGAAAGATCCCCACGCCCCACACCATGATCATCACGGCGCGAGGCGTGGACCGGAACCCCGATCTAAAACACGGCCTACTGGCCTCGGTCGTCAGGCAGATCCCCACCCGCCATGCGTCAGAGGCCTTGTGCGCTCTCCCGGGGGTCTGTGGCCGTGATCCGCTCAACGAAGCGCCGCACCTGATCTCCGATGGGCTCCTGCATGGACACCGGCATCACATGCCAGCGGAACACCCCGCCCGGACCGAACCCGTCGGTCACGAAGTGCATGATCACTTTAGGAGAATCTCCGCGCTCACTGACACTGATGCCGTGCGTGAACCGCTCGCAGTTCCACCGCTCAAACCAGTCGGAGGCGGCGATCCGGTCGGCCAGCAGGCGTGCTGCGGTGTCGACGGGCTCCTCCCAGCCGTGGTCCGCCACGACCCTGGCCAGTTCAGCGTCGTACTGCGCGGCGTCGAAGTGGATCTCGGGCGGGACCGGGACCCGGTTGTCGTTGGTGTTCTCCCAGTCTGTCCACTCGATGAGATCGCCAAAGCGTTGGATGGTGACGAACACTCCTCCACAGCAGCCGGTGTCGCAGTCGTTGTTCGACAGCTCGACACGCCGAGGCCCGTCGCCGGCCCACAGCGGCCACGTCTCGGGCGAACCGAACCACCTCTCCTGGTAGCAACTCGAATCGCCATCCGGGTGGCTCTCCTGCAACACGTCGCGGCCATCGATCAACGGACGTATACCCGCCCCCTTCTTCACCGCCTTCGGATGCGGAAGGACAGGACGAAGGGCAAGGACGCTCACCGGCGCAAAGCTTTCCATGTCCCCTATCCTCGTGGATCCGGTACATGAGACGAGATTCCAGGCACTCGACCGTGGGCGCGAAAGCCTCGTTCTCACCAACCTTCGGTGAGAACGCTCAACCCTCACTGCGAGAGGTCAGTCCTGTGACACCGAAGGCTGAGCGTTGTCACCGATTCCTAATGCCGTCTGTCAAGCCGCGAGGGCGGTCGGGGGCGTGAGCTCGTAGCACCGTCCGTCGCGGAGGAGGGCCCAGAGGACGTTGACGCGGCGGCGTGCGAGGGCAAGCACGGCTTGGGTGTGACGTTTACCCTCGGCGCGTTTGCGGTCGTAGAACCGGCGGGATTCCTCGGACCGTCGGATGCTGAACAGCGCGGAGGTATAGAGCACGCGCTGGAGCCGTCGGTTGTATCGCTGCGGGCGTCGCAGGTTGCCGCTGATCTTGCCGGAGTCGCGTGGGACGGGGGCGACGCCGCCGAAGCCGGCGAGGCGGTCGGGGGTGCCGAAGACGGCCATGTCGCCGCCGGTGGCGGCCAGGAACTCGGCGCCGAGGATGATGCCGAGGCCGGGCATGCTGGTGATCACTTCGAAGTGCTGGTGGTCGCAAAACCGGGCCTCGATGAGCTTGTCGAGCTCGGCGACCTGCTCGTTGAGGGCCATCACCTCCTTCGCGAGCGTGTGCACTATCTGGGCGGTCAGCTTCTCCCCGGGCAGGCTGGTGTGCTGGCGTTCGGCTGCTTCGACCGCGGTCGCGGAGAGCTGATCGGCGCGGAGGACCTTGCGGTTGCGCAGCCAGGTCTCCAGGCGCTTGGCGCCGAGCCGGCGGATGGCCGCAGGGGTCTGGTAGCCGGTCAGCAGCGTCAGCGGGCCCTTGTTGGTGAGGTCCAGGGTCCGTTCCAGGCCGGGGAAGATCCCGGTGAGCTGGGCCCGGAGACGGTTGACGGTTCGGGTTCGGTCGGCGACGAGGTCGATGCGGCGGCCGGTGAGGATCTTGAGGTCGATGACCGTCTCGTCGCCGGTGCGTATGGGGTGCAGGTCGCGGCGGATGCGGACCTGGTCGGCGATGACGGCGGCGTCTTTGGCGTCGGTCTTGCCCTCGCCGCGGTAGCTCTCGGAGGCGCGGTGGATGGCCCGGCCGGAGATGTAGTTCACCGGCTGGTCGTGGTTGAGGAGGATCGAGATGGCCAGGGCGGCTCCGCCGTCGGCCAGGTCGATGCCCCAGGTCACCTCGTTTCCCAGGGCCAGGACGTCGGTGAGGAGTTCGAGGAGTTCGGGCTCGTCGTTGGTGACGCGTCGGGACAGCAGCCGGTGGCCGCTCTCGTCGATCGCGACGCAGTGGTGGTGGGTCTTGCCTGCGTCGATGCCGGCCCAGATCGCGGCCATATGGTGCCTCCGTGCGGTGGGGTGTGGTGGTGCCTCCCGACGGACGACCTCGCTGTCGATTCCCTACGGAGCGATCATTCGCAATTCCTAATTGGCAGCCGAGTCGTCGTGGGGCGTCGGGCGGCCAATCGATGGAAGCCACAAGCGGCAGAAGGTTGAAAGCCACACCCGACGCCCCGGGGTGGGAGAACCATACGAAGAGCTCGCCCTGTCCCGCAGAACAACGTAGGGAAGGTTGAGCGACTGGAGTTCGGAGCGGTGCGTGTCCTCGTTGGATGAGTTGCGGGCCCTGCTGGGCAAGTCGGCCCACTGGCAGTCCAGCCCGGATGACTGGACCGAAGTCGAGCAACACATAGGGTCCGCTCTGCCCAGTGATTTCAAGGCGCTTCTCAACGCCTACGGCACCGGGGTCATCTCCGGCGAGCTCGTTGTCTTCCACCCCCGTGGCACAAGCCCGCTGCTGGAGCGCATGCGCAAGACCCACGGAGTCTTCGCCGAGCGCCGAGACAGGGCCCTCGGCCGCGGCGACACCGAGCACATCCCGTACCCCTTCCACCCTGAGCCCGGTGGGCTGATCTCGTGGGGATACGACTACAGCGGCGACGAGCACTTCTTCCTGCCCTGTGACCCGGATCCGGACCGATGGAAGATCGTCACGATGGCCCACGAAGAGGGATGCGAGACCTTCGATGGCCCGTTTTCAGGCTTCACCCTTGCGTTCGTGCGGCGGCTGCTTGATGTCGACCGCTACCACGGCATCGAACCGGAAGCCCTGGAGTTCCTGGAGCCGGAGGACCTGGAAGAATTGGTTACCGCCGGCGAGATTGGCCCCGTCCAGCCGAGCTTCGAGCCGTACTGAGGCGCTCGGCCACACCGATCCGGCGTTAGCCGACTTCGACCTTGACCTTCTCCAAGACGGCCGCCGGGTTCGCCGTCGCCTCGGGTCGGGTCGGGCTGGACCACTGCCTTCGAGGGCATCGAACCGAGGAACTCGACGACGAGCCCTCTGGCTGATCACTCGCCCTCATCTGCGAGGGGGAAGCCAGCGAAGAGCAGGCTCATGGCGCCAACGGCATCAGTGCAGGGCGCAGCCCGAGCGCCGAGCTCGCCGCAATTGCCGCGATTGCCGCGCGGATCTGTGCGACCCACGACCGATGACCAAAGGCCGTGGGTTCGAGTCTTCCGAAGGGGGCTCGTAGCCGAACTCGAGGGTGGTGCGTCCATAACGGTAGCGGGGCGGGCCCGGGTTCGTCCGGGCCCGCTGAACCTACGATGCGGCGCGGTCCAGGAGGTGACGCACTGCCGGGGCGTCTCTGTGTGGTGCGAGCGCGTCGAGGACGGTGTCCAGACGCTGGACGGCTCGCGGTGAGTCCGAGGCAGCGGCCAGGTCGTACACCCGCGAGGCGACCGCGGCAGCTTCGTCGATTTCGTTGGCGTCCACGTATGCCTGCGCCAGCCACGACGAGTACAGCGCGACTTCCCTTACGTGCGTGGTGTCGTAGCGCTCCAATGCGGCCGTCAGCAGGGGGTACGGCCCGCAGGTCCGACTCGTCCCGTGAGCACCAGTACAGCCAGTCGGGCCGCTCGGCGTCATCAGCGACCTGGTCGTGGGATGCGGTCGAGCGTACAAAAGCCCGGTCCAGGAACGCACGGTCCGGGCGTTCATCCGGCATGCCGATGCGATGCCGTGGCAGTGGACGCCGCAGCACGTCGACGAACGGTCGGCCGATCTGCGGGCTGTGCACGGCTGCGTCCGCTCCACCCTGCGCAACTATCAGGGCTCGGTGCGGCAATTCTGCGACTTCCTGACCAACCCAGCCTACGGCTGGAGCGACGAGTGCCTGCGGCACGTCGGTACCCACCCAGTCCAAGTGGTCTACGACTGGAACGCCGCGACGCACGCCGACGAAGCCGAGGGCGAGCCAAACGACGGGCCTTCACCAATCCTGAGCTGGAGGCATTCTTCGATCACGCCGACGAGGAGGTCTTGCGCGTTCACGGCAAGGGCCGCAAGGGCTGGCTGCCGGCCTTCCGGGACTCCGCCTTGTTCAAGGTCGCGTACGCCTACGGCCTGCGACGCAATGAGACCCGAATGCTGGATCTCACCGACTTCGGTCGCAATCCGGAGGGCAGGGAGTTCGGTGGGTACGGAACCCTGCTGGTCCGCTATGGCAAGGCCAAGAAGGGGTCGCCGCCCAAGCGTCGCAGTGTGCTGACCGTCTGGCACTGGACGCCCGGCTCGATCGAGGAATGGATCAGTGAGGTGCGTCCCGGGATGCGGCACTCGACCAGCCGGGCCTTGTGGCCATCCGAGCGAGGCCCGCGGATCGGGCTCCAACGCCTGGACTCCCGCTTCGCCGCCTACCGGGACGCAGCCGGGCTGGACCCCGCGCTGGAGTTCCGCTCGCTGCGCAGGTCCTACATCACCCACCTGATCGAGGACGGCCACGACCACGCTTCCACCACCGCGATCTACACCTGCGTCTCCTCCGACTTCCGCACCCGCTCTCTGCGTCGTGTCCTGGACGCCACCATCGAGGCCGCTCTGCGGCAGGGAAGGACCTCCTGATGCCACGCCAGATCAGCTAGCGGTGGCGCCTGCGCGAGCTGATGGCCGCCCGCGGCATGTTCACCGTCGCCGAACTGTTGCCGCACCTGAGCGAACGCGGCATCACACTGTCCTCCTCCCAGGTCCACCGTCTGGTCTCCGGCATCCCGGAACGACGGTCCCTGCCGGTGTTGGCCACGCTCTGTGACATCCTCGACTGCACGCCCACCGACCTGATCGCCACCTCGGCCCAGAACCTCCCGGCCCGCCGAGCCGCCGGCGAAGAGGTGCCGATCAACCTGGCCGCCCGCCGACCTACACGGGTTCGGCTGACGCCCGACGGGTGAGCGGTGACGCCCGAGGAGTACGAGCGGTGGATGATCCGCGACTGCGCACGCTGCGGCCGTCGCGCCTCGAAGTCCGCCGAGTGGTCGGACGGTCCGATCTGTCGAACCTGCTACGACCGCGCGATGCGGGTCCGTGGCCGCTGCCCCTGCTGCGACACCGACCGGCTGCTGCCCGGGCGGGACACCGACGGCGCACCGATCTGCCGTGACTGCCCGGGCATCGTCCGCGACTTCTTCTGCGACCGCTGCGGCTTCGAGGGGCT
Source organism: Streptomyces sp. NBC_00273 (assembly GCF_036178145.1). Lineage (NCBI taxonomy): Bacteria > Bacillati > Actinomycetota > Actinomycetes > Kitasatosporales > Streptomycetaceae > Streptomyces > Streptomyces sp. NBC_00273. Next base: position 9,813,420 of record NZ_CP108067.1, on the reverse strand, counting down.
GCTGCTTGGCGGACGCCTCTGCGAACACTGCACCCTCGCCGATACGCTCGTCTGCCTCCTCGACGACGGCACAGGCTGTGTCGCCCCGGAGTTGCCGCCGTTGGTCAAGATCCTGCTGGAGATGAACCGGCCCAAGAGCCGGCTCATCTGGCTGCGCAACCCCAACGTCGTCCGTCTCCTCCAGGGACTGGCCACGGGCAGTATCCCGTTCGCCCATGACAGCCTGCACCAGGAAACCCCCTGGCGAACCGTCACTCACCTGCGTGACTTGCTGATGGACAGCGCTGTCCTCCCGCAGGTCGACCGGCAGCTCCTGCTCTACCAACGCTGGCTGACCGAACGACTTGCCACCATCGAGGAACCCGAACACCGTCAGCTTCTCCGACACTTCGCCACCTGGCACCAGATGCGGCGCCTGCGGGCCAAGGCGGAGAAGGGACCGCTGGGACGCTCCCAGACCAACCACACCAAGCAGGAAGTCCTCCAGGCCGGCGCCTTCCTCGCATGGCTCGCCGGCCGAGGACGGGCGATCGGGCAGTGCCAGCAGGCCGACATCGACGCCTGGCACACCGAGTGCGTGGCAACCCGCCGTCCGACCCAGTCGTTTCTGCGGTGGTGCATGAAGAGCGGCCGGATGCCCCGCCTCACACTGCCGCCGGCGGTCATCACTCAGGATTCGGAACCGCTGCACCAGCATCGCAAGCTCGCGATCCTCCGCCGGGTCCTCAACGACGACTCCTTGCCCCTGCGGGCCCGGGCCGCCGCCGCCCTCGTTCTCCTCTACGCGCAGCCCGTCAGCCGCATCGTCCGCCTCGCCGTCGACGACGTCATCGACGACGAGACCGTCGTCACCGTCCGGCTGGGAGACCCGCCGTCCCCGCTGCCGAAGCCCGTCGCCGACCTGATGCGGGCCTACATGCAGTCTCGCCAGCACCTGCCCTACGCCAGCAGTAGGAGTTCACAATGGCTCTTCCCCGGTCGTCAGCCCGGACAGCCGATGAACCCGGTCAGCCTGCAAGTCCATCTGCGTGAGATCGGCGTCCCTCCGCAGCGCGGCAGGACCTCCGCGATCCGTCAGCTCGTCCTCCAAGCCCCGGCCCCCGTCATCGCGAGGGCACTCGGCTATCACGACAAGACCGCCACCCGCCTGGTCACCGAGGCTGGCGGAACCTGGAGCCGATACGCCTCCGGTGACCACACACGGTGAGTTCTCGTTCCACTCCAGCTGGCATGTCTCGTCACTCGGGGAAAGTGAAGCCCAGTTCGCGCAGGCGGGGCAGGCAGGCGTCGAGGCACTGCTCCACCGACGCAGCATCGGTACGCACGAGGATGTCGTCACGCAACGGGGCGCCACTGGCCACGAACGTCCAGGGCTTCCGCCTCTCTGCCATCCGCTCAGCATCTGCCTTGAACAGCACGGTTATGCCCTGTTCGGCCAGCGCCTCCATGATCGCGACAATGTCCACCGGTGACCCCTTCAGAAGTGGCTCGAACACACCACGCTGAACCTATCCGTCCGAGGACGGACCACGAACACCGGCCTCGCCACCCAGAGTGACCAACGAGAGCCGTCCAAGCTGGAACACGCGACACCTCAACATGCGGGCCTACCATCTCACCCGGATCAGCGGGGCAGGATGCGCAGTACTGCCTCGCGTTCGCCGCTGAGCCGCAGGCCTTGCTGTACTGCGGCGCTCAAATCGAGGTCGCCGAGCAGGGTCGCGGCCAGCAGGTGCGGCGGTCCGGTCAGTGACGCGGTGGGGTGGTCGACCCGGCCGGCGTGGGTGTGCACCGAGCCGTCCTTGACTTCGATAACCAGGTCCTCGCTGCCGTCGGCGTGCAGTTGCAGGGCGATTGCCGGCTGGTCGGGGCGGTGGTCGGTCAGTGCCCGGGCAGGCACGTCCAGCCAGTGGGTGCGGAAGGTGTCGCTGCCGCCCGGCTCACGCAACAGCGGCACGCCCCACCGGCTCAGCTCCCGCAGCACCGGCTCCAGCTCGCGGCCACGCTCGGTGAGGGAGAACAGGGTGGTGGCCACCGGCGGCGGGGCGGCCTCGCGGTGGATCAGGCCGGCTTCCTCGAGTTCGCGGAGCCGGTCGACCAGCAGGTTGCTGGCGATCCCGGGCAGCCCGTTGCGCAGGTCGGTGTGCCGGCACGGACCCAGGGCGAACAGTTCACGGATGATCAGCAGGGTCCATCGGTCGCCGATGGTGTCCAGTGCTTTCGCGATGCCGCAGTACTGCCCGTAGGTGCGCATGCCACCACCCTACATCGTGGTGTTGAGATTCAAAACGCGCTTGTTGACTTTCTCAACAAGATCCGTCTAGCGTCGCTGCCCATGACCCCCACCCTTTCCGTACGTCGGCTGGCCTGGGCCGGCGTCGAGATCCGTCTCGGCGACACCCGCCTGCTGATCGACCCGCTCGAGAACGTCGCTCCGCTGGCGCCGGTGATGGGGCTGCCGCACCGGCCGGTCGACCCGGTCGATACGCCGCCCGGCACCCACGCCCTCATCACCCACCTGCACCCCGACCACTACGACCACGACCTGATCGCCCGGATCGCGGCCACCGGCACGATCGGCTGCCACACCCCGAGCGCGGCGGCGCTGCACGAGGTGGGCATCACCCCCGTTGCCCAGGACCTGGGCGAGTCACGCCGCATCGGAGAGCTGACCGTCACCCCGGTGACCTCGCTGGACTGGCGCGGCAACGACTGTGACCAGGTCGCCTGGGTCGTCGAAGGCGCCGGCCGGCGGGTCATCCACTGCGGCGACACCCAGTGGCACGGCAGCTGGTGGCAGATCGCCCGCGACCACGGCCCGTTCGACGTCGCGTTCGTCCCGGTCAACGGCGTCATCGCCCACTTCGAGGGCTACGCGGCCAACGTCCCGGCGACCATGACCCCCGAGCAGGGCGTCGAGGCCGCCGTCGCACTCGGCGCCGGCACCGTCTGCGCCATGCACTACGGCCTGTTCCACAACCCGCCGTTCTACACCGAACAACCCGACATCGAGCAGCGCTTCCAGCACGCCGCCGACGAGCGCGGCATCACCGCGGCCCTCATCGCCGACGGCCAGCCCGTCCTCTGACCATCAGAAACAAGGAGCAACACATGAAGATCGTCCTGTTCGGTGCCAGCGGCAACATCGGCCGGCCCACCACCGAGGAACTACTGCGTCGCGGCCACACCGTCACCGCGGTCACCCGAGCCGGCCACGTCGACGGACTCAAGCACAAGGCCCTGACCGTGACCACCGGTGACGTCACAGACGCCGCCGCGGTCGCCGGCCTCGCCGCCTCCCACGACGCCGTACTGTCGGCAGTCGGCCCCCGGATCGGCCAGGAGAACGACCGCGCCACGATCGTCGGTGCCGCCCGTGCGCTGATCGACGGACTCCGCCGAGCCAGCGTCACCCGCCTGGTCACCATCGGCGGTGCCGGTAGCCTGCGCACGCCGACCGGCGCCCGGGTCATGGACGACCCGGACTTCCCCGCGCTGTGGAAGGCCAATGCCCAGGCCCAGTCCGAAGCGCTCGACCTCTACCGCGGCGTGCACGACCTCGACTGGACGTACGTGTCGCCCGCCGCGGTCATCGGAGCGGGCGAGCGGACCGGGGCCTACCGCAGCGCCGGGGACACCCTGCTCACCGACGACGACGGCAACAGCCGCATCTCGTACGCCGACTACGCGATCGCCTTGGCCGACACGATCGAGAGCGGCACCGCGATCCGCCGCCGCATCACCGTGGCGTACTGAGCCATGAGCAACGACGCCGCCGGCCGGCACACCCGATTCATCGTCCTGCTCGCAGCGCTCGTGGCCCTGGGACCACTGTCCATCGACGGCTACCTGCCCGGACTGCCGGACCTCGCCGGCGACCTGCGCGCCAGCGCCGCGGCCACCCAGCTCACCATCACCGCCTGTCTGGCCGGGCTGGCCATCGGGCAGCTGATCGCCGGGCCGCTGAGCGACATCTACGGCCGGCGGCGTCCGTTGCTGGCGGGCCTCGCCCTCTACACGATCGCCAGCGCGCTCTGCGCGGTGGCGCCCGACGTCCGGACACTCATCGGCCTACGCCTGGTCCAGGGCATCGGCGGGGCGTTCGGCATCGTCATCGCCAACGCCATGGTCCGCGACCGCACCTCCGGAACCCGCACCGCACGTCTCTTCTCCGCACTGACCTTGATCACCGGCCTGGCGCCGGTGTTCGCGCCGGTCCTCGGCGGCCAGCTACTGCGCGTCACGGCCTGGCCGGGGATCTTCGTGAGCCTGGCCGTACTCGGCGCCGTGATGCTGGCGGCCTCCGCCGCAGGACTGCCGGAGACCCGGTCCTCCGCGTCACGCCAGCCGCTGCTGGCCGTCGTCGGGCAGCTGCTCCGCGACCGGGTCTTCACCGGGTACGTCCTGGCCAACGGCCTGGTCTTCGCGGCGATGTTCGCCTACATCTCCGGCTCGCCGTTCGTCCTGCAGGAAATCCACGGCCTGTCACCGCAGCAGTACAGCGCCGTGTTCGCCGTCAACGCCGCCGGACTCATTGCGGCCGCCCAGATCAGCGGCCGGCTGGTGGCCCGGGCCGGCGCCCGCGTGCTGCTGCTCGCCGGTCTGCTGGGCGCGACAGCCGGTGGCACCACGGTCCTGGGCGCGGTGCTGACACGGGCACCCCTGCCCGTGCTCCTGATCGGCCTGTTCGTCCTGGTCTCCAGCGTGGGCCTGGTCATGCCGAACGCCGCGGCCCAGGCCCTGGCCGACCACGGCGGACACGCCGGGTCGGCAGCCGCTCTGCTCGGCTTCAGCCAGTTCATGTTCGGCGGGGTACTTGCTCCGCTGGCCGGCGCGGGTGGCGCCACCGACGCCTTGCCGATGGGAATCATCGTCGCCGTGCTGCCGGCGCTCGCTCTGCTCACACTCGGCGTCCTCACCCGGTCGATGCCCGGTGAGCGCACTCGCAGGCCGGCTCGCCAAGGACGTGCCGGGCACCGGCGACCGCGCCGGCACATCGATCGCAGACGAGCCGGCATCCAGTGAATCGGGCCAGCGTCTGGCGAACAGGGTGATTCCGCGATCAGCGTGACAGACGTACGACGACGGTCGGGTGCAGCGACACGTGGAACGCGAAAGATCGGTGTCCCGCCGCAACGAGGCAGGGCCTCCGCGATCCGCCAGCTCGTCCTCCAAGCCCCGGCACCCATCATCGCGAAGGCACTCCGCTACCACGACAAGACCGCCACCCGCCTGGTCACCAAAGCCGGAGGAACCTGGAGTCGATATACACCTGGCGACCACACGCGCTGACGTGGCTGCTCTGGTGAGCCAAGCTCCCGCGACCGGCCCGATGTCAGTACCAGGTGGCAGGCTCTGCCTCCATGAACAAGCAGCAGTTCTGGCAGCTCATTAAGGCAGCCCGCAATCAGGCGTCCAACCCGAACGACGACGAAGCGGTCGCTCGCGAGGCGACCTCGCTGCTGGCCTCCCGGCCGGTCGAGGAGATCGTCGCAGCTGAGCAGGTTCTGTGGGACCTGATGGTTGACTCCTACAGCAATCCTCTCTGGGCCGCTGCTTACCTTGCCAACGGTGGGTGCTCTGACGACGGCTTCGACTACTTCCGCGGCTGCCTGATCGCTCAGGGCTGTGAAGTATTCGAGCGCGCAGTCGCTGATCCCGATGCCCTGGCAGAACTGCCCATCGTTCACGCCTGCGCAGCCGACGGCGTCGACCTGGAGGGTGAGGACATGCTGGGCATCGCCTGGAACGCACACATCTCGGCGACTGGTGATCAGCTCCCAGCGAGCCCACCCACCATCCGCTACCGGGAGCTGGACCCCACCTGGAACTTCGATTTCGATGACCACGACGAAATGACCCGCCGACTGCCCCGCTTGGCAGCTCTCTATCTGGAGTAAGCGGAAGCTCGCAGTCACAAGACGAGGTCCAACAGCAGAGAACGAGACTCCCGGATCACTGTCGGTCATCTCATCGGGCCATGCACGCGCCTCGGCTGACGAATACGCGACACCTCAACATGCGCGCCTACCAGTCCCAGGGCCACGTCCGAACCGCTCCCGACGTCGAAGTACACCGGGCCCGGCTCGCTCGCGCCGACGAGGACACCCACCGCGCCCGCGTGCGCGTCCCCACCCTGCCCCGCCACCCACACCCCCGTCGACCCAGCAGCGCACATCGTTGGACCGCCCGGCCACGCCGCGATCACGAGCAGCTCAGGAGCACGTAAAGGGCCGCCACCACCCGTCGAGGCGGCGGCCCTCATCTGGGCTGTTCTACGGGGCGGGGATGAACTCCACGTCCGTACCGCCGCAGCCAGTGCCACCACCGGCTCTGTGGCCGCTGGGTGGATCTGGCTAGCGCTGTCTCCAGCGCGTTGCGGGTGCTCAAGGTATGCGTGTGCTCGTCGCCCAGAATGCGGACGCGGTCATCGAGGGTTCGGCGCAGTAGGTCTATCGCCTCGGCCTGCTCACCTGCACTGGTCAAAGCGAGAGCGAGGTTGTGGCGACTGGCAAGGGTTTCTGGGTGTTCGGGGCCCAGGACACGGATGCGGTCGTCAAGGGTGCTCCGGTGGATGCGCACTGCTTGTGCGTGCTCGCCCACCCCGTCCAGCGCGAGACCGAGGCTGTCCCGGCTGGCCAGCGTGTGCGGATGCTCGTCGCCCAAAATGCGGGCGTGGTCGTTGAGCGCCTGCCGCAGCAGCTGTATCGCTTCCGTCTGCTGCCCCGCCCTGGTCAGGGCGCCGGCGAGGTTGTGGCGGCTGAGCAGGGTGAGGTGGTGCTCGGGGCCCAGGACACGGATGCGGTCGTCAAGGGTGCTCCGGTGGATGCGCACTGCTTGTGCGTGCTCGCCCACCCCGTCCAGCGCGAGACCGAGGCTGTCCCGGCTGGACAGGGTATGCGGATGCTCGGGGCCCAGGACACGAGTACGGTCGTTAAGGGTCTGCCGCAGCAGACCCACCGCCTCGGCATGCTCACCCGTCCCGTCCAAAGCGCATGCGAGGTCATTGCGGCTGGTCAAGGTATCGGCGTTCTCGGGGCCCAGGATGCGGGTGCGGTCCTCCAGGGTCTGCCGGAGCAGGCGTATTGCCTCGGCTCGCTCTCCCATTCCGAACAAGGCATTGCCCAGGTTGTTGCGGCTGGTCAAAGTATCGGGGTGCTCGGGACCCAGCATGCGGGTCTCGACGTCGAGGGCCCGTTCATGCAGCCGGCGCGCCGCACCGAAAACGCCGGCCTTCTGCAGCACCTGCGCCAGGGTGTTGAGAGTGGTGCGGTGGTGTGTGGCGGTGCGCGGGTCCGCGTAGTCGAGCAGCAGCGGCAGGTGGGGGGCGAGGAGCACGGCTGCAGGCCAACCAGCGTGCCCGCGCTGGTTGGCCTCGTGCACAGCCGTGGTCAGCCGCTCGGCAAGAGCCCGGTGCCACACGGCGAGATCGGAGGTCTCGGCCGTGAGGGCGACAGCGTTGATCTCTCGGATCAGGGGATGCAGCACCACCTGCGCCCCCTCACTGCTGCCCGACGCCGGGCCGGTGCTGCCAGGAGAGCGGGGCAGGCCGAGGAGACCGTAGCGGTGCAGGCCAGCGAACGCGGCCTCCAGGGCCGCCGCGGTGACGTCGTGTCCGGTGACGACGGATAGCAGGTCCGGGGTGATCAGGGACAGTGGGACGGGGGCTTGAGCCAGCAGGGCCAGCAGTCGCAACAAGGGGCGGGCCAAAGCGTTGCCCTCCCCGGCGAGCTGGTCCAAGGACACCTCCCAGGTGTGCCGCACCACGGCGCGGGCGACCTGTGGATGGGAGCCATTCGGGTGCGCCGCTCCCAACAAGAACCGCAGTTCTTGTTCCAGGGCCTGGCGGTAGGCGGCAAAGGTGCGGTAGCGGCTGGTGGGTCCGGCCAGATAGGTGCCGGCCGCGTGCAAAGCCAGTGGCAGCCCGCCCAGTCGCTCCGCCAGCTCCCGGGCCTGCTCGGCGGTGCCGGCCACGGGAGCAGCGTCCAGCAGGACCTGCCCCGCAGGTCGCACCGGCAGCGGCTCCAGTGGCAGCAGCTGTGCGCACGGGCCCCAGGTTTGCTCGCTGCCATCCCGGCTGGTCACCACCAGCAGGCCCCGGCCGTGAGGACGGATCCAGCCGCGATAGTCGGCCACCGGCTCCCCTGCCGGGCCGATCTCGTGCGGCTCGTCGGCGTTGTCCACCACCAGCAGCCACCGCCGCACCCGGCCCAACTGTCGCCAGACCACATCCGGCAGGCTCGCCTGCCCCGCTCGCGCGGCCTCCAGCTCTGCCTCCGGCAGGCCGCAGGCCAGCGCCGTCTCCACCATCTGCTGCGCCAGCGCGGCACCGTCGCGCCAGCGCACCCAAAACACTCGCCAGCCCGCCGCCTCGGCCTGGGTGGCCAGTTGCGCGGCCACCGTTGTCTTGCCCATCCCGCCGACCGCGCACAGCACCGCGAACCGGCCTTGTGGCCGCCGAAGCATGCCTGCCAGCACGGCGAGTTCTCCCTCACGCCCCCGCACACGCTGAACATGCGGGGGGCGTAACGAAGCCTGCTGGCCTCGGGCCAGTCGGCTCACCGGTGCCAGCCGCGCCGGGGGCCTTGGTGCGGCATCCAGATGCCGGCTCCACAGCAACAGCCCGATGCTGACCACCACCAGCACAGCGAACACCGGCCAGATCACCCACGCCTGCGCCGCCCAGCCGGGCACCGCGTCACTGGCGTAGTTGGTCACCGGCCCCAGCACAGCCGCCACCAATGCGGCCCCTCCCGTTACCGCCGACCCAGCCCACGCACCTCGTCTACGCCCCACGGTCTACCACCCCCGTCCACCGTCACCAAGATGTTCCCGCCTGGATCACGTCCATGGAAGGGTGCGGGTGGTCACGACGCGGGCGGCGGGGTTGCTCCGGTTCAGCGGCCGGATGCCGAGCCTGCTGCTTGAACGCCGTCATCCGCCGCGCGGCCACGGCCCGGGCACCAGGGCAGGCAGCAGGTCGAGCCGCCCGTCCCGCCCGGGAGCCTCGCGAGCCCGACTGGTCAGATATCGCCGGTCCACACCTCAGGGCCGAGGCCCTCCCACCGGATCGGCCCGTCCTCGGACAGATCCACCGCCTCCAGGCCGGCCCGGCGCAGGAACTCCGACACATCCGCGGGCGTGAACGCCCGACCGAGGTCGGCGTCCACACTGAGGGCGTGCGCGGTGACCTTCCGCCCGCCCTGCGGCGACACGGGATGAATCACGATCTCCGTCTGATCCGCCATACCACCGACATCCCGGCCCCACCCCGCCAGCCCCCACCTGCCCGTCACACGCAATACCTTCAGCGGACCGGAGGTGAGCTGCGCGAACGCCCAGTGATCCCCGGAACGATGTGGACCACGCCGACCATGAGGGAAAGCGGAGAAGAGGCCGGAACCGGCCGACGTCGCACGCGGTGGCCCGGCCAGAGAGCCGACCGCTTCAGGCGCTTCGAGGGACTTCCTCTTCAAAAGCGTCTTCCTGGCAGCCGTCTTCGCGGGTGGCGTCTTCGCGGCGACCGTGGTGCCGCCCTTCTTGGCAGCTGCCTCTGGCGGGCATCGGGCCGCGCGTAGGCGGTGAGCCGCGTGCGTGGCGGGGCCCCGCTTCGCTGTGGCAAGGGACCCACCACCAGTGCCTGCTGACCAGCTGAAGCTGTTTGCAGGTCCGCTCCGCACCTCCGAGGGGCGCGGCAGGGCAGTCAGGGGCGCTCTGCAGGGCTACGGCACGGTGGCGTGCCCGGGGAAACGCCACTGCACCCGACCCCCGCCTGGTCAGCTGGCGGCCGCCGCCGGCCAGTCGATGGGAGCGCCGTCCGTCCGGTTCAGGATCCCGGGATCAGGAGGGAACTCCTCGTTGTGCGGCCCCTTCCAGTAGGCGCGGCGGGTTCGCGGAAGGGGAATCTCCGTCAGCCTGCCGTCATGGATCATCCACAGGCCGAAGCAATCGTCTTCCTCGTCGTGGATCAGCACCTGCACCGTCTCCGGTCGGGGCCATGGCAAGGACTCCAGGTGCTTCAGCAGCCCGGACCGTGGGCGCATCCGCAGAAACTCCGCACCCCAGCCGAACCCCCAGTGCCCACCGGGTCTCATCTCATAGAAGGTGCCGCGCCAGGTACGTGTGTCATCCGGGCGCGTCAGCGGCTCCATGATTTCGTCCGCGTCCTGCGCCAGCACAATGACTTCGGCGATTCTGCTCATGCCGGAACACCAGCACGAGCCGGCCCGTCACCGCAACCGAGTTCAACCGCTGGTCAGAGACCGGAGTGAAGCAACACCTGTGCCGAGTTCTGGCCTTGGCCCGGTGATCGCGGGGACACGGATCGGCTGGGCCCGCCGCCTGCGTGGGTCCTTTCCTCGCTTCGTCACCGTGGCACGGGCGGCTGAGGGCTGCCCGGTGCACGGTCTGTATGGGGGGACCGTGTACTTGCTTCCCGGTCAGGTCCCGCTGATCTGAAAGAGGCCAGTGGCGCCGGTTACGTCCAACAGCCGCAAGAACTGGGGTTGTTGGCCCCGCAGGGTGATACGCCGCCCGTGTTCTGCCGCGGTGCGCCGGGCACCGATCAGGACGCTGAGGCCGGCAGAGTCACAGAACGACAGGTCGGACATGTCGATGACGATCTCTTCGGGCCCGCCGGGCCGGGTGATCGCCGCGTGCAGGGCATGGCTCAGCATCGGAGCGCGGTCAATGTCCATCTCACCACCGACGTGCCCGATTAGGCGTAGGCCCTCCCCGTCCTCCCACACCTCCTGTGTGGGGCCTTCTCGATCTTCGATACCGCCCATTCTGGTGCCGGCTGAACCGGGGAACCCGATACGGAGGCCGGTGTGATGCTGCTTTCTCTGGTCGAGCCGATGCTTGCGCAGGCCGCCGAGGCGATTCCGCCCGCGCGTCTGCCAGCCCCTCGATGGCCTATGAGCAGTTCGACGGGTACCGCGCCGCGCTGTTCACCCCGCCCGTGCCGGGCGGCGGGTGCTGATCCAGTAGTGGTCCGGAGCCGGCTGCTGTGTGTGATCCTCTGATGCTGCCCCGGTCTCGCGGGCGCGAAAAATGTAGGGGGACTCTCATGCGAAACGTACTTCGCACCGCCTCGGGACAGTGACATTGCTGGTCACGGCCTCAACGGGCTGTTCAGGGTGGGGAAGGGACCGCTGCGAAGCCGTCAGCCACCCAAGCCGCCGCCTCAACCACTGCGCCGAGTCCCTCACCTCCGGATCCGACCGAGGTGATCAACCGGACCCGTGCCACCCTGTTGTCATCGGGGGCAGTGGGCCCCGACGCCCCGGGCCCCCAGGGCGTGATGCTGGTCGAGGCCTGGCCGACCGGCGCCGCCTTCGCCTGGGAGACGTCCGACCGGCGCCTGTGCCGGGCGTCGGTCGGCGAAACCGGATTCTCCGAGCGGGCCTGCGCCACCAATCCCATGGCGATCGGAAACTCGCGCGGGGTGGCCCCGCTAGCAACCCTCTTCACCGATGGCTGGGTTCGCCTCTTCGCCGCCGACCACCAGCAGGTGACCTCTGCGACCTGCGGCGGCGAACCCCTGGAAGTCCGCCGGGTCGGTACCGTCGCGGACGGTGCCCAAAACCTGTACGCGGTGTGGTTCCCGGACTACACCAACGGCAGCATCACGTTGCTCCTGAGCCACGACGGCACGACGTCCAAGGCTCCGCTCAAACTCAGCGACGCCGGCGACCGCACCTCATCCACAGACCGAGCAGGTCATCATCCTCGTCGTGCAACATGACCTGCACACAGGCGGGCTCGTTCCAGGGCAGGGACTCAAAGTCCTTAAGCACCCCGCATCGCCGGTTCCACCGCTCGAATTCGATGTGCCAGCCCCCGACGAACAAGGGGATCTGCACAAAGCAGCCCCGCCAGGTGCGAGCCTCGTCCGGCCGCGTCAGCCGGCTCCATCACCTCATCCTCGTACCGGGCCAGCACGATGACCTGCGCCATTCTGCTCAGCTTGGCGTTTAACCTCGCTGCTGTTCGTGTTCCTTGATCGTTTCGGCGCGTTTCACGGTCTTGCCGACGTCCTGGATGCGGGCCTTGTGCTGGTTGCGGCTGCCGGGCGGACGCCCAGGGCCGGGCCTGCCCGGTTTCGGTGCGGCTGCGGGACGGGCCGCCTTCCGGCGGAGGTTGCGAAACCCCCGCCGGACGCGGGCTGGGGACAGCCGTTCGGTCTTCACGGGGCGTTCCCAGGGGCGGCGTAGGACCTCGGCGAGGGGGCGGGCGAGGCGGAGCTGGGTGTGTGCGGCGATGATCAGCCAGGTCCACAGGTCGGCCGCGGCGGGGTGACGGACACGGGGTGCGGTCCAGCCGAGTGTCTGCTTGATCATTCTGAAGGTGTGCTCGATGTCGAACCTGCGCAGGAACGTCCGCCACCACAGGTCCACGGTGGCCGGGGCGGCGCCGGTGGCCGAGCACCACAGCCACACCGGCTTGGGGGTGGCCTCGCCGGGCAGTCGTTCCACGGTGAGACGGATCAACGTGCCGTGCAGCAGCGGGAGTTCTTCTGCGGCATGCTCCAGCCAGGGTCCGCGATGGGTCAGGCGGGGGTGCATGCGGTCCCAGGCCATCGCCTCCGCCTTCCCGTAGCGGGTGGTGTCCGTCAACGTGGTGACCGCCGGTGCGTGCCAGGACTCCGGCTTGGCGAAGGTCAGCACGCCGCCGTGCTTGCGCGGCCGCCCACCCCGAGGGCCGGAGCGGGACGGGCCCGCGTCGCGGAGCATGACGCGATCCGAGCGCAGGCGCCCGACCAGAACCACGGGCAGATCGGCCAAGGCGTGGGAGAGGTAGGCGCTGTCGTAGCCGGCGTCCATCACAACCAGCATGTCGAGGTCACCGTCGTGCCAGTGGCCTGCGGCGATAATGCGGGTGACGACTTCACGCAGCTGGGCGGCGGTAACCGTGGTGGCGTCGTCAGCCGGCCCCAGGCGGACGGCGTCCAGCAGGGCACACCAGGAGGTGCGGCCCGATTCGAGGGCCGCGACGAAGGAGTAGGGCCAGCCGGGGATCAGCTGGTCGCAGCTGCGGTCGGCGCGGCGGCCGTGGACGTGGCAGAAGAGCCGGTCAGGGCTGGTGTTCGCGTCGGGACGCAGCCAATTGGAGACATCCACCGCCAACGCGATGCGGCCGTCGGTGACGCGGGGCAGCGGGAGGTCGGCCAGTGCCCGGCGCATACGGGCCGGTTCGCACCAGCCCTTGTCCAAAGCCGCGTACAGGGCGCCGTGCCCGCGCCGCATCTCATGCGCGAGGGAAAGCTCGACCAGTGTCTTGACCGGGCCATCGGTGCACAGCACCGCGTCGGTCAGCTCGAAGAGCACGTCCGCGCGGGCGTACAGGCTCTCGTAGAACTCAACCCGAAAGCGGGACAAGACGTCCAACGCCTCGCTTGCGGACGTGGCGGCAGGGAAACTCATCAGCAGCGGCCGTTCTCTGGTGCCTCGTGACTCGACATCTCGAAGCGTGGAGAACGGCCGCCCCTGCTGTCCCGGGAAGAACCGCAGATCAGCAGGTCGGGTGACCTGCGAGGTTAAACGTCAAGCTCAGTAGCCGTTGTTCAATCGAGCTTGGTGATCGTGAGTTCGAGTCTGACGACTCGGTCGGGTGATCCTCTGGTCGGCTGGGCATGGAAGTGGGGCCTCCCGCGCAACTCGGGTGCCAGGACACTGTGGGGCCAGTCCCGCGCCGACACAACGGTTCGAGCCTGCCTGCCGAGGGACAGACAGACACCTGACCTGGGAAAACTTGACCCTACCTTCGGATTGGGAACGCTTCTAACAGCCTGCTCAGCCGAGCTGCCCGGTCGGCCGCATGGTGATGTGGTTGATGTCCACGCCCGCAGGCTGGTTGAGGGCGAAGACGACCGTGTTCGCGATCTGCTCGGCGGTCAGCGCCGTCTCGGGGCTGCCGCCGCGCTCGTCCCAGAACGGGGTGTCCACCACCCCGGGAGCGACGACGGTCACGCCGACCCCGTCCTGGCCGACCAGCAGCCGTGTGTTCTCGGCCAGCGCGTGCACGGCCCATTTGGTGACCGAGTACAGGTTGCCGGGCGTGTGGCGCACTCCCGCGACCGAACCCATCAGCACGATCCGGCCCTTGGACTCCCTGAGCTGCGGCAGGGTCTCCCGCACCAGCAGCGCCGGGCCCAGGACGTTGGTGAGGATCATGGCCCGCATGTCCTCGGGGGCGTGGCTCTCCAGATTCCCGGGCAACGAGAACCCGGCGTTGGCAATGGCGTTGTCCAGCCGGCCCCAGGTGTCCGCCACGCGGCGCACGGCGGCGGCCACGTCGTGCTCGTCGCTGGTGTCCCCGGTGATCGTCAGCAGCCGCTCGCCCGCTCCGGCCGTGGCGGCGAAGGCGGCCAGCTTGTCCGCGTCCCGTCCGCTGACAGCCACCCGGTGGCCCTCCTTGAGCAGGGCTCGGGCGGTGGCGGCACCAATGCCGGTCGAGCCCCCGGTGATCAGCGTGACGGGTCCCATCGGACGGCCTCCTCGGCGATGCGATCGGGGCACGGCCTTACCGACTGTCCCCAAAACGCCTGCACTATAGCCCGACTCCACCACCCAGGCCTGCTCCACCGCCGCACCTCGTCCACCAAGCACGCGGCATCCTGGTCGGCTGAGGCCCACCCCGATCACCCGCCCTGCCGCCCACCGACGCGAGCGCGGAGATCCCCGGCTGCACAGGAGGCCGCCCGGCCCGCGGTACGCCGCCACCCTCCGCACCGCCGGCTCGCCGTCGAAACACTGCGCCGTCGGCCGGCTCTTGGTCCTCGCCAGCCGCCACGCCCCTGACTGACCGTCAAGGTGGTGATCAACGATGGCCTGATCCGTCTGGACCGGGGTCCCGTCCTTCGGACTCATCTCTTCTCTGAACTAGGCCCTCTTCTCCGCGAGGGGGGGGCACCGCTGCCCCGATGAGTCCTGCGGGTGCGAGCCGACCGAAGCCGCGGCGGTGTCGCCTACCTGTGCCGGTCGGCAGTCGCCCCCGCGCGACGGTGTGGCCGTCTTCCTCCCGACCGGCAGCTGAATCCCGTGAACCGGCTCGGCCTGACCGGCTCGGCCTGCATCGCAGGCCCACGCGGACCTCCACCCCTCAGTCCACGCAGACGAGTTGTCGGTAGACACTGTCTATGAATGTCTGGTAGACACTGTCTATGGATGTCGAAGGGCCCTTGCGGGAGCGACTGGTCGATGCCGGTGTAGAGCTGGTGCTGTCTGAGGGCACCGCTTCGGTCGGTCTTCGGGAGATCGCCCGCCGGGCAGGCGTGTCGCACGGTGCGCCGCGGCGCTACTTCCCGACACACCGGGCGCTGTTGTCGGCCATCGCGCGCAGAGGCTTCGAGGAGCTGGGCGCGCGGTCCGCCGCAGCCACGGCAGGGACTGCCGTGCCGCGTGATGAGTTGGCGGCGCTGGCGCGGGTGTACGTCGCCTACGCACTGGAACGGCGCGGCATGTTCGAGTTGATGTTCCGTCACGACATGCTCGACAGCGGCGAGCAGGGTGGAACTCCGGACGGGCCTCGGCTGAGGGAGGCGACGCTCCCGATGTTCCAGCGCCTCACCGAGCTCGTCGCTCGGTGCCGGGCACAGGCGCTGGAGCCTTCGGCGGCAGTCACCGCGGCTGCCCTGTGGGCGAACCTGCACGGCATCGCCCAATTGAGGTCCTGGGGCAGCCTGCAACTCGCCCTCGGCGGCGAGGGTTCCGACAGTCACAACCGGTTGATCGAAGCTGCGCTGGACGCCCATCTCGGGCCGATGGCCTCATGACCGGGCGGCTGCGGCGCCAGGTCCCGCTTCTCGTCAGCGTGGCCGGGGCGGTGATCGTCGCACTGGACGGCACCGTTCCGCTGGTGGCGCAGCCTGCAGCGTTCGCTCGCCGCGAGCCCGGCACAGATCCGATAGAGGAACGAATTGATGTATGCGCACTTGAAGCGGCTGACCGGACCGATGCTGCGTACCGCGGTGCGGCTCGAAGCCGTGGGCATGGAGAATGTGCCGCAGTCGAACGGCGTCATTCTCGCGTCCAACCACCTGTCCCTCGTGGACTCCACCTTCCTGCCGCTGGTACTGGACCGACAGGTGACCTTCATGGCGAAGGCGGAGTACTTTGAGGGAGGTTCCTGGCCGACGCGGATCGTCTCGTCCTTCATGCGGGGCAGTGGGCAGGTTCCAGTTGACCGCGAGAACCAACGGGCGGCGGTAGCCTCGCTTGACGCGTGTCTTCGGGTGGTGAAGGACGGCGGCGTCTTCTGCATCTACCCCGAGGGCACACGCTCCCCGGACGGCCGGCTCTACCGGGCCAAGACGGGCGTGGCATGGCTGGCTCTCAAGTCCGGCGCGCCCGTGGTGCCGGTAGCCATGAGCGGCACCGATCGCGTCCTGCCGCCCGGGCGGGTGCTTCCGCGTCCGGCCAAGGTCAAGGTCACCTTCGGCAAGCCCGTCGACCTCTCCTTGCACGGGGACTCCGCCGCTGACGCTGGTGCCCGAAGGGCTGTCTCTGACCTGATTGTGCAGGCCATAGCGGAGGTCTCCGGCCAGGAGTACGTGCCCGTCTACGCGGCAAGGGCGAAGGAGCAGGGCTGACCCAGTCCTGATTTCCCGAAGCCACGGCGAAAATGACAAGTAGCTCTTCGACCGGCCCGGCGCGATCTCGTCAAGCTCCCCCGGCTCGTCGAGCACGTACTCCTCGCCGGTGTCGAAGCCCTTGACGATGTCCTCCAGCTGGACCTCCTTGCCCGTGCGTTCGTTCACCCGCCGGTTGCGGATCCGGTCCGAGGTGCCGCGCTGGAGCTGGTGGAGACTGTGTACTGGGACGCGGGCACGGCCAGGCTTTTGCCCCGGTTGCTCAAGGGACGTACGCGCGGGCCGGTTTTCGTCACCCACCGCCGAGCCGGCCCTGGGAAGGTGGTGGGCCCGCGAGACGTGTGTCCGGACCCAGACTTCGCCCGGCTCTCGTACGGCCAGGCCCGCGCCCTACTGGATGGGCATACCGCAGTTCGTGGACCGGGCAGCGGTTGGGACCTTCACGAGTACCGGCACTCTGCTCTCACGCACCTCGGCGAGCAAGGTGCTTCACTGCTCATGCTGATGGCCAAGTCGCGTCACAAGAAGCCGGAGAACCTCCGCCGTTACTTCAAGCCCTCACCGGCGGCCATCGCCGAGTTGACCAGCCTTCTGGCCCCCGGTGACAGTCGGCGGTGAGCCAGAACCTTGATCAACCTGTGTACTGACGGCAGGCGGGGTTGGATCGGCCTCGCGTGGATCGCGCACCGGCGGACGGTGCTCGCTGTGCGGGGAGTCCGTCCACTCACTGGGATGTTGCCACCAGGCCCGCCTCGTAGGCCAGGATTACCAGCTGTACCCGGTCGCGGGCATTGAGCTTGGCGAGCAGGCGGGTCAGGTAGGTCTTGGCGGTGGCGATGCTGATGCAGAGCTCGCCTGCGATCTCCGTATTGGACAGGCCCCTGCCGACGAGGGTCAGCACCTCGCGTTCCCGGGCGGTGATGGCGCCGAGCTCTGCCCGCCGCGGCGGTGACGCTGCGGGTCGGGCGGTGAAATCTTTGATCAGCCGGCGTGTGACGGCTGGTGCGATCAGAGCGTCCCCGGCGGCAACGATCCGGATTGCGGAGAGGATGTCGTCCAGGGCCATGTCCTTGAGGAGGAATCCGGACGCGCCGGCGTGCAGGGCCCCGTAGACGTAGTCGTCGTCGTCGAAGGTCGTCAGGACGACGACGCGTGCGGAGCCGGTGCCCTTCGTGATCAGCCGGGTGGCCTCGATGCCGTCCATGCCGGGCATGCGGAGGTCCATCACGACGACGTCGGGGGCGAGTTCCTCCGTCAGTCGTACCGCTTCCGCGCCGTCTCCGGCCTCGCCCACCACCTCGATGTCCGCGGTGTCGGTGATGACCATCTGCAGGGCGGCGCGGACCAGGGGCTGGTCGTCGGTAAGTACGACGCGGATGGTCATCTGGCTCTCGCCTTCTCTTCTGCCTCAGTCATTGTCGGTATCGGCAATCTGACCGCTACCAGGAAGCCACCCCCGGGACGGGGCCCGGCCGTGAAATCGCCGCGCAGCAGGGCAGCACGCTCGCGCATGCCGATCAGGCCATACCCGGTGTCGGTGGTGGTGCCGCCGCCTTTCCCTCGGTCCGAGACCTCGACGGCGAGTTCGTCCGCGCGGTATTCGACGCGCACGAGGCAGGAATCGGCCCCCGAGTGCCGTACGGCGTTGGTCACCGACTCCTGGACGATCCGGAACGCCGCGAGGTCGATGTCGGCTGGCAGAGGGCGGCGCCTGCCCTGCCACCGCACCTCCACGCGGACTCCGGCGGCCGTGGTCGTCGCGGCGAGCTGTTCCACGTTCGCCAGGCCGGCGGCCGGTCGCAGGGGCGCCGGCGTGTGCGCGCGGCCTTGACGTTCCTCATCCTGGTCGGCCTGGCGCAGCGCGCCGAGCATCCTTCGCAGCCCGGACAGCGTCTCGCGGCCGGCCATCTCCACGGTGAGCATCGCCTCGCGGGCTTTGGCCGGCTGGGTTTCGATGACCCGGGCCGCGGCGCCGGCCTGCAGGGCGATGATGCCGATGCTGTGGGCGACGGTGTCGTGCATCTCGCGGGCGATGCGCAGCCGTTCGGCGGTGACGGCCTCGGCGGCGGCCCGGGCGTGCAACTCT
The DNA here is from genome assembly GCF_036178145.1 of Streptomyces sp. NBC_00273. Lineage (NCBI taxonomy): Bacteria > Bacillati > Actinomycetota > Actinomycetes > Kitasatosporales > Streptomycetaceae > Streptomyces > Streptomyces sp. NBC_00273. The sequence goes on along the minus strand of NZ_CP108067.1, from coordinate 9,794,743 downwards.
GCGGTGTGGGCACGGGCCTGATGCGACGAATTACCGATGAGCCAGGCGATGACCACGGTCAGGGCCACGAACGGCTCCTGCGCGACGCTGGAATCGTCGCCCGTGATCAACCGCAGGACGAGGTAGCCGGCGAGTGTGCCGAGCGCTGCGGCGGCCGCGGTGAGCGAGTTCCGCCGAGGCCGGGTGGCTGCGATGTAGCAGAGGGCGAAATCCACGGCCAGGAACTGCGTGGGCGGAATCTCATCCTGACGCCAAGCCACCGTCGAGATGACCGTACCGACGATCACCAGACCGTACGCCGCGGAGGTCCTGCGGCGCAGCACCGCGCTGCCGGCCAGGATCAGCACGAAGGCGACGGCGAGCAGCGCCTGGGCTCCGAGCGAGTCGAGCCCGTCCTGGGGGTAGTTGAGCGAGTACGTCGGCACTTGCGGCATCACTACGTACTCGACGATGGGTTCCACTGCTGCCGCATACCACGCCAGTGCCGTCCACAGGCCCGGCGGTATGCGTTTGAGCAGCGGCAACGGCAGCGGCGGTGAGGCGGACATGCCTTAATCGTAAGCACCTGCATCTGACGGCACATCCGACCGTGGCCGTACAACCAGGGTTGACACCCGTCCTCTCCGATTGTCATCGGTGGTCCGATTACGGGCGGGGTCGCCCACCGGCACCGTTGTCCCCGTGATCGAAGTCAACGAGCTCACGAAGCGATACGGCGGCACGACGGCCGTCAAAGATCTGACCTTCACCGTGCGACCCGGCCAGGTGACCGGGTTTCTCGGTCCGAACGGCGCCGGCAAGAGCACCACGCTGCGGATGATCCTCGGCTTGCATGAGCCCACCAGAGGCACCGTCACCGTCGACGGCCGTTCCTTTCGCGACCGCCCTCGCGGCCTGCGTCATGTCGGCTCCCTTCTCGACGCGCACGATGTGCACGGCGGGCGCAGCGCGGCGGCGCAGCTGTCCGCCCTGGCCCGCAGCAACCGCATCCCGCAGCGCCGGGTGGAGGAGGTGCTGCGGGAGGTCGGCCTCGCCGAGGTCGCCCGGCGCCGCATCGGCGGATTCTCGCTCGGCATGAAGCAGCGGCTCGGCATCGCTTCCGCCCTGCTCGGCGATCCACCGGTCCTGCTCTTCGACGAACCGCTCAACGGCCTCGACCCGGAAGGCGTGAAGTGGGTGCGTGACCTGTTCAGGCGGCTCGCCGCCGAGGGCCGCACGGTGTTCGTCTCCAGCCATCTCATGTCCGAGATGGAGCACACCGCCGACCAGCTGATCGTCATCGGCCGCGGCGAACTGATCGCGGCGGAAAGCCTCGCGGAGTTCTCCGCTCGCGGCACCCAGCAGAGCGTCACGGTGGGCACGCCCGCCGCTGCCGTCCTGAGAGATCTACTGACGGCCGAGGGCGCGGCCGTGGACACGGCGGGCGACCTGCTTGCTGTGACCGGTGTGACCGCGGTCCGGATCGGTGAGATCGCCATGGAGCACCGCATTTTGCTGCATCACCTCAGCACCCGGTCCGCCTCATTGGAAGAGGCGTTCATGGAGCTCACCGCCGACAGCGTGCAATACCTCGCAGGAGACCCCCAGTGACCACGACGTACGCTCCCGTTGGCGGACTTGGCGCCGACGAACCCCGCGCCCGCTTTAACGACCTGGTGGCCGCCGAGTGGATCAAGCTTCGGTCGCTTCGCTCAACCTGGATCGCGTACGGGGCCACCGCACTGGCCGTCATCGCGTTCAACGCGGGCATTGCCTACGACACCTACAACTACTGGCCGGAGCGGAGCGCGGCGGACCGGGCAGACTTCGTCCGGGCCGGAATTCCGCTGCAGGAGGCGTTCACAGCGAACGCCGTCATGGTCATGATGCTCGCCCTCGGTGCAATCGGCGCCGTCGCGATCCTCGGCGAGTACAGCACGGGCACCATCCGTACGACGTTCGCGGCCGTTCCGGCCCGCCGTTCGGTGATGGCCGCCAAAACGGTGGTCGTCACGGCCGTCACCACCGTCTTCGGCGCGATCGTCGCGGGGGCCTCGTTCGGGCTGACGCAGGCGATCCTCGACGGCCGGGACGCAGGCATCTCGATCAGCTATCCGGGCGCCCTGCGCGTCGTAGCGGCGTCCGCCCTCCTCGCGCCCGTGTGCGCGGTCGTCGGCATGGCCATCGGCTCCGTCATCAGGCACACCTCGGCCACCATGATCGCCTCGGTGGTAGCCATCCTCGTACTGCCCATCATCTTCACCGACGGCCGCCACTGGTCGGCAGTCGCCGGCCACGCCACGCTCTACCAGGCGTGGTTGCGGCTCGTGGAGGTCGGCTCCCCCCAGACCGACTTTCCGTGGACGACCGGCGGAGCCTGGACCGTCTACGCGGTGTGGGCGCTCACCGCAGCCGTGCTCGCCGTCACCAGCGCACAACAGCGAGACCAGTGAGAGGGCCGGTCGGCCAACTGCCCGGGTCCGGACACCCCGGCCAAGGCGGCCGCGACCAAGATGACGGGTTGACGACCGTTATTCCTCATCGACGACATCGGGGTCACGCAGCGACCGCAGGCCACCCGGCAGGTCCGGGAGCTGGAAGGAGTACCGGCCGAGCATGTTGATGTAATGGCGGACGAACGGGGAGAGGCGCGCGACGTCCTCATCACGGACATCGAATCCGTCCGCCCGGAGCTGGGTGACGGCGGCGTCCAAAATGCCCCCACCGCGGACGATGAGGGCACATGGGTGTACGACGGAACCGCGCAGGCCTATCAGCCCAACCCCCAGTACTGGTCGGGAGCGGCCACGGGGGCGATGCCGGCCACACCGTGAAGAAGGGCAGGCGTCCCGAACTCGGGAACGACGGAGTCCGACAGCGCATGGCTGAACCGAGGCTCGAAGCCCGTGTCAGCGTGAGCCGAAGAGGCCGTTCCGACGATGGCCCCCGCGAGGGCAACGGCGACAAGTACGCGCTTGGTGTTGTTCATGCCCTGCCAACGACCTTGACCCGCCGGGGTCACCCCCCGGACATGGCTCCGCCCCGGCACAGCGTCGGCGCATGTACCGGGGCGGGGGAAGGTCAGGCCGCGGTCCCGACTACTCCGAGTCTGGATCCGAGCTGGTCGGCCCCGTCCAGGCCACAGGCCGGAGCCCAAGGACATGCGAGCAGGGTGTGGTTTGCGCTGGTGCCGACTCGGAGAGGATCGGAGCTGTTGTCCGTCCTCCTTGCGACTGCGCGCCCTGCCGGCCGCGGTCTGGTAGGCAGAGCTCCCAGCGAAGGGCCCCACCATGTCGTCAGATCTCATCAGGGACGTAACGGACGCGACCTTCGAGGCCGAGGTCCTGAAGGCTGAGGGGCCCGTACTGGTGGAGTTCTGGGCCGATTGGAAAGAGCAGTCGAAAGCGATGGCGCCCGTTCTGGACGATGCCGCCGCGACGCACCAGGGCAAACTCACTGTCGCCAAGATCAACATCGACGACAACCAAGAGACGCCCGCCCGGCACGGTGTCAGCAGCATCCCCACCCTGCTGCTGCACCTTCGAGGCTGAGCCTCCCCAGCGGGGCCTCGCCGCGGCCTGAGCCTCAGACCGTAAAGAGCGGCTCGTAGGGGTGTCCCTCCGGCGTGTAGATCAAAACGAAGTCTTCCCCCAGCCGAGTGGCCACCTCCCTCAAGCGAGCCAGGACCTCGGCCTGACCCGGAAGATCGAGGCCAAGGGCTGCGGCAGCACGATCCCTTCTGGCCGCGAGGTCCGGCATGTCCTCCAGATACTCAGCCTCAAGCTCGCGACTCTCCTCGTCCGTGAACGCCTGGCAGCCTTGCCACCACGGGACGACCAGCAACAGCCGCACCAGCTCGTGCAGGCCGATGGCAATCAGAGCCGCACCTCCTTCGGAGTCGGCGTACAGGATCGGACGCTCCTCTCCGCCTTCACCGCAGAAGAAGAACGTCCCACCAGCAGCATCGCCGGCGAACCCCTCAAGCGCGGCACCCGAGGCAAGGTGCACTTCCTCGACATGATCGCCTCGGTCAAGGTCGAAGTCACCCGGCCAAGCGAGAAAACGGGCAGCTTCTTCCTGCTCACGGACGGCAGCGATCAACGATTCCATGAGCCGCAGCCTACGTCCCGCTGCTTGACAACCATCATTGGGAATCAGTCACAGCGGCTGTGACTGTGCACGCTAGGTGGCCCAGGCGGACAACTTCGATGCACAGGAGCCGCCGGCACGGTGTGGCTGCGGTGGGCTGCCGCCCAGGGCATCGATGCCGGTCACAGGCAGGCGACCGGGTCTGTCAGAGGGGGCTCTTAGAGGTCCTAACAGAAGTTGTTGATCATGTGACTTTCGGTTCGGGTGGTCGTTGGTCTGGTCGTGGGGAAACGCCAGTCACGGCCGTGGATCGTGTCGGATGAATTGTGGTCGCTCGTCGAGCCGTTGCTTCCGGATCCGGCGCCGAAGCGGGTGGAGGGCCGTCCGCGGGTGCCGGACCGGCAGGCACTCTGCGGGATCCTGTTCGTGCTGCATACCGGGATCCAGTGGGAGTACCTGCCGCAGGAGCTGGGGTTCGGTTCCGGGATGACCTGCTGGCGGCGTCTGGCCGCGTGGAACGAGGCAGGTGTGTGGGACCAACTGCACCTGGTGCTGTTGAAGAAGCTGCGGGTCGCAAGGAAGCTGGACTGGTCGCGGGCGGTGATCGACTCCTCCCATGTCAGGGCCGCTCGGCGGGGCCCAAAAGCGGTCCCAGCCCGGTCGACCGCGCTCGGCCGGGTAGCAAGCACCACCTGATCGTTGACGGGCAGGGCATCCCGCTGGCTGTCTCGCTGACGGGCGGGAACCGCAACGACGTCACTCAGCTGATGCCGCTGCTGAACAAGATCCCGTCGGTCGCCGGCCTCGTCGGCCGGCCTCGCAGACGCCCGGACAGTGTTCTGGCCGACCGTGGCTACGACCACGACAAGTACCGCCGCCTGGTCTGGGCGCTCGGCGTCAAACCCGTGATCGCCCGCCGCGGAGTCCCACACGGCTCCGGCCTCGGCGTCTACCGGTGGGTCGTGGAACGGACCATCGCCTGGCTTCACGGCTTCCGCCGGCTACGGATCCGATGGGAACGACGCGACGACATCCACGAGGCCTTCCTCGGCCTCGCCACCTGCCTCATCACCCACCGCCACGTCCAACGCCTTTGTTAGGACCTCTTAGTCTCGGTTCATGATCGGCGGGTGGTGTGCCCGCGTAGGGAGGGGCCTGAAGTGGGTTGGTGGGAGAGGAAAACGGAGGACCGGCCGCGTTGGATCCTGGAGCCCCTGGTGGGGGTGGGGCCGCTGCAGTTCGGGATGGACTCCGACGAGGTGAAGGCCGCCCTGGGCGGGCCGCTCGCCGGCAACGGCCAGGTCTCAGCGGACGGAATGTGGTGGCAGGACTACCGGGAGACGGGCCTGACCTGCATCTACGACCGGGGGATGATCCTGGTCGGCGTGGTGGTCGGTGCCGTGGAAGGCCCTCGGGTCAGGGTCGGGGAGGTCGAGCTGATCGGCCGGGTTCCCTCCGAGGTCCGTGCTGAGATCCACGAGTTCGCCCGCTCGGAGGGGGCCGCGGTGCGGGTGAACTGGAGCGGGGACCCGGAGGTAGCGGCTTGGGGAGTGTCCATGGGCACCGGGCGGGAACGGGGACTGTCCGCCGGGGGCTGGCTGGAGCAGAAGGACACGGTGGTCACCTCCGCGCTGCTCGTCGGGCCCGAGCTGGCCCACGACCCCTACGCGACGGCGCCGGTACTGCACTGGTGTGACGTCCGTGAGCGGGGGAGGAACCCGGGAGCCTGGCCGGTGGCGCCCGACCACGAGCGCCCACGCTGGGAGTGGGTGCCGCTGGAGCGGGTCGGGCCGCTCCGGTTCGGGATGAGCCCGTCCAGGGTGGCGGCCACCCTGGACGGCGAGGTGCCGGCAGGCCGGATCGGCCACTTTCCCTTCTACTGGTGGGGCGAGGACGGACAGTGGCATCTCAACGAGGACCGGTTCGAGAAGACCGGGGTGAGCGCGCACTACTGGATGCATCCGGACGGCGTTCCGCGCCTGGGCGCCGTGACCTCGTACGGCCGCACCGGACCGCAGGTCCTCCACGTCGGCATCCCGCTCGTCGGCGTGGCACCTTCCGCCCTCAACGCGGCCGTGATGCAGCATGTCGAGGACCATGACCTGGGTCTGCGCTTCTGCCTCAGCGGAGCGGCGGTCTGGGACGGGCTGCAGCTGGCGCTGGGTGCGACGAGGGTCGGGGACACCTCGGTCAGCGAGGCCACGTTCTACACGGCGGACTGGGAGATGTAGGGCGTACGCCGACCAGGCCCCGCCAGTCACGGCGTGCGCACCGTTGAGCGGCCGCGGCCGCCGCCCGGGCCGCCGCCGCGAACCGCACCTCGTCCTCCTTCTCGACCCGCCCGGCCGGCCGGACATCGAGGAGCCAGGCCGCCCCCGGCGTCAGCGCCAGGAAGTCCGGGGTATGCGAGTCCGTGCCGTCGACCTGGGCGAACCGGAGACGGAACGGCTGCGACAGCACCTCGGCCACCCCGCCGGCGAAGTCCAGGGCCAGGAGCAGGCGCCGCTCCGCCAGGCTCTCGAACCCGTGCTGCCGGCCAGTGGACACCAGGAATTCCAGGCCCGGCCGGTGTCTCTGGCCGGTCCGCCACGAGAACCGGCGTACCGGCACAGACGCCGACGCCGGCGCGTTTGCGAGATCGCGTACCGGTACGACGACGTCGGCCTTGCCTGCCTTCCACACCGCCGTCCACGTACGCAGCGAGTCCGGGTCACCGCCGAGCCGACCCACAGCCTCGTCCGGCACGGTGTACGGAAGGAACAACTCATCAAAGGAGCAGGTATGCGACCACACCGGCCCGACCTCGCGTACGGCGTCGACCAAGGAGCTCACGCCACCAGCACACCGGGACCGGGGTGAACCAACGGCGAGAACACCGGAAACCACATAGTCAGCCCTGCTCAGCACTACCTTGCCCGCCCACGCTAAACAGGCCGACTAGGTTACTCAGCCGCGAGTCAGTGGAACCAGACGACGAGGCGCACGTTCTCCGCTCCGTGGATTTCGCTGAGGATGCGCATGACTTTCCAGACTCGGCCCCAGTCCGTGTCGATCCCCGCGGCTGAGGCGCGGGTTCGTGTGCCTGAGGCGTTGGTCTCCTCCCAGTTCGTGGTCTCCAGCTCGGCCCAGGTCAGCCAGGTGGTCCCGTGCACATCGTGGGGGCCGCCGTAGCCGGCGAACTCACCTCGCAGCCCCTCCGAAGCGTCATCCGGAAAGCCACGATCTTCCGCGAGGGGGGCGGAAGCCGAAGTAGTTCCGGATTCCGAAAAGGCAGGCCAGGCCTTGGTAGGCGTTGCCCCTGTTGAGGAGGAAGAGATCGATGCCGACCTCCCATACGGAGTCCTCGTCGTCAGGGCCCCACAGACGGGCCCCCGGCCGGCACTCGATCATTCCGCTGACATCTGTCGACATGGAGAGATCCTGCCTGACCAGGCCACAGGGGCGTTGCAAAGTCCTGTGGTCTTGTGTTCGCGCTGGTCAGGCGATGCCCAACAGGTCGAGCGGGCGAGTGAAGGGCTTGTAGGAGGCGTGCCGGATGCCGGCCGCGATGTTGCGGTGTCCCGCGCCGCGGAGCGCGTTGATCGCCAGGTTGCGCAGGCTCGACATGTGCTCGGGACCGTGACCTCGCCGCCGCCGGCGGCACCGTCACTGGCCCGGTCAACCGCACCGGCCTGGGCGACGGCCCGTCCTTCCGGCCCGGCGCGTGGCTGCGCAAGCAGGCGAAGGCCCGCACCGAAGGGAAGCTGACCGAGCAACAGACTACGCTCCTGGACGCACTTCACGCTGCCGAGGCCGCCGCTGGCTGACAGCGCCGGTCCGGGGCGGGATCTGCCGTCACGGCGAGGTGGGGCGCACTGTGGCGTCAGGACGTGATGTCCACCAGGACCTTGCCGACTGTGCCGCTCTCCACCGCGCGGTGCGCGTCGGCGGTGCGGTGGAGCGGAAAGCGGGTCAGTGGCAGGCCGTGTTCCTCGCCGACCGGCAGGGCGCCGTCGCGGACCGCGGAGGCGATGTCCTCGGCGGCCGAGGCGCGCGCCTGCGGACCGGCCGTGTAGAGCACCAGGAACTGGAGGCGCGTGTTGAGCACCATGTTGTGCCGCACGTCCAGCTCGACCGGCTTGCCGCCGTCGTTGGCGTAGGTCGCGATCGTGCCGCGCGCCCGCAGCACGGCCAGGTCCAGTGCGATGTTCGCGCCGAGCGCCACTTCGGCGACGATGTCGACGCCGTCCGGGGCGATCCTGCGGATCTCGGCGGCCGGATCCCCCTCTCGATAGTTGACCACGTGGTGGGCGCCGGCGGCGGTGGCCAGTCGGGCCTTCTCCGGTCCGCTGACCGTGCTGATCACGGTCGCGCCGGCCCAGCGGGCGAGCTGGATCACGGCGTGCCCGACCGCCCCGGCCCCGCCGGCAGCGAGCACGACCGTGCCGTCCAGCGCCCCCGGCCGCAGGCGGCGCGGGCCGTCCTCGGCGACGGTGAGCGCGCGGTGCGCGGTCAGCGCAGGGACGCCGAGTGCGGCGCCGACATCGAAGCCGGCCTCGTCGGGCAGCGGCACGGCCCGCTCGGCCGGTACGACGGTGAACTCGGCGGCGGTGCCGGTGGGCCGCCCGGCGGCAGCCATGAACAGCCAGACCCGCTGGCCGACCCGGCTCCGGTCGACTCCCTCACCGACGGCGTCGATCACGCCGGCGCCGTCCAGGTGCGGGGTGACCTCGGAGAACTGCTTCGTATGGGCGGGGCCGGAGCGGGCCTGCCAGTCGGTCGGGTTGATCCCGGACACAGCGACCCGGACGCGGACCTCGCCGGAGCCGGGCACGGGCAGGTCGCGGTCGACGAGCCGAAGAACGTCGGGGCCGCCGTTGTCGCGGTAGACGATGGCTTTCATGATTCCGTCCTGGTCGGGGGGCGGGTCAGCCGATGGGGACTTCGGCGGAGCGGGACTCAATGGCGTCGAGGGTGGCCAGGGTGGCGGCGTCGAGAGTGATCCCGCCGGCGGCCGTGTTGGCCTCGAGGTGAGCGGGGTTGGCGGTGCCGGGGATGAGCAGCACGTTGGGGGCGCGGTGCAGTAGCCAGGCGAGGCCGACCTGGGAGGGTGTGACGCCCAGGGATTCGGCCACGGCGTGCACCGCCGGCTCGTCGGTCGCCTTGGGCAGGCCCGGGAAGGACCCGCCGAGTGGGAAGAACGGCACCCAGGCAATGCCCTCGGCCGCGCACAGCCGCAGCAGGTCCTCGTCGTCGCGGGAGACGAGGCTGTACGCGTTCTGCACGCAGGCGATGCCCGCCGGCAGGGCGCGGCGAAGACCGTCGAGGGTGACGCAGCTAAGGCCGATCGCGCCGATCTTGCCCTCGTCGCGCAGGGCGGTCATCACTTCGAGCTGGTCGTCGAGGTCGACCACCTGGTCGCCGTCGGGGCGCAGGCCAGGGCCGGAGTCGAGCCGGCGGAGGTTGACCACAGGGAGCCGGTCGACGCCGAGGCTGCGCAGGTTGTCCTCGACGCTGGCGCGAAGCTGTTCGGGGCGCTGCGCGAGACGCAGTGGCAGAGGCCCGCCCAGGTCGGGGTCGGCCCCTACCTTCGTGACGACCAGGACGCCGTCCTCGGGGCGCAGCGCCTCGCGGATGACCTGGTTCGCGAACCCGAAGCCGTAGAACTGGGCGGTGTCCACGTGGTCGACGCCCAGCTCGACCGCGCGGCGCAGCAGGGCGGCGGCCTCACTGCGGCTGTGGTGCAGGCGTTCGAGTTGCAGGGCGCCGTAGCCGACCCGGAAAACGGTGCGGCCTGCGAACGGAGCGGTCAGGGTGGTCATGGCGCGGTCTCCTCGGCCGGTGACTGCAGGGCGGTGTACAGCAGTTGGGCCAGGTAGAGGCTCTGCACCTGATGGGCAATCGGGGTGGCGCGCTCCTGGGCCGCGGTCGGCTCGAGGTGTTCGACCTTGACCAGCCAGGCGGTGACGCTGTCGTGCACCATCGCGCGCATCCGGTCGATCGTGTCGACGACGATGTCGTGGATGGCCGGGTTGTTGGTCGCCTCGCTCCAGGTCTGCACGCCGACCCGGGCTTCGACCGGGTCGATGCCGGCGATCAGGCGAGTGAGCAGTTCGTCGGGGTCGGGCGGGGTGTCGCTCCCGGCGTACTCGCCGAGGGCCTCCGCGCGTTTGGCGAGCACCGCGTGGGCGGAGGCCTGAACCAAGTCGGCCTTGTTGCGGTAGTGGGCGTAGATCGAGCCTGTCGACAGGCCGGACTCGGCCGTGATGTCGGCGATCGAGGTCCGCTCCAGGCCGTTGCGGCTGAAGCAGCGTACGGCGGCCTCGGTGATCTGGGCGCGCCGGAGTTCCTTGCGTGCGTCGGTGAGTCGCGGCACCGCACCTCCTACAAAAAGAATCTCTGTTCTGCTTGTTAGCTCTCAACATACAGAACCGCTGTTCCGTTTGTCGCGCGGGCGGATGTGGCGGGGATCACGTTTCGGGGAAGACCTGCGGCCCGGCCCGGGCGCCTAGGAGGCGTGAGATCAGTCAGGGCAGCGCTGCACGATCTGGACGAGGAACGCCTCGTCCAGATGGGAAGGCCACCCCGTTCAACCGGAGCTTTGATGCGTTCGTGACGGCCCGGCCCGCACTCCTCGCGCCGCCGCGACCTGCGGACTCACGCGATCACCGGGACTTTGAAATGCCCCTGAACCAGGCCAGGAGCCAGCACCTCCATATCCCGGATTCGGGCGTTACCCGTCGAGCCTCCGGCTTGGCCAGCGTTGCGCAGCTCCGTCAACTGCAACGCTCAGTGGCCAACTGTCCGGTTCTGACCGTTCCTCCGTGATGGCTACGCCTGCAGGAGGATGCGGGCTCTGAGTAGGGCGAATGATGCTCTGCCGTACATCTGCCGCTTGATCGTCTTGATCCTGTTGACGTGGCCTTCGACGATGCCGGAGCTGTAGGGCAGGGTGAGGCCGGCGGTAAAGGCGTGCAGGTATTGGCGGGTGGAGTCGGCGAAGATGCCGATGGCGTCCGGGCCGCCCAGCTCGGCCTTCTGAATCCAGTCCCGCAGCAGGTGGCCGCGGCGTTGGCGGAGCATGTCGGTGAACTCCCGCGCGAGGTCGCAGGCCTGGGCGATCTCGGGGCAGGCACTCCGAACGGCGTCGAGCTGGGCAACGTCGGCGGCAGGTCTTCTCCACCGCCGTGGAGAGGTTCTGGAGGAGGTGCCAGCGATCTGCCACCTCCAGCGTGTCGGGGGCGGCCTGTCTGATGGCCTTGGTGAATGCCATCAGGCGGTCCCGGCAGATGATCTCGGCGCCGGGGTGCTCCTGGAGCCATGTGGCGACCGTGCTGGTCTCTCGGTCCGGCAGCACATCCACCGGCCTGGAGGACTCGACGTCGACGAGGACGGTTCCGTAGGTCCGGCCTTTGCGGAACGCGAACTCGTCGATTCCAAGTATCCGCGGGGCGCGGGTCGGCACGGGCCGAGCGGTCAATTGCCCCAAGAGCGCTGTCCGTCGGCCGTGGATCCGTAGCTTCTCGCACAAACGTTGGCCAGGGCAGCCACCGAACTCCACAGCGACCGATCTCATCGCCGACCGGGCCGCCGTCGAAGTACGCCGTCTCGGCTCGGTCAGGCCGGCCACCTGTTCCACGTATGTCCGGCGCCGGCACCGGCTTTGGTCACAGAAGAACCGACGCACGCGGAGGCGGACGATCATCTGGCGGCCGCTGGCGGGCAGCCCGGCAATGTGACGCCAGTAGCGGCTGTGAACGCGTGCCGCGGGATGTTGACACAGGGGACATGGCCCTGGCGGTCCGCAGCATGCCGCGTCGACCATCAGGCTGTCACCCACGATCGTGACCTGGCGCACTACGACGTTCAGACCTGGGAAAAGGACGTCTCGAAGTGATTCCGTCTCCATGACGACGTCATCCCCTGGAGGAACGATCCTGCAGTTCAGCCCTTCGAGCGCCGGTCGTCAGGGGGCTACGTCCAGTGCGCGAGTGATCGTCTGGACCATCGCTCGCCACTCCTCCGCATCAGTGCCATCGACCCAGCCCTCGGCCATCTCTGAGCCGTCCTCCAGAACACGACGAAGTGCCCTTCCGGCCTCAGGCCGGAGCGAGATCGGCAAGACGGGCAACGGCTCAGCAGGACCGTCATCAGGATCGATCACTACCTGGCTGCCCGGAATCTGGCACGCAACGAGGGCAGCAGCGGCAATGGCTTCGGCCCCATCGCCGCCGTCCACGCGCGAGCCGGAGGCCACCACCCTCTGGACGGTCCTCGTCATCGCCTCGATGACCTGCTCAGTCGACATCCCCGCAAGCCCGTCGACGAAATCTGCGGCCATATCGCTGTCGAACGGACCGGTCCCCCACGTTCCCATGCACTACTCCCACCATCCGGACTCGGTGACGCCAGCATCTCAACACGCTCTGACACCGCGGAACAGCGGGAGCTGGCAACGCCCGGCGGCTGGCACCATCCCGCGGATGACGTAGGCATCACGGAACAGCGGTCAGAACTCACGACTTGGAGGTCCTAACAAAGGCGTTGGACGTGGCGGTGGGTGATGAGGCAGGTGGCGAGGCCGAGGAAGGCCTCGTGGATGTCGTCGCGTCGTTCCCATCGGATCCGTAGCCGGCGGAAGCCGTGAAGCCAGGCGATGGTCCGTTCCACGACCCACCGGTAGACGCCGAGGCCGGAGCCGTGTGGGACTCCGCGGCGGGCGATCACGGGTTTGACGCCGAGCGCCCAGACCAGGCGGCGGTACTTGTCGTGGTCGTAGCCACGGTCGGCCAGAACACTGTCCGGGCGTCTGCGAGGCCGGCCGACGAGGCCGGCGACCGACGGGATCTTGTTCAGCAGCGGCATCAGCTGAGTGACGTCGTTGCGGTTCCCGCCCGTCAGCGAGACAGCCAGCGGGATGCCCTGCCCGTCAACGATCAGGTGGTGCTTGCTACCCGGCCGAGCGCGGTCGACCGGGCTGGGACCGCTTTTGGGCCCCGCCGAGCGGCCCTGACATGGGAGGAGTCGATCACCGCCCGCGACCAGTCCAGCTTCCTTGCGACCCGCAGCTTCTTCAACAGCACCAGGTGCAGTTGGTCCCACACACCTGCCTCGTTCCACGCGGCCAGACGCCGCCAGCAGGTCATCCCGGAACCGAACCCCAGCTACTGCGGCAGGTACTCCCACTGGATCCCGGTATGCAGCACGAACAGGATCCCGCAGAGTGCCTGCCGGTCCGGCACCCGCGGACGGCCCTCCACCCGCTTCGGCGCCGGATCCGGAAGCAACGGCTCGACGAGCGACCACAATTCATCCGACACGATCCACGGCCGTGACTGGCGTTTCCCGACCAGACCAACGACCACCCGAACCGAAAGTCACATGATCAACAACTTCTGTTAGGACCTCTTGGCCCGTCTGGCCAATCAGAGCGTTCAGCTGGAGCCCGCATCCAGAGCGATCCGGTCGGAAGCTAGCGACCCACCGTGCTCCAGTCAGCGGGGGCAGGCGGCACCGTACGGCCTGCGATGTGTTCGCGGAGGCGCCAGGTCAGTTCCGGCAGATCGTAGGCAGGGAAGCTGACCTGCAGGGGGCGCAGGGCGAAGTCCGACGGCTGGTCACCCTGAAACATTGCCGCATCCATCGGCTTGATCGCGTCGGGGGCGGCCCAGTGCGTCATCCGCACGTAGAAGGCATCCCGCGGTCCGGCATTTGCTACGGCCGAGAGGAAGGAGAGTCCGCCGTCGACCGGGAAGTCGATAAGCATCCAGCCGCGACGGGACTCCACCCACCCCGCGGCTCCGCTTCAACCAGCCGCGCACCCGCTAGCCGGACACCCCCTGGGAGCGCTCAGCGCCTCAACGACTGCACCACGACCGCCGCCGACAGCAGGAGTCCGGCGCCGGCCATCACCTTGGCGGCGGTCGGGCGTTCGCGCGGGTCCGCCCCGGTGGCCAGCAGGAGCTGCAGCGCCGAGGGGAAGAACAGGAACATCCCGGCCATGGCGCCGATGAACGACCACAGCACCAGCAGCGCCGCGATGGTGCCCGCGACGTAGACGAAGCCGGACGGCCGGGCGTACAGGAACAACGGCACGGAGACCACCGCGGCGGTCGCGAAAGCGAGCGCCGTGATGCCGGAATCCGCGAACCACACGATCAGCACCGGTAGGGGGGTGATCACGGCGCACAGCACGAGGCCGAACTGCCATGGATGAATACTCGCTCGTGCAGCGGCCTGCATGACCAACCCCCGGACCCGACGACTTGAACGCGTTCAAGCTACCGGATCCGGGGGCGTGCTACGTCAGCGGGTGCACTGGCCAGCTGGACAGCAGGTCAGCGCGCCAACCGCTACCCTGCGTGCCAACAACAACGCTCAGCGGGGCCAACTCAAGCACTAGGCCGTGTCTTCAAATGGTTCTGATGGGGGATCATGTCGGCATGGTGCGTCGTCATGAGCTGACGGATGTGGAGTGGGAAGCGCTGTCCGGGCTGTTGCCGCGGTCGTCCTCGGGGCGGCCGCGGTTGGACGACCGGCGGGTCCTGAACGGGATCGTGTGGAAGCTGCGGACGGGGTCGGCGTGGCGTGATGTGCCGGCACGGTACGGGCCCTGGAGGACTCTGTACACCCGTTTTCGCAGGTGGGCGCTGGACGGGACGTTCACGCGGATGCTGGCCGCGGTCCAGGCGGAGAAGGACGCGACCGGTGACATCGATTGGCTGGTGTCGGTCGACTCCACGGTCACGCGGGCCCATCAGCATGCTGCGGGCGCCCGCAAAAGGGGCAGGGCAGGGGGACGAAATATGTGATCACGCCCTCGGACGATCCCGAGGCGGACTGACCACGAAAATCCACCTGGCCTGCGACGGCCGCGGCCGGCCGCTCGGCTTCGTCCTCACCGGCGGCAACGCCGCCGACTGCACCCGCTTCGAAGAGGTCATGGACACCATCAAGGTCCGCCGGGCCGGGCCCGGGCGACCCCGAACCCGCCCGGACCACGTCCTGGGCGACAAGGGCTACAGCTCCCGCAAGATACGCGCCTACCTACGTAAACGCGGGATCGGCCACACCATCCCCGAACGCCGGGACCAGCGGGCCAACCGATCCCGCCGCGGCCGCGACGGAGGCAGACCACCTGCCTTCGACAAACAGCTCTACAAGAAACGCAACGTCGTCGAACGCTGCTTCAACCGCCTCAAGCAGTACCGCGCGATCGCCACTCGCTATGACAAAACCCGCGAGTCCTACCAGGCAGCCGTCACCATCGCGTCCCTGTTCCTCTGGCTCAGACCCCTTTGAAGACACCGCCTAAGGGGCCAACTCGGCCGCTCAGTCTCAGGAACAGGGCTGATGACGGGTGTGGGCACTCGCCGAGAAAATCGAACACGTGTTTCACTGGTGGTGTGAGACCACCGTTCCGGTTCCCCGAGGACCTGATCACGCTCCAACGGGCGTGGCAGCAGACCTACGCCGAACTCGCGCAGGCCCCCGCCGAGGCCGGTACGACCGTGCTGCGGCGCCGGCTGATCACCCTCTCCGGAACCCTGTGCACCCACCCTCACTGGGCGACCCCCGCCGCCTGGCGGACCGGCAGCGTCGAGCTGCGGCGTGCCACCCACACCCCCGTATCGGCAGAACGGGAGGGTGCAGCATGAGCGAGCAGACCACCACCAAGCCCCGCCCGCAGGTCGCCACCTGGGCTCCCAGCCAGACCGGCCCCTGCGCACGGTACGGCGCTCCGGCGTCACCGCTCTACGTTCCAGTGCGGGTACAGCTCCCGCTTGTAGCCGTCGCGGATCTCCTCCGCGACCGGCAGGGTGGTGATCCCGTCCACGAGGGTGACCTCGTCGGCCTGGGCGGGGGAGGCGGGTGAGAGGACGGCGAAGGCGAGGGCGGCGGCCATGAGGCCCCAGCGGAAGTTGGTGATCATGAACCTGGTGATACCGGCTCAGCAGGGCACCGATCGAGCTGCCATCGGGCGTCTCACTCCACCGGGGGAGGGGATTCACCGCAGAACCGTGCCTGCTTCCGCCGATCCGCTTGAATGTGGTCGGCGACGGCATCGCCGCTGCCGGTCTGGACAGCTGCGGTCACGTTGAGGATACGCGGTAGAAGGGCACCCATTCCGGGAGGCTGTGCGGGACAGGCGCTCCAGGGACCCCGATCATGCGGTGTTCTTCTCAGGTGCGGCGCGGAGCAGGCATCTCAGGGTGTCCCATTCGGACACCCGCGCGGGCCCCTTTCCAGATTCCGTCCCGCTCTCCGAGGAACGCCCCGTGGCGGTCGTCTCGGGTGAGACTCCCGTAGAGGTCGAGCACACCCCCGCCCCTGTCGCGTTGGCTCTGTGTACCGATCACGAATATCAACGGTGCGATTCGGGAGCTCGTGGTGGCCGGCCGCGCGCGCGGGAACGCCGGATGGGTGAGAGCGCGGCAGCCGTCGCCGTCCAGCGCGCCGGCACCGGGAGAGGGCTCGTCCACGCCCGGGTGCGCGGTGTGTCCATGACCTGCGACGCCCACCACGCCACCGCGCCCGACCCCGTCGGCATCACCCGCGCGGTCCAGGACGCCTATCGCAGGGCCGGGGTAGGAGCGGAAGACATCGACCTGGTGATGCTGCACGGCAGTGGCACCCCCCTCAACGACGCGACGGAGTCGAGCGTCCTGAGCCGTATCCTCCAGGGCGCCGGAACCGGTCCGCGGATGACCGCCATCAAGGCGATGACCGGCCACACCCTGGGCGGTTCGGGACTCCTCAGCCTCCTGATGGCGGTGCTCGCCATGAAGGAAGGGACGGTACCCCCGGTCCTGGGACTCACCGACCCGATCCCCGAGGCCACGGGACTGCGCCTCGTGCAGGCCTCCCCCGCAACCGGCGACCTGACCATCGCTCAGGTCAACGCCTTCGGCTTCGGAGGGATCAACGCCGTCGCGATCGTGGAGGCAGCCCGATGAGTACGACGAGCACCGCACGGATGAGTAACCCGAGCGCCCGGGAGGTCGTCGTCACGGGCATCGGGCTGGCGCTCCCCGGTGTCGCAACCTACGGCGACCTCCTCGGACCGCTGCCCGGCGAGGGCGGCTTCGACCCGGCCACCGGACTCAGCGGACGCGAGCTGCGCCACAAGGACCGCGCGTCCCGGCTCGCCCTGCGAGCCGCCGAGTTCGCCCTCCACAACGCGGGTCTGACCGACGCCGACGCCACACTCACGGGCGTGGCCAATGCGACCGCCGTCGTGGTCAGCACCAACCTCGGCAATGCGGACAGCATCTGCGAAGCCACCGACACCATCGCCCGGGAAGGCGTCAGGGGCCTCAGCCCCTTGGGCCTGCCCCAGACCTCAAGCAACGTCATCGCCGGCTGGGTGGCCATCCGCTATGGGCTGCGCGGCCCCAACCTCACCGTCTGCAACGGCACCACCAGCGGTCTGGACGCCCTCGCCTGGGCCCGCAACCTCATCGTGGCCGGGCGCGCCGAAGTAGCTGTCGTCGTCGGAGTCGAACCGGCCAACGAGGTGGCGACGAGGATACTCGGCGAGCAGTCCACCGACGCGGCGGTCGCGATCGTCCTCGAGTCAGCGGACGTAGCCGCTTCCCGTGGCGCGCGGCCGCGCGCCACGATCGCCGGGTACGCACGGGCCCGGGACCTCGCCGCGGCGCTGACCTCCGCCGGTGCAACGGAGGAGAAGTCCGTCGGACTGTGGCTCATCGACGAGGCGGGTGCCGCCGCGTGCCAGCTGCTCGCAGCCACTCACCGGATCGACCTGGAGGCCCAGCTGGGCTCGCTGTCCGGAGCGCTGGGCGTCCTGCAGTGCGCTACCGCGGCTGCCCATCTGGAGAGCGACGACTCCACCACCGGGAACGTGCTCGCCACAGCTGGAGGCCCTCACCACGACGCGGCAGCCGCTGTGCTGCTGACCCCTTCACCGACCTGTCGTCCATCCACGTAGGAGCCAGGGGAACACCAATGACCACTGCGTCCGTGAACATTGAGGAGCTCCGCGCTCTGATAGCCGCAGCACTGGAGATCGAACCCGAGGAGGTCACCGACCAGGCGCACTTCGCCGACGAACTCGAGATCGACTCGCTGCTGATGCTCGAGATCTCCACCCGCGTGGAGAACGCGTTCAACGTCCCGGAGAACACCGTGGTCATCAGCGGTGCCAGGACCCTCGCCGAGCTGCACGCCTTCATCATCTCGAAGCGCCTCGGAGAAACGCCGGCCGACCCGGTCATCCGCCCGAAGCCGCTGAGCGACCCAGCAGCGCGCTTGTTCCTGTTCCACCACGCCGGCGGCTCACATCTGCTCTACCGGGGCTGGGCGGAACACTTCCCCCAGGACTGGGAACTCTGCCTCATAGAGGCCCCCGGCCGAGGCCACCTGCAGGCACACCCGCTGATCGACGCCTGCGACCGGCTGGTCGACTACGTCCACAACGCCATCGCTCCCCTGCTCGACCGGCCCTTCGCGCTCTTCGGCCACAGCATGGGCGCCCTCATTGCCTACCAGCTCACCCGCCGGCTCCACGACGAGGGGGGAACCGCTCCCCACCTGGCTGGGGGTGTCCGCCTACGGCGCCCCGCGAGTCGAGGCCAGCACCGACGACCGCCCTCACCTGATGTCCAACGACGAACTGCGCGCGTGGCTGCGGAACGTCGGCGGCAGCACACCGCAGCTCCTCGACAACGACGCCGTCTGGCCCACGTTCGCCCCTGTGTTCCGCAGCGACTTCAAACTCCTGGACACCTGGGCGCCTCGCCACGACCCCCAGCCGCTGCCCATTCCACTCTCGGTGTTCGGGGGCCGCCGCGACAAGCTGACCGGCGAGGACCGCCTGCTCTCCTTGCAAGCGTTCACCACGCGCTTCCGCGGACTTGCAATGTACGAGGGCGACCACTTCTACGTGATGGACCACGGGCAGCCTCTCGCTGCCGCCATCACGGCCGCGACGCGTTCCGCCGGTGCATGAGCTCTCTTTCACCACCACGCCACCCACTGGGTGATCAATCCCAACGGGGTGCCCGCGGAGGAC
Organism: Streptomyces sp. NBC_00273; assembly: GCF_036178145.1. NCBI lineage: Bacteria > Bacillati > Actinomycetota > Actinomycetes > Kitasatosporales > Streptomycetaceae > Streptomyces > Streptomyces sp. NBC_00273. The sequence goes on along the minus strand of NZ_CP108067.1, from coordinate 9,775,662 downwards.
GCGGTGGCGAGCCCTCAGGCGTCGGGGTCGACTTCGGGGTGCGTGAATCGCACGGGTCGGCCCAGCGCCCGGGAGTAGGCGATCTCGGCCCGGGTGCTGTCTCCGATGTAGTCGCCGACCACCAGTACCTCGTCGGCGAGCCTGATCTTCGACCGGTGCAGTTCGTCGAGTCGAACCTTCAGCGCCTCAGCCTCGACAGGATCGGACCAGAGCTCGTGCGGCGACTTCAGATCGCAACCCGGCTTGACGACAATCCTCCCGGCCTTGGTCTCCCGCACATCGGCCTCGGCCATCTGGGCCATGAAGCGAGTGGAGCCGCAGATCGCGACGATACGCGGGAAGCCCAGCTGCCTCTTCGCGTCGGCGAGCATCTCCTCGGGGGTGATCACTTGCGGGGACGACACTGGTTCCTCCTGGTGGTGCGGCCCGAGGGGTGCCTGCGGAGACGAAAAGGAAGGCGCCCCAGATCATCTCTTGGCGAACGACGTGGACACCCGCGCGCCCGCACTCTATGCGACGAGCACCCCTACTTGGTGCCGCTCCGCCCGCCGGCCAGCCCTACGCGCCGCCTGTGCGATGCCGCACCGGTCACCCTCACTACGAGAAGCCGGTGTCGGTTGCCGCGTTCAACGCCTCGATCAGCCGATTCACGCGGCAGGGCGCTGCGGTGTCGGCTCGACCGGCCGGTCCCCCGTCGGCAGCTGGTGGTGCCGGGTCGGGCTCGGGTACTGCCACAACCCGAACGAGGGTGGCGCAAGCAGATGACCGCATTGACGGAGCGTGTCCGCCGGCGACCTTGCGGCGCCGCGCTGCACCCGGTGCGGCACGCCGCGCTGGCGGCCGCGGTTCGTGCCCGCGTCCTGATCGACCCGACCACCTGCCGCCCGCTCAGCATCTGAGCACTTCGCTGCGCTTCGACGAGGAGACCATGTCCACCGCATCTCACCAACCCGCCACCAACCCTGTCGCCGCGCCTTCCCCGCCCGGCCGCACCGCGGAGGGGCACAGATCAAGGCGGTCGCCGACACGCTGGTGCTCGCGTACGGGATGTACCCGGTAGACATCACGCGTATCCCGGAGGGGACCGCGACGGACAACTACGCCGTCGTGGACCAGGCGGGCCGGCGGCACTTCGCCAAGGTCTACCGCACTCGGGAGTACTTGGATCTGGAGCGGGCGTCGGTCGCGCTGTCCGAGTACTGCGCCGACGGAGGTGTCGCGACCGCGCGGGCCACCCGCACGCGCGAGCACGAACTCATCGCGACCCACGGCCCCCTGCCTCTGTCCCTGTGGTCGTTCGTGCCGCACACCGCGACCGGCGAAGGCGGCCTGTGGGGTGCGCGGTGGGCAGCCGTCGACACGGCGATGGGCCGCCTCCACAGTCGGCTCGCCGCTCACCCCGCCGCCGCACCCACCCTGAATCCTGGCGCCGGGGTGTGTGATGTGGCTACCGCACGAGACAGCTATGAGGGTCTGATTCGCGCGTTTCAGAGCAAGCCTAGGCTTGGGGAGTTCGAGGCACGGTCGCTGCAGGCGACGCGTGAACGGCAAGCTCCTTTCGGTGGCGTCGAGCGCATCCTTGCTTCGCTTCCACCGCTAACGGTCCAGATCCTGCACGGTGACCTGTCCGGCGCCAACGTCTTGTTCAAGGACGACGATGCCGCCGCGTTCGTGGACTTCCGACCGCCCACACCCGGGTACCTCGCCTGGGAAATCGCACGGCTGGGCTGTGACCCTAGTAGCGTGCTGGCCAACGGCGTGGAGGGCTGGCTCACCGGGTACACCGATCTCACCCTGGCCTACCGGGACGCCAACCCCAAGGCGTCCGCGAACGACCTCGTGTCCTCGCTCCGTGTCGGCTGTGCAGCCGTGCTCTGCTCGACGTTTCCGTTCTCGGCACCAGTGAAGCGTCCGGACATCGTCGATGCCGCACTTGAGTCCTACGGCAGGGCGCGGCACGAGGCCGATCTGATGCTGCTGGACCAGCTACCTGTCTTGGAGGAGGCCCTGCGTGACGCTCTTCGCTGAGTTCATGACTCTCATGGCCACGCAAACAGAAGCCCTGGACAGCGCACCCGACAGTCCGGGCCAGCTGTAGCAGCAGGGCAGGACGGAGGCCTCCATCTGGTGGGCGCGGTAGTGCAGCCAGGCCTCGCACGAGGCGAGGTGTCTCGTCGGTGGTGGGCTGGTTGCCGAATCCGTCGTAGGGGACGGGGTGCTGCGCATGCGGAAGGCGAGGCCGCCGCGCCCCAGAGAGCGGAGGTAGCGGCCGCGGCGGGTCAGGAGAACTGGGCAGCGATCATCTGGTGAGCTGCTCGACTCGAAGTAGATCGTCCGGGCCGATGTGGATCGCGGCGACGTCGGCGAGCCACTGCATCCATACCGGCTCGATGCCGGGCGCAGCCTCGAACGCGGCGTCCGTGATCCGCCCCTTGGCGTAAGCGACCGTCCGGTCTGCCAATTCCTGCAGGGCGTCGGGCGTGATCCAGCGGACGTTCTTCGTCTCGCGGGCGCTCGGGGTGCGGCCACCGGTGACGGTGGCCTGGTAGATGGTCCAGTCGTGGCCGGTGCCGCGTGCGCCGGGGAGACGGCGACATGGGTTGCCCCGCCAACAGCCGGTGACGTGCGTGAGGCCGGTGACGGTGAGGCCGAGTTCTTCCTCGACCTCGGCGCGGGCTGCGTCCTCGGCGGTCCCGTGGTCGTCGATGTGGCCGGCGGCTGGTGCCGTGCCGGGCGGGAAGGTGGCGCGGTCGAACATCAGGAAGCGGCCCTGGTGATCGGTGATGACGATGCCGACCGAGGTGTTGTCGCAGGTCTTCATGGTCTCGCTCCTCGTGGGTGCTGAACGTCACCGGCGCACGGTGGCACGCCCTGCTTCGCGGAAGTCCTGCCAGGGCCAGCGCACAGCTGCGGTGTTGGTGGGGTCACGGGCCGGTGAGGATCCGCGCCAACTCGTCGACGAGCACGATGAGTCGAGTACGTTCGGCTCCGTGACGGCCGCGGCGAAATCCTCGTCGGCGGCCGCCGTAGGCGGCCTGGACCGCACTGAGCTGCGCCCACCGCCGTGCGCGTTCCCGATCGAGCTCGGCGGCACTGGTGAAGGCGTCGAGGGTGCGGTCGATCCCCCTGGCCAGGTCCCCCTGCTCGGCGAGGACGACCGACCGGGACTTGGCCAGCGTGCCGCAGTCGTACGCCCTGTCGCCCACCCAGCCCTTCGGGTCGAAACGGCCAACCAGGGCTCTCGGGCGCCCGCCAGGATGTTCCGCGCGTTCAGGTCGCCGTGGATGAGGGTGTCCGGCTGGTGGAGCGCGAGCTCGCGAACCGTCGCCGTCGCGGCCTGCACCGTCCGGGACGGCAGAGCCTCGGGGAAGTCCCGCGCGTCCTGACACAGTTGCTCCTCCCAGGTGGCGGCCCGGTCTTGAAGCCGGGGCAGTCCGGCTGGCGCGGGGACGGCGAGGCGACTGCTGACGCTCCCCGCGATCGCCGCCACCTCGTCGCCCTGCGCGGCCTGAGCCAGCGTCGTGGGGTGCGCCCGCTCCAGGAGCATGGCGTACCGGTCATCGTCCCGCTCGTGCAGCAGGACCGCTCCGCGCCCGCCCCAGGCCAAGAGCGCGTCCGGCTCGTACCGATTCTCGGGATGGGGAAAGGACACCTTCAGCACGGCTGGCTCGGTCGTCTTGCGCAGCACCGGGACGACGATGCCGACACCCCCGTACAGCGGTTCACCGTCCGGCGTGCAGGCCCAGCGCTCGGCCACCTCGCTCACGATGGCGGGGAGGGCGGAGAGCCATGCCGAGCCCGCCGGGCCTTCGCGGTCCACGGTGACCCGCACGAACACCTCTGGAAGAACGATCACCACCGCACCGCCCGGCCGAGGTACGCGGCGCCCTGCCAGTGCGCGGCTTCCACCGGACGGCCGGTCACCGCCGGCGGCCACTGCTGCTCCGGGAAGCACCGGAGGTGCGGGGCGGCAACGGTCATGGCTCTCCTGGTGACCTCGTGCCGGTGCAGCTCCACAGGGGCGCAGCGGGGGACGGCGCGTTCGAATGTAGTGGCCTGTCTGCGGGCGCGGGCACGGAACGCGAGAACCTCACCCGGACGTGCGCCGGCCGCGTCGAAGGTGCCGATGCTAGCCGCCTTCGGAGCCGTCCAGGGGCGGGACGCTCCGGAAGCTCACCCGGGCCGCGAACCAGATCGAGCCACTCTCGCAAGCGCCTGATTCCGGGCCGGCCTGGAGAGTTCAAGAATCCTTTCTCCCGGCACCACCCCAGGTCAGAGCCCACCAATTCGCGGGTGGCGGGTGGCGGCAGGGCGGGCCCGGGATGACCGGATCACGGTGCCGGCGGCCCCGGGTTGTCAGTGGTCTGGGCGAGGGTCCGTCCGCAGAGCACAGCCACACCACACCGAAGGAGCCGGGTGCTGTCGACGCGTCATGCAATCCGCCGCTCGGGCGACCGTCCCGCCGCCTTCCCCGTACGTGTGAATCGAACGACGCGAGAGGAGCCGCCCGTGCAGACGGCGCTTGCTGTCCGCGCCCCGGCGTCGAACTTTCACTCGACTCGTCGCCCACGGCTGCCCGTAGCGGCCCTGTGATCAGGTGCGTTGTCCGGGTGCTTTGCCCCCCGTTCCGAACCGAGGAGAAACCGTGAATCCCGTCCGCTTGGTCACCCTTCACCCTGTTCTCGAGAACCCTCCCGCTGCGGCCGCCGAAGCCCTCGCGCACCGGCGGCCCGTCGACGTCCGCCGCGTCCTGTTCGCCGCAGCATCACGACCGTCATCGGGGTGGGGGGCATGACCAACCCGACCACTGCGCCCCCTGCCCTGCTCGCGTGGGCCAGCCGGGAACTCGGCGCCCGTCCCGCCGTCACGGACGTCAGCCATCCACGCGCAAACTCCCGCGTCTGGCGGCTCGACCTGCCCGGCGAACTCCGCTTCTACCTGAAGATCTCGCCCAAGGCCGTGATGTACGAGCGCGAGACGCTCGCGCTGCGAAGTGCTGCACCGGCCCTCGGCGCCGGCGGCGCGCCGCAGCTGCGCGCCTCGAGCGCGGAGGATCTGGCACTACTGCTGACCGCCGTCCCCGGACGGCCGCTCAAGCAGCTGGAGCTCTCGCCCGTGGAGGAAGCCCGCGCGCACCGGCACGGTGGTGCCCTGCTGGCTCGCCTCCACGCGGCCAGTGATCAGTCCGGTCCTCGACGGGCCGAGGCAGAGCAGGCGCTGCAGGCCGCGGCCGAGGGTGCCGAAGGGCATCTGGCGGCGGCCGGGGACGAGCTGACCGCGCCGGAGCAGAAGCTCGTACGCCGGCTGGCCGAGGAGCTGCGGGCCCTGCCGCCGCTGCCGCTCGCATTCATCCACGGCGACGCGTGGCACCGAAACCTCATGTGGTCGACCGCCCGGCAGCAGGCCGGATGGATCGACTTCGAGCGCTCCCGGGCCGCGACCGCCGTGCAGGACTTCGTGCTGATGGCCTGCTCCACCTGGACCGATCGGCCAGACCTGCGGGCCGCGTGCCTCCAGGGCTACGGCCGCAACCTCACCGTCGAGGAGCAGCACGCCTTGAAGTGCCTCGCGGCGATCGACGCGGTGAGCTGCCTGGTCTGGGGACCGAAGCTCGACGACCCCCACGTCACCGCACGCGGACGGCGGACCCTGGACCGGCTGATGGCGGGGGTGTTCGCATGACCGCACCGCACCACCGGACCGACCCCCCGGCCGTCGACGCAGCAACCATCGGCGGCGAGACGGCGTCCCTCCCCGCCGCGCGGACGGGCGCTCCGCAACCCTCGGCGCCGCCTGAGCTCGACTACAACGGGCGCAAGCACCGGCGGGCGATGGACGACGCCACCTTGTGGGACATGGCCCGCCGCATCCCCGCGGCCCTGATCCAGACGGCCCGCCTGGCCTGGAGCGTCGACCGGCGCATGGCCCTGACGATCGTCGTGTGCCAGCTGCTGTCCGGCGTCGGCACGGCGGTGATGCTCACCGCCGTCGCGAGGGCCCTGCCGCAGCTGATGGTCGACAACCCCCGCCAGGGCCTGTCCCACGCGTGGCCGGCGCTGACCGTCGCCGTCGTCGCGATGGCCACCGGCGCGGCCATGTGGATCCTCGCTGACTGGGCGACCCGGCGCCTGAATCCGAAGATCGCCTCGGCCGCGGACCTGCAGCTCGTGGATCTCCACATGCGGGCCGAACTCGCCGCCTACGACGCGGAAGGGTTCGGCGACCGGAGCCAGGCGGCGGAGATCGGCGCGCTGCGCGCCGTCGACCTCGCCGACGATGCCAAGACCCTCACCAACGGACTCGTCCAGCTCGCCTCCGCGGCCGTGGTGCTCACCACCTTGCACCCTCTTCTCCTCGGTGTGCTGCTGCTGTCCGTCGTCCCCCGCGGTCTCGGCGGCGTGATCGCCGCCCGGGTCGACTACCGCGTCCACGACCAGACCATCTCCGCCCGCAACGTCCGCGGAATGATGCGCTGGTGGCTGACGACGGCCGAGCTCGCCGACGAGCTCCGCGCCAACACCATGCGCGGCTACCTGCACTTTTGGTACCGGTCCATGTGTGACCGGGTCGAGATGCGGGAGGTCGCCGGGGCGCGCCCGTATCTGCGGATCACGCTGCTGGCCGCCTCACTCGGCGGTCTGTTCACCCTCGGCATGTGGGCCTCGCTCGCCGGCCTGGTCCTCGCCGGGGCCATGACGACCGCGATCGCGGGCACCGCGGTCGTCGCCTCGCAGACCGCCGGCCGCGCCCTGAACTCGATCATCCGGTACTCGACGGTCATGTTCCATCACGGGCTCTACCTCTCCGATTACTACGAGTTCATCGACGAGGTCCGCGCCATGACCACGGCGCGCGGCACCGCGCGGGCCAAGCCCCCGCAGCAGATCCGCTTGGAAGGCGCCTCCTACACCTACCCGAGCAAGGAGGCTGCGGCCGTCAAGCCGATCACCCTGACCCTGAACCGCGGCGAAGTCGTCGCCCTCGTCGGGGAGAACGGCGCCGGCAAGTCCACGCTGATCCGCATGCTCACCGGACTGACCGTCGCGAGCGACGGCAAGGTCCTGTGGGATGACACCGATCTGGCCGAGGCCGACGCGGAGTCGGTGTGGCGGCACGTGGGCCTGGTGCCGCAGAAGAACGGGCACTGGCCGCTCGCTGCCCGGGAGAACGTCACCCTGGGCCAGCCCCGCGAGCACGGCGACGAGCGGATTTGGGACGCGGTCGAACGGGTCGGCATGACCAAGGCCCTGCGTGATCTCCCCAAGGAATTGGAGACGCTGCTCGCCCGGTCGGTGTGGGGCGGCCACGAGCTGTCCGGTGGGCAGTGGCAGAGGCTGGCCTGCGCGCGGGCGATGTACAGGGAGCCGGCCGTGCTCGTCCTGGACGAGCCGACCAGTGAGATGGACGCCCGAGGGGAGCACCAGATCTTCAGGGAGCTGCGGGCCATGGCCTCGGACCGGATCACCGTGGTGGTCACCCATCGCCTCGACAACGTGAGGATGGCCGACCGGGTGATCGTCCTCGACCAGGGAACCGTCCGGGAGCAGGGCTCCTTCGACGAACTCGTCGCGACCGAGGGGAGTTTGCTCGGCGAGCTGTACGCCCTCGCTCAGGACCGCTGACCCGCGGCCCCCACCAGAGGTCCACGCGGGGCCGCGCACGGCGGCGCGGCCCCGCCACTCCCCCGACGCCAAGGAGCGCCATGCACAGCACCGAGCCCGAAGCCGTCAACGCCCGCGCCTCCGTGCCGCCCGCCCGTGAAGGAGCCCCTTCGTGACCACAGCGCCCACCGAGGCCGTGACCCACTGGGAGCGGCTCTGGTCTCAGGGCCGCCGCTACCGGCAGCTCGACGAAACCGAGAACCGGCTGTTGGAGGACCACCTCGGCCCCGGCCGCGAGCGCCCTGACCTCGACATCGGTTGCGGCGACGGCTCTCTTGCCCGACGCCTCGCCCGGCTCGGCTACCGCACGACCGGCATCGACTGCTCCCCCAGCGCCGTCGTGCTCGCCGCCGCCCAGGACCCTGGGCCCGGTCACGAACCGGTCTGGCGGTGCATGGACATCACCACCGACGACCTCGGCGTCCTGCCGGAACCGGCGTACGCGGTCGTCACCTGCCGCCTGGTCTACCGGTGGATCGACGGCAAAGCCGCCTCCCTCAACCACGTCCGCCACCTCGTTGCCCCGGGCGGGACCTTCTGGGTGGTCACCGAGATCTCCGGGCGCCGCGCCGCTACCGACCCCTTGCAGGGCCTCGGAATCACCCCCTCCCAGGCCGAGATCCTCACCGCGGGCTGGTCCACCGTCCAGACCGCCGACCTCGACGTCCTGCGCTGCTACCCCTTGCGCCCCTGACCCCCGCCGCCCCGCGATCTGATGGAGAACCTGGTGACCACTGAGTTGGACACCGTCGAGACCTGGAACGCCTACGGCGCCCACCAACTGGCCAGAGGTCTGCAGCTGCCCGAACTGGAGCGGTGGGACTGGGGCATCCGCGACGTCGGTCCCGGCATCGAAGCCCTCGGCGACGTGAACGGGCTGCGCGTCCTCGACCTTGGCAGCGGCCTTGGCCGGCACGCCGCTCACCTCGCCGCCCGGGGCGCCGACGTCACCGCCGTGGATGCCTCCCCCGCCCAACACCAGCGTGCCCTCGCCCGCTACCCGAACGCCCCGGGTCTGCACCTGGTGTGCGCCGACGCCGTGACCCACCTGCGCGACGCCGATCCGTACGACCTGGTCTACTCCGTCGGCTCCATGCCGTACCTGGACCCAGACCGGCTGCTGCCCGTCCTGGCCAACGGACTCGAGCCGGGCGGTCGACTGCTGTTCTCGGCGCTGCACACCAACTCGGAAGGCATCGGGCCGTCGGCCGCGTTGGTGCCGCGCCCCGAGATCCTGCGGCTGCCCGGTACCACCGAGGACCACCCCGTGACGATGTGGGTCCTTACCCCGCAGCTGTGGGAGGACCTCTTGGTCCAACACGGCCTCAGAATGGAATCGGTCACGGCGATCGACTCCCCGACGCCGGACAACGCCGTCTGCTATCGGCTGTACGCAGCCCGGCGTCCACAGCGGGTGCCAAACCCGGCCTGCGGCGGTGTGCCAGTCCCCCAGAACGACGACCGAACCGTCGACCGGGAGCCGACGGCGGCCACAGGGGAGGCGCCACCGTGGACGCGCTGACGCATGATCCCCGATTCGCCGCGATGACGTTCGTGGTGATCGACTTCGAGGGCCTCACCCCAGCAGGACGGCCCGCCGGGCCGATCGAGGTCGCGGCGCTGGCGCTGCGCACCCTGGATGGCCGACTGGTGGAAATCGGCCGGTTCGAGGAGCTGATGCGACCGCCTGCCGACGTCCCCGTGACCTCGCGGGACGTCCAGCTCAAGGGCATCACCCAGCGGATGCTCACCTCGGCGGCCCCCGCTGCCGAGGTGATGGCACAGCTCGACGCGCGCCTGACTTCGCCGCCGTACCGACTGGTCGCCCACCACGCCTCGACGGAAGCCGGAATCATCGCCCGCCAGGCAGAGCACTGTCCCGTACTCGCCGCGACGCCGCTGCTGGACACGTTGCGCCTGGCCAAGGCGGTCGTTACCGGTCTCGGCTCATACGGATTGGACAGCCTGCTCAGCCACTACGGCATCCCAAAGCCTGCCGGACGGCATCGGGCGATGCCGGATGTCGAGGTCACCGCCCAGGTGCTGACCCGGCTCCTGGACGACGGGTGCGCCGGCGGCCGGTGGAGCACGTTGCTCGAGCTGGACGTGGCCGCCGGATTGCAGCCCACCCGGCCACCCGCAGCCCCGGATGCGGACGCGGACGCGGTACAGGGAGCCCTGTTCTGACGGGCGGCCCGTAGGAGACGCGCCCGATGCGCTGGCGCACCCTGCCGAGGCGGCCACCGGTCATTCTGCCCGTATGCACTCCAGGGAGGCCTCTTCACCATGAACCGCCCGCACTTTCCTTCGCTACTGGGGGTGAGGACGTCGACCTGGAGCACCGGCCCATCCCCCGGATCAAATTCGCGGAACTCTGCAGGTCAGCAGGGGTCCGGCAGAGCATGGGCGCGGTCGGCTCCAGCGCGGACAACGCCGCCGCGGAAAGCTTCAACGCCGCCTTCAAGAGGGAGACGCTCAAAGGCCGGAAGGCCTGGTCGAGCGAGCGTGAGGCCAGACTCGACGCCTTCCGCTGGCTGACCCGATACAACACCCGCCGCCGGCACTCCCGCCTCGGCCAGCGTTCCCCGATCGCCTACGAGAACGCCCTCCGACCAGCAGCAACTACCCTGACCCAAGCCGCGTAGACGTGTTCAACATCCGGGGTCAAGGCCCGACAGACCCTGCCCCCCGCATGACGCACCGCAGGAGTTGCCAGCCGGAGTCGTAGTAGGACGCACAGGATCCGCTACGGACACGAATGGTCCGCCACCGACCAGCGGGGCCGAACGTCCTCGTCCCCGCTCCACCGCCGAGCGCTCGCGCACTCACAAGGGGCCATCGGTGCCGTAGTGGCCCCTTACGTGGGTGATCACTGCGGGTTCCGGGTACCACCCAGCATGATCACTGTTGGGGTCGAAGAGGAGTACTTGCTGGTCGACCCGGAGACATTGCTTCCCACACCGCTCGTGCAGGAGGTGCGTGCCACGGCCCGCCTGGCACCCATCGCGGAAGAGCGAGAGGTCCAGGACGAGCTGCTGCAGGCACAGATCGAAGTCGCCACCCCCGTGTGCACGGCTCTCGAGGAGGTGGGAGGGCATCTTCTGCGGTTGCGCCACGCAGTCGCCTCCGCCGCGCAAGCGAACGGTTGCCGCATCGCCATCTCTGCCACCTCGCCAGTCAGGGACGCCGTACCCGTACCCATCACCAGCACGGCGAGATATGTGAAGATGCAGCAAGAGGCCCGATTGCTGGTCGACGAGCAGCTGATCTGCGGAATGCACGTCCATGTGGGGATGCCCGACCGCGAGACCGGGGTGGCTGTCCTGAACCGGCTGCGCGGCTGGCTTCCCACGCTGCTGGCGATGTCCGCGAACGGCCCCCTGTGGGACGGGCAGGACACCGGCTTCGCCAGCTGGCGCACAATCATCTTCGGCCGCTGGCCGGTCAGCGGCCCACCGCCGCACTTCGCGGGGCTCGCGGACTACGAGGCGCGGGCCGATGCGCTGGTGGAACCCGGGGTGATCCCGGACCGGGGGCAGCTGTACTGGCAGGCCCGGCTCTCCGAGCGCTACCCGACCATCGAGGTGCGCTGCTGTGACGTGCAGCTGGAGGCGGACGACGCGGTCATGCTCGCCGGCGTCGTCCGCGGGCTCGCCGCCACCGCGATCGCCGAGGAAAAGGCGGGAGTCGCTCACACGCCGTGCCGACCGGAACTCCTGCAAGCGGCGACCTGGCATGCGGCCCGGCACGGGATCAGCAGCATGCTGGTGGACCCGAAAGGGCGGCTGCGGAGCAGCGGGGACGTGCTGTGCGCGCTCCTGCGGTACATCGGCCCCGCTCTTGAGGACAACGGTGACCACCGCGAGGTGACCTCGCTCGTCCATCGGCTGCTCCAGCGGGGAACGTCGGCCGACCGCCAGCGCCGCGCCCTGGCGGAAGCCGGCCTACCGGCGGTCGGCGCCCTGATCACCTCAGGAGCCACCATCGTCTGAGTCGCCGGCCGGCTGTGACCGGGATGCCGACGGAACCGGGGCGTTGCAGGCTCCACCGGGATCCTCCCGGCCGAGCCGTGCGGATGACGTGCCTGCAAAGCCGGACGCGCCCGCGCAGCCCACGCCGTCGACGAGTTCCGCGGGGTGCAGGGCGGTGAACGGCATTGCGCGGCGCACATGGGCCGCTCGAGCCTTGCCCCGCGCGCAGGATCGGGAGGGGTTCTAGAGTTGAAGCAAGGCATGCGGGTGATCTGCGGGCACGCACTGTCACATGTCGTTCGCCTGCCCCTGACCCGCCCACATGACCGGCGCGCAAGGCAGATCCCCCGAGCGGTTGCAGGATGTGCTGATCTCCGTCGCCCCCGTCGTGGGCACCGCCCGCAGCGTGACGGCCGCCGGCAACGCCATCGTGGCACTCGGCACCACCGATGCCGTCGCCGATGCCCAAGGACAGCGCTCGCAGCGCAGGGAGCCGTTCCCGTCCTGAGGGCAGCAGAGCAGGCAGGAGTGCACTGATGTCCCAGAGCGCAACCACCGCGATGCGCGCGGCACCCCACAGCACGCCCCAGGAACGCGCGGACCACGGCAAGGAGGCACGGCGCCGCTCGCCGCGGTCCGGGCACGCCGAGTACCGGCCGTCTCCGGACAGGCCGGACCCACTGGCGATACTGGAGGAACAGTCTGCGGCCCGGGTTCCCGAGCTGGTCCCCATCCGTTACAGCAGGATGACGGAGTCCCCCTTCCGGTTCTACCGGGGAGCCGCCGCGATCATGGCCTCCGACCTGGCCGGCAGCCCGGACTCGGGGATCACGGCCCAACTGTGCGGGGACGCGCACCTGCTGAACTTCCGGCTGCTGGCCTCTCCGGAGCGCCGGCTAATGTTCGACATCAACGACTTCGACGAGACCCTGCCCGGTCCCTGGGAGTGGGACGTCAAACGGCTGTCGGCGAGTCTCGTCATCGCCGGCCGGGCGAACGGATTCGACGAGGCCGAGCGCGCAGGCATCGTGAGCTCTGCCGTGCGCTCGTACCGCGAGGCGATGCGCGGCTTCGCCGGCATGGGCAACCTCGACGTCTGGTACGCGAAGATCGACGCGGACAGCCTCGAGGCCCTGACCACCAGTCGGCTCGGCAAGAGCGGGCGGAAGAAGCTGACCGGTGCCATGGCGAAGGCTCGCGCGCACGACACCCTGCAGGTCTTCGACAAACTCACGGAACTGGTCGACGGCCGGCCGAGGATCGCGGCGGACCCCCCGTTGCTGGTGCCGCTAGCGGACCTGCTTCCGGATGTCGAGCGCAGCACGTTCGAACGCCAGCTCCGCCGCCTGGTCGAACGCTACGGCCTGACGATGCCGTCGGACCGGCGGGCACTCCTGGAGGACTACCGGCTGGTCGACGTCGCCCGCAAGGTGGTCGGCGTCGGCAGCGTCGGCACCCGCTGCTGGATCCTACTGCTCCTCGGCCGCGACGGCCAGGACCCGCTCTTCCTCCAGGCCAAGGAAGCCGACACCTCCGTGCTCGCCGCCCACATCGGCGCGAGCAGATACCGCAACCAAGGCGAGCGCGTGGTCTCCGGGCAGCGGCTGATGCAGGCGGCGAGCGACATCTTCCTCGGCTGGGAGCGGGTGGACGGGATCGACGGCAAGCAGCGCGACTTCTACATCCGCCAGTTGCGCGACTGGAAGGGCATCGCGATGCCGGAGACGATGTCGCCCGCACAGTTGGAGACGTTCGGTGAGGTGTGCGGCATCACCCTCGCCCGTGCGCACGCGCGGTCGGGCGACCGGATCGCGATCGCCGCGTACCTGGGCCGCGGCGACGTCTTCGACCGGGCGGTCGCCGCATTCGCCGAGGCCTACGCCGATCAGAACGAACGCGACCATCAAGCTCTGGTCGACGCGGTACACGCAGGCCGGCTGCCTGCACAGGAACTCCCCGCCGCCTGACCACTCGGCACAGCCGGCGCCGGGCCACACCGGGGGCGCGCCGGTGCTCGCGCCGCACTCGCTCCGGCCCGCCCTCTCCACCGGCGATCGCGGCCCGGACTATGAGGCCACGCCGTCAGGTCGGGTTCACGCGGTGCCGGACGCCGTCTTCAAAGCCGACCTTGAGGTTGCGCAGGGTGGTGATGAGTTCCTGCGCCGGAAATCGGCGAAGGTGTGTCCCGCGCTTCGCGATCCGGTCGAAGGCGTGGGCCTCGAAGTCCGGCCACGCGGCGGTCGTCGGTCGCGCGACGGTTTCGGAGCGGACAGCTCGGCTGGTTCCACCGCCCCGAGCTCGCAGCGGCGGCCGTCCGATCCGCGGTACATGGCGATGTGCGGCGAAGGAGGCGAAAATGAGGTTGGCCGGACAAGAGCCACCCGCTCTGTGCACACGGCGCCGCCCGCGACACGGGGATAGCGGCGCTCCACTCTCGGCGCACGCACGACAGAGTCGGCAAGGCAATGGGCCGCGGCAGCGAGGTGAGCGGCGAACTCTTTGCAGACTCCGGGAGCCGGGGGTCGAGCGGGCCACGAAGGCACTCCCGCAGTTTCAAGTGAGAAATACAGGTGATCGCTCATGTGCCGATGGCTGGCCTACTCGGGAACACCCCTGCTGCTTGACACGATCCTCTACAAACCCACCCACTCGCTGATCGATCAGAGCCTGCACTCCAAACTGGGTGTCGAGACGACGAACGGTGACGGGTTCGGCGTCGGGTGGTATCCGGAAGGCAGTGACGGCACCCCGGCTCTCATGCGAGACGTCGGCCCCGCCTGGAACAACCGCAACCTGCGGGAGCTCGCGGACCACGTCACCTCGCCGTTGTTCTTCGCCCACATCCGGGCGTCGACAGGCACGGCGGTACAGCAGACGAACTGCCATCCGTTCCGGCACGGCCGCTGGATGTGGATGCACAACGGCTCCATCGCCGGCTTCCACGCGATGCGGCGGGACCTCACCCTACTCGTCGATCCCGCGCTGTACTCGGATATCGAGGGGACGACGGACTCGGAGACGATGTTCTACCTGGCGCTCACCTTCGGCCTGGAGCAGGACCCGCCGGGCGCCGTCGCCAAGATGGTGGGGCTGGTGGAACGCGTCGGTCGCGAACACGGCGTGGAGTATCCGATACAAATGACGGTCGCCGTCAGTGACGGGACGACCGTGTGGGCCTTCCGCTACTCCAGCCAGGGCGCCTCACGGTCGCTCTTCTACAGCACCCGCGTGGACGCACTGCGCAAACTGCACCCCGACATGGCGTTCCTCCAGGAAGTGTCCGACGAGACCCGCCTGGTGGTGTCCGAACCTCTCGGCGATCTGCCAGGTGCCTGGCACGAGGTACCCGAGAGCAGCTACGGCGTCGTACACGCCGGGGCCGATGCGCTGTGTGCCTTCACCCCAGAACCGGTATGACGCGGGGCCGCATTGTCACAGCCCCCGTCACAACCGACAGGAGACCTCCCGTGAAGGACTCGACGCTGAACCTGGCAGTGGACTACCCGCTGCTGAACATGTTCTGGACCATGATGATGGTCTTCCTCTGGGTGCTCTGGTTCTTCCTGCTCTTCCGCATCATCGGCGACATCTTCCGAGACGACGAGCTGAGCGGCTGGGGCAAGGCCGGATGGCTCATCTTCGTGATCCTGGTGCCCTTCCTGGGCGTGTTCGTCTACGTGATCGCCCGTGGACGTGGAATGGGCGAACGCGAATTGAAGCAGGCCCAGCGGAACGAGGAGCAGTTCCGCTCCTACGTGCGCCAGAGCGCCGGAGCCGGCAGCGCGGCGGAGGAACTGTCCCGGCTCGCCGAGCTCAAGAACCGCGGCGAAATCACGGAAGCCGAGTTCCAGCAGGCCAAGAACAAACTCCTCACGGCCTGATCGGGGCGCAGCGACCGGACTGCGGAGTCCAGTGGGTGGTACCCGGCAAAGTACCCGGCACCACCTCCGTCGCCGTCCACCCCGCGGCCAACCGGCCGGCATGCGCTACCAACCGTGGAGGTCAGATTTGCCCATATCTGCCAATCCCGAGTACTGGCTTGTCGAGAGCTCCGGACGCCGAACTGTGGTCCACGGCTACTGGGGTCACTGTGGAGCAGTTCGAAACGACCGTACGTCCGGCCGTTCCCTCCCCTGTCAGGGGCAGGCAACGGCCGGGTCGTCGTGGACGAGGGCGCAGACCATCTGTGCGCCGCGCCGGTGATCCGGGTACTTCGCGAGCAGCTCGGCCTTGAAGTCGTTCCACTGGCGCGTGATCTCGGCGGTGGCGCCGGCCGTCGCGTGGCGGAAGTTGTCACCCGTCTTGGAGCGGGGCGATGCGGCGGTGTCCTTGGTCAGGGCACGGTTGTGGGTGACGCGCCCGTCACAGTCGGCGGGCTTGACACCGGTGGAATCGGTGTCGGTGTAGCAGCCGGTGGCGAGGTCCGCAGGGATGCGCTCACGCGCGTCCCGTGTCCAGTCGGCGTCCTTCATGGCGCTGTAGCGACGGATGTCGAGGAACGGTACGACGTCCGTACGCTCCAGGCCGGGCGGGTTGTCGAGGCCGACCGGGCCGGGCGCGGGCCGGTCGCTCCAGTTGGAGTGCGAATAGAAGTCCTCGATCTGGTGCCAGCCGCGGCCGAGCTGTTCGAGAACGGCGCACTTGGCCCGCCCGGGCTTCCCGTCCCACGTGCAGTGCGAAGACAGGTCGCTCTGGTCGGCCCGCACCGTGCCGTCAGCGTCGACGAGGCCGTCGGCGGCCTCGACCGCGTTGCGGAAGCGAGTGACGGAGGTACGGATGCACGCGAGGAGCTCGGTGGTTGCCTCGTCCCGGGTGCGGGGGTAATCGGAGGCGTTGCGGGGCGCAAGGTAGTCGGCGTTGTCGCAGTGCAGGGGGCCGACGTCGAAGTACGGAGGGTGGTCGTTGGCGTTGATCGCCCCGGCTTGGGCGTCGGCCATCGCGGTCAGTGTGATGGGCTCCCAGGGCAGTGCGGCCCGGGTGATGTCCTCGTGGTTGACGCCGGTGAAGGCAAAGGCGGGGCCTGCCGGCACGGTGGCCAGAACGGCCGTCAGGAGGGCTGCGAGAGCCGTGCAGGACGTTCGGGGCAGGCCGGGCGGCATCGGGCTTCCACGGATCCCGGAGCTCTCCTGGTCGGCACCCGTACGGGAGTCGCTCGACGGGGATACCGGTCCGACGCCGGACGCGGAGACCTTCGAACGCATATCCGGTTGCGGGAGTGCCACCATGCCTCCATGCTGCGCGCCGGCACCCAGCTCCGCATGCGTTGCCTCTTTCATGGCTCTGCAACCCGGCTCCTGCCCCCGATTCGGGCCTGGCACATCAGCGATCTTGAAGGCGCGTCCGGGCCGCCTGACGGCCGTCGGGCACCGGCGCCCGCGTACGGGCGCCCGGCGATGCCTGTCAGGCGGTGTCACGCCGCCATGCCCGACCGCCCCGCCATTCCACTCGCCGGCGGATCGGCCGGCTGACCGCCCAGGGCGGGAGACGTTGTTGCGGATCACGGGGCTCTCCCCACAGTGCGTGATCAGAGCACTACGATCTGGTCCATGTCCGGTCCGAATGGCCTCGTCGTGGTGAGCTGCTCATCAACGACGAGTCGAATGCGACGCGACATGCCGAGTCGCTCCTCGTCCGGTCGGCCTGCGGCAAGCTCGTCGTCCCGCCCCAGATCGCTGGCCTGCCGAGCAGTCGGGAGCGGGCACCCGCATGTGGCCCAACAGGCGTTCCCGCGCAGCACGGGTCACTGAACGCCCGTCACTTCGAGCTCAGCCGGCCCCGACCGGCAGCGGGGCGACCCGGGACTCCAGCCAGGACGGTAGCTCCAGCAGCCGGACGCCCTCTTGTTCTTCGGGGTCGGTGCGTGCGACCAGGCACACCATGTCCTCGGCTCCGGTGTTGACCGGCATGTGGGGCGTGTCCGCGGGAATGTGGATGTAGTCTCCGGCGCGCAGTACGGCGTGTTCGGCCAGGTGTTCCCCGTGCCAGACCTCGACCTGCCCGGACTGGATGAAAATGGCCGACTCGTGCCCCTCGTGCAGGTGAGGACGCCCCCGCGTCCCCGCGAGCATCACCAGCCGGTGCAGACACAACCGCTCCGCGCCCGCTGACTGGGTGCTGATTCCCGCCCCGAACGTGCCGCCCTGGACTCCTTCATACGTGCCGGTCCGCACGACCGTGCACTGCTTCTGATCTGCCATGCGGGCAGTACACCAGGCAGCTGACGGCGTACGAGCAGTTCCCGCACCGCGTCGTAACCGAGGACGTCCAACAGCCGGGTGGCCTCCGTCTTGGCCTCCGCGTCGTCACCGGCGATGGGCAGGGCGCTGCGGTCCGGCGCACCGCGGGCCGGGCGAGGGAGAACAGCTGGTACTGGACCAGCCGTGCGACGACCGGGACCGGGAGATGGCGGCTATGGCAGACGCTCAGCGGTAGTATCCCTCGACCACGGACCGCACCTCGTCGAGCAACGCCGGGCCGTCCTGAGGCACCGGCTGCCGCCCGCTGCCCGGCCTGATGTCCAGGAGCTGTTCGTTGGACAGGGCGAACACCACCCGTCGCAGCCCAGCCTGTTGGATGACCGCTGCGCACATCCCACACGGCTGGCAGCTGGTGTACATCGTGGTTTCCGCCGCGGTGGCCACGTCCAGCTCCCTCGCGGCCCACCTCGCCAGCTTCAGCTCCGGGTGCGCGGTGATGTCCCTGTCGGTGAGGGTCGTGTTGTGCGCCTCTGCCAGGACCGTCCCGTCCGGCCCCGCCAACAGCGACCCGAACGGCGGGTCACCGCCCTCGCGTGCCTTGGCCGCGAGGGCGATGGCCCGCCGGAGGAAGGTGTGGTCGTCGGAAGTGGTCATGACGGTTCCGATCCGGTGCGGGGAGAGGAGAAGTGAGCGGCCACCGTGGCGAGCGCCTGCCAAGCCGCCTGTGGCCGGCAGGTCTGGCGGGGGTCGCCGCTATAGGTGTCGAGGACGACGGTCTCGGCGCCCAGCAGCCGCAGTTGGTCGAGGTCGTCCATGATCTGGTCGATCGTTCCCTCCCCTGCTAGCCGTTGCGGTCCGGTGATCGGCGCCTGGGTGAGCTTGAGAGCGATCCGGGGGGCCAGCGCGGGCACGGGGAGATGCTGCTCGTCCGCAGCCCCCTTCAGCCTGACCGCAGCTTCGCGCAGCCACGGCAGGGTGCAGCGCAGTGGATGCCATGCGTCGCCGAGCCGCACGGCACGGCGCAGCCCCGCGTCACTGTTGCCGCCGACCCACACCGGGATCTCTCCGCTCCCATAGGAAGCGGTATTCGCCCAGGCCGCCCGGATGTCCCGCAAATGATCATCGGTCAGCCGTCCCCGGCGTTCGAACGGGATCCCGAGGGCGGCGAACTCCTGCCGTGCCCAGCCCACCCCCACACCGAGGACCAGCCGGCCGCCGCTCAACTCGTCCAGGTTGGCCGCCATACGGGCGGTGAGCAGCGGGTGCCGGTAGGGAGCGATGAGTACCGTCGTGCCGAGCCGGATCCGAGTGGTGAGACCTGCGAGCCAGGACAAGGTGGTGAACGGCTCGTAGAAGGGTGCCGGATAGCGCTCGGCCACGTCGGGGGTGATGGCGATGTGGTCCGAGACCATCAGTAGGTCGAAGCCCAGGCCCTCCACAGTCTGGGCCCAGCTCCGCAGGATGCCCGGGTCGGTGCCGGGGCCGAAATTGAGGACGTTGATTCCGATCTTCACGAAACCAAGGCTAGTCAGGGAGCAGGCGCCGCCAGAAGGGATTCCTGCCTGTTCAGGCACGGCTCCCCAGTGGATCCACCGGTAATCTGAGCGGATGACCGAGAATCTTGACGCGACCGACTGGGCGATCCTGGATGAGCTCCAGCGGGACGGCAGGATCGCGTTCACAGAGCTGGCACGGCGGGTGAATCTGAGCGCGTCGGCGACGACGGAGCGAGTGCGGCGGCTGGAGGCGGCCGAGGTGATAACGGGGTACCGCGCGGAGGTGGACCTCGAGCGGACCGGATACATGGCGCTGGCAGTGGTTCGGCTGAAGTATCCAGGCACCCGGCACGAGCCCTTGCGTCAACTGCTCGCGGAGCGCTCGGAGATCCTGGAGTGCCTGCGCACCACTGGAGAGGACTGCTACGTCCTGAAAGTGGCAGCCACGTCGATGGCCCAACTGGAGGAGATCGTCGACGCGCTGGCCCAGTTCGGGAGCACGACCACCAACCTGGTCCTCAGTCCGACGCTGCCGTTCCGCGGCCCACGAAAGCCTCAGACCGCTACCCGGCCGCTCTGAGGGACCACCTCGACTCACTCGGCCACAGCAGCCGCCCGGCCGTCGTCGGGCAGCCCCCCGTCCTGCCGTCATGCGGTTCGTCGAGTACTACCTCGAACCGACCCCCGCCGACCTGGCCGGCTTCGCCGACCTCGTGGACCGCGCCGGCATACGCCCATTCGTTGAGAAGACGCGGCCCTTGGCCGATGCAACCAAGGCCCACCGGCTGAGCGAGAACGGACGCGTCCGCGGAAAGATCGTGCTCGCACCTGCCGCGCCGTACGTCGACAGGACGACCGGGGCGCGCCGCTCGCCTCGGTCCATGCGGCAGCCCCGCCACGGCCCAGAGCAGCACCCGTTCGGCGACTGCGAACGGCTCGGGCAGCCAGGCCGCATCCAGGAGCGGGGCCTCGCCTCGGGCGCCGACCAAGATCCGGGCCAGTTGCGGGCCAGCACAGGCCCACTTAAGGCAGATGCCTTCATTTTGCCTGGTCAGGAGCAGTGTGGCGCGTGTACCACCAGCACTCGAAGAACCTTTATTGCAGCTATTCCCCGAAGGCAGTTGGGTTCTTCTAGAGCGCCAAGTCGAGCTCCCGGAAGGGGAATTCCCCTCCCGAAGTCAGCTCCGGAGCGTCACCCACCAACCACGAACCCATCACGCTACTGACCTCGGCTCATCAGGGTGAGGCCGGGTTGTCGAGGGTGAGGCCGGTGCCGGCTATGAAGCCGTCGAGGGTGTGGGGCCGGTATTGAAGGCGTTTGAGGCGGTTGCGGACAAGGGCTTCGAGGCGGTCGAGGGCCATGACGGCGAGGTTGGCGAGGCTTCGTTTGACGTGTGCCCATACCCACTCGACCGGGTTGAGATCGGGTGAGTAGGCGGGCAGCAGGAACACGGTCAGCCACTCCCGCTCGGCGACGAAGCCCTGCATCCTGCGGGAAACGTGGGTGTTGAGGCGGTCCCAGACCAGCACGATCGGGGCCTTGACCAGCTGGTGGACTCCGTCGAGGAGTGCGATGAAGTCCTGCTCGCCCATGCTGCGACGTGCACCCTTGGCTGCCGGGTGGGTCCGCAAGCGGTGACACAGCCGGGTCCTCGAGCCTGGTCGCATCGCGATCAGGCCGGCCACCGAGAGCCGGCCCGAGCGTCGTCCGCTGACCGTCACGACCGGGGTGATCCCTCGCCGGCCCCAGGTCCGTCCCCGGGGCGGCCTGCGGGTGAAGCCGGCCTCGTCCTCGAAGCAGACATAGCCCCCGCAGGCCGCCCTCGCCCTTTTACCTCCGCCCAGGTCGCCTCCTTCCACACGGCGACGGCCTGCTCGTCGCGTTCGGCAACCCGCCGGGCGGGGACCTGCGGACTGAAGCCCAGCCGGTGCATCAAGCGCGTGGCCCCCGAGACGCTGTAGGTGATGTGGAACTTCCGGCCGATCAGCGTGGCCACCCTCGAGGCAGTCCACACCTGGTCCTCCACCCAACCGTGCGCGGCCGGCCCTTCCTCCAGATACGCGGCCAGCTTCTCCAGAGACCGCGGAGACAGACGGCAACGCGACCCGCTCGGACCACGAGAGGCCAGGGCCTGGACACCACCATCCCGCCACAGCTGGTGCCACTGGTAGGCCGACTTCACACTCACCCGCAGCCGCCCCGCAACCTCCGACGGCTTGATCTGCTGTTCAAACAGTTCCGCCGCCTGCATCCGTACTGACTCCCGACGCCGGCGCCCCGTCGAAGTCAGCCCGCCCCCATCCGCATATCTCACACACCCACGGATACAGCCACCCGCCCACACCCGTCAGCGACTTCACACAGATTCACCCCGACGAGCTGAAGTCAGTAAGTAGGGAAGGGAGCCGCTCACGGCCCAGGCCAGGGCCGCAGAATGGATCACGGCCGCCCAGCGGGCATGCCCGTCGCAGGACCACGGCCTTTGGCGGGATTAGCCCGAACCGTTGTCGCACCGACGGCTGAACCGACGCGAGCCGCCTGCCGTAGGACGCAACAGCCACACCCCACCAGCCACCCGCACAACTGGCGATGACGATCCAGTCCGGCGACCGGCGACGCCGATGTCGCCACCGGCAACGTCACCAGCCGGCGTGGACATCAACCACATCACCATGCGGCCGACCGGGCAGCTCGGCTGAGCAGGCTGTTAGAAGCGTTCCCAATCCGAAGGTAGGGTCAAGTTTTCCCAGGTCAGGTGTCTGTCTGTCCCTCGGTAGGCAGGCTCGAACCGTTGTGTCGGCGCGGGACTGGCCACACAGTGTCCTGGCACCCGAGTTGCGCGGGAGGCCCCACTTCCATGCCCAGCCGACCAGAGGATCACCCGACCGAGTCGTCAGACTCGAACTCACGATCACCAAGCTCGATTGAACAACGGCTACTTAGCTTGGCGTTTAACCTCGCTGCTGTTCGTGTTCCTTGATCGTTTCGGCGCGTTTCACGGTCTTGCCGACGTCCTGGATGCGGGCCTTGTGCTGGTTGCGGCTGCCGGGCGGACGCCCAGGGCCGGGCCTGCCCGGTTTCGGTGCGGCTGCGGGACGGGCCGCCTTCCGGCGGAGGTTGCGAAACCCCCGCCGGACGCGGGCTGGGGACAGCCGTTCGGTCTTCACGGGGCGTTCCCAGGGGCGGCGTAGGACCTCGGCGAGGGGGCGGGCGAGGCGGAGCTGGGTGTGTGCGGCGATGATCAGCCAGGTCCACAGGTCGGCCGCGGCGGGGTGACGGACACGGGGTGCGGTCCAGCCGAGTGTCTGCTTGATCATTCTGAAGGTGTGCTCGATGTCGAACCTGCGCAGGAACGTCCGCCACCACAGGTCCACGGTGGCCGGGGCGGCGCCGGTGGCCGAGCACCACAGCCACACCGGCTTGGGGGTGGCCTCGCCGGGCAGTCGTTCCACGGTGAGACGGATCAACGTGCCGTGCAGCAGCGGGAGTTCTTCTGCGGCATGCTCCAGCCAGGGTCCGCGATGGGTCAGGCGGGGGTGCATGCGGTCCCAGGCCATCGCCTCCGCCTTCCCGTAGCGGGTGGTGTCCGTCAACGTGGTGACCGCCGGTGCGTGCCAGGACTCCGGCTTGGCGAAGGTCAGCACGCCGCCGTGCTTGCGCGGCCGCCCACCCCGAGGGCCGGAGCGGGACGGGCCCGCGTCGCGGAGCATGACGCGATCCGAGCGCAGGCGCCCGACCAGAACCACGGGCAGATCGGCCAAGGCGTGGGAGAGGTAGGCGCTGTCGTAGCCGGCGTCCATCACAACCAGCATGTCGAGGTCACCGTCGTGCCAGTGGCCTGCGGCGATAATGCGGGTGACGACTTCACGCAGCTGGGCGGCGGTAACCGTGGTGGCGTCGTCAGCCGGCCCCAGGCGGACGGCGTCCAGCAGGGCACACCAGGAGGTGCGGCCCGATTCGAGGGCCGCGACGAAGGAGTAGGGCCAGCCGGGGATCAGCTGGTCGCAGCTGCGGTCGGCGCGGCGGCCGTGGACGTGGCAGAAGAGCCGGTCAGGGCTGGTGTTCGCGTCGGGACGCAGCCAATTGGAGACATCCACCGCCAACGCGATGCGGCCGTCGGTGACGCGGGGCAGCGGGAGGTCGGCCAGTGCCCGGCGCATACGGGCCGGTTCGCACCAGCCCTTGTCCAAAGCCGCGTACAGGGCGCCGTGCCCGCGCCGCATCTCATGCGCGAGGGAAAGCTCGACCAGTGTCTTGACCGGGCCATCGGTGCACAGCACCGCGTCGGTCAGCTCGAAGAGCACGTCCGCGCGGGCGTACAGGCTCTCGTAGAACTCAACCCGAAAGCGGGACAAGACGTCCAACGCCTCGCTTGCGGACGTGGCGGCAGGGAAACTCATCAGCAGCGGCCGTTCTCTGGTGCCTCGTGACTCGACATCTCGAAGCGTGGAGAACGGCCGCCCCTGCTGTCCCGGGAAGAACCGCAGATCAGCAGGTCGGGTGACCTGCGAGGTTAAACGTCAAGCTTAGCCCTCGGAGGTCGCGCTCGAGGGGTTGGTTGCTTGGGCGGCGCGGCGGTATTCGGCGTTGATTCTCTGGGCTTCTTCGAGCTGGTCTTCGAGGATGATGATGCGGCAGGCGGCCTCGATGGGGGTGCCCTGGTCGACGAGTTCCCGGGCGCGGGCCGCAATGCGCATCTGGTAGCGGGAGTAGCGGCGGTGCCCGCCGGCGGAGCGGAGCGGGATGATGAGGCGGGCTTCGCCCAGAGCGCGGAGGAAGCCCTGGGTGGTGCCGAGCATTTCGGCGGCCCGGCCCATGGTGTAGGCGGGGAAGTCGTCGTCGTTGAGACGGTCGTACGAGTCGTCTGCGGTCATTTACACCTCTCTCGTGGAACGCGTGGAGGGGCCCTGGTGCCGTATGGCACCAGGGCCCCGAAGGAACTGCTACACCATCTGCCGACCCTCATACTGCGCCGGCGTTTCATATCCGCTGACCCGACCGGCACGGTGCCGGGGGTGCGGGGATCGCGGTTGCTTGACCGGAGACCACCTCACTATCGATGTCCTGCGGTACCCGGACTCAGACTTCCGCCCGGGCGATCCTGATGGCGCCCAATCCCTCCGTTCATCCCTCGGATGATCAACTGCTTACCAAGCGGGGAACTGCGAACTGCGTGTACTGCTCCACTCGGTACTACTAATACTGCTCGTGGCCTGACCGAGCGCCACGCTCCGGCAGCCAGCCCCGTCGCCCATCCTGCATCTGCACTGGCTTAGAACCCCACTGCCGAACCTCCCGGTGCGCGCGCCCGCAGCCGGCGCCTTCACCGAGGTGCTGCTCACTGACTTCACTGCTGGGTACTGCCATCACTGCGTTACTGCGGTATTGCCTCGGCGGCCCCTGATGACTGCGGGCCACCCGGTCCGGCCGTCAGTCCCGTCGCCGTAACCGCTCTGGCTTCGGAACTCCACCGCCGCACCGTCCAACAACTGCAACTGCGGGCACTGCCGCCCGCCAGTTCGTCTCTGCCGGGCCTTTCTTGACTGGGCTACGAGAGAAACCATAACCACACCACCACCCAATGTCTACTCTGGCCAACATAGATTTTCGCGTGCGTCTCTCTGAGGTAATCGGGTGCCCTCGGGTTGAACGGCTACGGGCGGGGGCACAACGGACCGGGCAGCAGGTAGGGCGCGATACCGACAACAGAACCGGAGGGCGACACCCGCGCCGCCGACCGAACGATCACCGCCTGGGCCCGCGACAACGCAGCAGGCCTCCGCGCCTCGCAGGCCAGATCGCCGCCCTCACCGGCCTTCCCGCCGACGCCGCAGACGCGGTCGGCGCCCTGAACCTCGCCCTCGGCCACGACGGCGCCGCCCACCTCGTGCGCCCCCTGACCGACACCCGGACCCACCTGCGGCCCCAGGACGCCGAACTTGCCGAACGCATCGACGCTCTGACCCGGCACATCCAGCAACTCCGCGCGACCTGCTCCGCGTCCTGAAGACCGACGAGGACCTCCAGACCATCCCCGTGGTGGTTCTCACCACCTCCTCCGCGCCGGACGACGTCGCCGGCGCCTACCAAAGCCACGTGAACGCGTACGTGACCAAGCCCGTCAACGTGAGGAATTCGAGCAGGCGGTGCAGAGCATCGACTCCTTCTACCTCGACACCGCCAGCCGGCCCCGCACCTGATGCCAGGCCCCGGGCCCGTTGCCCGCGTGAGGCGAGCGGCTGTTATCGACCAAACCCGGGGCGGACGAACCCGTTGGGGGCCGCGCGCATGCGGGACGTGGTCGCCTTCGAGTCCAGCTCCGGGCAGGCGGCGTGCCGGGCACCGTTGCCGAGATCGGCAGGCCACGATGGGCTGCCAGTGGTGCTCGACAGCGGTGGGCACCGGAGGAAGGGGCCCCAGAGTGATCACTACGGAGGTGCAGCGTTGCGGAAACTCGCTCCTGATCGGCGTCGACGGGCACCTCGGGGAGCAGGCTGACATTGCACTGCAGCAGGCCCTGGACCAGGTCACCGCCTCGGACCGGGACCTCATGATCGATCTGCACAACGTGACGTCCATGGACGTCACGGGACTCCTCGCGCTTCTGGACTCGCACCGGCAGGGTGAATGCCTGGGCTTGCGGGTTCTGGTCGTCGGCTGGCAGAGCCAGCCCCAGGAACTCATGGCACAGGTCGCCGGGAAGCCGGGCCCCTCCTCCTCGACAGGTAAGCGATACACCCTGGCTGGCTTCCGCCGCCTGATCGAGGAACGCGCGCAACGAGCCCAAGCCCCCGTTCGGAGCAGCCACAGTGGCACGGCACGGCTCTCAGGGTGACGGTGGCGGGAGTGTCGGCGGCCCGTCGACACTCCCGCGCGCGCGAGGAGTCACCCGATGCCGGAACGCAACACCGTCCTGCGCAGCCTGCACGACGTTGGCCTGGCCGCCTGGTTCGGCGGTTCCTTGATGGGTGCGGTCGGCCTCAACGGTGCCGCGAAAGCTCAAGGCAAGAGCTGGGAGGAAGGTGCCAGGATCGCGAGCTCGGGGTGGGCCATGTGGGCACCCGTGGGCGCCGCCGCGATCGGCGTGCACCTCGTCGGCTCCACCGGTCTGCTCGCAGCCAACGCGACGCGCGTGGTCACCCAGCAGGGCGTCGCCGCCTCCACACTGGCCAAGACCGTTCTGACCGGCGCCGCCCTGGCCGCCACCGCCTACACCCGCGTCCTCGGCAAGAAAATCGAACTCGCCTCCTCCGTCGATCCCCAGGACGCCGAGAAGGCTGAACGTCTCCCTGTCGACACTGGTCAGGCCGAACGCCGCCTGTCCTACGCCCAGTGGTCCGTGCCAGCTCTGACCTGCGGCCTGATCATCCTCAATGCTGTCCACGGCGAGCAGCAGCGTCCCGCCCAGCAGCTGTACGGCATGTGGCGGCGCGCCCGCACCCTGGCCCCATACGTGCTGCGCAGTCACCACTGGCCGCTCGCGCACTGAACCCCGACGGGCAGCCGCCCGGGGCACCCGGCTGCGGAGCCGTGAGCGGGGCTCCCGGGTCGCCGATTCGAGCGGCCGTCTGAGGGGTTCGCGGGTTCGGTGGTCAGGTAGGCGCGCCCCGGCGGGCAAACATCCACCCGTCCCAGACGAGCGGGCCGCAGTGCGGCCCCTGCCGGAAGGAAGCTCTGCCGTGGCCGAGGTCAAGGAATCCATCGAGGTCGACGTCCCCGTCCGGACCGCCTATAACCAGTGGGCTCAGTTCGAGACGTTCCCGTTGTTCATGGACGGTGTGCGGCGCGTCGAGCAGGTCGACGAGACCCTCACCCACTGGGTGACCAAGGTCGGTGGGGTGGACCGGGAGTTCGATGCCGAGATCACCGAACAGGTCCCCGACGAGCGGATCGCATGGGTCAGCGTGGGCGGAGAGACCGAGCGGTCGGGCGTTGTTACCTTCCACCCCGTCGACCCGACTCGCACCGAGGTGACCTTGCGGTTGGCTTTCGACCCCGACGGGCTGGCAGAGACCATCGCCGACAAGTTCGGCTTCATCGACCGCCAGGTCACCGGTGACCTCCAGCGGTTCAAGAAGTTCGTCGAGGAGCGCGGTACCGAGAGCGGCGCCTGGCGCGGTGAGGTCTGACCCCGCTGCATGATCCGCTCAGGCGGCGTGCCATTCGTGCGGGCCTGCGCCACTCCACTGCACCAGCTGCGGATCGTCGAGGACGTTGGCCGGCGAGACCACCCCCGTCGCCTCGAGGAAGACCACCAGGTCGTAATCGGAGTAGGCCGTACCAAGGACCTGCTCGCGGTCCTGGCGGCGCATGGTCACCCGGCGTCCGCCGGTCGGGGACGGCTGGTGCACAACGATGGGCACACTGTCCATGTGTCCAGGGTGCCGCTCATGCCAGGTTCCCGGCCAGTCAGGCAGCGTCGGGGCCGACCTGCGGCGCGGAGGGGCACCGCTTCTCCGCCTCATGGGCATCATCGCCTCGATGACGTACCACCGTTGCCTTCCTTGCCGGAGGCAGTGGTCTGCGGCCCTGGCCGCGTGATCGATACCCGTTGCGCCACTTCTTGTCAGTCCGGACGTCGAGCCTCCCGACGACCGGGACGACTGCTAGAACTCAAGCCCAGGGGGCGATGCTGGCTATCAGGCCGCTTCATGTGCGGGCCGGGCAGATGCCCCACGCAGGGGTGCAGGGGTAGTGGCCCTAGTCTGCGCGGCGGGCTTTGTGCGGGGTCGCCCTCAGGTGCGCACGGGCGTTGAGGTCACGGCCCGTTGATTGCCGTGCACGCTCCAGTGGACCGTCGTACAGCTCCTGGAGAACGGGGCCGGGCTCGGTGGCGGGGCTGAGGGTGATGTCGAGGTCTACCTCGGGATGGCGGGAGGAACCGGTCATGCGTGCGCGGGCCTGGCTGACAGCGGACAGCCGGCGGGCGTCCGCTGCGAGGGCATCGCTGAGCGCCTCTTCGCGCAGTTCCACCCCGTCCACGGTCGGCGTTTCTCCCACCGTCAAGGGGCCGGGGCGGGAGCGGCGCAGTTGCGTGAGCAGCCACCACAGGGCGAGCAGGACGACGATCGCCAGGACTGCAATGGCCGAAGGCCACCACCATCCTTCGCCGGTCCAGCGCGTGCGGTCTGCCTCGCCGAGGAGGACGTGGGCGGGGACGGTCAGGGGCCAGCCGTCGGGTGGTGTCATGCGCCAGCGCCGGTAGAGGTCGAAGCCGCCCGCCAGGATCAGCAGGCCCCCACCGAGCAGGATGATGCCCGCTACGGCCAGCAGGGTTCGGTTGACTACGGACTTCCTCTTCATCGAGATCCCCTTTTCCTGCCTCTTCCGGCGGGGCGGTCAACCGGGCGGGGCTACTTGCGGCGGGGGCGTACCCCGGACGTCGAGCCGCGGAGGGCGGGCCAGGGCAAGCCGGTCGAGCTGCTCCTCCAGAGCGGCCTGCAGATCGGCCTTGACATCGGCCGGGGCGCGGAAGCGGACATCCGCGTGTACTGCTACGCGGTGTTGAGAGAACTTGACCTTGGCGGCGCTGACGCCCGGGACATGCATCGCGGCATCCCGAAGACGGAGTTCCGCAGCATTGCGGTCCAGCACGGCATACATTCGCGCGCCGGGTGTCTGCAGGGGCAGCTGGCGACGCAGACCGGGGGTCAAAGCCAGGATGATCAACCAGAGTCCGAGGGCGGCGATGACACCTGCGCCGGTTTGGACAAAGGTGTCGTCCAGCGGGCGGGTGGCCAGTTCGTCGGCCGAGCGCCGGCGCCACGCTGCGGCTGGGCTGCCCGCGCGAACCCTGATGACGTCGAACAGGAGAAGGCCGGCCGCAGCCCCGATGATCAGTGCTGTGATCGCGGCGGGTATCCGGCGCGCGGACCATGGGCGCGCAGCCGGACGGGGCTCAGGTGGAGGCTTCTGGGGCAGCGGCACCGCGGTGCGCGAAGTGGCCTCGTCTGTCGCCGGGGGTCTCTTTGTCTGCGCCGGTGCGTCTTGGTCGCGTTCCATGCCGCCTCTCCTTCCCGGTCGCGATGCGCTCCGGTTCACTGCACGCGTCGGCGTTGCGAGCCGTCGGCGGGAACGAGGCGCTCGATGGCGAGGGTGACTTCAGTGACGCGCATCCCGGTCAGGTGGGCTACCCGCTCGCTGACGTAGTGCTGCACGTGGCGGGAGGCCAGGACGAGGTCTGACGGATAGGGCAGCTCCGCGTTGAGCCCCAGGCGGGCTGAGCTGCCGGCGACGGTCGCCGAGGCGTGGGGGGCGGCAAGCTGTGCGGCCGCGCCCGCGGTGTCCGCGCTTTCGGCCAGCGCCTCCTTTGCCGCGCGGGCCGCAATACGGGCCACCACCCTTTCCGGAATGACTGTGGCGCCGCGTTCAGCGGGCGGTAGGGGCGCTGCCCGGGCGGGGGCGGCTGCCTCATAGCTTCCCCACCTCGTCAGGCCACCACAACGTCGCGACGGGATGCTATCGATCGCACGTTCTGATGCCGCACCGCCCCGGACCCGATGACCGACACAGGTCGGTGCGATGTTCCTGGAACCCAGCAACATTCCAGAGCCGGCCCAGCATCGGATGATCCTGGAACCGCCGACATCCGTACTTGCAGCCAGCCTCGCCGGCGCTGCCGTCTGCCGATCACCGCACGATGCCCCGCCCAGAGGGCGGGGCATCGTGCATGTCAACGCGCCGGGGGTGATGTTTGTCAGTCTTCAGCCGAGCTCGGGTGCAGCGCCTTCGTCACAACGCCCTTCTCCAGCTTGAATCGATTCTCCAGCCCGTACTGCTTGGCGTGCTCCGTCACCGCGTCACCGAAGACGGCCGCCGCCCCCAGCCAGTGGCGCCACCGCTCCGCCGAGTACGGCCCCTGCAGCGCCTCGATGAAATCCGCGGCAAATAACCAGCTGCCGACTGAGCTCTAGGGAGGGAAGGTGCAGAAGCCTCAAAGTGGCGTTCACTGCGTTCATAGCGCCTGCCATAGCAGTCGGCGCGAGCATGACATGGGCATTCGTCACTCATGTCAGCAACCAGTGAGCATCATGCGTCAGTGCCGACCACCAGGGCGCTATACCACTGACACTCAGATGACGATGCTCAACTGACACTCTCCCGCAGACCATCAAAGTCGAAGTTCCAGGTGGGGTCCAGCTCCCGGTAGCGGATGGTGGGTGGGTTCGCAGGGAGCTGATCACCGGTCGTCGAGATGTGTGCGTTGGCGGGTTCGTGATCACCAGGGGACGACGCCGTCGTCCTCGAAGAACAAACCGGTCGGGCCGCCGTCGGGCAGGGTGGCAAGCCGGATCGCCGTGGTCGCGCCCTGTTCAGGAGTGCGCGGCCCTTGGAAGCCTGTGAAGTCGGTCGCGACCAGGCCCGGGCAGGCGGCGTTGATCAGGATGTTCGTACCGGCGAACTGCCGGGCGTACTGCACGGTGAGGGCGTTGAGGAACGACTTCGACGGCGCGTAGGCCGCCATGATCGGGCCGATCTCGATGTCCGGGTCCGATTGCCGGGTCAGGGAGCCGACGCTACTGGAGACGTTGACGATGCGTGGCGAGGCCGAGCGCCGCAGCAGTGGCAGCATCGCGTTGGTGACCCGGACGACACCCATGACGTTGGTATCCACGACCGTGCGGAGCGCCTCCAGGTCGAGCGCGGTCGGGTCCTGCACCCATCCCGGGTCCATCTCGCCCGAGATGCCGGCATTGTTGACCAGGGCGTCCAGGCGCCCGGCCAGCCGTTCGATCAGTTCCGCAGCATCAGTGACGCTGTGGTCGTCGGTCACGTCCAGCGGTACCCCGAACGCGTCCACGCCGCCGGCGCGCAGCTTCGCGACGGCGGTTTCGCGTCGGGTGGCGTCGCGGGCTCCCACGCCCACGCGGTACCCGAGGCTGCCCAGCCCGGCCGCGATCTCGTACCCGATTCCCTTGTTCGCGCCGGTCACCAGCGCGATCATCGTTTCGCTCATGCTGATGATGTTGACTCGCGGACGAGTGGCACGGCCAACACCGATACGGTGTCCTGTCATACCTGTCAAGTATCACCGCGTATGCTGCGGCCGTGGACACCCTGGAGACCCGCGAGTTGAGGTACTTCGTGGCGGTCGCCGAAGAACTGCACTTCGGGCGCGCCGCCGAGCGCCTCGGCATGGCGCAGCCGCCGCTATCGCGGGCGATCCAGCAGCTCGAACGGCGCCTCGGGGTCTGCCTGCTGCAGCGCAACCGCCGTGGTGTCCGCCTGACCGGTGCCGGAGAGGTGCTGTTGCACGAGGGCCGGGCGGCCCTCGACGCGACCGCTGCCGCTGCTCGCCGCACCCGGCGCGCCGGCGGTGCCGACAGCCCTGGCGGCTCCCGCGGTCGGCTGGTCCTTGCGGTGAAGGCCGCCGCGTCGCACGAACTGCTGCGGAAGCTTCTCGACGCCTACGCGGCCGAGCCCGGCAGTGCCGAGATCGAGGTGTTGCTGTGCGGTATGTGCGAGCAGGAGGAGTTGCTGCGCGACGGACGGGCTGATGTCGCGCTCATGCATGCGCCGTGGAACTCCCTCGCGGGGTTCGACAGCGAGGCACTGACGACCGAGGGACAGGTCGCCGTCCTGCCTGCCGGGCACCCGCTCGCCGCCCGCGAGACCTTGTCCCTGGCTGATGTCAGGAATGTCCCCGATCTGCCGCTCGCCCGCTGGCCCACCCACGGCACCTACGCACCCGGCCCGGGCCCCGAGATCCACAACCAAACGCAACTGGCTCAGTTGATCGCCCTCGGACGCACCGTGGCGGTCGTCCCCGACTCCGCCCGCTCCTGGCTGTGGGCCGAGCACACGGCCGTCCCCTTGACCGACGCGCCTCCCGTCGTGACCCACATCGCCTGGCCCGCGCACAGCCGCTCCCTCGCCCTGGCCGGCCTGGTCCGCACGGCCGCACATCTTTGACCAGGTCCTGCCTCCATCGGCCACCAGCCGGGACAGCTCAGACTCCACCAGGGCCGGTGGGACCCGGTCGTGAGATTGGTGGGCGCGCATGTTGAGGTGTCGCGTATTCGTCAGTGGAGACGTGTTCATGGCCTGGTGGGGTGGCGGACAGTGAGTTCGGGAGTCTTGCTCTCTGCTGTTTGACCTGGTTTCGTGACCGCGATCTTTCGCTTACTCCAGGTAGAGAGCTGTCAAGCGGGGCAGTCGGCGAGTCATTTCGTCGTGGTCATCGACAAGATGGTCGACATCGGCAGCGGTGCGCCGGACAAAGAGAACGGACACTTCGCCGAACTCGGGTGGGCCAAGCCCTTCCTGACCTCGGGGACCGCCACCAGGGACGTCTCCTGGAACAGGGGTAACATCCTCGGCGCGAACGTATCCGGTGGGTGAGAGGGCGGCCGATGGCGGCATGGCTGTCGTTCCGGGGCGCCGTCGGGGCGGCGCTGCTGACCGTGGTCACAGTGTCTTCGTGCACGGCGGGCGGGAGTGCGACGCCGGCACGTGCAAGGTGCGGCACGAGCTCGACCAGATCACCTCACGGTTCCCGTCGTTCAAGCAGCTTGAATCCACGTCGTGGTGCGGGATCGACCCGGACAAGCCGTCCCGGTCGACACCACCCGCCTGGACGTCCTGGCCCTCTTCGACGACGGCCGCCTCGCCCGCCCCGAGCTGACCATCGCCGTCGACGTCGCCACCCGTGCCATGCTCGCCGCTGTGCTGTGCCCGAGCGCGACCAAAGCCGTCGATGCGGCTCTGCTGCTCACCGAAATGGCCGTCCCGCACCCCGCCCGGCCGACCTGGCCGGACGTCCTGCGCATGGACCGTGCGCGCGCACTCCCATACCAGCGTCTGGCCACGCTGGACGAGCGCTTGGCCGGTGCGGCGGCGCGGCCGGCCGTCCTGCCCGAGACGATCGTCGTCGACCGAGGCAAAATCTTCGTCTCCCGGGCGTTCACCGCCGCCTGCGAGAGCCTCGGCATCAGCGTCCAGCCCGCCCCGCCTCACGCTCCCACCGCCAAAGGCATCGTCGAGCGTGCCTTCGGGACCATCAACGCCCTCTTCTGCCGGCACCTGCCCGGCTACACCGGATCCGATGTCACCCACCGCGGCCCCGACACCGAGAAAGCGGAGCGCCTCATTTGCGGTGATCTCGATGGCGTGATTGCCGAAGATCAGGGCGATCAGATCGACCGGAGAAGTCGTCCGTTCTCCCTTGTCGCCCACCAGCTGCAAGGCGGCGCGCATGATTCGTCGGTGGCGGATCTTCGCTTGGAGGTGGGCGCGGACCTTGTCGAGCATGGGCCAACCTTCTTTACGGGTCGGTGCGGCGACGGTCTTCCACGCGCTTGTGGTTGTGGCGGCGCAGGCTACGTGGGGTACGGAATTATGGCTGATCGTCTTGTTCTACCGGCGGCTGGTGCGGCCCAGACAGGTGCGGCCCGGCGGCGGTCACCACACGTCGTCATGATCTGTGGCGAGCCCAGCCACGGTCTCTGCCCAGCGAACGGCTGCAGCGACCTGCCGAGGGCCATTGGCGTCATTCGGGCGCAACTCCGGTTTTTGCAGGAATTCCTGGAGTACACCGTAATCGGCGCCGGCGCCGACGCCGAAGGCGATGCGAACCGCCTGATTGCCCCACGCAGAGGCAGCCAAGGCGCGCAGTCCAGAGCGCCAGTCGTCCGTCGGCGGCGCGCCGGACACCAAGGCCAGCACCGGTGGCGGCGCCTGTAAGGGCATCGGTGGAACTTGCAGGGCGCGGGCAGCCAACCGGAAGGCTGCGCCCATGTCGCAGGCCCCGTCGCCGGCACCGCCTTGGGAGTCGATGTCGGACCATCTCGCCAGGTGGATGTCGACCGCTTCCGTCTGCCAGCGAGCACCAGAGCTGAACGTCCCCACCCGCATCTCCGGTCCCACGTCGGGGTTGTCGCTCGAACGCGCGCACATTTCCGGAATGAACTCTCTGATGGCGTAGTTCAACTGGCCGATCTTCTCGCCTGCCATCGACCGGGAGCAGTCGAGCAACCAGATGAATTGGACAGGGCGGTACATCCGGGCGTTGCGGAGGTCGTAATCCTGCGCGGTCGCCCCGTCTTCCGTGAGGGGAAGACCCGACACGACGGTAGAGCCGGCGGCCTGGGCCCCGTAGAGGTCGCGTGCGGTGGCGGCGTATCGGTCGTGGCCGCCGCGTCCTGCTTCGGCACTCGGAGAAGCGTGAGCTTCCTCGGCACCGAGGTTGTCCGACGCGTCCGTGCTGGTGGGAGAGTTGTCCAAGATGGTCAGGCCGGTGTCGTCGAGTTCGGTGGTGATGCGGTCGATGGTGGCGGCGTCGCTTTCGTTGACCACGCTCACATGTGCGAGGGCGTCGTCAACGTCATCACCTTCTGGATCTTCAGCGACGGGACCCGGTGCAAGTGGCACGGCGCCGGCGAGGTCGGGCAGGTGGTCGTGCGGAGAGGGCTGATCCCCTCGAAGGCGGTCGAGGTCCTCGGTGAGCTCCTCGATCCTCGCCTGGAGCCGGTCCGCGAGCTCCTGGGCCTGTCGTCGTTTCTCCTCGGCCAGTTCAAGCTCCCGCCTGGCCTTCTCCTTCTGCGCCTCGGCACGGCTGAGCTTGCGCTGTGCCGCTTCCAAAGCGACGCCGCGCTCGGCTTGAGCCAGGTGGTCGCGTTCCTCGGCTAGGCCGGTGACCCGGGTTTGCAGTGTGTGGATCATGCCGAGGAGGACCATGACGAGCTTCGCGGAGTTGTCAGCGGTCTGGCGGATCTCGGCCTGCTGCTCCAGAGACCGAGTGAGGCGGTCGTAGATCTCGATCTGCCGGGCCTGAAGCCGCGCCAGTTCCATCGAGTCCCCGGCAACGGCATCTACTGTTCTGCGGTCGGGCCTGGGCGGGTGCAGCGCATCCCGTAGGAGGGCGCCGGCTTCGCTGTGGCGGCGTTCGCGCAACGGAGCCGGGACTGTCGCGTTGACGATCGCGGTCACGAAGGCCTGCGGGGGGATCTTCCCGCTGAGGTAGACACCGACCTGGGACTTGGACAGGGAGATGTCTTCCGCCAGCACGGCGAGGGTCTTCTGCGACTCGTCGACCCGCGCGCGCAGGAACTCCGCCAGTTTCAGAGCCTGCGGGCTCGCGGGCCGGATCGGTCCCCAGGGCCTGCCGACCATTTCGCCCCCCACCCCGAGCCGCTCGCGTCCGTCCGGTCCGTCCGGGACAACCGCCCCTCCATCCGGAACCTACCTGCGGCGTCCCGTCCACGGGGTCCGGACAACTCAACTCCCCTCCATTGTCGCCTTCAAGCCGCGGCAGCGCGGACCGGCAGACACTGAAGGGGCACCTCATGAACGACGTACTCTCCCTCGTCGCAGACGTCCTCACGATCGCCGGGACATCCCTGTCGGTCATGCTGGAGATCCGCCGGACACGCAAGGAGAGGGACGAGGAGCAGGGCGGAGAGGAGAGCGGATCCTGACCGGAACGGGAAGAGGCATGTCAGGGCGAAGGATTTCCGACCACGTCGCGCCGGCCCATCACTGGATGGGCCGAGCACACTGCCTGTCGGCCCTCCGCCGCCACGGTGCGGAGCAAGCGGCCGTAGTCGGCTGCCTCACCTTCGGCGGCACTGCGGATGCGGATGCGGATGCAGCAGTTCTTCGGCGCTGTTGCCGAGCCAGTGGCCGATCCCGGTGTGGTGGAGTTCCGCGGGCCCCGGGGGACTTCCCCCGGGGCCCGCGGCGTTGCTGGACGATCTACTGTATGAGCCCGGCGAGGGCCTGCTCAGCCATCTGGATGCCCTGCGTTGCCGCCATGGTGGTGGCGCCCTCCAGGAGCTTGTCCTTGAGCTGAGTGGCGAACTGGCGCAGGCGGCCCGGCTCGGGGTGATCGGAGGTCGCCTCTTCGTGGAGGTCTTGGGCGACGCGCTCCAGCTCCACGCGGTCCTCGTCGGGCATGCCCAAGATGGGACTGACCTGGCCGATGTACCCGGCGAGCTGGACGAACAGCGTGGGGTCGAGGCCGTCGGTGTTGTTCTGGGTGAAGTGCTGCTGCTCGCCGATGATGAGGCCCTTGGCGTTCGGCATGTAGTTGTTGTACGTGGTGCCGGGGCGGGGCTGGTTGACGTGGTCCTGCACGCTTCCTCCTGCCAGGGCGCAGCGGGTGCCCTGAGGTGTGATGGCGACCTTGGCGGGGTCGGTGTCGATGTGCTTGATGAGGTTGTGCTCGGCCATTGGGCGCTCAGCGGATTTCCGTGATCACCTGATTCAGGGGCTCGGGCTTGGCGCGGGCGGCGGTGTGCATGGCGAGGATGTCGCCGCGCAGTCGGGGGCGGAGGCCGTCCTGCCGGGCCAACGTCGCCAGGATGTGGAGGTGGTCGGTGGCGTGCCGCACGGCGACCCACCGGCAGGCCTGTTCGTCGCCGTGCACGGCGATCCCGGCGGCGTGCACCATGGCGGCGGCTACGTGCGCCCACTGGTCGTCGAACAGGGTGGGGTCGTCGGGGTGGTTGCGGACCGAGACATGCCACATGTGTTCCGCCGGCGGTACGCCGCGCAGCGCTTCGACGGGGGCGTCCAGGAGCAGCGCCAGGTCCGCGCGCGTGATGCGTTCCGGGTGGCGGGCCGGGCACGGCAGATCCGGATCCCAGCCGGCGACGAGGTGGCGGTCGGTGTGCTCGTCGCGCTCGCCGGGACCGAAGAGATAGTCCAGGAGATCGACGGTCGTCGACCCGCCCGACGCCTTCTTCGGCATCACGACCGGGGGCGCCTCTCCCGCATCACCGCGCACGTCGCCGCATCCACCCGGACCACCACCCCCAAGGACCCCGCTGTGCCCGGCCGCGTCCGGGCACAGCTGCAGGGTGGGCTGACCGCGCGCAGCCGCCCCGCAGTGTCGTAGCGGCCGGCATAAAAACCTCGGCCAAGAGGTGGCGATGTCGGTTTCGATAGTGTCCTGCGATCCGTGCGGGCCTGACCCGATTCCGATGTGAGAACGGCCGGCTCTGCGTGGACGGGCTGCGGGCGACGGGGGCCGCGATGGCTCGGCGCCTCGCCTGGGGCACATACGCCCGACCACAGGCCGGTGCGTAGGTCGGATCCGGTGTGCGGCCACAGCACGGCCACGTCCAGGCGCAGCCGCTTGAAGCGGAGCGGGTGGCGCCAGATGCCGTCTCGGTCCACGGCGCGGTCGGCGCTGATCTCGGCCACCAGGTCGGGGCGGACCAGGCGCACGTCCAGGACGTCACGGCTCCCCCCGTCGCGGCGAACGTGACGCCCTCCCAGGGATGTCCGGGGCTGGCACCGAGCCGCTCAGATTTGCGCCCTCCCGTCAAGACACGTTCTTCAGGGGCATGACGGTGGCTACCACCAACGCGCCTACTTGAAGTGTGGTCACGCCGCAAAGACAGCGAGACCAGCCAGGAGAACGGCGGCCTTCCAGTGGCCCCGTATCAACCAGCCGCCGGTCGCTCGAGCGCAGCTTGCCCGACAGTTTTCCGGCGGCCTCTATCCGCAAGGAGCCTCATGTCGTATCATCGCCCCAGCCCGACCGCCGCTCAGTCAAAGCGCCGGATCTCGCGCTCCATGATGGTCTTCGCCTCAGTTGCCTTCGTCACCGGAGGCATCGCGCTGCCGGCCGCTGCGGCGATCGCGCCCCAGAGCCAGACCTCTGTCACGAGTCTCCCGTCCAACGGCAGTAACCCCCACCGGCAGCCCGGTGGCGGAGCCTACGGGCCGGACACGTGCAAGCCCGGCTACGTCTGGCGTGAGAAGTTCAAGGGCGACACCCTGTGCGTCACACCGGCGGAACGACAGCGGGCCAAGAACCGTGGCAGGGTGATCGACTCCGGCACGAACCTCGTTCCCGTGTACGAATAGTTCCCGACGCTTCGACGGTGAAGCCCAGGTCGGGCGTAAAGATCAACGGCCGCAAGCGGCAACTGGTGGTCCGCGGCGTGCAAGATAAAGGGCCGGCGTCATGGACGCCGGCCCCTTGTGGCAGGCCACGCGCCAACACCGCTCGCCTTGAAAGCTCCGTGAATGCGTAGCCCAGCGCCGACCACGCCCAGCGAGGCCGCCGGCACGCCCTTGGGCACCCCGATCTAGGGAGCGTATTTGGTCGTGATCAAGGGGTGGTTTTGGTGAGTTCCTTGATCCAGATCATCGAGGCGCGGAGGTAGAGGCCGGCGAGGTAGCTCTCGCGTGTCTTGTCGAACCGTGTGGCGAGGCCCCGCCAGGCTTTCAGCTTGTTGATCAGGCGCTCGACGGTGTTCCGCTCCTTGTAGAGCTCGGCGTCGTGGGCGACGGGCCGGCCGCCCCTGCTGCCCTTCACTCAAGGCGGAGTGTGCGGTCGAGGTCGTCGGGTGTGGCGAAAGCCGTGTTGGCCATTGCTCTGCGCACGAGTGGCTTTGTTAGCAAGTCGGCCTATGCAGCCAGGGCTGCGATCTTCGCGATCCCCACCATGGTCGCCCGCGTCTACGGAATGGACTTCGAGCACTACCCCCGCCCCTAGCAGGGCCGGCGGGAGCCGGCGGGGCGTACAGGCGGGTGCCCGGGCGACACCGGGCGGGATGGAACGTATCCATGTCGCGGAAGCGTGCGGCACAGCGGACGGGTCGGTGTCGACCGGTCGCCTGCCTGGGACGGTGTGGAGGTGATGTGGTCCAGGAGCCGCAGGGGCTGGCGCTGCCAGTTGTAGGCGAAGAAGGCGATGCCGCGTCCGTCGAGGTGGGCGGCGAGGTCGAGGAGGAGTTCCAGCCCAGCGGCGTCGAGGAATGTCAGGCAGCGCATGTCGCAGGCCACCACCGCTATGTGGTCGTCCAGGGCCGTCCACACCGGGGCGAAGGCGGGGTCCGAGTCGATGTCCAGCTCGCCGGCCGGGGTCAGGTGCAAGGTCGGACCGTAGCGTCGAATCGTGATGTGGAAGTCGCTTGGCCTGCTGTCCCACCTCGCCGCCATGCCGCCCTTGATGCGCCGGCGGGCCGGATGACGGCCCGTTTCGATCGTCGTCCTGCCCTGAACCCGGCCGCAAGCGGGAGCCTGCCGGTGACGCGGAGGCGGCAGTCACCGTGGGAGGCCACCTGGCGGCTGGCAGCGGTCCTTCGGTGGTCAGCGCCGTGTGGATCCCCTTCCTCTGCCGACTCGAAGTCCGCGACGGGCGGGGGCCGGGGCACGGGAGGTCCGGGTCTATCTTCTCGGCCCGCAATGCCACGGCAGGTAACACAGCGGGGCGTGGCATGACAGGACCCGGCCGACGTGACTACGGGCCCGGCCGGGTCCTGCGTGCCTGAGCGTGACGGCTCTGACGGTGGTCAGAGTTCTTCGTCGCGCATCTCGTCCCGCTCGCGCTCGCGGAACATTTCCTCCTGGCGGCGCCGCTTGAGCTCCTCTGGGCTCAAGCCCCGCTCGCCTTCCTGGCCCGCGCCGGCGTGAGTCTGGCCCGGGCGCGTCCGCTGCTGCTCTTCGCGGCCCTTGCCCGGTTCCTGATGCTTGTCCTGCATACCGCCCATGACGGCGACTCCTCTGAGATGCGTGGAAGGATTCCTCCCCGCTCACGCTGCCACCCAAAGTCACATCACGCACCATTTGCGTTACCAACTGTGGTGGGTGAGAGACGGCCCAGGGGCCGGCGGCGGCGTCGGAGAGCGGCTGGCACACGTTGAACGATGTGCCCGTGCCCCGTCGCCACGACTGTCAGGAGCCGACTCATGCTGGAGCGCACACGGCGCCGGGGCCCCGGGGACTGAAGAGGACCTCTACCCCACGGCTACTGCGTGGGTAAGAGGTGTCGTCGGCGCGGACAGGCTTGCCCAGTGGGGCTGACCAGGAACAGCGGGCGCTGTCCGATTTGCCGGGCTCCAACTCCCGGTCACACCTGCGGTCCCCCGCTCAAAGCAACCGTCCAGGCAACTGTTCAGCCCCCTTCCGGTGCACCCTCTCCCCGGCTGCCGTGGGCCGGGGAAGACAAGGCGTGGGCCAGGCCGGCTCCCGCCTCCAGGCCGCCCACCGCTCCGCCTGCGCGAAGATCCCGGAGCGTTCGGCGAGCATCGCCAGGACCTCACCGCGGGCGGCGTCAACGGCCTGTTGCTCGCTGTCGGAGACGATGCCGAGCCGGCGCACGTGGGCGTACTCGTCTTCGTCCTTCCACTCCCAGCGGGTGAGATCGGGCGTGACCACCAGGTCCACGGTGAGGTCGAGGGTGTCGAACCCGGCCTCGGTACGGCGGGTGGGGTGCTCGAAGTTGACGTACCAGTTCCGCAGCCGGCGCCCGTCCCCGTCGGGCACGCAGAAGGCGTTGATGCTGAACCAGGCCGTGGGCGGCTTCCACAGCAGCAGGTCGGTCTCCTGCCACACCGCGCCCGCGAGCTCCCAACGGCCGGCCGTCATCGCGTCGATCGCCTCCGTGCGCGCCGACCGGTCCCCCTCCGCGCGGGCCTGCGCGTACAGGGCGGGCCAGCGGGCCTGCGCTCCGGACGCGCAGGCGGTCACCAGCGCCTCGCCGGTGTCGGCGACGACCCGCAGTCCCTGCTTGCTCCAGACCCGGCCCGACCGGTGCACGTCACGCCGTACGACGGCTGGCGGGGACGGCGACTTCGGCCGGGGCCGGCTGACTGGGGGCCACGGCGGGGGGTGGAGCGGGAGCGGGTGGCCATCGGGGAGACCCGCAGCCGGGACGCGGACGCGGGGCGCGCGGACAACAGCGTGGTGAGGGCGTACAAGCCGGACCCGACCCGTCGGGGCCCGGCGCCAGGCGGGGGTCGGCGTGGACCAGGCCGTCGCCGCGGCCGCCGCCAAGTTCAACGAGCTTCCCGGGGGCACGAAGCCGGTCACGCTGCGTGGTTGAAAACGCCGTGAGCCGGCTGGGGCGTTGTTTTCTCCCGCCGGGCGCACGGCACGTATGGGCTCGTCAGGGCCCGGGCAGTGGCAGGGCGGGCATCTGCGAGTGACGCAGGTGCTGTCCGCCGTCGTAAACGTGCAGGGTGAAGGTCTCCGGACCGGGCCGGCCGGCCGCGTCGTAAGCGTCCAAGACGTGCTCGATCCGCTCCCACAGCTTGAGCGGGCCGCCTTCGCGCACGGTCCACGCGCCGTTGTCGTCGGGGGTGAGGGTGGCGGCGGAGCCGGTGACGACGTCGACCAGGTGCACCGCTTCCCCCACGGTCGTCATCTGCGCGTCCGGCACTGCGCTCTGGGCGAGGAACCGCAGGTGGAACGCCTCCTCGGTGGCGGCGGTGATCCGGGGCGGCGAGTGCCGCGCGAGGCGGCCGTCGTCGCCGGTTCGGGCGGCCCAGTGGTCGGGGTTGCCGAACATGGGCGCCGCGTGCGTGCGTGCCGACATGAATGAGACCGTGCCATCCAGAAGCTGGCCCTCGGCGGTCCCGTCGGCGCCGACCGTGAGGAGGACGCGAGCGTATCCATAGAGCCAGCCGGAGAGGGTGAGGAGGATCTTCCCGCCCGGTCGGGTCTGCGCGAGCAGGGCCAGCGGCACAGTACGGAAGGAGCAGGCGGCCACGATCCGGTCGAACTTTGCCTCGGGCCAGTACCCGTACACTCCGTCCGCCACCGCGAGCGTGGGGGTGTAGCTCAGGCCGTACAGGGCGTCGGCGGCCTGGCCGAGTCGGTGGGGGTCGACCTCGATCGAGGTGACCGCTGCGGAGCCGAGGCGTTCGCAGGCGAGCGCCGTAGAGTAGCCGGTACCGGTGCCGATTTCCAGCACCCGGTGCCCTTCGCGTACATCGGCATCCGACCACATCCGCACCACGAGGGAAGGCAGCGTGGAAGAAGAGGTGGGTGCCCCGCCGTGCCGGGCGGAGGGCTGCTTCCAGTCGGGTTCGTCGCCGTCGAACTGGGTGATCAGGGTGGTGTCGGTGTAGGCGGTGGCCAGCCACCGGCCGTAGTCCAGCTCAGCCGTGACGGGCTCCCACACCGTCAGGCCGAGGGCATCCTGTTGGTTGGCGGGGAGGTAGAAGCCGGGCACGAACCGGTGCCGCGGCACTTTCTCCACAGCCTCCCGCCAGGCGGGATCGGCCAGGGCGCCGTTCTGGGCGAGCGCGTTGGCCATCGTCTGCCGCATCTGGGCGGCGTCGCTCTCAAGGTCGGCGGGCAACGTCATGGCCTGCCGCCTCCTTCCTGGTGAGGATGTCG
Source organism: Streptomyces sp. NBC_00273 (assembly GCF_036178145.1). Lineage (NCBI taxonomy): Bacteria > Bacillati > Actinomycetota > Actinomycetes > Kitasatosporales > Streptomycetaceae > Streptomyces > Streptomyces sp. NBC_00273. The sequence continues at coordinate 9,733,260 of NZ_CP108067.1, read as the reverse complement.
GCGAACGCCTCGGTGATGGCCGGCGCGTCCGGGAGCCAGCCCCACTGTCCGTTCGGATTGCACTCGATGGCCGTCCAGTGTTCCGCGTTGTCCCCGTCGCCGGTGAGGGCGAAGTCGAAGCAGCCGAAGACCAGACCGAACGATGCCAGGTAGCTGTGCGCCGCGGTGGCGATGGGGTCGGGTACGTCGATGTGGGTGTGGATCAGCTTGTTCCAGTCGCCGCGGCGCCAGTCCAGGGCTCCGTCCGGGGTCTGGACGCGGCTGGCGAATACCTTCCGGCCAACGACGGTCATCCGGACGTCGCCGGTCTTGGGGACCTCGGCCTGGAACAGGTGCGGCATCACTGTGAGGGATTCGTCGAAGGTGTCGGAGTCTACGCGCTGCGCCCAGATGGCTCCGGCCTGCCCGTCCTCCCCCGGAGGCAGGCCGCGGAAGGGCTTGTAGATGACCGGTCCGTGCTCGGCGGCGAACCTACGGGCCTGTTCGGCGTCGTTGGTGACCAGCGTCGCGGGGATCGGCAGGCCGAGCTCGGTGAAACGCTGGAGCTGGGCGGGCTTGAACTCGGCGCGGGCGACGGCGAGGGGATGGTTGACGTAGAGGGCGCCGGTCAGGGTGTGCAGGATGCCGCCGAGCCCGTGGCGGGCCTCGGCGACGGCGAAGTCGCGCTGCTGGGCGGGGAGGTGTCGGTACCGGGCGGCGTACGGGGTGGGGCGGCGGTAGTACACCGCCGCCACCTCCCCTATCTCCACCTCCCGGCTGCCGGTGACCAGCCGTCCGCCCCAGGCGGGCACCCCGCCGCCGATGCGGGCGCCGAAGGACAGCCCGGCGCCGATGTCGGCCGGATCCGCGCGGACTACGGGCACCTCACGCTCGTTCAGCGTGGAAATCACCAGGTCCGCGGTGACGTCCTCCAGCACGGTGAGGACCAGGACGGTGGAGGTCATCGGTCAGTCCGAGCTGTAGTCGGGGTTGGAATCGTCCGCGGTCTGCGGCTGCGGGCTGGACCCGTCGCCGCCGCCGGACATGGACGTGGTCGGGTCGGTCTGGTTGGTGCCGTGCTGGCCCATCTCCAGCACCTGGCCGGCGGTGTCGGTGTAGCGGGCGGTCTGTGTGGACGGATCCAGCGTCACCGCGGCGTAGGACGGCGGGCCGATCGGCAGTCGGTCGGTGACCAGCCTCATCGCCCACGGAGCCTGGGGTGCGAGCGTCTGCATGCGCTATCCCTTCCCCTTGTGTGTCGGACGGGCAGCCGGACGGCTGCCGCCTTCAGAAGAATCGCGGGCGGGCAGCTGCCTGGGCCAGTACCGTAGGGGTCGCGAATCGTGGCGGAAATGCCACACTCCGTACACGGAGTCGGGGAGGGCGAGGCACCGGTGGCCAGCAGATCCGGCAACCCGCACCTGGAGCTGTGGATCGCAGCGACAGGCCTGTCCCACGGGGAGATCGCCCGCCGCATCGCTGCAGCTGCCAAAGCCCAAGGCCATCGGCAGATCGCGCCGGACGCAACCCGTATCCGGCGCTGGACCGACGGGGAGCGGCCCCGCCCGCCGGTCCCTGCCCTGCTCGCTGGTGTCGTCTCGGAAGCAGCCGGCCAGGTCCTCACTCCCGGTGACCTCGGTCTGACCGCCGCCGGTCCGGTGCTGGATAGCATCCAGCTCCCGCTGCTGACCGAGGCAGCCGCCCAGACCCTGGCCGGATGGACGCAGATGGACCTGTTCATGAACCGCCGCGACACCCTCAAGCTCGCCATCGGCGCCCCGCTGATCCTCGCCGCCGAACGGATGCTCGGCGGCAAAGCCCACACCCTGAGCAGCGACCGCAAGGGCTTCGACACCGACACCGTCACCGCCCTCGAAGAGGTCACCGCCTTCTTCACCCGGGCCGACGCATCCAAGGGAGGCGGCCTGTACCGCTCGGCGATCGTCGCCCAGCTCGCCGAAGTCGCCCGCCGCATCCAGGACGGGGTGCCCCGCAGCCTGCGGACCCGGGTGTTCACGGCGACCGCCGACCTGGCGGCGCTGGCCGGGTGGGTGAGTCACGACAGTGGCCGGTATCCGACCGCTCAGCGGTACTGGAGCTACGGGATCTACGCGGCCGGGGAGGCCGGCCAGCCGGATCGCGGGGTGGAGATCGTCACCCGCATGTCACACCAGATGATCTACCTCGGCCGCCCGCAGGATGCCCTCGGTCTTCTCGGCGTGGCTGCGGCGAAGGCGAGGATGCCCGTAACCCGGGCACTGGTCGCCTCACAGACCGGCCGGGTCCACGCGGCCCTCGGTGACGAGCGCCAGGCGGACAGGCACCTCGGCGTGGCCGACGGGCTCCTGGCTGACGGGCTCGGCGAGAACGTCCCCGCCTGGGTGGGCTACTTCGACGCCGCCGAGCACGCCGGCGCCCGCGCGGTCTCCGCCCGCGACCTCGCCGGACTCGGCCGTGACCGATGTTCCGCGAGCATCCACTTCCATGACGCCCTCGCACTGCGCAAGCCGGGCTTCGACCGGGTCCGTGTCATGGACCGCATCGGACTCGCCGCCGCCCTCTTCGACGAGGGCGAGGCCGAACACGGGGCCCAGGCCGCCCAGCAGGCACTCGACGACGCGGCCCGAATCGACTCCACCCTCGTGGCCTCCCGGCTCAACACGCTGCTGCAAGCAGCCCGCCCGTACCAGACCAAGGCAGTAAACGACGTACAGAACCGTGCGAAGGACCTCGCCGCCGCACGCCCGACCACGGTCGCGGCCTGAGACCATCGAGCACATGGCCAAACACCGCCGACCCGGACCACCCAACCAGCCCTCCCGCGCCGTTCCCCGCGTCGACGCCGACAACCCGCTCGCCGCGTACAACAAGCGGCGCCGCCCGCCGATGGACATCCACCGGCGCCACCGGCCCGTCAATGGCGGTGCCGGCCACCTCCGGCCCGGCGAGCCCCGGGTCCTGGAGGAATGGAGTGGGTTCGCGTACGAACCCGTCGGCACCGCCCCAAACCTCGTAGCAGCCCAGGCGTGGGTGAACGAACTCCAGATCGGCAACAGCCCAACCACGTGATGCTCGGCCTCATGGGCTGGCCCATGCGAACCCCTGGCGGACGCGATCCGGACGTCTTCGCCTTCGGGGTCGTCGGGGTCCCACTGGCGGAAGCCTCATGGGTCGGCCGCGGCGGCGTCGGGCAGGTCCCAGACGGTCTCTTCGGCGTGCTCGGGGAGTGCGGCGAGGACCTTCGACGGCCAGTGCCGAGAGGCAGACCGCGTACGGGGGCAGGCTCACCGGCGCCGCCGGCCGCGGAGCCCGCCCGGCCCGCGGACCGGAATCCGCTCCGGCGAACGCGAAAGCCAACAGGGCCGATGTTGTGACGCGCGGTGTCACCGGTCCTGAGCGGCCAGGAGCATCAACAGGGCCTTGGAGTAGGTCGTCCCGAGCCCGGTGGCCACCGCTTCGGCAGACAGGCCGTCGTCGCACAGCGCGCCGGCGGCCTGTCTGCCCGACCCGGGCCGCCATCCGCTCCAGCACCCTGGCGGCACGCAGCGCGGCCAGCGGCGCGTCCTCAGCCGTGACCGTCAGCCGCTTGGCCATCTCCACCAGGAGCGCGGCCAACGGCTCGGACAGCGGCACGGCCGCTTCACGTACCACGGACAGGTGCGCGGTCCAGTCCGCGAGCGGTCCCACGAGGTCGACGTCGGCTTCGTACAGGGGCCGGTCGCCGATCGTCGCCCAGCCCAGCGGGTACTCGGCGGCGCCGCGCCATCCGCACGCGGACGGCGGTACCGGCCGCCGCAGGCTGACAGGTGCCTGGTCGACGGCACGTCCGAGCCACTTCCCACATCGAAATACACCGGACCCGGCTCGCTGCCACCGACGAGTACACCCACCGCGCCCGCATGCGCGTCCCCGAAATCCACCGTCCACCAGTCCCACTCCACCAGCACACCACCCTCTCCCACATCCCTGCCGACAGACCGGCCGGCCCCCGCCTGCGACCCTCCCCCGTCCGCGCACGCGCCCACACCCGGGCGATCCCAACAACCAGTGCAGTTGGGTACCGGACCCCGCAACACGGCACTGCTGGAGGGCGAGCCGCGGTTGCCGTCTCCGGCAGAGCGGGCGCTGCTGCGTGAGGAGGCCGGTGTCACGCAAGCCCGACTTGCGGCCGCGGCAGCCGACACCGCAGACGCTGAAGAACCGGGTGAACGGCCGCTCCGACCCGAGACCGCCGCGGCGTCAGGCCCTATCTGCGGCAGCCTGGCAGGGTCCGGCGGCGGGACCACCCATGGTCACCAGCGCTCTGCCAGGCTCCCGGACATCCGTATGAATGAGCCCCGACCAGCCGGGGGGGGGTCGGCTTCTGCTGCGACTCCAGAAGGCGGGCGCGGCCCTCCTGGCAGGGCGGGTTCCCACCGACCCCATATAGACAGCAAGAGCGGCGGGGGTCGTCACCTCGCTCGCTCCTCCTTCGAGTCGCCCGAACTACGCGTTCCTGGTGCACTTCCGGAGCCAGCCAGGAGGCCGCTCACCCGAACGTGGGGAGTGGGCGGCCCGGCGAGGCGCGCCACGGGCAGGGGTGTCCCCGGTGCCGGAATGGTGGGTGGAAGCCCGTACGCGAACCGTGTTCCGAAGGGAGATCATCCTGAACGGCCCTGGGCCGGACACTCCGGACGAGGACCCTGACCCTTCACCGCAGGCGTCGGAGAGCGGTTCCGGCAGCCCTCCATGGGCACTGGGTCTGCTCGCGCTCGCCACCACGCTGCTCTCGGCGGCCCTAGGTCCGCTGCTGCAGCTGTTCGGCATCAGGTCCAGCCCCGTAGCCGCCGTTCTCCTCGTGTTCGCGGTCCTGGTCGGGGGGATCGTCGCCGTCAGGAAGGCATTCAAGGACCACCCCACGCTGTCCCGTCGTGCGCGCTGGTTCTCCATCGCCGGCCTGGCGGGCTTCCTGCTCACATGCGCCGCCTTGGTGGTCGTCTTCCAGCCCCGTCCGCCCCCACCGGAGCTGGAACGGCTGCCCGGCACGCAGGACGTTGCCGTGGTCGGCTTCGAGGGCGTCGGCTCGGGCCAAGACCAGCAGGTCCTGGACGACGTGTCAGAGGCCTTCACTACGGCCCTGACAAAGGATCAGCTGCCGGAGGGAAGCACAGCACGCAACTACGCCCGGGTGACCTCGCCTCCGCTGAGCGTGCTGGGCGAGGTGGGGCAGGACCATCGGAAGCTGGACGACTGGACGGCTGGCTTCGTCGCCCGGACCAACGCCGGGATCGTAATCGGCGGCCTCGTCACCACCAACGCCTCCGGGCAGATCGGCCTCCGGCCCGCCGTCTACGTACGAGCCGCGCAGGTGGTCCACGCACCCGAACTCGCCGGCTGGTACCTCGGCGGCCAGATTCGGCTCGACCAGGGCTGGAACTCCGCCCCAGGCCGCGGACACGTGATCGCCGAACTGGCCCGCCGGACGCAAGGACTGGCTGGATTCACCCACGCCCTCGACCTCTGGCGGGGCGGCAGGTTCGCCGAGGCGCGCAGTGCGCTGGACCGGCTGCTGGCGTCGGGCGTGGGCGGCACCCGGGACGACGGCGCCGAATTCGTGACGGCCGACCTGGTCCGCCTCTTCCGCGGGCACTCCCTCGAGCAGGTTGCCGTCGGCCTCCCGGCCGCCGGGCGCAAGCCCTACTTCGAAGCGGCCCTCGCCGACTACCAGGCCATCGACCCGAACGGCCCGATCGCGCTGCGCGCCCGCCTCAGCCTCGCGGGTACGCGGTACCAGCTGGCGCTCGGCACGTCATCGAGCTGCCACCCGGGCACAGTGGACTCCGAGGCGCTGGCCACATCCTCGGCCGAGCTCCGGCGGCTCGCGGCTGACAACGCCTTCTCCGAAGTCGGCCGACTGCGGGCTTCCGTGAACCTGGCCCAGGTAGAGCAGTGCAGGGTGACGGCGCGGCTCGTCCCCGATGACGGGACGATCGGCCGGGCCCTCCAGCGCGTCCGCTCCGCCGAGGGCGGCGACGCGGTCGAGGAGCTGCGGGTGCTGGCCATCTCCGTCGCGGCGGTGCACGCCTTCGGACGCGGAGACCTGGACGGTGCCATCTCCACCATCAAGGAGGCGATCACAAAGGAGCCCGGGTTCGCCCGGCGCGGGCTCTGGCAGGCGCTCGCGGCCTCCTGGGAGTTCCAGCGCGGGGAGCTGAAGGCGGGCTGCGCGGACCTGCGGGACGCACTCGGTCAGCTCCGCGACGCCGAGACCAATAGGGAGATCACCGCGCAGCGCCACAAGGAAATCGAGAACGCACTCCGGCAACAGGCCACGGCCGTCGGGGCCCGGTGCGCCGGGCTTTCGCCGAGCGGCCGACCGTCGAAAGGACCGTGATACATGTGAAGAAGAGAACGCTGCTCCCGGGCATCGTCGTTCTGGGATGGCTCGTCACCGGGTGCGGCTCCGGCTCCCCGTCGCCGTCGCCGTCCGCGGGCCCTCCCACCGGCCCGCCGCCCACCTCCGGCGCCCCGCGGACCTCCTCCGGCCCGACCACCGACCCGGCCACAGACCTCCTGCTGGCACAGCAGATCACCGTCCTCGCGGCGGGCGACGGGTCCGCCCCGGACTGCGCCGCGGACCCGGGCAGGATCCCGGGCCTCGGGGACCCGCCCTCGGTCTGGATCGGGAACATCACTGGACGGGACCAAGTCCGCACCCCCAACGAGGTGGCACTCTGTCTGAACGGTTTCTCGCCCGACGAGCCGGTCCGGGTGACTGTAAACGCCGGTGGCCGGCAGTACTCGACTACCGCCCGGCCAACCTCCTCCGCCCTCACCTACGCGAAGCTGGAACCGGCCGATTCGCTCTTCACCGGGCGGGAACTCACGGTGCACGGGCAGGGCGACGGCGTACTTCAGAGCGAGAAGTGGTGGTTCGTGCCGCCCGACACGGCGCGCGAAGCCCTCGCCGCCGCCGGTGAACTCAAGATCGAGGCGACCCAGGGAGAACTCACGGCCCGCCATAGCCATCCGGTGGAACTCCCGGACAGGACCGACCGCATGGCCGTGGACCACGGCAGCCACCGCATCCTCGTCTACGGATTCCAGCCCGGAACGCGGCTGCCCGTGGGGCTCTACGCGATCGACCCCTCCTCGGACAAAGCCTCACTCGTCCGCCAGATCGGCACGGTCCTGATGCCCCTCTCGAAGACCGCCGTCTTCACCGTTCCCGATGCCGTCGTCGAAGAGACCCGCGGCCGGGGCCGGTACTGCGTCACCGTTCCGCTGCCCGAGCAGTACAACTGCCCTGAACCCTAAGAGGTCCTAACAAAGGCGTTGGACGTGGCGGTGGGTGATGAGGCAGGTGGCGAGGCCGAGGAAGGCCTCGTGGATGTCGTCGCGTCGTTCCCATCGGATCCGTAGCCGGCGGAAGCCGTGAAGCCAGGCGATGGTCCGTTCCACGACCCACCGGTAGACGCCGAGGCCGGAGCCGTGTGGGACTCCGCGGCGGGCGATCACGGGTTTGACGCCGAGCGCCCAGACCAGGCGGCGGTACTTGTCGTGGTCGTAGCCGCGGTCGGCCAGAACACTGTCCGGGCGTCTGCGGGGCCGGCCGACGAGGCCGGCGACCGACGGGATCTTGTTCAGCAGCGGCATCAGCTGAGTGACGTCGTTGCGGTTCCCGGCCCTGCCCGTCAACGATCAGGTGGTGCTTGCTACCCGGCCGAGCGCGGTCGACCGGGCTGGGACCGCTTTTGGGCCCCGCCGAGCGGCCCTGACATGGGAGGAGTCGATCACCGCCCGCGACCAGTCCAGCTTCCTTGCGACCCGCAGCTTCTTCAACAGCACCAGGTGCAGTTGGTCCCACACACCTGCCTCGTTCCACGCGGCCAGACGCCGCCAGCAGGTCATCCCGGAACCGAACCCCAGCTACTGCGGCAGGTACTCCCACTGGATCCCGGTATGCAGCACGAACAGGATCCCGCAGAGTGCCTGCCGGTCCGGCACCCGCGGACGGCCCTCCACCCGCTTCGGCGCCGGATCCGGAAGCAACGGCTCGACGAGCGACCACAATTCATCCGACACGATCCACGGCCGTGACTGGCGTTTCCCCACGACCAGACCAACGACCACCCGAACCGAAAGTCACATGATCAACAACTTCTGTTAGGGCTTCTAAGGACTTACGGGGAATCAAGGTGTTGCTTCCCGTTCTAAAGCTCGTTGGTGTGGTATGCGCATCTCGGACGAGACTCGTGACCAACTGTCTGTGAAGTTCGCGGTGTTGTTCCCGCATCTGGACGAGCGGCAACGTCGGCTGTTGATGGCTGCCGAGGCCCGTGTCCTGGGGCACGGCGGCGTTCGGGCCGTCGCATGGGCGGCCGCGGTGAGTGAGACGAGGGTCCGCAAAGGGGTGTTCGAGCTGGAGGCCGGTGAGGAGCCGCTGGGCCGGGTGCGGCGGCCGGGCGGGGGCCGCAAGCGGGCCGCGGATCTCGATCCGGGGCTGCGGCCTGCTCTGCTGGCGCTGGTCGAGCCGGATGTGCGGGGTGATCCGATGTCGCCGCTGCGTTGGACGGTGAAGTCGACCCGCGCACTCGCGAGGGAACCGACCCGGGCCGGGCACCGGGTCAGTGCCGACACCGTCGCGGATCTGCTGCGGGAGGAGGGCTTCAGTCTGCAGGCCAACGCCAAGACGCTCGAGGGCAGCCAGCACGTGGACCGGGATGCACAGTTCCGTTACCTCAACGGGCAAGCCCGCGAGCACCGGGACGCCGGCCAGCCGGTGATCAGTGTGGACACCAAGAAGAAGGAGCTCGTCGGCGCGTTCAAGAACGACGGCCGCCAATGGCGCCCGGCCGGTGATCCGGTGCCGGTGAACATGCATGACTTCGCCGACCCGCAGTTGGGGAAGGCAATTCAGTACGGGGTCTACGACGTGGCGGCGAACACCGGCTGGGTCAACGTCGGCACCGATCACGACACCGCGGCATTCGCGGTGGAATCGATCCGCCGCTGGTGGCACGGCCAGGGCCAGGCCTCCTACCCGCAGGCGACACGACTGCTGATCACCGCCGACGCCGGCGGATCCAACGGCTACCGCACCCGGGCCTGGAAACTCGGACTCGCCAGCCTCGCCGCCGAAACCGGACTGACGATCACCGTCTGCCACCTGCCGCCGGGCACATCGAAGTGGAACAAGATCGAGCACGGTCTCTTCTCCCACATCACCATGAACTGGCGGGGCCGCCCGCTGACCAGCCACGAAGTCATCGTCCAGTCCATCGCCGCAACAACCACCAGCACCGGACTGCGCGTCCACGCCGAACTCGACAACAGCACCTACCCGACCGGAGTACAGATCGGTGACGCGGAGATGGCGGCCCTGCCACTGACCCGCCATGGCTTCCATGGCGACTGGAACTACGTCCTGCATCCCCAGCCGGCCCCGGCCATCCCGGCGGCCCGGGCCCCACAGACTCCAGCGCCGGAGTGGAAGAAGGCCCTGCTGAACGACCCCGCACTGACCGGCATGTCCCCGCAGCAACTGATCGACCTCACGCAGGCTCTGACTCCTGACAAGGACGACCGGCGTGGCCGTCCGCTCCGGCTCGCCTTCCCCGACCAGGTCCTGGCCACCATCCTCCACCTGCACCTCGCGCTGGCCGCGGAACCCCTCGCCGTGCTCTTCGGCAGCAGCCGCACAGCCATGCACCGCACCCTGCTGAAAATCAGGAAACAGCCTGAAGCTCACGGCGTCGTCATCCCACCGGCGACCACCCCACCCGCTGCCCTCGCGCCCCTCCAGGCTCGGGTCCTCGCCCAGAGCAGCGATCCCGAAAGCAAGATCGAGACAACGTGTTAATAATCTGCAAGCCCTACTGATCTTTTCGTAAGTTCGGTGGGTGTAGTGGCGGTGTGGGTGGGAGGCTGTCGGGGTGGCTTATCAACCTTCGCCTTCTACGGCTGGTGCCTCCCTTCCTCCGTTGCTGCGGCCTCAGTTGGCGGAGGCGCGTCGTGTTCGGGCGGTCGAGTTGTTCGAGGACGGTGTCTCGAATGCGGAGATCGCGCGGGCGGTGGGGGTGTGCGCCGAGAGCGTGCGGCGATGGCGGCGGGCGTGGGAGGAAGGTGGTGCTTCGGCCTTGCGTCGGCGTGCGGCCACCGGTCGCCCGCCCAAGCTGGACGACGCCCAGGTCGAGACCGTCCGGGCCGCGTTGGAGCGGGGTGCCCAGGCCCATGGTTTCGAGGCCGACCTGTGGACCCTGGAGCGAGTTGGCGCCGTCGTTGAGCGGGTGACGGGAGTGGTGCTGTCGAGGGCGTCGGTGTGGCGGTTGCTGACCGGCCGGCTCGGATGGAGTCTGCAGCGGCCCGAGCGGCGGGCGGTCGAGAGGGACGAGTCGGAGATCGCCCGCTGGATCGCGCACGAGTGGCCGCGCATCAAAAAGGGGCCGTGAACACACGTGCCTGGATCGTGTTCCTCGACGAATCAGGCATCTCCTTGCTGCCTCAGATCCGCCGCACCTACGCACCCCGAGGTCGGACCCCACTGCTGCGGCACCGGCTGAACTGGAAGCGGGCGTCGATGGCCGGGGCTCTGGGATACCACTCCACCGACCCCGATCGAGGGGCTCGCCTGTGCTTCCATCTCAAGCCTGGAAGCTACGACACCGCCGCCCTCATCGAGGTCCTGGAGCAGATGAAGGCGTTCTACCGCGGCGAGCGGGTGGTCCTGGTCTGGGACGGCCTGTCCGCCCATTGGAGCCGGTCGATGCGGGCTTGGGTCGCTGGCCAGGACTGGCTCACCCTGGAGCGATTACCCGCCTACGCGCCCGAGCTGAACCCGGTGGAGCTGCTGTGGTCCTCACTCAAGAAACGTGAACTCGCCAACCTCGCCGGCGACCACCTCGCCGATGTCGCCGACGCCACCGAGCAAGGCATCCACCGCATCAACCACAACCCACAACTGCCATGGTCCTTCCTCGCCCACACCGGCCTGACCATCCACCCACTACACCCGCCGAACTTACGAAAAGATCAGTAAGACTTGTCCCGTAAGTGATGGTCGAGGCAGGTTGGTCATGACCGGCCCGGAGTCCGCTGCGACGAAGGTCCAGTGGCAGGATGGCGGCTTCGACTATCTTGAGAGGTCATCCTCGTGCCTACGCCTGCCGACTACCTCGCACTGGCACGTGCCGAGAGAGACAGTTTGGTCCTGCAGCGTCTCGCGAAATGTCCGTACCCTTTCGTCTGGCAAGCCCTGGCCACCAATCCCCACACGCCGCCCGAAGCCCTCCAGGAACTGAGTGCGGCCCGCGACAGCGTCTGGAACGACAACAAGCTTCTTCGCCTGCTCGCAGACCATCCCAGTGCGAGCCCTGTCGTTCTTCGAGCTGTCCTCGAAGCCGTTGCCGCGAAGCTCGAGGAGGGCGAGCGGCCCTACGCCGCCGTACTCGCTCTCGCCGACCGGCTGGAGCTTGAGGTGGATGAGGTAAGGAAGCTCGGAACCCTTCGCGGTGCCTCTGCTCGTCTACGCCATCTGCTTAACCTGCGGTTGAGCGTCCGCATCTGAGCCCCCTCTGGTCGCGGGTGAGACGATCTTGTTTGTGGCTGGTGTGATCACGGCGTCTGAGCCGTCCTGGATAGCCCCGTTCACCGGGCTGAGCGCGCGATCGTTCGGCAAGCTGGTGACCGCTCTGCGCCGTGAGGGTACAGACCCGGTCCGCAAGGGCCGCCCGTGGTCTCTTCCCCTGGAGGACCAGGTACTGCTCGTGGCGGCCTACTGGCACACGAACTTGACGATGCGCCAACTCGCACCGCTCTTCGGCGCATCGAAGTCCGCGGCCGACCGCATCATCGACCAGGTCGGCCCGTCACTCGCGCTGCAGCCCCGCAAACGGTTCGCCAAGGACACCGTGCTCATCGTGGAGGGCACCCTGGTGCCCACGCGATCGCCGAGCAGTCCAAGAACTACCGATACTCCACCAACCACCAGGTCGTCATCGACGCCGATACCCGGCTCGTCGTGGTGGTCGGCCGGCCCCTGCCAGGCAACCGCAACGACTGCAAGGCATGGGAGGAGTCCGGTGCGAAGGCCGCCGTCGGCACGACCATGACCATCACCGACGGCGGCTATCCGGGAACCGGGCTCGTGATGCCCCACCGCCGCTGCAAAGGCGAAGAACTGCCCGACTGGAAACAGGCCCACTACAAGTCCCACAAACAGGTCCGCGCCCGCGTCGAGCACGTCTTCGCCCGCATGAAGACCTGGAAGATCCTCTGCGACTGCCGCCTCAAAGGTGCCGGCGTCCACCACGCCATGCTCGGCATCGCCCGCTACACAACTTCAACCTCACCGGATAGGCGAGCGGCCGGAGTGGCCGCCAACCACGTCCATACCCAGCTGAAGATCATTTACGGGACAGCCCTCAGTCCAGCAGGACCTTGACGAAGTCCGGGTAGGACAGCACGTCCTCCGCAGGAGTCGGCCGGTATGCCTGCGCGGGGCGGGCACGGCGTGTGTAGCCCGGCAGAGAGACCAGCAGCATCTGCTCCACCGCGCTGTTCAGGGCCTCCACCGTGCCCTTCCGGTACGGCTTGTAGGCCGGCAGGTCGTGAACGGGTACCGCGAAGCCGCCCAGTGCATTCGCGACCGCGTTCGACAGGAAGTCCTTGCCGCGGTCCACGCGCACCCGGCCCGGCAGGCCGCCGAACGGCCCGTAGGGGGCTGTCCGGCTGATCCCCATGCGCAGCGCGGCCAGGACCGCGTCCCGGGCCGGCTGGTGCGGGGTGACCGCCACCCCCACGATCGCCTTCGATGACACGTCGATTAACCACGTCACCCACGGGCACACCGCGGTCCCGTCCAGGGCGACACGGACCGAGATCCGTATGTGATCGCCCTCCCAGCAGGCATTGCGGTACGTGGGCGGCCGTTTGCCGTAGACGTCGAAACGACGACGGGCTGCTTCACCCCGCGCAGGCCCGCCCGCTCCCCCACCGACAAATCCCGGTGCACGGCGCGCAGAGAAGGCACCGAGTTCGGGTCACCAGCCGTGGCCGCTTCTGCGAGCAGCTCACGGTGGACCGCGGCCACGTTCCCACCCCACAACGCCAGACGCACACGCACATCCGGCGTCACACCGACCCGTGACGAGGTCCGTGGGGACAGCCGGCCCTCGCGCCGGGCCACCGCCACCCAGTTCCACACCGTCCGCAGCGACACACCAAGAGCCCAGCAACCGCCCGCGCGTGCTCGGTAGCCAACTCGCCACGGGAATCAAGGGCTATCAAGCGCGCCATCGCACTCTCACGCCCGCAAGCTGACCACCGCCGCGGCATGTCCTCGCCGCCAGGAACCTGATCGGACACCCTCACCCCCGGGCAGCATCTCGTGCAGGTGGTGGCTGTCCGCTTTGCCTTCATCCATCCCGACACGCCGATCAGGCACACACGAACGTATGAAGCAGGGCCCTGGTTCACGTGACACGCCGGAACGCGGCTATGCGAGTGTCGGCTACGTGCGACGCACGGGCTCGATGAGCAGTGCGTCCATGGGTTTGCTGCGATGGGGGCGCAACACTTCCAGCCAGGTGACTCCGCCGTCCAGGAGACGCCCCATGTATCCGAAGCCGTTCCACCCCAGATCGACGAAGCAGCGTTCAGCCTGCTGGTCCCGGCCGAACAGCCGCTGCCCGTGCAGCGTCACCTCGCCCAGGTCCACGCCTCGCTGCTCCAACGCGGCCAGGGCGCAAGTCGCCGTCCGGCGCAACGGGCTCGTCTCCACCCAGCGCCGCCGTACATGCCGGGCGGCTTCAGGGTTCTCGAGTTCGCCGTCGACCAGCCTCAGCGGTGTGATGGTGATCCTGCCCTTTACATGCCGGCCGAACAGCTCGATCCGCGCCGGGCGCGGCACCAGGCTCTCCAGCCCCTCGAACTCTGTGAGCATGTGGTCCCTGGGCGCAGGCCCGGCTTCCGGGTCCGCTGTCAGGGAGGCAAGGCGCTCGCGAGCCAGAGGGAACGGCTCGCCCTTCCGCCAGAGCAAGAACAGCTCGAAGCCTTCGTCGAGCAAGCTGCTGCGGCCACGGAACTGGGAGGAGATCCCCCGGGTACGTCCCCGCAGGGCCTGCCTCATCCCCACGTACGAATCACGCCCGTTGATCGACGCGTCCAGCGGCTCTCCGAGCCAGCGCTTGTCCGTGCCGTGCTCAATGACGACGTCGACGTCGTTCGGCTCCAGCGCACCACGTGCGTACGACCCGAAGACGTACACCTCCTCGACCAGACCCAGCGGCCAACCGCCGCCCTCGAGCCGCGTGATCATGTCCGCCACGTCGGCATGGGCGACATCATCCACACCTTCCCCGGCCATGTCACCAGACACTGGGGCATGTCGAACATCCGATTCCTCCCCGTCCCCCGAGATGGCCACCCTGACCTTCGCTCTGGTCTGGCGGACCGACGCCGAGAACGACCTCATCCGCGCCCTGGCCGACACCGTGCGCGACCTGCGTGTATTCCGCTTCTGACGCAGCCTGCCGACTCCACCACGTCGCAGGCGCCGCGGCCTCGCGGATCGTTCACCAGCCTCGCGATCTCTTTACCGAGGGCGAGCCCCTGACTACAGTGCCCACATCCGGGAAGTACGGCTCATCGACGCCGTCACGCGACTGTGTGACGCCACCGGTTGTGCACCGCTGGCCGTCGGCATGTGACCGAAGATCATGTCGGCTCAGGCTATGGCGCGCCCGAGTCCGAGGAGCGGTCCGGTACCGGTGATGCCGAGGAGCCGGATCACGGCCGGGGCATCCGCGTGAACCAGCGCGAAGGCGGCGTCGGCCTGCAGGGCTGCTGCTCTGGCCTTGAGGAGGGCGTTCAGTCCGGAACAGTCGCAGAAGGTCACGTGCGCGAAGTCGGCTTCGAGGCGGCGCGGCCGGCTGATCAGGGCGTCATCGAGAGCGCCCTGCAGGAACGAGATGGCCGTCAGGTCGGGCCTCGCCCGTGACTGCGACCACCGATACGCCGTGCGCCGCGCACATCTCCACTGCACAGCTGACCGGTCGGCTCGGTTCGCCCCTGCGGCAGAGGCGGCCGCATGGCGCAGCCGCAACAGATGCCCCCACCTCGTCAAGGGTTGTGCACACGGGAGTGGCCACCTCGATCTGAGCCTGCAGCAGCTCGTGCTGGACTTCATCCTCCTCCGCGAGGGGTCCGAGCCCGGCCGCACGGCGGACGTCCTCGATCAGGGGCGCTGGCAGCCCGGTTACTGGATCCACCAGCAAGTACTCTTCTTCGAACGCCGACCGTGATCACCTGTTACGGATCCCCGCATGCGCCATGATCACCCCTTACGGCGTGAGCGGTGGCTGCGGGCTGCAGGCCGCGGGCGTCCTGCAGCCCCGGCCTGGATGTCAGGCGGGGTCCTGGTCCGGGTCCGCGGGCGGATCCGCCCGCTCCTCCTCGACCGCCGCGGGAAACCCTTCCGCCGAACCGTCGTCCCCGCCGTGGGCGCGCAGGTGCCCGATCACCGTGTTGGACACGGCGACCAGAGGGACGGCGACGACCGCTCCGCCGATGCCGGCGACCACTCCGCCGGTGGCGACCGCCAGGACCACGGCCAACGGGTGAACCCGTACGGCCCTTCCGAGGATGAACGGCTGCAGCACGTGGCCCTCGATCTGCTGGACGACGAGCACCACCAGCAGGGTCAACAGCGCGGTGAACACCCCCTGGGTGACCAGTGCGACGACCACCGCGAGGGCCCCGGACGCGACGGCGCCCACCAGGGGCACGAACGAGGCCAGGAAGATCACTACAGCGATGGGCACGGCGAGTGGCACGCCCAGGAAGTAGATGCCGAGACCGATGAAGAGTGCGTCGATGAAGGCGACGATCAAGGTTCCGCGGACATAGGCGGTCAGGGTGCCCCAGGCGGCCGGTCCCGCGTCGGCGACATCCGGACGGGCGGCGGCGGGGACCAGCTTCAGCGTCCACTGCCAGATGCGCCTGCCGTCGTACAGCAGGAAGAGCGTCGAGAACATCGCCAGCAGCATTCCGGTGATGAGCTCCACCAGGACGGTCACACCCCGGAGCCCGGTCGAGGTGATCTCGCTGGTACTGGTGCCGATGGCATCGCTAAGGCTGCCGGCAACATCATTGATCTGCTGCTCGGTCACGTGGAAGGGGCTGTCGAGGAGCCATCGTTTCAGCTCCTCGATGCCTTCCTGGAGCCGCCCGGACAGACTGTCCAAGTTGTCGAGCACCTGCCAGACGACAAACCAGCCGATCAGCCCAAGGACGACGAACCCGAAGAGCGCGGTCAGGGCGGTGGACAGCCCCCGGGAGAGCCCCGCACGGTGCAGCCGGGCGACCGTCGGTTCCAGCAGAGCGGTGATCAGCAGCGCGGCCGCGAAGGCGAGGACGACAAGCCGGACCGAACCGATCACCCGCATGATGACCCACAGGGCGGCCGCGAGCACGAGGAACCGCCAACCGGCCTCGGCCGCGACCCGTACCCCCCAGGGCACCGCTCGGGCGGGGTCCGGGTTGCGCGGACGGGCCCGGCGGGCCTCTGCGACCCGTTGCCGCTCGGCCAGCAGCTCGGCCTCGTGCCGCGCCTGCAGCTGCGTACGACGCTCACCGAGCGCCCCGGCGCCGTCCTTAACCCGACCGAACCACCCACGGAATCCAGGCATGCCGAGCCTCCTTCCCCATCCGGCCGTCTGCCCCGACTTCCGGGGATCAGGCCTGCGCGGCCCGACGCATTTCGGGGAAGGTTCGGACGGACTACGAGCAGACTTCGAGCGAATTTCGGACGTACCGGGGGGGTGCGGGGCTGGGAACGCCGAGCCTGCGCATCCGCGCCCGCTGCGCCAGCCCTGCTCGTCGGGCGGGTAGACGATCAGCTTGGCGGACATGCGCCCATCCTCTTCAGGTTCGCACGCATATGGGCAGGTGCTCAAGCTCTTCACCGGCGAGTCAACCTGAGGAGATCAGTAGACGTCTCGCCTGCCTTCCACGGCGACGTCACGAAGTCTGGTCAGCGACTGCCTCGCCTGCCCCCGGGCGTACCTCCCTATGGACTCCCCCTCGGCAAGGACGGTTAGCAGTTCGGCGCCGCGGGCCCGGTATCCGTCCAGCGAGGCCAAGGCCACGGCAGCATCCACCCGGGTGCGATTGTCCCAGACGGTTGTGTCCGTGGCGATTTTGATGAGTGCCGCAGCTGCCTTCGCCCGATATCGGGGCAGCAGAGCCAGGGCCCGTGCCGCCCGCATGTGGCCCTGGATGTCACCCTCCGGGTCGTCATAGTCCGCCAGGGTGACGAGAATTGATGCGGCGCGTTCGTCACCGAGCCGGGCTAAGGCGCGCCCGGCGTCGACACGGTCGCGGATGCCAATGGTCGGATCGTTGGCCAGACGCAAGAGCAGCGCGATCGCGCTCTCCTCACCGAACGCCGCCAGGAGCGCGGCATGCGTCACTTGCCTTGAGGGGGTCTTGGCGGCGCCGACGAGGGGGGCAAAGAGCCGCACGACGTCGTCACGGCGTTCTCTCATCGCGGCCAAGTGGTAGCCGGCGTCGAGCCGGAGCCAAAAGTCGAGGCTGCGGTCCGCCAAGAGGTCGACGAGGAGCTGAGTGCCTTGTGACCGGTGGCCGTCCACCTCCGCCAGGAGTCTCGCCGCCCGCACGCGATCGCTGACGGAGAGGCTGCTGTCCTGGGTGAAGTGGACCAGAAGTGCGGCGCCCCGGGCTTGATACCCGGGCACCATGGCCAGTGTGCTCGCGGCCAGCAACCGGTTGACGGACAAGGCCGGGTTGTGCGCCAATGCCACAAGATGGCATGCGGTGAGGTCATGGGGGAGCTTGGTGCGCAGCCGCACCTGCTTGACGAAGAGTTCCCAGGCGACGCGTTGGTCGGACGCAGCGAGCTCCTCTAGCGCCCGGATCGTCGCCTCCGCGAGGTCGTCTGCCGGGGAAAGGAGTCCGTCAAGGAGAAAGCCCAGGTAGGACGGCTGATCCAGATCGTGGCCAACATCATCGCGCCTGCGTTGGAATAGCCTTTCGAGCAGAGCCGCACGGGCCTGTTCGTCGCGCGTCGCATGGCGGGCAGCGTGGTATTCGAGGAGGGTCTGGTGCAGGAAGTCCAAGTCACCTGAGCGCTCCGCCAGCAGGCCGGTGGGCCGAAGGAGGTCGCCCAAGAAGGCGTTCCAGAGCACTGGATTGACCTTCTCCGGGCGCTGGACGTTCAGCTGGCTGGCCAGAATGTCGACGGCCAGCGCGGTGTTCCCATTGATCCTCTCGTAAGCCAGATGGTCGATCAGCTGGGGCAGGTCCTCTTGGACGCGGTGCGCCGCCTGTTCAGCGGCGCGTTGGTCCCGCGGAATCTGGTGACGGTCCTTCAGAGCCCGGGTCACCTCATCGTGAGTACGGCGGATGCCCTTGTGGGTGTTCTGCTCGTAGACCAGCTCAACGAAAGACTGGTAGGCACCCGCGCGGCCGTCGGGCAGTGGCCGTGCGGGATCAGCGGCGTACAGCTGGCACAACATGAAAGCCACCAGGGGAGTGCGGGCCAGACCATTCAACCCGGATTGCCTGAGGCCCGCGGCGAAGGCGCTCACCTGGCGTTCGACCTCCGGCAGGTCGCGGAAGCACCCTCGGGCGTACTTCCACATGTCGGCCGCAGAGAAGGGCTGCAATTCGAAGCGTTCGGCGCCGGGCCCCAGTCGGTCAAGCTCCCCGGCGGGCAAGGGGCGAGTCGCCACGACGAATCTGTACGGGGACAGCTCCTGGTCAGCCTCGCGAGCCAGCCGTTCCAGCAGGGCTACGCGGGTGGCACGGTCCGGTATCTCATCAAGGCCGTCGACCATCACCAGCCAGGGCACTTGAGGGGCCGGTTGCTCCCCAAAGAACTCCGAGGTTGGTGTCTCGCGCAGCCCGTAGGGGCCGAGTTCTTCGATGGCGGCCTGTGCGAGCCCCTGGGCCAGCAGGGGCATCCCGGCCAGGGCTGTGGCGCGGATCAGCACCGGGATCGCCGGATCAGCTCGGTCAATCCGCCCATCAGCCATCCAGAAGCCGGCTTCGGTTGCCAGGTAGCGGCGCAGCAGGACTGACTTGCCGCCGCCAGCGGCGGCAAGGACCACGCGAATGCGGCCACCTCCCGCGAAGATGGCCTCGGCGGGCACTGGGAGGCTGGCCACGTCTGGGCTGTCTGCGTTGCTGCGGTCACGGTCTTCGGAGAAGTGCTGGTCCTCGGCCAGCTGGCGAACGTAGACCTCAGCCAGGGGAAAGGGGCCCGGGCCTTCAGCCAGGCCGGGATAGGGGTGGCGGTCCACGGTGCGGGAGGCGGCGTTGAGGTAGGAGTGCAGTTGTGCCTCGCGTCTGCGCGCGGCATCCCGTGGTCCCGGTGGCGCAGCGTAGTAGGTCACCCGGTCGGCGTGGCCGACCGCTACCCCTCCTTGGTAGGCGGTGATGGCGATGCCGGCCGTGATCTGCGGGGCTTCAGTACCGTCGGGCGCGCTCAGCCCTGGGGCGGACCCGACTGTGAAGGGTTTCCCAGTGACACGTCTCCCATGCGCAGAGCTGCAACGGACCCGTGGTCGGCCCGGATCTCGACCTTCCCTCGAACCGCCAGTCCGTCCCCCGCCGCCGACACACCGTCGGCGTGCGGAGTCGCCTGGATCAGGGCGGCCAGGGCCTCGGCAGCCGACCTTCGCTCGGGTTCGGCGAGGCTCGCCAGCGCCACCGCGAAACGCGTCTGCCACGCCGCTTGTTCGTCCCGCACGGCCATGACGTCATCGTCTTCTCGTGCAGCCGCCAGCATCTGCGCGCTGCGGTCCAGATCGACGCGTATCGCTTCCTCATCCCCGTGGCCGAACCATCGTGACACTGCCTGCTGAAATCCTTGCCAGGTGCTGGTTCCCGCGGCCTGCACCACCGCAGTCCCACCCGCGGCGGCCAGTGCTGTCAATGTCTCCTCCAGCATGCGCTACCTCCCTCATCCACTGGCTTGCATGCGAGCACGACGCACGCCCGGACCACAGCATGCTCACCAAGATACGTTCAGCGAAGCCCCTTGGTTCCCCAACCGTGAATGCAGGAAGAGCTGTTGAGCCTGCTTCGGGCCTGGCACCCGACAGCCTCCCCCGGCCAGGCATGTATGGCGCGTGGATACCACCAGAGGGCCCTGCTGAGTCAGGCTCCGGGGCGGGCGGGCTTGTTCTGTGACTCCACGAGCCGGGGCACAGCTGGCCCGCCACCGGCGCTCTCCGAGTGGCGCAAGGCCCGGCCGGTGTGGCTACCGGGCGGCCGGGGGTCCGGTCTCGGTTGATCTGGTCCCCGTCTCAAGTGATCTGTTCCGATTCGCTCAGGGTCTCCAATGATCTGGTCCGTCGGGGCCGCTTCGTCCAGTCTCAGTGAGTACGGCGAATCATCAGGGGCGACGTCTTGCAGGTCGACCAGCCGCTCTCAAGCGCATGGTGGGCCGATGCCACCTGGAACTTCTCGACGTTCTGGCATCGCATCAGGTTGCCGATGGTGTCGGCTGGTTGGCGTCGACAGGGTTCTCCAATCTGCCGGGGAGTGACGCCTCGGTGACTGTTGGTTATGGCACGATCGGTACGGGTCGACACCGTGTCGACCGGAGGGAGGAGACATGGCCGAAGACACCGAGGTGGCGGTGCCTGCCAAGGACAAGACTCTGTCCGGCAAGTACGCAGGCACTGAAATCAAGATCGACGGCGAGGAGCACATCGCCCTTCGGGAGGATGAGGTCTCGGGAGTCCCCGGCACCGAGTGACGCGCGCACGCTTCGGTGCGGGCTGATGTTCGCCCACACCGGAACGGAGTGCTGTCCAGCTATGAGAAGGGCCCCGTCGGTCGCTACCGGAAGGGTCCTTTTTCTACGTTTCCACAGGTCGTAGGTTCGCCCTCCACCGTCGCCGGACCAGCTGAACTGAGACAGCACCCTGCATCCCAGCTTCCGGGACCAGATCACTTGAGACTTTCGGTACCACGGCGTCTCAATCGATCTGGTCGCCGCAGCTCAAAGCCCTACCCGCAGACCAGATCATTTGAGACGGGACACCGGGGCCGTGACCGACGCCGTCGCGCCCGGTGTGCTCCGAACAGGGTGGGCAAGCCGCAGGTCCAGGCGGCTTGCCCAGGGTCCCTGGGGCTTGCCCACTCCCCCGGAGCACCTGTTGCGGCAGTGCGCGCCGGGCAGCCTCCGGGCACAGTGCGCTGAGCTTGAGGGGTGGGCGTTGAGATTCACGATCGACACCGAGACCGATTCGCACGAGGACGCGATCCGTACCTTGCGCGCGGCCTACGGGAAGCCGCAGCCCGAGCCAGGCGGTCGGCCGGAGGTGCTGCCGGAGGACGTGGTGTGGAAGCCGCCGGGTCGTGACGAGCACCCTTGGACGGAGGAGATGCTGCGCACCTGGGTGAAGGCGCTGCACACCGTGGAAGAGCTGGACCTGGTCTGGCGGGTGTGCGCGGAGCCCGGCCCGCCTGGCCTCCGGGGCCAGGTCATCGCGGAGTACGTGTCACCCCACCTGACGGGCAAGCCGGCCATCACCGCAATGGGTCTGGTCAGCCGGCGCCTGAACACAGCCGCACGTGAGCTCTGGGCGTCGCACACGCCCTTCGTGCTCCACGAGGCGAGGCGGACCCGCACCGTGGACCGGCAGGTGGCCGCGATCCTGCTCGACGCCCTCGCCGAACACCCCCTGTGGCTCCGGCTCCGTCATCACAGCAACCCGCCCGCACTCGGCTCCTGAACCCAGCCGCCTCCTGCTGGGCAAGCCGTCCTCGAGGGCGGCTTGCCCAGGCTCACCTTCGGCCTGTTTGCGTGGTGCGGCCGTGACGGGTAGCCCGGGTGGCCGCGCACCGCCTGCTGGGCGGCAGTGGCAGAACCATGGTGGAGGCATGTCCGCCAAGCTGATCGTCTACCCGCCCGACGAACAGGGGTGGCGCCGGGTCCGCTACGACGGCGTCGCCATCGGAGTCGCGCACCGCCCTGCAGACATCAGGGCCTCCTGGCCGCCGCCGGCCTGGAGAGTGCCGAGGACGTGGATCTCACCGATCCCGGGTTCGTGGAGTGGAGGGGAGCAGGCCCCGAAGCATGGGAGCCGACGCCGTAGCGGCCGGGCCGGCTGTCCGGCCGGACGGCAAACATTCGGCCAGTCCAGCAGGTCCTGTCCGAACCGGCGTGGGCATCAAGGCTGTCGAACGAGGACCGCCGCGGCCTGACCGCGCTGTTCTGGTCCAACGTTAACCCGTACGGCACCTTCCGCCTGGACATGGACAAGCGCCTCGACCTGGGGCCGGCCGTCGCCGTGCCCGGCCCTCGTGCTGCGGCGGACTCTGTCGGCATCAGAATCCTTCAGCCAACAGAATCGACGCCAGGTCGCTGACCAGGACGGGCGGAGTACCGCTCCTGCGGTACTAAGGCGCTGGCCGGGGAAACGGCGGATCGATCAAGTCGCAAGCGATGCCGAGTGCCGCATCGATCAGCTCCGGGCCTCCGTTTTCCGTTCGATCGGCGTCGTCGCCGGCCAGGTGCAGTGCGGTGATCGCCAGGCGGACACGCAGCGATGCGGCCGGGGCGCCGTCACCGGACAGCGCGCCGGGCCCGGCCAAGAGCTCGAAGAGCGTCATGACGTGCTGCTGCACCTCGGCCGCGAGCGGCTGGTTGCGCAGCGCTGGCTCGTTGTCCTGCGCGAAGCGGGCCGCGGCCGTGATGCCACCGGCTGTCAGCTCGGCGTAGCGGCGCAGGAGTTCGCGCCGGGTATCGGGTCCTGCGGGCTGCTGCTTGGCCCAGTCGGTGAGTTCGGCGACCGCGGCGGAGAAGTCGGCCAGGACGGCGGCGAGGATCTCCTCCTTCGACTTGTAGTGGTAGTAGAGGGCCGCCTTGGTGATGTCCAGCTGCTCCGCGATCATGCGCAGCGAGGTGCCGTCGTACCCGTGCTCGCTGAAGAGCTGAAGGGCTACGCGCTGGGCGCGCTTACGTGTGTCGGTGCGGCGGCCTGCCATGGAAGTCCCTTCGTCGCCGTCGTCTCAGCCGGCCCGGGGGCGGCCCGTAAAGGGCTTACCCCCATTGCTTGCCGATCGGCAAGCAATGGGCTAGCTTCGCCTCGTCGCCAACTTTACCTGTCGGCAGGTAATGAATGTGAGTGCTTGACGCACGTCTTCACAAGGGGGTTCGCCATGCTGAACGAAACAGGCAAGAAGACGAACGGCACGAAGAGCACGTGGAGTACCGATCCGGCCCGGCTGCGTGCGCGCCGCTGGTGGGGGCTGGTGGTCATCGCGATCGCCCAGCTGATGATCGTGCTGGACACGACCATCGTGACCATCGCGCTGCCCACCGCCCAGCAGGATCTGGGCATGTCCGACGCGAGCCGGCAGTGGGTCATCACGGCCTACACGCTGACTTTCGGCGGGCTGCTCCTGCTCGGTGGCCGCATCGCCGACCGGCTCGGCCGCAGACGCACCCTGATCGCCGGCATCCTCGGCTTCGCCGTCGCATCCGGTCTCGGCGGGATGGCGGACTCCGGCTGGATGCTGGTCGCCGCTCGCGCCGGACAGGGCGTCTTCGCCGCACTGCTGGCCCCCTCGACCCTCGCGCTGCTGATGGCGGTGTTTCCCGGACCGGCCGAACGGGCCAAGGCCATCGGGATCTACAGCGGGGTGCTGACCGCAGGCGGCGGGATCGGCCTGGTCGGCGGCGGACTGATCACCAGCTATCTCGACTGGCGCTGGTGCATGTACGTCAACATTCCCATCGCCCTGCTGGCCGCGGTCGGCGCCATCGCCGCGCTGCCCGATCCGCCCGGACGCACCGATGCACGGATCGACGTCCTGGGAGCGCTCACTGGCTGCGGCGGCATCGCCGCTCTGGTCTACGGGTTCTCCGAGGCCGGCGAGCACGGATGGCACACACCCCGGGTCTCCCTCTGCCTGGCCCTGGCCGCCGCCCTGCTCCTGACGTTCGGGATCGCGCAGGCCCGGCTGCGTGCTCCGCTCCTTCCGCTGCGGATCCTGACCGGCCGCCACCGGGGTGCGGCCCTCGCCACCATCGCTCTGGCCACGCTCGGACTGTTCGGGGTCTTCCTCTTCCTCACCTACCAACTGCAGTCCGTGATGGGCTACTCCGCGGTCAGGGCCGGCCTCGCCATGCTTCCGCTGGTCTCGATGAACGTGGCGGCGGCGACCCAGTTGTCCGGCCGCCTGCTTCCCAAGCTGCCGCCCCGGCTGCTGATCGTGCCCGGACTGCTGTGCGCGGCCGGCTCGCTCGCCCTCCTCACCCAGCTCACCCAGCAGAGCTCCTACACGGCCGTCATCCTGCCCGCCGAGCTGCTCCTCGGACTCGGCATCGGCACACTGTTCGGCCCCGCCGTCGCGACGGCCACCAGCGGAGTCGCTCCCCACGACGCCGGCATCGCCTCCGCGACCGTCAACACCGCCCAGCAGACAGGCGCGTCGATCGGCACCGCACTGCTCAACACCATCGCTGCCGGCGCGACAAGCACCTACCTGGCCGACCACCACGGTGCACAGGTCCTCCGGGACGCCACCGTGCACGGCTACGCCACCGCCGCGACCTGGGCGCTGGGCATCATGCTCGGCACTGCAGCCCTGGCCGCCCTGTGCATCACCGCAGACCCGCGCCGGACCGCGCCATGATCCGCAGCAGTGCCGCCCCGGGAAGCCGCGCCCCACCGGTCACCACAGCGCCCGCGCCGCTGCGCACAGCCTGATCGCCCTCCGATGGCGGCGGACCGGCGCCCAACGGTACCGGCGACCCGAGCAACCCATCCGGACCACGTCATCCCGAAGGGATGTCACAGGACGCGAGCCACCAGCGTCTTGATGCCACCCACGCCAAGGAGCACGCTATGACCGCCCGTTTGAATCTCTTCAGCAATCCGACCACGACCACTGCCAAAGCCGCCGGGTACTTCGCAATGGCGAGCAAGACAATCCTGGAGGATTCCGCGCTGCCGGCCGCGATTCAGAAGCTGGTGGCGCTGCGCGCGCCAGATCAACGGCTGCGGCTATGCCACCGACGTGTGGAGTAAGAGCGTGTCCTACATGGCTTGTTGGGCGTTGTGGTGGGCATGGGGAGTGGGCGGTGGGGATGGATCGTTCCGGATGGATTGTGGGAGATAGTGCGGCCGTTGTTGCCGCCGACGCGGGTTCGGCCGCAGGGCGGTGGGATGGCGAACATCGATGATGAGGCGGTCTTTGCCGCGATCATCTACGTGCTGGTCAGCGGATGCGCCTGGCGGGCACTGCCGCCCTGCTTCGGGGCGTCGAAGTCGACTGTGCACCGCCGGTTTGTCATCTGGTCCAGAGCCGGGGTCTGGGGGCGGCTTCACCAGAAGGTCCTCCAGCTCCTGGACGAGCAAGGGCTGGTCGACCTCGCCCGTGTGGTCCTCGACTCCGCCCACGTCCGCGCTAAAAAGGGGGCGAATTCACAGGTCCGAGTCCCGTGGACCGGGGCAAGCCAGGTTCCAAGATGCACGTCCTGTCGGATGCGGGCGGACTGCCCCTACGCGTCGGCCTCTCCGCTGCGAACACCCACGACAGCCTCGGACTGAAGCCGATGCTGTCCCATTTCCACATGGGACACGAATCCCACGCAGCCGATTCCAAGCCGACACGACTCCACGCAGACAAGGCCTACGACATCCCCCACCTGCGGCAATGGCTCTGGGGCAAGCACATCGGGGTCCGCATCGCCCGCAAGGGCATCGAATCCAGCGAACGATTGGGCCGCCGCCGCTGGGTGATCGAGCGGACGATGTCCTGGCTCACCGGCTACCGCCGGATCAACCACCGCTACGAACGCCATCCCCGCAACTACCTGGCCTTCCTCGGCCTGGCCGCAGCCATCTGCTGCTACAAACGCTTCCTCAACCTCACCATGTAGGACACGGTCTAAGTACAGCCGGACCCAAGAACCGCACGACGTACTGCACGTGCCGCAACGGAGTAGACATTCATAGGAGAATGTCGATTGACCCCTTCCAGGCCCGGTGACGAGTTGATCTCAAGAATCTCATAGCTACCATTAAGGCCCGGAACCAGATCTACTCCTACAACTGTGCCTTCCAATACCTCAGCAGCTGCGACTGCAATTTCAGCAACAGGTTTCAAGTTCGCCGGCTCCGATTCGCCCCCGGATTCCAGGTTATTAACCCGCAAATTCCCGCCCTCTCTCGACTTATTTGGAGGATTCCGGTGGATAGCAGCAACAGCCGACCCGTCGCAGACAAGGACGCGCACATAACTTCGCGGGTCAGAGGTAATCTCAGGTTGCGCTATGTACGGCTCGTTCGAAATGAAGGGTTCCCCTGGAATCATCAGACGGATACCGCGCCCACCGGCTCCGAAGCAGGGCTTCACGACGGTTCTCATGGTGCCGAGGTCAGGAATGAGATTGTCGGGAAGTAGAAGTTGCGTAGGGACGGTCGGGAGGCCACTAAGGTTCAGATTTTCGTGGGTCGCCCACTTGTCGCTGCAGCGGGTCATACACTGCAGCGAGTTTATTATTTTATACTTGCGTGCCAATATCTCGATCAACGGCCGGCAAGGCAGGAAGAGACTCTCCGATACTCGCCAAAGGATCACGTCGACAGGAGAGGAATCTTGTGCCTCTGTCTGCACATCCCGGTCGTAAAGTTGGAGGATCGATTCCCCTCCGGCCTCCGACCTGAGCTGCAAGGCGCCGAGGCGAATCGGGACATAGTCAAGGCCTACTTGGGTGAGCGGCTCCCGAAATGGATGTTCCTCGGCAGTCCAGGCATCGAACCGACTCACTACGCCGACGCGCGCACGCACAGCGCCCCCCATCCAGGTAGCGGCACTCTCCGCTACGATGCTATCAACTCGCTAAGATCGTGGTGCAGGCGGTCGCAGCGACAATATGTCCTTTGCGATAGAGCGGACTCGGGTCGTCAACTCCATCTGCATGTCGGGATCTACTTCTCGCACTTTGATAAGTTCTCGCAAATCCCGCCTCGTCCTCCACGCCCGATAGAATGCGCCGAAATGAAGCGATCGCCGCATCGCTACGACACACAGGGCCAGCTCCGGCTTGTTATCGAATAGAAACTTCCCACCCATATGTGCGGCGGCGTCATTTCTTGGAGGTGGCATGCTCCATGCCTCTTGGCGGTGCGGTCGGCAATTGCGATGCGTCCGATTCAACAGGAGCGAATAAGCGTCACCAACCTCGCGTGAGTGCAGTAAGAGTAACGCACGGTAGTGGCCAAGCTCTACGAAGGAGTCACTAACAGTACCGGCCATGCGTTCGCGGGTAGCCGGACTAGAATCCACTCGTCGTGCAATTCTAAAGGGCAGTTCCTCGTAACGTCGCACCGCCTGTAGCGCGTCGGCATATAGGCGAGCCCTATCTTCGCGTCGTTTCCAGCGCTGCGTCGTCAGATAGCCGCTGATCGCTGCAAGTGCCGCAATTACTGCCGCGATGACCGTTGTAATGGATGCAGCCATGCGGTGGCCCCCTCTACCTGCGGAACGCCGTGGACGAATCAAGTACACCGCAGCCTCAAGCCCAGGACAACGCCTCCCCCTCGACTGATGGGGACGTAGTGACGCCAACTGCTGACGTTTGCTCCATCGGGAGACGTCCAACCCTCATTGAAGGCGCCCCAATCTGCTGCCGACCGCGCGGTCAGGCTGCTCTACCTTCTTGATCGGGTTGGTCGAGCCATTCGTAGGGTTGGATCGCCCAGGGGTGCCGGGTATGGCTATCAGGCTGCTGCGGCGTTGCATCCCTTGCACTTGAAGCTAGATCCGTCACTATCGGTTGACGCTCTCTCACGCTAAGAGCTCGTAACACGATCATGAGTCGGGCTTGTTGAGGCGTCGCCAGCAGATGAGGCTGCAGGCAAGGGAGACGAAGGTGTCGTGGAGTTCAGTGCGGCGTTCCCATCGGACGGCGAGTCGTTTGAACTGGTGGAGTAGAGCGAAGGTCTGCTCGACGACGTAGCGGAGCTTGCCCATGCCCTTGATGTTCGGGGCTCCTTTGCGGGAGATGACGGGCAGGATCCGGCGTTTGCGCAGCTCTTTCCGGTTGGGGTTGGAGTCGTAGCCCTTGTCGCCAAGCAGGGCGTCCGGGCGCCTGCGGGGCCGGCCGGGGCCCGCCACTGGCGGGATGCCGTCGACCAGGGCGAGGGTCTGGGTGACGTCGTTGACGTTCGCCGCGGTTGTGATGACTTTGAGCGGGGTGCCACGGCCGTCGCAGATCAAGTGGTGTTTGCTGCCTGTTTTCCGCCGGTCGACCGGCGACGGACCGGTGTCGGCTCCCCCTTTTTCGCCCGGATGTGAGAGCCGTCCACGCACGCCCTCGACCAGTCGAGCCGGCCGGACGCGTTCAGCTCGGCGAGCAGGATTCGGTGCAGCTGGTCGAAGACTCCGGCCTGCTGCCACTGCTCCAGGCGCCGCCAGCAGGTCTGGCCCGAGCCGAACCCCAGCTCAGGCGGCAGGAGTTGCCAGGCGATGTCATTGCAGAGGACGTACAGGATGCCCTGCAGACACAATCGGTCGGCTACCGGCCGCGGCCCTGGCGACCTCGTCGGCCAAGGCGGCAGCAGCGGCTCGATCAGTGCCCACAAGTCGTCGTCCACGATCCACGGCCGAGTACTCACACCACCACGAACGGCCGAATCGTCACACCGGTCACGGCTGACCAGAACATCTCATCAAGATCGTGTTACGAGCTCTAAGAGCGTGGCTACCAGCGGGCTGTCGACGATGCAGACGAGAAGCCCACGCCATCCGTCACCTGCTGTGCAGGGGCCTGCGGCCAGTCCGTGCAGCGGGTCGACCGGCACTGCAGTGGTACTGTCCCGAGCTACCTCAGATAATCAGGGCTCTCTCAGACGGCCTGCCGCGAATGAACCGGCGGCAACGGCCACCTCACGAGGAACAACAGACCTGGCCTCCCATGAGGCTCTTCCTGGGCAGCGATCTTGGCCGACGCGGTTCAGCTGGAGCTTCATCTCTATTTCAGCTCGCTTGCCACATCATTTCCACCTATGAGCAGTGGTTCTAGTATGGGGAGAGGTGCTTCCAAAGGATCATCGAGGTAGTGTCGTGGCGCGTTCGGTGAGGGAAATGATCGAGCGGGGCCTGGACGGGGGCAATTGCGGCCCCACGGGTGCCCGTGAGCGATTCCTCATGGGGGAGCGTGTCGAGGACGGCGTGCGTAGTCCCATCTTGGGCTCGTGGGAGCGCTGTCATCTGATGGGGGTCTCGCCGGACAGCTCCGATCCCCCGTTCTGGGAAGATCTGGACTTGGCGATCCCTCTCGTCGATGCGGCCGAGCCAGTGCTCGACGGACTGGAAGCGGTGTTCTCGGGGAGTCACATGAATGTGGGACTCGCCGACCGGCGCGGGGCGGTGTTGTTGCGCCGTTTTGGTGACGCGTCACTCATGCGTCACCTCCCTGCCTCCCACAGCAGGCCCGGTTTCGTTTTTGCCGAGCAGTTTGCCGGGACCAACGGAATCGCTCTTGCGCTCGCGGAGAGGCGGTTCTGTCAGGTTTACGGTGCTGAGCACTTCTCCGAGCGTTCCCAGGCGAACGCTTGCTGGGGGATTCCCATCCGTGATCCGCTCAATGGCCATATCGAGGGTGTTTTGGCTTTTGGCTGTCCCCGTCTCGAGGCGGATCTGGCGATGGGGACGGTGATATGCGACGCCGCTCGTGCTATCGAGGGTCGGCTGCTGGAGCGCAGCACGGAACGGGAGCGGTCTCTTCTGCGGGCTTACCTCGATGCCCGGCGCCGGGTGGGCGTCGACGGGCCGTTCTGGGGCAGGTACGTGATCGGAGAGGATGGTCTGGCCCGGAGCGGGCTGGACTGGCGTGACCAGGTGATCTTGCAGGCGAAGGCCGCCGAACTGATCTCTTCGGGCCAGCGGGCCGCCGCGGTGGTGCCCCTGTCCCACGGCCGACAGGCAACCCTTCTGAGCCGTCCGTTGACGAGCCCTTCGGGGGTGGCAGGTTCTGTCGTCGAGGTCGTCCTGCCGCTTGATGTGCCACGGCGTGGTAGCCCTCGCCTGCCCCGCTTCGGTGATTCTCTTCTCCCGCTGGCTGAGCACGCGCCTGCGACACTTCCCGTTGTGCGGCCCCGGACTCATCCGGTGCCTGTGCTGGTGCCAGGCCAGGCGGACCGCCTGGTGCTGGTGGGTGAGCCGATTGTGGGGCGGCTGGCCGTCGCGGCGCGACGCCGTCTGGAGTTGCTGGCGGAGGCCAGCACCCGCATCGGCACTACGCTGGATGTGGAGCGCACCGCGTGGGAGCTGGCCGAGGTGGCGGTACCTCGTCTGGCGGACTTCGTCACCATTGACCTCCCCGAGGCCGTACTGCGCGGGGAGGAACCCGTCAATCCTCGCACCGACTTGCACCGTACGGTGGTCCACGGCATCCGTGAGGACTGCAATTTCTACCCGGTCGGCGAGCGGGTGGACCTTCGGCCGAGCACACCTCATCTGCGATGTTTGGACAGCATGCAGGCGGTGCTGGAGCCCGATCTGAAGGCTGCCGCCGGTTGGCGCGCTCAGGACTTGGAGCGCACAGACATGCTGCTCGCCCAGAACGTGCATTCCCTCATCAGCGCCCCCCTGCTGGCCCGCGGCGTGGTCCTGGGCATCGCCACCTTCTACCGCTCAGGGGACTCTTCTCCCTTCGGCGACGATGACCTCTCCATGGCGCAGGAACTCACCGCCCGTGCGGCGCTGTGTCTCGACAACGCCCGCCGCTACACCCGCGAACACACCACAGTCCTGGCGCTTCAGCGCAGTCTGCTTCCTCACTCCTTGCCCGAGCACAGCTCTGTCGAGCTCGCTCACCGCTATCTGCCCGCTGAATCCAGCGTGGGGGGCGACTGGTTCGACGTCATCCCGCTCACCGGCACTCGTGTCGCCCTGCTGGTCGGTGATGTCGTCGGTCATGGGCTGCACGCCGCCGCCACCATGGGGCAGCTGCGTACTGCTGCCCGCAATTTCGCCGAGCTCGATCTTCCCCCCGACGAGGTCCTCACTCACCTCGACAACCTTGTGGGACGCCTTGACGGGGCGGACTGTGACCGCGAGCCCCTTATCGGTGCGACCTGCCTGTACGCCATATACGACCCCACCACACAGCTGTGCACCATGGCACGTGCCGGCCACCCTCCACCGGCGGTGGTGGGCCCCGACGGCAATGTGAGTTTCCCGGACCTTCCCGCAGGTCAGCCCCTTGGCTTGGGCGGTCTCCCCTTCGAAACAGTGGAGATCCATCTCCCTGAAAACAGCAGCCTGGTCCTCTACACCGACGGGCTCCTTGAGGACCGTCATCGTGACATCGACGAGGCCCTCGACCTACTGCGAAGTGCGCTGGCCCACCCCGGCCGCGCGCCGGAGGGCACCTGCACAGCCGTCATGGACGCCGTGGCACCCAAGCACCCCGGCGACGACATAGCCCTGTTGGTCGCCCGGACACACGCCCTTCCCCCCGACCGGGTCGCCAGCTGGGACGTGCCGGCCGACCCGTCCTGCGTCTCCGACGTCCGTGCCGCCGCCATGCGCCAGCTAGCCGACTGGAACCTGGAGGAAACCGCGTTCGCCACCGAACTACTGCTCAGCGAGCTGGTCACCAACGCCATCCGCTACGGCCGGGAACCCATCCGAGTACGCCTCATCTTCGACAGGTCCCTGATCTGCGAGGTCTACGACGGCAGCAGCACCGCGCCACGCCTGCGGCAGGCGGCCTCCACCGACGAGGGTGGCCGCGGTCTCTTCCTCGTCGCGCAGCTCACACAAGCTTGGGGCACCCGCTATACCGCTGAGGGAAAGGTCATCTGGGCCGAGTTCACCTCCGAGTAGCCCATCGACACACACGCCACGGAGGGGCGGGCCGGTGGGCCGGCCAGTCCACACCGCCTGGCCTACCTGCCGCACTGAACGGCATGCTCGGGTGGGTCAAGGCTTCATTGCTGGAGCGAGACATGAACAATCCGTTACGTGATAGACACGACTGGCAACTCATCGGGATCGCGGGAAGGCTCGGCCCATACCTCGTATCTGCTCCCCCGTCGCTGGCGTGCGCCGAACCGCGCCGAATACAACGAGCTGCGGCCAGCCATCGCCGGATCAGGGCCCATCACCGCCATGCTAAACAGGCCGGCCCCATTCGACCCGCCAAGCGCCCAGGAGCCAGGATGCATCCAAACTTCGCCGGTAGCTGCGGTCGCAGGTACGGCCTCGCCGCGTTCGGTGGATCTGGCCTGGTCGCCGGGGCCCATCGTGCGACAGTGGCTGCACGGCAGCACCGCCAGCAGTGATTGCGCGGGCCCACCGCTCTGCGGCCGCGAGCGCGTCTGACCCGCCCGACCTGCTTCCACGTCGAAGGCCGTGTCCATCACGACCCTCGGCCGCGCCTGCATCGGCACAGCCTCCCGCCACCACCCGGTCCTCGCTTGACGGACGATCCGCCGCCACCCTGATTTGCCGGTGCCGTCGAGAGCCACCGCCTTGATCCCCACCCCGGAACGGATCTCGTGCGCTGCCCCCGCAAGAAGGACATCGCCCATGCACACCGTCTGTAAGACACCCCTCGCGGCGGCCGCGGCCCTCCTCACTCTCGCCACCGTCACGACCGGCTGCGATCAAGGCTCCAACGCCACAGGACCGTCGAAGGCCGGCTGCCCGGCCACCCTCGTACGGGCCAACGGCAACGTCGAACAGGCCATGAACAGCCCCAGTTCCTGGAACGGCCCTACAACCGGTCCCAAAGCCGCCTCACACAGAACCATCGCCTTCGTCGCACAGGCCATGACCAACCCCGGGGTGTCGGGCGTTGCACGGGGCGTGAAAGAAGCTGCGAAGGTCATCGGCTGGGACGTGAGGGTCATCGATGGTCAGGGCACGCCGGCCGGGATCCAGGCCGCATTCAGCCAGGCGATCAACCTCAAGCCCGCGGGCATCGTCATCAGCGGCTTCGACCCCGCGGTGACCTCTCGGCAAATGGCGCAGGCCCATGCCCGGCACATCCCGCTCATCGGGTGGCACGCAGTTCCTGCTCCAGGGCCGAGCGAGCATCCCAGGCTCTTCACCAACATCACGACCAAGGTCGAGGACGTCGCGACCATCAGCGCTGACTGGATCATCGCGCGCTCCGACGGCAAGGCCGGAGCCGTCATCTTCACCGACGCCTCGGTGCCCTTCGCAAGGAACAAATCCGAACTGATCCGGAGGGAACTCGCCACCTGCTCCGGCGTGAGTCTCCTTTCATACGAGAACATCCCCATCACGGACTCGGCCAGCCGCGTCCCCCAGGCGGTCTCCTCCCTGCTGGCTCGCTTCCGGAACAACTGGACCTACTCCGTCGCCATCAACGACCTTTACTTCGCAGACGCCGCCCCCGCTCTGCAGGCGGGGCAAAGGGAAGGCGACGGCCCGCCCTTCAACATCGGCGCAGGCGACGGCGACCCCTCCGCTTTCCAGCGCATCAACCACCAGCACTACCAAGCCGCCACCGTGCCAGAGCCGCTCTCCCAACAGGGCTGGCAGATCATCGACGAATTCAACCGCGCGTTCGCCGACAAACCAGCCAGCCAATATGTCGCACCCGTTCACCTCTCCACCGCCCTGAACAGCAAAGACGCCACATCCTGGGATCCGGCGGGCTATCGGGAGGCGTACGGAAAGATCTGGGGCAGGTGACATCATCCCGCTCCCAGCCCACAGCGGCACAAGGCCCGACTTCCTGGTCGTGGACGTCCCCGCCAGCGATGAACATGCATTCTGCGCCCTTCGATTCGAGACGCCGGCCGTCCGGCCACCTCGACGCCCGGGTCGGGCGCGCACAAGCAGTCGAGCCATCGCACACCCCACGTCAACAGGAAGCTGACGCAGGGGGGTCAGCTTCCGAGGGAGGGGCCGGAGCGGCCCCGGGTCGGCGACTGGTACTGGTACTCGCTCTGTGCGCGCCGGGCGTTCTCGCGGGCCTGCGCGGCGGTCTGCTGCCGGGCCTGCTTGGTGTACGCGGCGCGCTGCTGCGTCTCGGTGGCGTGCTGGGTGGGAGCCTCGATCGCCATGTGCGAGCGCAGTGTCTGTTCCTCCTGCAGCTTGCCCACCGCCGTGGTGTGCTTCTGAGCGACGCCACGGAACTCTGCCGCCTGGCGCTCGGCGAGGCCGACCTTCCTCTCGACGACGCTGTTGGCGGGCCGCTCGATCTCCGAAAGCCGGTCACGCATCGCGGCGAGCCGGGTCTGCAACTCTGCGACGTCGGACGGGCCCTGCCTGCGGGAGCCCTGCTCCTCGAACAGGGCGACCGTCTCCGGATTGCGGATCGCGGCCCACGCCTCGCGCCCGGCGTCCTCGGCGGCCCGCCCGGCCCGCTACAGCTCCCGGTACGCCTCGGTCTCCTTCTTGTCGTACTCGGCCGCGATCTCCAGCGTCTCCTTGCGACTGGTGTCGGCCAGCCCTTGCTTCGCCTCGACAACCCGGCGCAGGATCTCCTGGGCATGCCGCACGGACTCGCGCGCCTGGTGCTCGTTGTGGCGCTCCGTCGCGGCGAGGGCGGCGAGCTCGTCGGCCCGGTCCCCCCGCCGGTACCCGGCAGGCCTTCAGCTTCCCCGACTCAGTCAGGTCGCAGCCGTCGGATTCGCTGATTCGGCGGCGCGGCGGTACTCGGCGTTGATGCGCTGGGCTTCTTCGAGTTGGTCTTCGAGGATGACGATGCGGCAGGCGGCCTCGATGGGAGTGCCCTGGTCGACGAGCTCCCGGGCCCGGGCTGCGATCCGCAGCTGGTATCGGGAGTAGCGGCGGTGGCCGCCCGCCGAGCGGAGCGGGGTGATCAGGCGGGCTTCGCCGATGGCGCGGAGGAAGCCCTGGGTGGTGCCGAGCATCTCGGCGGCCCGGCCCATGGTGTAGGCGGGGTAGTCGTCGTCGTCGAGACGGCCGAACGAGTCGTCTGCTGTCATGGAACCTCTCTTGTGGAACGCGTGGAGGGGCCCTGGTGCCAATGGCACCAGGGCCCCGAAGGAACTGTTACACCATCTGCCGGCCCTGATACTGCGCCAGCCTTCTGTTTCCGCATACCCGACCGATACGCAGTCGGGGGCGCGGGGATCGCGGTTGCTTGACCGGAGACCACCTCGCTATCGATGTCCTGCGGTACCCGGACTCAAGACTTCTGCCCGGGCGATCCTGATGGCGCCCAATCCCTCCGTTCTACCCTCGGTGATCAACTACTTACCAAACGGGAACTGCGTACTGCTGTCACTGCCAACTGCTTGTACCGCTGGTGGCCTCTCACAGCGCCACTTCGGCAGCCAGCCCCGTCGCCCGTCCTGCGTCTGCTCTGGCTTAGAACCCCACTGCCGAACCTCCCGGTGCGCGCGCCCGCAGCCGACGCCTTCACCGAGGTGCTGCTACTCACTTCACTGCTGGGTGATTCTGACTGCACTTTCCGGTACTGCCACTGCGGTACTACTCGCGGCGGCCCCTGATCACTGCGGGCCACCCGGTCCGGTCGTCAGTCCCGTCGCCGACCTGCAACAACCCTGGCTTCGGAACTCCACCACCGCACCGTCCAACGAACTGCAACTACCTGTGCTGCGGATACTGCTGCCCGGCAGTTCGTCTCTGCCAGGCCCTGCGGTCTCTCTGGGTTACGAGAGAAACCATAACCACGTCACCACCCAATGTCTACTCTGGCCAACATAGATTTCTGTGTGTTCGACGGTGAGGTAATCGGCTTCGAACGGTGCCGGGCCGGGATGCACCGGTCGGCGTCCTCAGCGCACAGCGTCGCCGCCCCAGGCGCCGCGGCTGCGGCAGATCTGGCCGCCTCCCCGAGGGTTCCGGCCGCCAGGACCTGGGGTCAGGCGGCGGGCTGGGGCTGGCGCAGTTCTGCCTGGCCGAAGAGGAGGGCGTAGCCGCCGGGGAGCTGGCGCAGGATGCGGGCGAGGAGGTCGGGTCCTGCGAGGCGGGTGACGACGGCGAGGACGGCGCCGGTGTCCCAGCGGACGGTGGCGGGGGTGGCGCCGGTGCGTGCGGCGAGGTCTTTGACGAATCCCCAGCCGCTGAGGTGTTCGTTGGTGGGGATCTGGGCGGTCAGGGTGAGGGCGGCCTCGACGGGCAGGCACTGGGCGAGGTCGACGCGTTCGTCGCCGGTGAGCTGGCGGCCGAGGGCGGCTAGGTGTATTGATCACGAGCGTTGTTGACACTCGGCAGGTCTTGAACATGGCGAAGACCTCCGGTGTGGTGGGAGCTGTCTAGGAACTCACCGTACGGAGGTCTTCGTGTCCCACCGTAATGCCCGGCTGACCGTCTTCGGTAGGCGCCTGCTGGTCGAACGAGTCGTATCGGGCCGCCCGGTCGCCCACGTGGCCGCCGAGATGGGCATCTCGCGGGCCACCGCCCACAAATGGATGCGCCGGTGGCGGACGGAAGGCGAGGCCGGACTGCACGACCGATCCAGCCGGCCACGCACGACACCGCACCGGACTTCGGCCGCCATCGAGGCGAGGGTCTGTAACCTGCGCCGGACCCGCAAACTGGGGCCCGCCCGCATCGGCCCGGTCCTGGGACTGCCCGCCTCGACCGTCCACCGCATTCTGACCCGGCATGGTCTGCACCGCCTGGCCTGGATCGACCGCCCGACCGGCACCCCGATCCGCCGCTACGAACGCGAGCGACCCGGCGAACTCATCCACGTCGACGTGAAGAAGCTCGGCCGGATCCCCGACGGCGGCGGCCACCGTGTCCTGGGCCGCGACGCGGGCCGACCCATCCGCGGCATGGGCTTCGACTACGTCCACTCCGCGGTCGACGACCACTCCCGCCTGGCCTACAGCGAGATCCACCCGGACGAGAAAGTCGCGACGTGCGCAGGCTTCCTCACACGCGCCGCCGCGTTCTTCCACACCCAGGGCATCACCCGCATCGAACGCGTTCTCACCGACAACGCGTGGGCCTACCGCAAAGGCCTGGCCTGGAAGGCCGTCCTGGCCGACCTCGGCGCTGCCGGAAGGCTCACCCGTGCCTACCGGCCTCAGACCAACGGCAAGGTCGAACGTTTCAACCGCACCCTCCTCGACGAGTGGGCCTACCTACGGCCCTACACCTCGAACGACGAGCGGACCGCGGCCCTGGCAGACTTCCTCCACACCTACAACCATCACCGCTGCCACACCGCACTCGACGGCAAGCCACCCATCAGCCGCGTGAACAACCCTGCGGGTCAATACAGCTAGGACGTTGTGGACGGCTTTCTCGGCGCGTTCACGGGTGGGGTAGGCGCCTTCGTAGCGCACGCGTTCCAGCATCTGGTCGAACGTCATGGCGGGGGTGGCCCGGTTCGGTCGAGGCTGGTCGTACATGGCTGCGGTTGCCTTTCTCTGCGAAGGATCCGGCCGGTGGAGGTCTGGGGGCAGGCGGGTCGACAGTCAGGTGGGCTGGGGGTGGCCGAAGAGGAGGTCGTAGCCGGGCGGGAGCTGCAGGAGGACCTCGCGGGTCAGGACGTCACCCGCGGCGGCGGCCGTGGTGGACAGGACCGCGCCGATGTCCCACAGTGCGGTCGTCTCGGTGGCGCCCTCGATCCAGGCCGCGGTCGCACGCACGAATCGCTCCGGCGAGAGCGGCTCTGCTGCCTGCAGCGGGTTCAGGAGGATCAGGGCGTACGTTTCGGGGAGGCGGGCGGCGAGCTCGGACCGTACGGTGCCGACCAGGTGTGCGCCCAGCAGGGCCAGGACGACGCGGGCAATGCGATCGGCGTCTTCCAGGGTCTCGTACTCGCCGCGTTCCTGGACGTGGGCCAGGAACGACTCCCTGCGCATCGACATCACGTCACCTCCGAGAAAGGGGTGAAGGGGTCCAAGGGGGTGCGGAGGGCGGGGTGCCGGAGGGGGAATGGGCTCTTCCCGCCCTCCGCTGCCGGCTGGTGCGGGAGGGTTCAGCCGGTGATCTGCTTGCGGCCCGCTTCGCCGCCGATGCTGATCTTGCGGGGCTTGGCGCGTTCGGCGATCGGAATGCGCAGGGTCAGGACACCCGCGTCGTAATCGGCCTGGATGCGCTCGGTGTCGAGGGTGTCGGCCAGCATGACCTGCCGGGAGAAGACACCGAGGGGCCGCTCGGAGAGCTCCATCTGCACGCCGTCGGACTTCTCTGCGGGCCGGCGCTCGGCCTTTACCGTCAGCATGTTCCGCTCGACGTCGATGTCGATCGCCTCGGTGCTCACTCCGGGGAGGTCGAAGGCGATCACGTACACGTCGCCCTGCCGGTAGGCGTCCATCGGCATCACGGACGGCTTCGACCACGTACCCGACGTGCCCGACAGCTGCTGAACGATCCGGTCCATCTCGCGGAACGGGTCAGTGCGCATCAACATTGCGAAACACCTCCAGTTGGTTCAGGCAGAAACTGCCAATGCGCTTCAACGTGCTCCCGTTGTAACATGTCATCGAAACGATGACAAGCAGGGAGTCATCTGGAGGATGACAGAGCGACGGAGAGCCCCATGAACGAACCCGCCCCGCCGACCACACCCGTTCCCTTCCCTGCCGCCGCGGCAGCGTTGGAGGCCATCAACCGGTCCGTAAAGAAGGCGCAGCAATCCTCCGCGGGAACACCGACGACGACAGCACCACTCGCGGCCGACTCCGGCCCGCACCCGGCCCTGGCCGCACTGCTGATGCTGCGCGAGGTCCGCGAGGAACTCGCCGGCTGGGAAAGCGGGCTGATCGAAACCGCCCGCGGCGAGGGTGCCAGCTGGGCCGAGCTCGCCGGACCCCTCGGGGTCGCCAGCCGCCAGGCCGCCGAACGCCGCTACCTGCGCCTGCGCCCCGGCACCGCCGGGAGCACCGGCGAAGAACGTGTCCAGGCCACCCGCGACACCCGCGCCGCCGACCGCACCGTGACCGCCTGGGCCCGCGACAACGCTGCTGACCTCCGCCGCCTCGCCGGCCAGATCACCGCCCTCACCAACCTGCCCGCCAGTGCCAAAGACGCGGTCAGCGACCTGAACCTGGCCCTCGCAGACAACGATGCCGCCCGCCTCGTGCGCCCCCTGACCGCCACCCGAACCCACCTGCGGCCCCAGAACGCCGACCTCGCCGAACGCATCGACGCCCTGACC
This sequence comes from Streptomyces sp. NBC_00273, assembly GCF_036178145.1. Classification (NCBI taxonomy): domain Bacteria; kingdom Bacillati; phylum Actinomycetota; class Actinomycetes; order Kitasatosporales; family Streptomycetaceae; genus Streptomyces; species Streptomyces sp. NBC_00273. The sequence goes on along the minus strand of NZ_CP108067.1, from coordinate 9,694,163 downwards.
CGGCACACCGACCAGCTCCGCCAGGACACCCACGACCAGCGAAGCATGTGATCCGTCACGAGGTAGCGCTCGGCGTCGAGGGCCGCTGCGCAGCCGGAGCCGGCTGCGGTGATGGCTTGGCGGTAGGTGTGGTCGACGACGTCGCCGGCGGCGAAGACGCCGGGGATTTCGGGCGGGTCGAGGGCGAGGCGACCTTGATGTAGCCCTCGTCGTCGAGGTCGACCTGTCCGGTGAACAGCTCGGTGTGCGGGTCGTGTCCGATGGCGATGAACAGGCCGACGTCGAGGTCGCGGAGCTTGCCGGTGAAGGTGTCGCGCAGTACGACGCCAGAGAGCATGCCGTTCGTTTCCTTGATCTCGGCGATTTCACTGTCGAAGGCGAAGGAGATCTTGTCGTCGGTGAACGTCCGGTTCTGCATGACCTTGGAGGCGCGCAGGGTGGAGCGGCGGTGGACGATGGTGACCGAGCGGGCGAAGCGGGTGAGGTAGGTGGCCTCTTCCATGGCGGTGTCGCCGCCGCCGACCACGACGATGTCGCGGTCGCGGAAGAAGAACCCGTCGCAGGTGGCGCACCAGACACCCTGCGGCCGGAGGGCTCGCCCTCGTTGGGGAGGCCGAGCTTGCGGTAGCCGGAGCCGGTCGCGATGGTCACGGACTTGGCGCGGTGGACGGTGCTTTCGGAGTCGGTGACTTCCTTGCTGTCGCTGGTGAGGTTCATGGAGACGATGTCGTCGTCGATCATCTCGGCGCCGAACTTCTCGGCCTGGGTCCGCATGTTGACCATGAGGTCGGGCCGGTCGATCCCGTCGGGGAAGCCGGGGAAGTTCTCGACCTCTATGGTCGTGGTGAGGGAGCCGCCTACGAGGATGGAGCTGCCGAAGAGTAAGGGCTTGAGCCGGGCGCGGGCGGTGTAGCGGGCGGCCGTGTATCCGGTGGGGCCGGCCTATGACGATGACGTTGGCACATCGTCGGTCGGGGTCGTCTCGTCAGGTGCCTCAGGTCTTCGGCTTGGCGTCGATCTCGACGATGAGTTCCTCGATGAGGGCCTTGATCTCATCGCGGATGGGGCGGACGGCCTCGACGCCCTGGCCGGCCGGGTCTTCGAGCTGCCAGTCGAGGTAGGTCTTGCCGGGGAAGTACGGGCAGGCGTCGCCGCAGCCCATGGTGATGATGTAGTCGGATGCCTGGGTGGCCTCGGGGGTGAGGACCTTGGGCTTCTGGTCGGAAATGTCGATGCCCAGCTCGGCCATGGCGGCGACGGCGGAGGGGGTGATCTGCTCGCCGGGCCCGGAACCGGCGGAGCGGACTTCGATGCGGTCGCCGGCGAGGTGGCGCAGGAACCCGGCCGCCATCTGGGAGCGGCCCGCGTTGTGGATGCAGACGAACAGGACGGAGGCGGCAGGAGCGGAGGACATCTGTTCTTCCTTGGGGTGAGACGACTGCGATGGGGATCTGTAGGGCTTTGGCTCTAGGGGGCGAGCTGGGTGAGCAGCTCGGCGATGCGGGCGTCGATGTCGTCGCGGATGTCGCGGACGACGGCGATCGGCGCTCTGTCGGGGTCGGCGACGGGCCAGTCGAGGTAGCGGCGGCCGGGCATGGCGGGGGCTTCGCCGGATGGTTGCTCGCCGGAGCGGCTATGGCCGCCATCCTCTACCAACCTGCCTTCGCCGCCCTCACCCGCTGGTGGGCCCCCGGCCACATCCGCGCCCTCACGATCGTCACTCTCGCCGGCGGACTCGCCTCCACCGTCTTCGCACCCCTGACCGCGATACTCGCCGACCACATGTCCTGGCGCGCCACTTACGTGGTCCTCGCCGTGCTGACCGTCCCGGCCCACGCGATCGCGCTGAAAGCCCCGTGGCCCCCGGCCCCGCCGAGCCCGCCGCACGTCACCAGCGGCCACGAAGGCGTGGTGCGCAGCCGGGCGTTCCGGATGCTGGCCGTCACCTTCACCCTGTCCGCGTTCGCGATGTACGCCGTCGTCATCGGCCTCGTCCCCCTCCTCCTCGATCGCGGCTACCCCACCACCCAGGCCGCATGGGCCCTCGGACTCGGCCGCACCCTGTATGCGACCCTCGCCCGCCACCTCGGCGTCACCGCCCGCACCGTCACCCTGATCGCCCTCGGCGCCCTCACCACCGCAGCCCTCGCCAACGCGGCCGGCCCCTACGCCCTGCTCGTCGCCGTATCCGTCCTCGCAGGCGTGATCCGCGGCAACCTCACCCTCCTCCAGGCCACCGCCGTCACCGACCGCTGGGGCACCACTCACTACGGCCGACTCTCCGGCCTCCTCGGCGCACCCGCGCACGCAGCCGCAGCCCTCGCCCCCTTCGCCGGCGCAGTCCTGGCCGGACCCCTCGGCGGATACCCCGCACTGTTCGCGCTGCTCGCCGCCCTCTGGGCCGCAGCCGCCCTCACCGCACTCGGGGCACGCACGCAACCGGCGGAAGGAGCGACTCACCCGAACCGGCGATAGCACCGCACCAGTTGCACCAACTACGGTGAGAAACCCGCGCATCGAGCTGCACAAACGCTCCGTCCGCTGCCTCGCGCCACAGCCACAGCCACAGCCACAGCCGCAGCCGCAGCCGCAGCCGCAGAGAATCCGCTGTGCCAGGCATGCCGCACCCAGCTCCTGAAGTCGCAGCAGGAGCCGAACCACTCCGGAGCCTGACCTCACGGAGCCTTCCGGCCGAACCCGCATCGCCCCGCCACAAGCACATGGGGGTGAATCAGAATAGAACGGTACATCCAAGGATGTACGCACATATCGCCCATTATGTCGATTCGGTGATCTTGGTCGGTCCCTACGGTTCTTCGTATGGCATCACTGAACGGCCGGACCGGAGCACACAAGATCCCGACGTGGCGGGCAGCGGCCACTTCGATGCTGGTCGCCGTGGTTCTCCCGCTGGCCGTGTTCTACGTTCTGCGGGCACAGGGGATCAGCCAATGGCTGGCACTGACGCTCAGCGGGGCGGTCCCCGCAGTCCACATGACTGTCCGGGCCGCCACGCAGCGTCATGTGAACAGCTTCGAGGCGTTCATGATCGGCATGCTGGCGGTACGCATTGTGACGTCGCTGCTCACCGGCAGTCCACGGGTCATCCTCGTCAAGGACGCCGGACTCGGGACGGCTGCCGGGCTCTGGATACTGGGCTCGCTTCTCGTGGCGAAGCCCTTCGCCTTCCAGGCCGGCCAGTCCTGGCACGCGCCCACCAGCGCAGCCGCCCGGGAAGCAGCCTGGGACGCCTCGCCCGCGCTGCGCAGCGGACTGACCCGGCTGACTGTGCTGTGGGGCTGCGCGCAACTCCTGGACGGCGCTGCCGGAATGCTCCTCGCCCTGCTCATGCCGGTGGAAACGGTTCCAGCGCTCAACCGGGCCAAGGGACTGGCGCTGCTGAGCGCTGTCCTCCTCGCCACCGTCTCCTACAGCCGCCGCTACCGGCGCCAGCACGCCCTGTCCCTCTTCGGTTCGACACCCCTGATCACCAGAAAGGAAGGCCGATCACCATGACCGTCCACCACACCACGGCCAAGCAGCCCGCCAACCCCGCATCCGCCCCCGGGGCCCTGAGTGAGACGCTCGCGGAACTTCGGCGTCTGGCCACGCTCCCACTCGAACGCGGCCAGACACTGCCACCCCACGCGTACACCTCCCCCGAGATGTACGAATGGGAGGTCGAGCGGATCTTCCGGCGCGAGTGGCTCTGCGTGGCACGAACCGAGGACATTCCACAGCCGGGAAGCTATCTGCGGCTGGACATCCTCGGCACACCACTGGTGATCACGCGGGATAAGGAGGGCGAGCTCCATGCCCTGTCCCGGGTGTGCCGCCACCGGTTCATGGACCTCCTGCCACCGGAGAACACGCCCGAGCGCGGCTGCCTGGAACGGCTAACGTGCCCGTACCACACCTGGACCTACCGGCTGAACGGCCACTATGCGGGACGGCTCGCCGGTGCTCCGTTGATGCAGCGCGTCGACTTCGACCGGGCCAGCTGCCGGCTCCCGGCCCACCGCGTCGAGGTCTGGAACGGCTTCGTCATGCTCAACCTCGACCCCGACGCTGCACCGGCAGCACCCGCATTGCGCGGGCTGGACCTGCGCCTGAGCAGCCACGGCATCGCTGACTGGGTCAGTGTCCACACCCAGACCTGGGAAGGCGTACCCGCCAACTGGAAAGTGGCGGTGGAGAACGGTTCGGAGAACTACCACCACATGGGCACGCATGCGGCGACCCTGGATCCGGTACTGCCGGGACGAAACACGGAAGTCGACGAATGCGACGGCCGGTGGTTCACCATGTTCACGCCGCTCTCCGACCCCGAGCAGGGCGGCACCGGCCTCGGGAGGCCTTCTTCTCACCGTCGGGAATCGCAGCCGGGAATGCTCATTGCCGGCATCTTCCCGCAGTTCGTCCTGGCGGTCCTGCCCAACAGCGCGGTCGGCATCCGCTGGCTGCCCACCGGTCCCACCACCCACAACACACAGATCACGGCCATGGTCCCACCCGGAGCGCAGAGCACTCCCGGTTTCGCGGAGGCGCTGGCCGCCATGCGCGCCCAGATCGCGCAGATCCAGGAAGAGGATCTCGTGGCCGTCCGCGGCGTCCAGCGCGGCCTGGCCTCACACCCGGCGCCGTCCAACGGCCGGTTCTCCCATCTGGAGCGCCCGTTGTGGCAATTCCAGCGCTACCTTGCAGAGCGACTCTTGTGACTGCCGTCAGGCATCGACGTCAGAGGTTGAGAATCAAGCTCACCAGGCGGTATCAGCCGTGCCAGGGGGATGCGCTCGCGCGCCCCGGCACGACGGCGTGCACCGTGTGCCATGCCACCAAGGCGCTGCTGCCGATCCTCGCCCACGGCCAGGACGACGTGCCCGCCCCCGGCGACTGACCACGGGTCAGACGGTCGCGGCGCTGCGTCGGATGCTGAAACGACCCGATGGCAGGCTGGGCGTGCTGTGCGGGGTCGGCGGGGTGGGCAAGACCAGGATCACCTCCGCCCTCGCGGACATCGCCCGCGCCGAAGGCTTGCGCGTGTTCTGGGTGCGCTGGCGCGGTCAGGGCGAACTCGCCGAGCAGATGACCCGGATCGCCCTGGCCTGCGGGCTCACCGAGGAACGGCTGGAGGAGGCCCGGGCCGGGCGGGCCGGCCCGCCCGACGTGGTGTGGGAGCGGCTGGAGCGTGCCGGCCGGTGGCTGGTCGTGCTGGACAACGTTGATGACCCGGGTGTGGTGGGACCTGGTGGGGAGCCGGTGGCGTCCTATCGGGGGTGGGTGCGGCCCGGTGGCCGGGGCCTGCTGCTGGTCCTTCTCCGCCTCGTCGACCGCGAGGCCCCACCGGAGCTTCGTCGCGGTCCACTCGGCGCCGTACCGGCACAACGCATCCGCGGACGGCGGCAGCCACTCCGCCGGATCCTGGTCCGACTTCGACCGGTTCGACCTGGCCGTCACCGCGACCAGGGAAGCCGGCTGGCCCTGGTCGTTCGCGTAGGCCTCCCGCCGCGCCGCCGTCCACGCCGACGCCCCAGCTGGTGGGGAGCGTGATTCGAATCGCGCGGTATCCCTGTCTGGTCCCAGTGGTTGAGGGGTTCGAGCCGGCCTGCCTGTTGGTGCGGTTGTGAGCCTGCAGGAGCGCGAGTGTCCCGGTTTCGATGGGTGTCAGGGGCGAGTGTCGGCCTCGCTCGGCTTCATGTAGCCGTCAGGAGGACACCCCGCGTCCGGGTCCTCTGTAGGGCACATGCTGGGATCCTCTGCATCTCCGAAGTCCCCGTAGAGGTAGACCCAAACCGTGCACGTCGGATCCTCGGTGAAGGACAGCCGAAGATCATTGCCGTGTGTGGCGGTCTCGTCGGGGATGTTGAGGCCGTCGCCTTTGGGGCTGGCGTAGAAGGCCCATCGGCCGTTGGACAGCTTCTCGGGGTGGGCGCAGTCGGCCATCGCTTTGACCTTGTCGAATCCCGTTCCAGTGAAGGTGTGTTCCTTCGAGAAGGTCAGGGACGTCCCTGCTGGGCTGGTCCATGTCCCTACCAGCTGCTCCTGCGGAATGTCCGCCGCGTGGATGGCTGCGCCGTACCCGCAAGACGCTGTGAGAACTAGCCCAGTTACCGCAAGAACCATCGCCCGCCATCCGCGCATGTCCGCAGACCTCTCCCGAGAGATTGGATGTCCGGCCTGTGGCCGCACCTCGACATATTTGAACATGCTCAAAAAATGCGGCTTCCCTCGGGGTAGCCGCAAGCGACACCTCCCAAACCGGCCGCGTGGCGCGGCTTCGACCGGTGGTCAGTGCGGCGGGGCGGTCAGACGGGCTTCGAGGTAGGCGGTCCAGTCGGTGGAGGCGCCTCGTCGCCAGTGGGCGGCGGTGACGGGGTGGAGGCCGAGCATCGGCCCGAGGGCCGCTGGGGGCAGGTCCCGGGCCAGGGCGACGAGGGCGGTGGCGCGGGCGGGCCGATTGGGGATGTGGTGGGCGGCCAGACGGCGGCCGATGACGGTGGCGGAGAGATGCTGCCCGGGACGGCCTCCGGGGAACAGCCAGTCCTGGGAGGAGTTCGCCGCCCAGTTGGTCGGCGCCGGCATGTCCCTAAGGTCGGCCAACAGGCTGGCCAAGGACGCGGGCAGGGGGATGGGGGTGAGATCGAGGATCAGGAAGGTGTCCTCGCAGACGGTGCTTACGGCGTGGGTGGTCAGGGCGGCGATCCGGGTCAGGTGCTGGCTAAATAGCAGGAGCATGGCCCCGGTTCCGCGTACGTCGAGGGGCAGGTCGGTGTCGGTAAGGCACTGGTGGAGAAGTTCCCAGTGGGAGTCCTCGTCCAGGCTGACCGGGTCCCTTTGGGGCCAGTGGGCGACGTCGAGGGTGCGGGCGTGGCCGCGGCGGGTAGCCCAGACGATGAAGTCCCGAACCGTGAAGCGTGTGCCCGGGTTGATCGCGAGCCAGGTGTCGACATCCTGCTGGGTCACCTCCCACAGGAGCCGCCCGTGCGCGGCCATCGCGGTCAGGAACTCGGCGGCCCTGTTGATCCGGGAGTAGGCCGCGCGGACCCGGCCGAGGAACCCGCCGCCGCGCAGCCGCTCGTGGCGTCGGGCGCGCGGCAGCAGTGACCAGCGCACGTAGGAGCGGAGCAGAAGGGCGTGCTCGGGGTACCGGGCGGCGACCCGGTCAAGGTGGCGTTCGATCCGGGCGGATAGCTCGTCCTGCTCCGGCAGCACCTGGTAGGTGACGAGAAGGCCGCGCAGGTAGTCGACGGTTCGCTGGGCGGCCCGGCCGTCTCCCGCCGTGGCGTCAAGGTCGAGGTGGGTGAGCGGCCGGCCCCCACCCCCATCACCATCGGCTGACACCCACCAGGAACCGAGCGCGAAGCCCCCGCCGTACGGGCGTTCGTCGACCGGGCCCGGGCGGGCGGCCCCGTCACCGTCGCCGAGACGGCGCAGGCGGGCCGTACGTACGCCGCGGGCACCGTCGGCGGCGACCCGTCCTCCACCGGCAACGTCCGCTGTTCGATCGGCTTCTCCGTGTACGGCGGCTTCGTGACGGCTGGGCACTGCGGGCAGGCGGGGGCCGCCGTGCGCGGCTGGGACGGGTCCGCGATGGGCACCTTCCAAGGATCCTCGTTCCCCGGCAACGACTACGCGTACGTCGGCATCCACAGCGGCTGGTGGACCGTACCGGTGGTGCTCGGCTGGGACACCATCCCGGACCAGCTGGTACGCGGCGCCGCCGAGGCACCCGTGGGCGCCTCGATCTGCCGGCCGACGATCACGTGACGCTCCGTTTCACACCTCTCTGCATCAAGCCAGCCTTAAGAGATCGTTAAGCCGAAGGCCACAAGAGAAAACCGCAGCTCAGAGGCGTGCGAGGAGTGGCACCTGACGTTGCCATGACGGTTACCCCTCCGTAATACTCGCTGTCTCGGGTGACATTGCATCACGTGTGGGAGCGCTCTCATACCCCTCCCGTCACTCTTCACGGCTCGCCCGGCTTGGCCCCTCTCCTCCTCCCCCACCCAGACAAGGAACCATGCCCATGGCTGCTGCTCATCGCGCACGTCGCCGCTCTCTCGGCGGCGTGGCGCTCCTCGTGGCCACCGCCCTGGTCGCGGTGGCGCTCATGTCCTTCACCCGTTCGGTCGCCCCGCACGCCGGCGCCGCAGTTGTCGCGCAGACCTGGTCCGACGAGTTCGACGGTGCGCCTGGCCGCGTTCCTGACGCCACCAAGTGGACGCTTGAGACCGGCGGTTCGGGCTTCGGCAACCACGAGCTGCAGTACTACACCAACAGCACCTCGAACGCCGCGCTCGACGGCCAGGGCAACCTCGTCATCACCGCGCGGAAGAACACCGACGCCAGCCTCGGCTGCTGGTACGGCCAGTGCCAATACACCTCGGCCCGGCTGAACACCGCCAAAACCTTCACCCAGGCGTACGGCCGCTTCGAAGCCCGCATCAAAATCGCGCGCGGCCAGGGCATCTGGCCCGCCTTCTGGATGCTCGGCAACGACCTCGGCAGCGTGGGCTGGCCCAACAGCGGCGAGATCGACATCATGGAGAACATCGGCCGCGAACCCAACACCGTGCACGGTACGGTGCACGGCCCCGGCTACTCCGGAGCGGGCGGCCTCGGCGCCGCGAACCACCTGCCTGGCGGCCGCGCCTTCGCCGACGACTTCCACGTGTTTGCCGTCGACTGGAGCCCGAACTCGCTCGTCTGGTCGGTGGACGGCACCACGTACAAGACCCTCACGCCGGCCGACACCGGTGGCAACAAGTGGGTCTTCGACCACCCGTTCTTCGTCGTCCTCAACCTGGCGGTCGGTGGGGACTGGCCCGGCAGCCCGGACGCCTCCACGGCCTTCCCACAGACGATGACCGTCGACTATGTCCGCGCCTCCTCCGCCAGCGCCCCCGCCGCACGCCCGATCCGTGGGATCGGCGGCATGTGCGTCGACGTCGCCGGCGGCTCCACCGCCGACCGCACCCCCATCCAGCTGCACGACTGCACCGGCAGCGCGGCCCAGAAGTGGACCATCGGGGGCGACGGCACCGTCCGCGCCCTCGGCAAGTGCCTAGACGTCGCGGGCGGCTCCACCGCCGACGGCGCCGTCGTCCAGCTCTACACCTGCAACGGCACCAACGCCCAAAAGTGGACGTACACCGCCGCCCGTGACCTCACCAACACCGGTGCGGGCAAGTGCCTGGATGCCAAGGGCAACTCCTCTGCCGACGGCACCCGGTTGCAGACCTGGACCTGCGCCGACGCTGCCAACCAGAAGTGGACGGTCGGCTGACCCACCAGCCCCGCCGCCCTCCCTTCCCCCGTCCTTGCGTCCGACCGCTCCCCCGCCTGACCTCACGAAGAACGGATCCCTACCGTGACGGCTCGCCACCAACGAACTATGCCCCGTAGGAAACTCCTCGCCGTGACAGCGGGCCTGGCCTTGGCCGTGCCCGCCGCGGCAGCCTGGCTCGAAATGAGCGCCAACGCGTCCACCACCGCCACGCTCCCCCTGGACCTGCTGAACACCACCGGCAACAACACGGTGTACGCCTATGTACTCGGCCGCGACCCCGCGGCCGGCGGCGCCTGGGCCTTCATCCAGGCCAACGGCTCCAGCCTGTACCACCCGCCAGCTCCGGCCAACGATCAGACCCCGCTCGGGGTCGACTGTGCCATCCCGCTCAACGCGTCCGGCGCCGAAGCGCGGAGGGTGACGCTGCCGCGCCTGGACAGCGGCCGTATCTACTTCTCCGTCGGCACGAAGCTCACCTTCCTGGTGAACCGCGGCGGCGGCCTGGCCCTGCCGTCGGTGAGCAACCCTACCGACCCCAACACGAACGTTGCTCACGACTTCTGCGAATTCACCTTCAACAGCGATCAGTTGTACGCCAACATCACGTTCGTCGACATGGTCTCGCTGCCGATCGCCTTCGAACTGGAGACCGGGCAGGGCACCCAGACGGTGCGCGGGCTGCCCGCCGACGGACTGTCCCGGGTCGCCGCCGCGCTGCGGGCCCAGTCCGCCGCCGACAGCAGCGACTGGAGCCGGCTGATCGTCACCGCGGGCGGCCGCGACTTGCGCGTACTCAGCCCCAATCTGGCAATCCGCGGCAACAGCGCCTTGTTCCGCGGTTACTTCGACGGCTACGTAAACGAGGTGTGGAACAAGTACCGCTCCACTGACCTGCGCATCGACACCCAGTTCACCTGGGGAACCGTCACCGGCCGGGTGAACGGCGACGTCCTCGCCTTCCCCGGAGTCGGCAGCTTCGCCAAGCCGTCCACCCTTTCGATCTTCTCCTGCAGCGACGCGCCCTTCACCACGGGCAACGACCTGATGGGCAATCTCAGCGCACGGCTCGCCGCCGCCTTCAACCGCACCACCCTGCTGGACAACCCCCACCAGCCGACAGCCGAGAAGCCCGCCGCCTTCTACACCCGGCCGCGCACCAACCACTACGCCCGCATCCTGCACAACGCCACCCCCGACCATCTCGGGTACGCCTTCCCGTATGACGACGTTCACCCGGCCGGAGTCGACTTCGAGGGCAAGGTGCAATCCGGCACCCCCGGCCGCTGGACCATCACGGTCGGCGGTGTGGCCGGCGGCGGCACACCAACCCCCACGCCGACCGCCACCGCCCCGGGCCGCGGGGTCAGCGCCTTCACCACCATCCAGGCCGAGGCGTTCAACGCCCAGTCCGGAGCACAGGTCGAGGCCTGCTCCGACGGCGGCGGATCCGACGTCGGCCATCTGTCCAACGGCGACTGGCTCAAGTTCTCGGCCGTCGCATTCGGCTCCACCGGCGCCACCCGCTTCGACGCCCGCGTCGCTTCCGGGGCCGCCGGCGGAGTCAGCGGCCTGGTCCAGGTCCGCCTCGACAGCCCCACAGCCACCCCGGTCGGCGGCTTCGCCGTCGCCAACACCGGCGGCTGGCAGGCCTGGCGCACCGTCCCCGCCGACATCCGCCGCACCACCGGAACCCACGACGTCTATCTGACCTTCGAGAGCGGCCAGTCCTCCGACTTCGTCAACGTCAACTGGTTCTCCTTCGCCTAGTAGTGCTTTGTTACTGGGCCTTGTCACGTAGGGTGTTCGGTAGTTCGCTGGTTGTATGAGGGCTGGGGAGCTTGCTGCGATGCGGGGCCGGTTGGAGGAGTTCGCCTCCGAAGTGTTCGCGCCGTTGGTGCGGCGGGGCCGGCTGGAGGCGGGCCAGTTGTATCTGCGGGGCCTGCTGTTGGACGGCCGACGCAAGTCGATGCAGCCGATGGCCGAGCGCCTCGGGGTGGACCATCAGCGGTTGCAGCAGTTCATGACGTCCTCGACCTGGCCGGTCGAGGACGTGCGGGCTCGGCTGGCATGGCGGGCGGTGCGGGCGGTGCGGCCCGAGGTGTGGGTGGTGGACGACACCGGTTTCCCCAAAGACGGCACCGCATCACCCAGGGTGTCCCGGCAGTACTCGGGCACGTTGGGCCCGCCGCGCTGGTCGCAGACACCGGTTACGGCGCGAACGCCGATTTCCGCCACGGCCTGGAGGACCGGGGTCTGGCCTACGTGCTGCAGGCTCACCGGACGGGGCGAGGTACACCGTCGGCCCGAAACGCCTCGGCATCACACGGAAGTCCATGCCGTCCCACCTCGCCGCGATCGGCCGGCTTGATGCGTGCCCGCCCGAATGCGGGCACCAGACGGCCCGAACCGATGGTCGCGCCGCTCGGGAGCCGTCCGCAAGCCGAGGCCGAGGGGTTCACCGAACCGGCGGCACGGCGATACTCGGCGTTGATCCGCTGAGCTTCTTCCAACTGGCCCTCGAGGATGACGATGCGGCGGCCAGCCCCGTCGCCCGACCTGCATCTGCTCTGGCTTAAAGGTCCGCGAGCGAACACATTTGCCGGTGAGCGGCAACCCGCGCGTGCCTCCCGGTCGGTGTATCCGCTTCCGGCACGGCGGCCGGGTGTCCACCGGCCCGCACGCATGTGTTCGACCGAACGGGCTACCGAAGGGCGCGCCGCCAAGAGACGCGCGGGGACCGTGGTGATCATCCGTGTTGCGGGCCCGTCGTAGAGCCCGCGGTCTTGTCGGCATTGCATCTTCGGGCCGCGGCTGCGATCGCTGACCGCTCTTCCTCTGCGGCCGGCGATGCGGCAGCAACGAGGAGGAACCTCACATGGCCGTTCCACACGATCCTGTCATCGCCCGTCGTCCCCGGCCCCGGCCGCGTCTTCGCGCGCTGGCGACAGCAAGCCTGGCCACGGGGATGTCCCTGGCCTTGGTGCCGCTCCTGGCGGCCCCGGCCGCTGCCCAGGGCTGTGTGCAGACCGGCAGCCAGGTGGTGTGCACGTTCGACTACACCGGGGCGGCGCAGACGTTCACCGTGCCCAGCGGGGTGACGCAGCTGTCCGTGGATGCCCGGGGCGCTTCCGGGGGCGCGGCGGCCGGCAATGACAACCCTGGAGGCGTCGGGGGTGCCGGTGCCGAGGTGGACGGCACTCTGACCGTCGTGTCGGGCCAGACGCTCCAGGTCAACGTCGGCGGCGCGGGCGGGGTCGGGACGGACAGCGCCCCGGGTACCGGTGGCTTCAACGGCGGTGGCACCGGCGGCTCCTCGGACTCCGCCTACGGCGGTGGCGGTGGCGGTGCGTCGGACGTTCGCTCCGGAACCCTGGACCTGGCTTCCCGGCTCGTCACGGCCGGCGGCGGAGGCGGCGGAGGTGCCACCGACGAGCTGTCAGGCGGTGGCGGCGGTGCCGGCGGCCAGTCCGGGGTGAACGGGACCAACGGCACCGGCGGCGCCAACACCACCGGTGGCCAGGGCGGCGGCGGGGCCACCCCGACAGGCCCCGGTACGGGCGGGGCCGGCGGCACGGGCAGTGACAACAACGGCGGAAACGGCCAGCCCGGCGTGCTGGGCACGGGCGGAATCGGCGGAACGGGCAGGACCGGCGACGCGGGCGGGATCACCGGTGGCGGTGGCGGAGGCGGAGGAGTGAACGGCGGCGGAGGCGGCGGAGGCGGAGGCATTACCAACGTCGAGTTCTCGGGGGCGGGCGGCGGTGGCGGCGGTTCGAGTGCGGGACCGGCCGGCAGTACCTTCACCACCGGCGCGAACGCCGGAAGCGGGCTGGTCACCATCTCGTACACGCTGCCGGGTGCCGTGATCACCTACCTGGAGTCCCACCCGAACCCGTCGCAGCCGGGGAAGCCGGTCCGTCTGACGGATCTCGTGTGCCCGTCCGTCAGCGGACCGAACGTGCCCCGGCCGACCGGCACCGTTGCCTTCGCCGTCGACGCCGCTCCCGTCGGCACGGCCCAGCTGAGGCCCGCCGGCGGCAACTGCAGCGTCGCCTCCTTGATCGTGGACGGACCGGCACACGGTACCCACCTGATCACCGCCGTCTACTCCGGTGACGCCAGCTACCGTTCGAACCGCGACGCGCCGGAAACGCTCATCCACAAGGTCAAGAAGGACAAGAAGGACAGGAAAGAAGTGAAGCCGCCGACGAAGTGGTCCTGGTAGGGGGCCACCCGACCGTGCCCCGCCGTCCCAGGCAACACCATCGACGGCGGAGCGCGGTAGCGCCAACGACCGGGGCACAGTGAGATACGACGCAGTACGCGGGTCACGGCAGTGCGGGGTCGGGTCGGGTGGGGTGGAAGTACCGCTCGCAGGCGGCCAGTGCCCGGCCGGCGTCCCGCTCGGCCAGCAAAAACGTGCCCGGGAGATGAAGCCGATCGACGAGCAGGACATCGCGGAGCCCGGCCTGGTGGTGCTGGACATCACCGGCGGGAGCGAGGACTCCGTCCAGGCCGTTATGGCCGCGCTGGAAAAACGCTGGGCGATTTCGGGCATCGGCCCGGTGCATCGAGATCCCGGCAAACCCGGTGTCCGGGCCCGGATCTACGCCGACGTCCTGGGCCCGGGGCGGGAGTGCCCTTAGCCGGAGGTCTGGGCAAGCCCTGCACCGGAAAGGCTTGCCCAGGCCCCCTAAGGCTTGCCCAGTGCTGAGCGCGCTCACAGCAGCCGGTCCTGGGCACTCCCACCACAGTGCGCAGTATCCCGGGCGTGCGATGCCGGGCGCGCCAATGGTTTCGTCAGCGTCGAGCAGGAACCTGGTCAGCCCCCTCAGGTGGTCATCGCGCCGGGCCAGGTCTTGGCGCTTGCCGACCATGACGTCCAGGGCGATGTCCGGGCCGAAAGTCCAGGGTGGGCATGCTGCGGGCGGTCCAGCGCATCCTGGTGGCCTCTGTGGGTTCCGGCATCGTCGAACCGCACGACCACCACGTCATCGGGCTCTCCTAGGGCCTCGTTGGAGCAACACAGGCGAAGCCCGGATCGAAGCTGCCCTCCATGCTGTGATGGCTGCCCAGGTTCTTGTCCGACAGGCAACCCGAGGAGTCGAAGTGCCTGGCGTACCCGTCCCGGACCGAGCGCAGAAGGACTTGGCCCTCTCTGCGGGCTACGTGCTTCAAGGTCAGTAGACGCGTGGATACCGGAAGCTGCCGCCTGGGGGGCGGGGGTCTTCCGGAGCGGGCCCCGCCGCATGCCGCCCTTCCCCCCTGGCGTCATGCGGGGCGCACCGGCCCTCGCAGCGGCGCCGCACCCGTGGCAGCGATCCGGCAGCCGTTCGCCTCTGCGGCCGAGGCGACCGCATGGCGCAGCCGCAACAGATGGCCCCCGCCTCGTCCAGGGTTGTGCACACGGGAGTGGCCACCTCGATCTGACCCTGCAGCAGCTCGTGCTGGACTTCACCATCCTCCACGAGGGGTCCGAGCCCGGCCGCACGGCGGACCTCCTCGACCAGGGGCGCCGGCAGCCCGGTTGCTGGATCCACCAGCAAGTACTCTTCTTCGACGCCGACCGTGATCACCTGTTACGGATCCCCGGGATGCACCATGATCACCCCTTACATCGTGGCCGACCTGCGTCCGTGTCGAAGGTGGTGTCCAGGCTGCCGTCGGTGTTGTACCGGGCCAGCACGAAGTCACCGCCCGTGCGGCCCGCGACCATGATCCTGCCGTCGGCCGGCAGCGCCATCGCGCGGCCCTCGTCGGTACCGCCGAAGTCGGCGGTCGCTCTGCCGTCGGTGTCGAAGCTGGGATCCAGGTCGCCCGGGGCGGCCAGCGCGACGCCGGGACAGCACAGCACGAGCGCCGCACCCAGGGCCGCCACCGCCCCGACTCGGCTGATCCTCGACCGCTGCCAGCCTGTGGCACGTCTGGTGCGGCGCCTGGACGCGAAGAGCGGATCAGGGGAGAACATAGAAATAGCCATTCAAGCTGCCTCTCGCCTTCCGACCGCCACACGCCACCGCATCCAGCGGTCATCTCGGCAACGGCTCTCGCGGGTACCTCGTGCACCCGCTCGGGGCAGACCCAGGAGGACGGCACGCGCCAACCTGGGCCCCTCACCACCACGGCCTTCCCGGACACCCTGATGACGCTTCATGATTCGACCAAGCGGCGCCAAGGAGCGCCTGAACAGCCCAAGCACCCCCTTCGCGCCCGCGAGGCGGTGCCAGGGCACTGACCGCGAAGCCCGTGACCTATGGCGCTGGCGGGCCGGAAGTTCCGTACAGGCAACTGCGCAGGCCACCGCACGGTCACCCAACACGCTGCCCCGTGTTGACGGGACGCCGGACGAGGGGCTGTGCCCGTAGCCGGTCACAGGAGTCGAATGGCTGCCCGCGCCACCGCCTTGGGGCCGTTGGCAGGGCTGCCGGATGAGTGGAACTGCCACGTTCGCATCCGGCAGCCAGGGTGCGGAACTGGTGGCGTGCTCGGTTCGAAGGGCCGGGTCACCGTCCA